>NZ_JAIOGQ010000021.1 GCF_019904135.1 Paenibacillus caui | reverse complement strand
CCCCCCTCAAGATGAGATTTCCCAAATCGTAAGACCCCTTGAAGACGACGAGGTAGATAGGCTGGGGGTGGAAGTGCAGCAATGCATGGAGCTGACCAGTACTAATCGGTCGAGGGCTTATCCAAAACAAACCCCACTAAGTGAAAACTGGCGGGGCTAAGACGCAAAGAAGTTTCGTATCCAGTTTTCAAGCGATCAAGCTTGAAACAAGCATTTGTTATACAAATGCCCGTTTGGTGGCGATGGCGGAGGGGTTCCACACGTACCCATCCCGAACACGACCGTTAAGCCCTCCAGCGCCGATGGTACTTGGACCGAAGGGTCCTGGGAGAGTAGGACGCCGCCAAGCGGATTCCCTTTTGGGAATTTTTTTGTGAGTGTGTAATGGTTTGGGCCCTTAGCTCAGCTGGTTAGAGCGCACCCCTGATAAGGGTGAGGTCGGTGGTTCGAGTCCACTAGGGCCCACCAGATAACTACATACAAAATGTGCTTCAACAGAGCACTAATTGGAAATATGGGGCCATAGCTCAGCTGGGAGAGCGCCTGCCTTGCAAGCAGGAGGTCAGGAGTTCGATCCTCCTTGGCTCCACCATCGTATTCCAAAAGTGAAAATGTCCTTTATAGTAATTCCGGTTGCTATTCGAAGGACCCCGGTAACAACAGAATACCTTTTTACTGACGCGGGGTGGAGCAGCCCGGTAGCTCGTCGGGCTCATAACCCGAAGGCCGCAGGTTCAAATCCTGCCCCCGCAATTTGGTTTGTTATGGCGGTCGTGGCGAAGTGGTTAACGCACCGGATTGTGGCTCCGGCATTCGTGGGTTCGATCCCCATCGATCGCCCCATTCATAAAGATTGGGGATTAGCCAAGCGGTAAGGCAACGGACTTTGACTCCGTCATGCATAGGTTCGAATCCTATATCCCCAGCCACTTCACTCTTAAGTGAAGTCCAAGATTCAAGGTAAATCCGAACATTTTTTCGGAAAGTCCTTATCTGAGAGCCATTAGCTCAGTTGGTAGAGCACCTGACTTTTAATCAGGGTGTCGAAGGTTCGAGTCCTTCATGGCTCACTTTTCTTAATTGCATTATGCGGACGTGGCTCAGCGGTAGAGCATCGCCTTGCCAAGGCGAGGGTCGCGGGTTCGATTCCCGTCGTCCGCTCCAATTTTATACATAAAGCTATAGTGCCTAAGATGCCAGCATCTTGGTACTTTTTTTATACGATCAACCTGATGATTGAAACCCAAAAAAGCCCGTTTATCCTCAAACGATAAGCGGGCTTTTACATTTTACCTTAGTTCTTAAAGGATGAGCATTGCAGACAGGCCGCATAAAATGCCCAGCACGACAACAGATGAAGCAACAAAGGCAATGACCTTTCTCGGGTAGGAACGGGAAATCATCAGCAGGGACGGCAGGCTTACAGCCGGTAGCGTCAGCAATAAAGCGCCTGCAGGACCCGCTCCAAGGCCGAAGGACATGAACGACTGAATGATCGGAATTTCGGCTGCAGTCGGAATGACAAACAGCATGCCGGCAATGGCAAATCCGATAATAGCGAGCAAATGGTTTCCTTCGCTAATGCCGATTTCGGGGAAAAGCCAGGCCCGGGCTGCTCCAAGAATAAGAACAAAGATCAGATAGGCAGGGACAATGCTTAACAGCATGCTGCCGATGTTTTTAACCCAACGTATAAGAAAAGGCTTGTTATCGGCCTGAGTGTTCTCTTGAACGGAAGAGAGCACTTCGTCAGGAACTTTGGCGTCTTCGGCGAAACGATTGGCGAAGTAGCTTACACCAAAGGTGAGAGCGATGCCGAAGATCAGCCTGAGCAGCGTAAACTTCCAGGACAGGACAAAGGTCATGAAAATGAGAGTCGCCGGATTAATGGTCGGATTGCCGAGCCAAAAGGCGAGACTCGAACCTACAGAGACATCCTTTTTGCGAAGTCCGACGGCAATCGGTGCAGCACAGCAGGTGCACATCATAGCGGGCAGAGAAGCAATACCGCCAATCGCGGTGCTTTTAAATGTGGCTTTGCCAAGCACTTTGAGCAGCCATTGTCCCGGCAGAAGCACTTGCACAAGCGAACCTAGCAGGATGCCAAGCACCGCAGCTTTCCATACCGATTTAAAATAAGCGGCTGCGTAATCTACAGCTGCTGACCATGAAGGAGCAGGTGCAGTTTCCGAGCTGCCGCTTATGATCGAGGAGCCGATGGAATGCTCGGCTGCCGCCTTAAACGCTTTGCCGTAATAGGGCCACCATTTGACATAAGCCAGTCCGGCCACGGCAATGAGCACAAAAATTACCGCAAGTATGGCTGCTTTATAATTGCGGTGAGACGCAGGGGATGAATCCGTGAGTTGAACCATGTTAACCGCCACTTTCTATTAAAATGATGTCAGAATGATAGTATAACATAATAAAGAGCATTTTTTCCGGTAATTCTTTAGTGGTATACTGTTTGAGGATAGTTTGGAGCTGGATGCCAGCTTTTGATAGATAGTTTAAGAAAGGATGATCTTTATGCCATTGCAAGACAAAATAAAATTGACTTTGTTGTCCTCAAAAGGAGGCTGCGGCTGCAAAATCGGACCTGCCGATCTGGCACAGGTAATTCGCAGCCTTCCGCCTGCTGAACCAAATCCGGATCTGCTTGTGGGACTGGATACAAGCGACGACGCGGGTGTATATCGTCTTACAGACGAGCTTGCCCTGGTACAGACGGTCGATTTTTTCACGCCGATTGTTGATGATCCGTATGATTTCGGACAGGTAGCGGCAGCCAACGCGATCAGCGATATTTATGCTATGGGTGGGAAGCCGCTGACGGCTCTTAATATTGTTGCATTCCCGATTCATACGCTTGATAAAGCGGTTCTGTCGGAGATATTGAGAGGAGCCGGGGATAAATTGAAGGAAGCCGGGGTTACGCTGGTAGGCGGTCACTCGATAGACGACAAAGAACCCAAATTCGGTCTTGCCGTAACGGGGCTTGTTCATCCCGATCGTGTGCGGACCAATGCGGGCGCCAAAGCGGGGGACAAGCTGATTCTGACGAAGCCGATCGGGGTCGGGATATTGACGACATCCATCAAGAAGGATCAGCTGAATGAGGAAGAAGTGGCGAGGGTGACCCGTGTCATGACCACTTTGAACAAGACCGCCGCCGAGACCATGGAGCCCTATGAAGTGCACGCATGTACGGATGTTACCGGATTTGGACTGCTTGGACATGCCTCCGAAATGGCAAAGGGAAGCGGAACAGGCATTATCATCAGCAAGGACCAGGTGCCTTTCCTGCCTCGGGTAAGAGAGCTTGCAGAAGCCGGATTTGTACCTGGCGGAACCAAAAATAACTTTGCCCATCTTGAAGGCTCGGTCACCTTCCCGGAAGGACTGGATCAAATCGGTCAGTGGATGCTTTGCGATGCTGTAACTTCTGGAGGCCTGCTCATTTCTGTTGCAGGCGCGGAAAGCGGCGCTCTATTGGACGCCTTGAAAAAGGCAGGGGTGGAAGCCTCGTTAATAGGAGAAGTGACCGAAGATCATCCGGGTCACATTCAGGTGATTTAATATAGAAGTTGCGGGCGGCAACAAGATGGAAACAAGGGGCGGGTAGGTTTGTTTAAAGATATTAATATAGAAGAGCTTCTTGAGAAGCAAAATCAGCATGAGGTGACAACCATCGATGTTCGCTCACCTTCCGAGTTTGAAGAATCCACGATTCCCGGAAGCGTTAATATCCCGCTGTTCAATGATGAAGAGCGCGCCGAAATCGGAACCTTGTATAAACAGGTAAGCGTGGACGCAGCCAAACAGCGGGGACTGGAGATCGTTTCCGCCAAGCTGCCATCTTTTATAAGGCAGTTTCAAGCAATCCAGGGCGACAAGGTCGTGTTCTGCTGGCGGGGCGGCATGCGAAGCCGCACGACGGCAACGCTGCTGACATTAATGGACGTTCACGTTAGGCGCCTGGACGGCGGAATACGTTCCTATCGAAGATGGGTGGTTGACGAGCTCGAGCATTTTGAGATGAAGCCGCAAGCCGTCGTCCTGGGCGGGAACACCGGATCGGGAAAAACGTCTATTTTGCGAAAGCTTAAAGAAGAGGGCTACCCGGTGCTGGATCTGGAAGCGATGGCAGGCCATCGCGGATCGGTGTTCGGACAAATCGGACTCGTGCCTCATAATCAGAAAACCTTTGATTCTCTGCTGCTGCAGGGGTTGCTTCAGGTTCAACATTCGCCCTATGTGCTGCTGGAAGCGGAAAGCAAACGGATTGGAAAAGTAACGATGCCGGATTTTCTGGCCCGCAAAAAAGAAGAGGGGATCCAGTTATGGGTCGAACTTCCGATGGAGGAGCGGGTGCGGCAAATTCTGCTGGATTATGCCCCGGCTTCCCACCATGAACAATGTATGTCGGCTTTCAAAAAAATTAAGGAGCGGATTCATACTCCCATTGCCAAGGAGATCGACATTTACTTGCAAAGCGGGCGGTTCGCCGAGGCAGTAGAGATGCTGCTGGTTCACTACTATGATCCTCGTTACGAATATACAGCGAGAGAAATTGAACAAGAGCGGCGCGTAATGATCCGGGCGGCCAATGTGGATGAAGCAATCGTTCAGATCAAGCAGGTTCTGCAAGCGGAGTTTTAAACTTTAGGAAAAAGAAAGAGAATACAAAAAAAAGCGATCCTTGCCTCAGGGCAGGACCGCTTCTTTTAGTGCTGTTATAACTCTTTATCGTTAACGCCGTTCAGCCAGCTTTCGATATCTCCGATAACGGAACGGATGCAGCCGTCTTTAAAAGGCGAGATCAGCCCGGCGAGCTCAACCAGCTTGAGGAAGGATTGGCTTCCTCCGGCTTGGCAGAGCTGTAAATAATCGCTCCAGGCGGTTTTGAAATCTTCGTTCGAACGTTTCCAGAACTGGAAGGCGCAGAGTTGGGCCAACGTATAATCAATGTAATAGAACGGCGCGCCAAAAATATGTCCTTGCTTTTGCCAGAAACCGCCTTGCTCCAGATAAGCGTTGCCGTCATAATTGCGGTGCGGCAAATATTTCTTCTCGATTTCCCGCCACGCCTGTTTACGCTCGGTCGGGGTCGCTTCCGGGTTGCTGTAAACAAAGTGCTGGAATTCATCGACGGAAACCCCGTAAGGAATAAACTGCAGACAGTCCGCCAAATGATTGAACCGGTACTTGCCGGCGTCTTCTTTAAAGAACAGATTCATCCAAGGCCAGGTGAAAAATTCCATGCTCATGGAGTGGATTTCAGCCGCTTCATAGGTCGGGAAAGCATATTCAGGCACTTTGAAATTACGGCTTTCATAGGCCTGGAAAGCATGGCCGGCTTCATGGGTCAGGACGTCAATATCCCCGGAGGTTCCATTGAAATTGGAAAAAATAAACGGAGCCTGGTATTCGCTGAAGTAGGTGCAGTAGCCGCCGCCCTGCTTGCCTTTCTTGCTTACCAGATCCATGAGATCGTTGTCCAGCATAAAGGTAAAGAATTCGTCCATCTCCGGAGAGAGCTCATGGTACATCTTGGCGCCGTTCGCTACTATCCAGTCCGGATCGCCTTTCGGGGTAGCGTTCCCGGTTTTGAAATTGAAGTTCTCGTCGTAGTATTTCAACTCATCAAGCCCCAAACGCTCAGCCTGGCGTTGCTTCAGCTTCTGGGCAACCGGAACGATATGCTCAAGAACCTGTTTGCGAAAATTGGCTACCATTTCGGCGTTATAATCAGTGCGCATCATGCGGTCATAGCCCAGTTCAACAAAACTGTTGTACCCAAGCTTTTTGGCAATACGGGTGCGGACCTTGACGAGCTCGTCATAAATGCGGTCGAAGTCCGGCTCGTGTTCAGACATAAAGCCATATCTGGCTTCGGAAGCGCGTTTTCTCATTTCGCGGTCCGTGGACAATTCAAACGGAGCGAGCTGAGGCAGCGTGCGTTCCTCGCCTTCGAACGGAATTTTGGCGGACGCAATGAGCTGGGAGTATTCCGTTGAAAGTTTGTTCTCGAGCTGCAAATCCTCAATGATTTCCGGACTGAACGTGCGAAGCGAAACTTCGGCAAGCTGGAACAGCTGCGTCCCCCATTCCTGCTCGAGCTCGGCTCTGTACTTGGAATTTACGATTGCCTTGTAATATTCGGTTATGTACTCTTGGATGACAGGTCCGATTTCATCCATATAGTCTTGTTCGGCTTTATAAAATGCATCAGTCGTATCGATGGAGTGCCGAACACTAACCAGTTGCTGCATGGTGTCAAATTCGCTGCGGAGCTTATTGATTTGGGCAAAGGAAGCTCTTTGTTCTTCCAATGTAGCGGCAGCATTCAAAGTTGCCAGCAGACTGGTAAAATCCTGTTTGAGTTTGTCAACATCAGGACGTTCATATCGGTATTCGCCAAATTTCATAAATGGATCAACACCCTTTCTGTACAATCTAGTCCCTATTATATATAATCGGGAAGACAGTTTACCACTGTTTAATTAATTTAAGTCGTTTCATGCGCGGCAGCCTATGTACCGGAATTCACAGGCAATGAAAAGGAGAGGGCGAAGCTGGTGTTGGCACATAGTATAATGTCCTATTTCACAGAAGAAAATATTAGAGAGCTCATGGATCGCTACCGATCCTTCGGTCCCCTTCCGGGCATTTTGCTGACTTTTATGAAATCATTTGTACCTCCGCTTCCTACTATGCTGATTGTAGGCATCAATGCTGCTGTGTACGGAATGTGGCTGGGGTTTCTGTACTCCTGGATTGGCATAGTCGGCGGCTGCATGACCACTTTTCTGATTGTGAGGAAAATGGCGGAGATCCCTTTTATGCAGAAGTGGTTACGGAAACCTAAGATTCAGCGGAGCATGAACTGGATTCGAACCCGCGGGTTCAGCTACGTGTTCCTGCTCAGTCTTTTTCCGGTTGGACCGTTTGTCATCGTAAACATGGCCGCAGCGGCTGCCCGGATGCAGGTTCGTTCCTATCTGATTGCCGTCGTTTTCGGCAAAGCCGTTATGGTGATGTCGGTTTCCTATATCGGACATGATTTTTATGAATTCATACGTCATCCGTACAAGCTGGTTTATGTTGCCTTGTTTGTGGGGTTGTCGCTTTGGGCCAGCCGGACGATCGAAGGATATTTCGCCAAAACATCCGGTGAGAGACGGAACAGAAACCTGACGTGAAACTCAAATCATTTCTTTTTCGCCAAAAAGTCGATGTTTTGTCACTTAACAAGCGATTTGAAAGCAATATATAATTGACATAAACAAGAATCCCAATAGGAGAGCCTTAAACATGAATCATAATCCGGATCAATATAACAACGCAGCAAGAAGCTCGAAAAATTTCACCGGACTCATCATCACGGTGTCGGTCATTGCCAACATTATTATTTTGCTTCTGTTCTTCTCGCCCATCGGGTACCAGGGAGCGGTTGATTTTGACTTGACGATCTTTCCGAGACTGAATGCGATCTTCAACAGCTTTACTTTTATTTTTCTCATTGCGGGACTGATCGCCATTTTGAAGAAAAATATCCGCGTGCACAAAGTATTTATTCTGCTGGCCTTTACGTCGACGCTGCTCTTCCTTGTTTCCTATTTGACGTTCCATTATATCTCTCCGGAAACGGCCAAATATGGAGGGGAAGGCTTTATCCGTCCTGTTTACTTCTTCATTCTGATTTCGCACAGCTTCCTGGCGGCGGTTGTGGTTCCGCTTGCGCTTTTCGCTTTGGTATGGGGCTGGACGATGCAGGTTGGCAAGCATAAAAAGATTGTCCGCTGGACGATGCCCATCTGGTTGTATGTCAGTCTTACAGGCGTCATCGTATATTTGATGATGGCTCCTTACTATTGATTGATGTCCGGAACCCAGCCTAACAAGCAGCAGAGCCGACTTTTCGACAGAAGAGCCATCTGCTGCTTGTTTGTTGTATATAGGGAGGATTAGGCATTGGATGAAACAAACATGTTAGTGATGCTGCTTCAATTGTTTGAACGGTCGGCGCTGCTGCTGATGTGCCTGTTCTTTTTGAGCGCATTACGCGTTTCAGAGAGCTTCTTCAGAAGACGAGCCATTCCGTGCAGGAGCTCAGCGTGGTTGCGCTTATTTTCTCGCTGTTTGCGATATTTGGAACCTATTCGGGGATTAACGTGGAAGGTTCCCTTGTCAATATCAGAATTGTGGCCATCATCTCCGGAGGCATTCTGTTCGGTCCCTGGGTAGGTATTGTAACCGGGATTGTTTCCGGGATTCACAGGTACTTCATCGATATACACGGGGTGACCTCGATACCCTGTCTGATTACAAGCGTGATTGCAGGGGTTGTATCCGGTTATATTAACACCCGGGTTCCAAAGCGGCACAGATGGAGCTTAGGGATTGCCGCGGGTATGATCTGTGAAACGCTAACGATGGTGTTGATTTACTTGTTCGCCGAGCCTCATTCGCTGGGGGCGGAAATTGTCTCCAAAATCGCTCTCCCGATGATTGCGGGGGAATTGAGCGTAGGGCTCATCGTGCTGCTCGTTCAAAGCGTGGAAGGCGAGAAGGAGTTGGTGGCGGCAAGACAGGCCAAGCTTGCTCTCGATATTGCGAGTAAAACTTTACCCTACTTCAGACACATCAATCCGGAGTCGCTGGCGACGATCTGTACCATTATCAAAAACGAGATCGGGGCGGATGCCGTTGCGCTGACCGATACGAAGGTCATTCTTGCTTATGTGGGGACCGGCGAGGAAAGATACAACATTGGCCACGAAATTATTACGGAGGCTTCCAAGCAAAGCATAAGAAGCGGGCAAATCACGATCCGAAACAAGGACGCGGATGAGAAGACGCCGGAGATCCAGTCCCTGATCATTATTCCGCTGAAAGAAAAAGGCGAGGTGACCGGAGCGCTAAAAATCTATTACCGCAAAGCGCACAAAATTACATACTCTCTTCAGGCCATGGCCGTCGGGCTGTCACAGATGATCTCTACGCAGCTTGAGGTATCCCGAATAGAACAGATGCGGGAGATGGCCAATAAGGCGGAGCTTAAGGCGCTTCAGACCAAAATCAACCCTCATTTCCTGTTTAACTCGCTGAATGCCATTTCTTCCTTGATCAGGATAAATCCCGACAAGGCCAGGGAGCTGATCATCAGCTTGTCCAGTTATCTTCGTTATAATCTGGAACTGAACGATGAACTGATCGATATGAAAAAAGAGCTTCAACAGGTCCGCGATTACGTTGAAATCGAAATGGCCCGTTTTGGCAACAAGCTGAACGTAGTTTATGAAATCGATGAGGTTGAGGTTATGATGCCGAGCCTGCTGCTGCAGCCTTTGGTTGAGAACGCGATTGTCCATGGCATTTTGAAAGGAAAAGGCGCCGGAACGGTTACCCTTAAAGTTGAAGAATTGGGAAACCGTGTACGTATATCCGTTTCGGACAGCGGGCCCGGTATAGACCCGGAGATTATCCGAAAAATCATTTCCGGGGAAATGCCCTCCGCCAGAATCGGCCTCTCCAATGTACATGAGCGGGTCAAACTGATTTATGGAGAAGGTCTGCATATCCGCATGCTGGAACCGGGAACGGAAGTCTATTTTTTTATAAACAGGGTGAAATCATGAGAGCTATTACTGTTGAAGACGAATTTTTGGCCAGGGAAGAGCTTAACTATTTGATCAGAACCCACAGCAATATAGAAATCGTGGGCAGCTTTGAAGACGGCCTGGATGTTTTGAAATTTTTGCAGCAAAATGAAGTCGACGTTATTTTTCTGGATATCAATATCCCGTCCCTGGACGGCGTTCTGCTGGCTCAGAATATTAGCAAATTCAGCAAAAAACCGTATATCGTCTTTATTACCGCTTACAAGGAACATGCGGTGGAGGCCTTTGAAATCGAGGCGTTTGATTATATCCTGAAGCCTTATCCCGAATCGCGCATCATAGGCATGCTGCAAAAGCTTGAAGCGGCTTACAACCGGGATCGCGAGATGTCTGCCAAAGCCCGGAATTCGGGTATTACCGCCGGGAAATCCGAAGAACCGGAACCGGCTGCGGAGCCTGTAGCTTTTGCCGGCACGGCCAACCAGACAGTGAACCTTTAGAAGAATGAAAAAATAATTGTGACCGACATCAACGATATTTATTACGCCTCCGCGCAGGAAAAAGTCACTCTTGTCTATACGAAACATGAGGAATACGTGATGCAGATGAGCATCACGGAGTTTCACGGCAGGCTGCCCCAGGATCAATTTTTTCGCTGCCATCGGTCTTTTATCGTGAATTTATCCAAAATCAGAGAAATTATTCCGTGGTTTAACAATACGTACATTCTGCGGCTGCGCGATTTGGAATATGAAGTGCCGGTCAGCCGGAGCAAAGTTAAGGAGTTTCGGCAGATTATGCATATTTAACTGCCGTTCATTCCCCGTTTTCTGCATTTCGTTCCGATTTTGCTCCCTCGTTTCTTGCCTGCTATATAATGAAGACAGGACAAGGGAAAGCAGCCGTTATATGTTGTGAAAAGTGTAACATACGGAATACGATGCCGGCCGCTTTCCAATCCTAAGATAACAACAAAGAACAAAGGCGGAAAGAAGGAGATCGTATGAGTACACAACCTGTAAAACGGTGGCTTATTGTGGTGGGAACGATTATTGTTCAAATGGGTTTGGGAACGATTTACACCTGGAGCTTGTTCAATCAGCCCCTGGCAGACCGTTTCGGCTTTGACCTTAAAAACGTTTCGGTCACCTTTTCCATTACAAGCTTTGCGCTTGCTCTGGCCACGTTGTTCGCCGGAAAAATCCAGGAAAAGATCGGCATCAGAAAACTGGTTGCAGCATCGGGAATTGTGCTTGGCGCAGGGCTTATCCTCAGTTCACAGGCTTCATCGCTCGGACTCATTTACCTGCTCGCAGGACTTATCGTCGGTTGGGCTGACGGGACGGCTTACATCACTTCGCTGTCCAATCTGATTAAATGGTTTCCAAACAAAAAAGGATTGATATCCGGCATTTCCGTAGGGGCTTACGGTACGGGCAGCCTGATCTTCAAATACATCAACGGCGAGCTGATTGGATCGGCAGGCGTGTCCCAGGCCTTTATGTATTGGGGAATTATAGTTCTGGTGATGATCGTGGGCGGTTCATTTCTTTTGCGGGATGCGGTTGTTGCCCCCTTAAGTAATAAAGGCGCCGTTTCTGCTGCAAAACCGGTTGCCAAAGATTATACGGTAAAAGAAATGCTGCGCACCAAGGAAGCTTATTTGCTGTTTATCATATTTTTCACCGCATGCATGAGCGGTTTGTATCTGATCGGGATTGTAAAAGATATCGGGGTTCAGATGGCGGGCCTGAATTTAACCGCTGCAGCCAATGCGGTTGCGATGATCGCCATTTTTAATACGCTCGGTCGTATTATTCTCGGCGCGCTGTCGGACCGGGTCGGACGGATCAAGGTGGTTTGCGGAACGATGCTGGTTACAGCAGGAGCGGTATCGGTTTTAAGCTTTATGCAGCTTAATTATACCTTGTTCTTTGTATCCGTAGCTGCGATCGCCTTTTGCTTCGGCGGCAACATCACGGTATTCCCGGCCATCGTCGGCGACTTTTTTGGACTTAAAAATCACAGCAAAAACTACGGCGTCATTTATCAGGGCTTCGGCCTCGGCGCATTGTCGGGTTCCTTTATCGCCGCGCTTCTTGGCGGATTCGAGGTTACCTTTATAGTCATCGCCGTTCTGTGTGTCATCTCGTTCCTCATTGCCGTCACGATCAAGCCTCCGGGCGAGCGGAGACCGCGCAAAGAGGAAGGCTTGAAGCTCCATCCGCATACCAAACTTGGCTAAAAGCCGGGGGGTAATGCGCAGCTAATGCGCGAGCTGATCCCGGGATTCAACAACAAGAAAGGCAGACGTCTTTGGACGCCTGCCTTTCTTTCGTGCCATATCCCTGCTTATTGGGGATTGGTTGTCCAAATGCCCGCAGTTTTCAGGATAACCCGGGAAGGAAGCTTAAGCCCCGCTACAATCAGCTGCGCCACGTCTTCCGGCTGCATCATGCGGTCTTCGTCGCCGATCGGCAGGCCGGCTCCCGCAGCCAGCGGCGTATTCACCGTGCTTGGCGTAAGAGCGGTAACCCGGATGTTGGACTTGCGGACTTCCTGCATCAGCGCTTCAGTCAGCCCGAGCACCGCAAACTTGGATGCGCAGTAGGCGGAGCCGGTAGCAAATCCGCGTTCTCCAGCCGTCGAAGAGACATTGATGATATCTCCGCTGTTTTGCTGCAGCATGGCAGGAAGGGCCGCACGTGTTACATAATAGGTGCCCATGAGATTCACCTGCACAATTTTTTCCCAATCCTCGGGATCCATATCAACCAGCTTGCCCAGTTTGAGAATTCCCGCATTATTGATCAGGATATCAATCGCGCCGAGCTCCGTCTGAAGCGAAGCGACTGCGGCCTCAGCCTGATGGCGGTCGGAAATGTCCGAGACGCTGCTGGCAATCTTTACGCCGTAAGTGCCGGAAAGTTCCTCTTGCAATTGCTTCAGGTCTTTGGCGGTTCTTGCAATCAAGCCCAGGTTTACGCCCTCAGCAGCCAGCGCCTGAGCGACGGCCCGGCCGATTCCTTTGCCTGCTCCCGTGATTATTGCTGTTTTTCCTTTTAATGTCATAACGGTTCCTCCTGTATGGAAATTTAGGTTATTTAGTCAAATAAATGATGCCAATCGTTTTTGGACCGCAGTGGCTGGAAATGACGCAGCCGGCTTCTGTCAGAAATATTTCCTGCGGCTGAACCTTGTCCTGAAGCATTTGACGAAGATTGTTCGCGTCTTCCCGCGCTACGGAGTCCGTAATGAACAAAGTGTCCTTATCCATCACTTCGAGCTTGCCGAGCGCGTTTCCGACCATCTGTTCAAAAGCTTTTTCACGGCTGCCCCGCACTTTGTAAGCAGGCGTCATCTTGCCGTTAATCACTTTGATCACAGGACGGATTTTAAGCAGACTGGCGACAACGCTCTGCATGCCGGAGCAGCGACCTCCCTTATGTAAATAGTCAAGGGAATCGATGATAAATTCCGTTTCCACTTTTGGGCGAATCGTAGTCAATAACTCAATGATTTGAGGGACGGTGTGCCCTGCTTGCGCAGCCCTTGCCGCTTTAAGAACCTGGATGCCGATTCCGGTGGAGAGATTAAGCGAATCAAACACGGTCACCCGGCCGTCTTCGTATTCATTTGCAGCAATGACCGCATTTTGATAAGTAGAAGATAATTCGGACGACAGGCTAATATAAAGAATGTGGTCTCCTTGATCCAAAAATGGTTCGAAGGCTTGCATGAAATCGGAAGGCGCGGGGGCCGCCGTTAATGGAAGCCTGCCTGATTCGTCAACTTTGGCATAAAGCTGGGCAGGTGTCAGATCAACGCCATCGCGGAAAGTGTCCTGATCAAAAGTTACATATAAAGGAACGATGCCGATATCGTATTGCCTGATCAGCTCCGCAGACAGATCGCATGTGCTGTCAGCGAAAATTTTAATTTGATTCATTGCGAATCACCTTTCTCCAATAATGGGTTTAAAGCAAGGAGCTACATCTGGAGATCGCTCGTTCCGGCGACCGTAATTCCGATAATAAACAGCAAAATCAGAATGATCAGCGGCAGCAGTCCAAAAACCAAACCAAGCACGGAAAAGACCTTCTTGCGATTCTTCAGCGCCAGTCCGATAATGGCCAGAATGATGCCGGCAATATTAATGACGACACTGGCGATTACCACAAATACGCTGATGACAAATCCCTGCTGATTCATGAGTATTTCTTCCGACAACTCCGCTTCCCCAATCCGGTGCAGTGTCACGAACGTCAAGGACAGTCCGGCAATATAACCCGCGATAGTGAGTAAACTCATAATGAAGGAAGCGATACCGGGACCGGAATGTTTTCTTCTCGGCTCGCTTTCCTGCTGCTCTTCGGGACGGTAGGGGAAAGGGGGACGATTTTCTCCCTGAGGATATTCGTAATCCATGATCACATCTCCTTTGGTCTCAGAGTCTTATTCTTGTTCATTTTTCAATATTATGAAGGAAAATGCAAGCCGGTTTTGTTAGAAGATGACGAATTGGAATGGAAAAGCCCGCTGTTTTTGCGCTAAAATAAAAGGGTTCGAGTTTAGAAAAAAGGAGGGGAAGGTGTAAAGATGGGACGCAAGTATATCGCGATTGGCGCCTTTATGTGCATGCTGGCGGTGGCGATCGGTGCCTTTGGAGCGCACGGGCTTAAACCCGTTATCGGCGAAACCGCCTTGAAGACTTACGAAACCGGGGTCCAGTATCATATGTTTCATGCACTTGGCCTTCTGATCGTTGCCCTTCTGGCGAACGTTTGGGGAGAGTCCTCCAGATTGCTGCTCGGAGCGCGTCTATTGCTCGCCGGAATTATTCTATTTTCGGGAAGCTTGTATTTGCTCAGCATTACCGGTGTCAAAGCCTTGGGCATCATTACTCCGTTTGGCGGTATTGCGTTTATTGCCGGATGGATAATGATCGCACTCGCCGGAATGAAAAGAACGTAGGAAAAAGCGGACATAGCCTTGAACCGCAAGGGATGTCCGCTTTGATTTATTCGTATTGATTCATGCATCCAAAATGTCGATAATCTCATTCAGCTTGTAGGTGTAAACCTGCTTCTCGTCTACATGGTAAACATTAATGATCTCGTTCTCGGGCAAATAATTCAGAATTCGGCATGGGATGCTCAGGCGTCCTTTCGGACCATCAATGAGGACCCTAACCAGACGATTGCTGGAAATGTAGGATTGAATCCATTCTCCGACAGGATTCCCCCCCGCCGCGGTCAGATGCTTGCCTGCTTCATCCGGCTTGCTTCGGGCTTCTTTTCGCTTGACTTGGGAAGAAACCATCGATTTTCGTTTTGCCGCAAGTGAAGCTTCAATAATTTCACCGAGCTCAATGCCTGATTTAATGCGATAATCGGCAACCTCACCCTGATGGTTATTAAGCAGTTGGAGGAGCAGCTGAAGGGCCTGAGCATTCGCCGAGCTCTTTATAAGAATATCTACATTAAACAAAAACCCGTTTTCTTCATGTTCTTTCATCGTGCTCTTTCCTCCGAAATGCTATAAATAATAACATTGTCCGCCTATAGTCCCTGACGGCAATCATTATGATACCATCATTTGGCCTATAAACCTAGTCAAGAAGGCTTAGCAGGCTCATTTTTTTTGGAAAACGGGGAAGGCATGAATGAACGGCATTATTTCTTGAAAAGAGCGGCCAAACCTTCGGCGAAAGGCGGTCTCACGATTCCTTTCTCCGTAATAATCGCCGTCACGTATTCATTTGGCGTAACATCAAAAGCGGGATTAAATACTTTTACGCCTGCCGGAGCGGTCCGCTTGCCAAAAGCTTCGGTTACCTCGGTCTCCGGCCGTTCTTCGATCGGAATATCCCGGCCTGTCGGCGTGTTCAAATCGATCGTGGACAGCGGCGACGCTACATAGAACGGGATGCCATGGGCTTTCGCCAGAACGGCTACCCCATAGGTACCGATCTTGTTGGCGACATCGCCGTTGGCGGCAATACGGTCGGTACCGACGATTACGGCCTGGACCCAGCCCTTGGACATGACGACCGCTGCCATATTGTCGGTCAGCAGCGTGACGTCAACCCCGGCCTGCTGCAGTTCGAACGCGGTTAGGCGCGCGCCCTGCAGGACAGGGCGGGTTTCATCCGCGAATACTTTGAGCGGCATGCCCCGCTCCTGCGCGAGATAGATCGGCGCGAGAGCCGTGCCGTATCTCGCGGTGGCAAGGCCGCCGGCGTTGCAGTGCGTCAGCACGCCCATCCCGCTCTCGAAGAGCGGAAGGGCGTTCTCGCCGATGCGCCGGCATACGTCCTCATCCTCCTGGTGGATGAGGACGGCTTCCGCGAGCAGCCCCAAAAAGCGGTTCTCCGCTCCCTGCTGCTCTTTCGCCACAATCGCGGCGCGCTGTTTCATGCGTTCCAGCGCCCAGAACAGATTGACGGCCGTCGGCCGGGAGGTAGCGAGATAATCCGCCGCTTTCTTGACGTGCGGGAGCCAGCCGTCCGGATCATCGGCATAGCGGCTTGCGGCAAGCGCGACGCCGTACGCGGCGGATATGCCGATGGCGGGCGCGCCGCGCACGACCATCGAGTGAATCGCTTCCCATACCTCCTCCGGCGTCGTCAGCTCCACAAACACAATACGCTCCGGCAGCAGCCGCTGGTCAAGGAGCAATAGCTTGCCGTCCTCCCAGCGGATGCTCAGCAGCGGCTTCTGTTCCTGTGCGCTCATCGGACTGCTCCTTCCGCGGCAGCGGCGTCGCGTGCGATCAGCAGCACTTCTTCAAAGCTGCTTGCAAAACGGCCGCGCTTGATCAGCGCTTGTCCGATTTTAAGCGCCGTGATTCTGGCCTGACGCTGCGCATGTTCATCCGCGATCGTATCGATATCGGCGACATGGGACAAGCCGACGATGCGGCGAACGGTTTTGGCGCCAGCGAAGCCGATCGTGTCGCGAAGTATTTTTTGGATATACAAATCCTGATAGCCGGGAGCTTTGGCGGTAACGTCCACGAGATCGCGGCTCCACAGCTTGCGGAATTCCGCTTCGAAATGGTTCCATACCTCTGCTGCGGTAGCCAGGAGCCAGTTACGCCGCTGCTTCAAGGTCTCTTCGTCAGCGCTCCAGCCGGGCTGGGCCGCAAAATTAAGCAGCAGATTGGCGATGACCGCGCCGATATCAAAGCCCATAGGGCCGTAAAACGCGAATTCGGGATCAATGACTTTGGTGGAAGCTTGCGTGACAAAGACGCTGCCGGTGTGCAGATCCCCGTGCAGCAGCGCCTCCGCATGGGTCAGAAATTTTTCGCGCAGCAGGGCAACCTCAAGATGAAGCTCATCGTCATGCCAAAGCGCTTCCGCTTCTTTCCGAATGTTCTCCGGGAAG
Source organism: Paenibacillus caui (assembly GCF_019904135.1). Taxonomy (GTDB): domain Bacteria; phylum Bacillota; class Bacilli; order Paenibacillales; family Paenibacillaceae; genus Fontibacillus; species Fontibacillus caui. The sequence continues at coordinate 69,331 of NZ_JAIOGQ010000021.1, read as the reverse complement.
CTGTTATTCGGGGAGTCGCGGTAAGGGTCCTCGAAGATGAGGTCCTCGGTTATTTTGCATAAATCCGGATTCGCAAAACTGGCCGCCTGAAGCTTCTTCTCTTGCTGATTCATCCCGAGATCCGATGTATAGAACAGGTTATTCGCGATAAAGCGCCCGATGTGCTCCGCAAACTTCGGATAGCTGCTTCCCTCGATCAGTCCCTTTCGCATAATGACATGATCGCTTAAGTCCTCCATGACCGTTACGGCAAGCTCGTTATCGTAAGCATAGACGGCCGGAACGAGGTCGGGAGCAACAGCGTGCTGAATTTGCAGCGCTTCCCGTTCAATTCTGGCCCGGTCCAGACTGAGCGGCCACGATTCCCCAACGACCTTCGCATAAGGAAGGGCCTGTTTGATAATCAGGCTTGTCCCGTCTGCGGGATCCGAAATATGAAAGACAAGATTTAGATTCCCGTCGCCGATTTCACGGCAGGCCAGCTCCGCGTTTTCACGGAAATGACCGGGAATGGATCTTGCATATTCGATAGCCTCTTCGTTAGTGAAGGGATGATATAATGACAAAACCTACACCTCCAGTCATAAATCAAAATGCATGCCGCAAGGCTGCAAATTATTATTGGCGTACATGTAAAGTTAGTATATCGGAAAAGATTGAATTTTTGCATCATTTTTTTGAAATATAAGAATCTGTATTTTTGAGTTTGGTTTAGGCCGTTTGTATTCGGGTTTACTCGGCAGGCTTGTCAGGCTGCTTTGTTTCGCGATTTGCCCCAGCGGGTAAAATAAATCAGGGATGACATCTCCCCCTTTTGTTGACACTACAGCTTATCACCGGCCGGTCCTTAGCCGGGTAATCTGATTTCACCATTTCACCTTTATCATGAAAACAGAAAGCGGGGATTAGCATGGCTAAAGCGAATTCGAAAGCTCAGGGCAAAACCAAAAGCAAGGCGCTTCATCAGGTATTGAACGAGCAGGTGGCGAATCTTAATGTTTTGTACGTAAAAATGCACAATTATCACTGGTATGTAAAAGGGGAGAACTTCTATACCCTGCATGTGAAATTCGAAGAGCTGTATAATGAAATTACGCTTAAAATGGACGGGATTGCAGAGCGGCTGTTGATGTTGAAAGGAGAACCTGCAGCAACGCTGAAAGAATATCTGGAAATGGCCACGATTCAGGAAGGGACAGGCAAGGAGGATCAGCGGGCCATGGTTCAGTCGTTGATCGAGGATTTTGCGACATTAGCCGAATCCTTTCAGGAAGGCGTCGACCTCGCCGAGAAGGAGGGAGATGCCGCTACAGCGGACCTGTTAACCGGGTACAAGGGAGAACTTGAGAAGCATATGTGGATGCTTCGTTCTTATCTGGGCTAGCAGCCTTGGCGATCTGCTTCATCACTTTGCCAATGCGGAATTTGCCGAAAAAGCCGGAGTTCTTAAAGCGGCAATGCAGCAGCAGGATCACAGGCTTGGCCTTTATGCGGCCAGGCCTTGTTTGTTACTTAAGTCGGATTGTCATGGAATGGTCCGTTGATAATGAGTTTTAATTGCGTTAGAATGAAATGAGAATCAATGAGAATCAATCGGTATTGCTTAGAATGATTCTAATTTGATACTAATTATGATATGATAAAGATCACAACAGGGAGGCGTCCCTGTCAAAATAACGTAGAAAATCTTTGAAGATTGACCAATAGATGAAGGGAGCTTCCAGTTATGTCCACAAAGTTTGTCATTGAAGGCTTGAAAGCGACAATTGAAGGCAAGGAAATTTTGAAAGGCATTGATCTTGAAATTAAAGGCGGGGAAATTCATGCGATCATGGGACCGAACGGTACTGGTAAAAGTACGCTTGCATCGGCGCTCATGGGGCACCCCAAATATGAAGTAACGGACGGCAGCGTTACGCTTGATGATGAGGATTTGCTGGAAATGGCGGTTGACGAGCGCGCACGCGCCGGTTTGTTCCTGGCTATGCAGTATCCAAGTGAAATTGCGGGGGTTACAAATTCCGACTTCCTGCGCAGCGCCATCAACGCCCGCCGGGGTGAAGGCAATGAAATTTCCCTGATTAAATTCATCCGGCAGATGGAAGGGAAAATGAAGGAGCTCGAAATGAATCCCGAGTTCGCCCACCGTTATCTGAACGAAGGCTTCTCAGGCGGGGAGAAGAAACGGAACGAAATTTTGCAAATGATGATGCTTGAGCCAAAAGTCGTTGTGCTCGACGAAATTGACTCGGGCCTTGACATCGACGCCCTCCGTATTGTGGCTGAGGGTGTAAATGCCATGCGGAGCGAAGAGCGCGGGTTCCTCGTCATTACCCACTATCAGCGTTTGCTGAACTACATCAAACCGGACTTTGTGCATGTCATGATGCAGGGACGAATCGTGAAGTCCGGCGGTCCGGAACTAGCTGAACGTCTTGAGAAAGACGGCTACGACTGGATTAAAGAAGAGCTTGGCATTGTCGATGAAACTGTCGGCCAAGAGCAAGAGGCCTAGGAGACGGAAGGAGGAGTACAGAATGACAACACAAACCGTTCTTCCTGTGGAGGCTTCGGCTCTGACCGCTTTTTCCGAGCGCAGCAGCGAACCTGCTTGGCTCAAGGAGAAAAGACTTCAAGCTCTTGAACTGGCGGGTCAGCTGGAACTTCCAAAGCTGGAGAAGACTAGAATCGACCGTTGGAATTTGCAAAACTACGGAGCGCCCGGTGCTGGCGCACAACCCGGACAGGAGCTGCCGGACAGCATTTCGGCCTATGTTGATCCGGCCCATAACGACAATCTGATCGTTCAGCGAAATTCAGGCGCGGTGGTAGCGCGGCTGTCCAAGGAGCTTTCGGCGCAAGGCGTCATCTTCACCGATTTGGAAACAGCCGCCAAGGAGCATGGCGAACTGGTTCAGAAATACTTGTCCAGCGTCATTCCTGCAGGGGAGAATCAGCTTACGGCACTGCATCACGCGATCTGGAACGGCGGCGTATTTCTGTATGTGCCGCAGGGCGTCGAAATTGAGATCCCGCTTCAGGCTGTATTTCTCGTAGACGATGCGGATGCGGTGTTTGCGCCCCATGTGCTGGTCGTAGCGGAAAGCAACAGCCGGGTGACCTACGTAGACAACTATATTTCGGGCGAACTGAACAGCCCGCTCGTTCACAACGGTGCTGTTGAGGTTATCGTTAAACCTGGAGCAAAGGTTCAATATGCTACGGTCCATCATCTGGGAAGCCAAATCACGGATCTGACTTACCGCCGCGCTTTGGTTGAGAATGATGGCAGCATCGAATGGATTGTCGGCGAAATGAGCGGCGGAGACTCGATGAGCGAGACCCTTTCCGTCCTCAAAGGCAACGGTTCTTTGTCCGACGCCAAAGTGATTGCTGTCGGCTCCGGTTCCCAGCGCCTGAACTATACAACAAAAGCGACCCATTACGGCAAGAGCTCCGAAAGCCAAATGATTACCCGTGCCGTTATGAGAGAGGAAGCTACCGCGATTATCAACGGCATTACCAAAATCGAGAAGGGCGCGACCAAGGCAAACGGCGAACAGACAGAGAAAGTCCTGATGCTTAGCAAGAAGGCGCGCGGCGACGCCAATCCGATTCTGCTGATTGACGAGGATGACGTAAAGGCAGGACATGCCGCATCCGTTGGTCAAGTGAACCAGGAGCAAATTTACTATCTGATGTCCAGAGGGATTTCACGGGAGCAGGCCGAACGCCTCATTATTTACGGATTTCTGGCTCCGGTCGTTTCCGATATTCCGCTTAAGCAGCTTCAGGACCAACTGCAAGCTCTTGTGGAAAGGAAGTTGGGTCAATGAATTCAACATTGCTGAAGGAACAATTCCCGATCCTTGATCAGGAAATCAACGGGCACCGGTTAGTCTATCTGGACAATGCCGCGACTTCCCAGAAGCCGCGTGCCGTCATTGAAGCCGTAAAGCGCTATTACGAATGGGAAAATTCGAATGTGCACCGCGGCGTCCATACTCTGGGCAGCCGCGCAACCGATGCTTATGAAGGCGCCCGGGAGAAAGTGGCGCGCTTCATTGGCGCAGCCGATACCGCGGAAATCATTTTTACTCGCGGAACTACTTCTGCTTTAAACCTTGTCGCTTCTGCTTACGGACCTTCTGCTGTTAGCGCGGGCGACGAAATTGTCATTACCGAGATGGAGCACCACAGCAATCTGATTCCCTGGCAGCAGCTTGCGATCCGGACGGGTGCAACGCTGAAATATATTCCGATGCAGCCGGACGGACATATCGAGCTTGCCGATGCCGAGAAGACCATTACTCCGGCTACGAAGATTGTTGCCATGAACTATGTATCCAACGTGCTTGGCGTTGTCAATCCGGTCAAGGAAATTGCCGCGATCGCACACCGAAACGGTGCCGTTATGGTTGTAGACGGTGCGCAAAGCACGCCGCACATGAAAATCAATGTGCAGGATCTGGATTGCGATTTTTACGCTTTATCCGGCCATAAAATGTGTGCCCCTACCGGTATTGGTGTATTATATGGGAAGAAGGCGCTGTTGGAAGCGATGGAGCCGATTGAATTCGGCGGCGAAATGATCAATGATGTTGGTTTGTATGAATCGACATGGAAAGAGCTGCCGTGGAAATTCGAAGGCGGCACGCCGATTATCGCCGGGGCCGTCGGTCTTGGCGCCGCCATTGACTTTCTGGAAAGCATCGGAATGGATGCCATTGCAGCCCATGAGCAGCAGCTGGCCAATTACGCGATGGATCGCCTTGCCAGCATCGACGGTCTGACTTTGTACGGACCGCGCAACCGCAAGGTGGGACTTGTCACTTTCAATCTGGATGATATTCATCCGCATGATGTGGCAACTGTCCTGGATTCGTATGGAGTTGCGGTCCGGGCTGGCCATCACTGCTGCCAGCCGCTGATGCGCTGGCTTAAAGCAAGCGCTACGGCCAGAGCCAGCTTCTATTTGTATAATACCGAAGAAGACATCGACCGTCTGGTGGATGGCTTAATCCAAACAAAGGAGTATTTCGGGTAATGCAACTTGACGATCTCTACCGCCGTGTCATAATGGATCACTATAAAAATCCGCGAAATCGCGGTACGTTCGGTGATGACGCCGTAACGGTCAACCTGAACAATCCGACCTGCGGTGACCGCATCTCCCTTCAGTTAATTGTCGAGAACGGAATTGTAAAGGATGCCCGTTATACGGGGGAAGGCTGCTCGATCAGCATGTCCTCCGCATCGATGATGACGGACGCCGTCAAAGGCAAAACCGTGCAGGAAGCTCTTGAACTTGCTGACCGCTTCTCAACGATGATGAAGGGCGGCGAAGCCCAGTTTGACGATTATGAAGACATTGAAGCCCTGTCCGGCGTAAGCAAATTTCCGGCACGCATTAAATGTGCAACGCTGGCTTGGAACGCCTTGAAAAAGGGAATCGAATAAATAAGGAGGGTATAACCATGGCTAAAAAAGCGCCTGAATTGGAAGAGTACAAGTACGGTTTCCACGATGAGCACAAAGCAGTATTTCAGACCGGCAAAGGGTTGACCCCGGAGATTGTTACGGAAATTTCCCGTATCAAAAATGAGCCGGAATGGATGCTGAATTTCCGCCTGAAGTCGCTTCAGCAATTTGAAAAAATGCCGCTTCCGCGCTGGGGCGGCGATCTGGATGATCTGGATTTCAACGACATCCAATACTATGTAAGACCTTCCGAAAAGCAAGGAAAGACTTGGGAGGAAGTACCTGCTGAGATCAAGGAAACTTTCGACAAGCTTGGTATTCCTGAAGCCGAGCAGAAGTTTCTCGCAGGTGTGTCTGCGCAATACGAGTCGGAAGTCGTGTATCACAGCATGCAGAAGAACCTGGAAGATCAAGGGGTCATCTTCATGGATACGGACACTGCGCTCCGTGAGCATCCTGAAATCTTCCGCGAGCATTTCGGTACCGTCATTCCGCCTGCGGACAACAAGTTTGCCGCGCTGAACAGCGCCGTATGGTCCGGAGGCAGCTTCATTTACGTGCCAAAAGGCGTAAAATGCGAAGTGCCGCTGCAGGCTTATTTCCGGATTAACTCCGAAAACATGGGACAATTCGAACGGACGCTGATCATTGCCGACGAAGACAGCTTCGTGCATTACGTAGAGGGATGTACCGCGCCGATTTACAGCACGAACTCCCTGCACAGTGCCGTTGTTGAAATTATCGTGAAGAAAAACGCCCGCGTTCGTTATACGACGATTCAAAACTGGGCTCCGAATATTTACAACCTTGTTACGAAGCGTGCTGTGGCCGAAGAGAATGCCAATATGGAATGGGTTGACGGCAACATCGGCTCCAAGCTGACGATGAAATACCCGGCTGTTGTTCTGAAAGGACGCGGCGCTAAAGGCAGCGTGCTGTCCATTGCGGTTGCAGGCAAGAACCAGCACCAGGATGCCGGAGCGAAAATGGTTCATCTGGCGCCGGATACGACGTCCACGATCGTGTCCAAATCAATCAGCAAGCACGGCGGTAAAGTTACCTACCGCGGTCTCTCTTCCTTTGGACGCCAGGCCGAAGGCGCGAAATCCAACATCAAATGCGATACGCTCATTTTGGACAATGAGTCAACTTCAGATACGATTCCTTACAACGAAATCATGAACGATAACGTTGTCCTGGAACATGAAGCTACCGTATCCAAAGTTTCCGAGGAGCAGCTGTTCTACCTGATGAGCCGCGGCCTGACGGAAGCCGAAGCAACGCAGATGATCGTCATGGGCTTCATCGAGCCGTTCACGAAAGAGCTGCCGATGGAGTACGCGGTCGAAATGAACCGGCTGATCAAGTTCGAAATGGAAGGTTCTATCGGTTAAGCCTTGTATACCAAGGATTCCGAGTTAGAGAAGAGAGCATGTTGCGTGCATAACGAAGTGGAGTAACTAAGGAGCCGTGCGGCAACACGACTCCAAAGCACGGGTAGCCGCTCTTAAGGGCGGTGGCTCATTCAACGGTGGAAGTTAGGCTCCCTGGGTGTCGAATCCAAGGGGGCCAACTTCTTTTTTTTAAGTAGATAAGCAAAGCAAGCCGCTCCATAGTGCAGGAATATTATACAATAGCCCGAATTATACCTTCCAAACCCCATTTTGCATGATGATTTCTTCAGTCCCATCGCTATGGATGCCAAACACATCCATTGTTGAACTGCCGAACATGATATCCTGATGGGCCGATGAAAAATTCATCCCCAATTGCTTTAGCTCGTCTTCCTTTAAAGCAAATCCATCTTGAATGTTGTCCATGTAAGCCTGTCCAAAGGCAAGATGAATAGCCGCATTCTCGTCAAGCAATGTATTATTAAAGTTGACATTGGCTTTATCGATCGGGGTGTTTGCCGGAACTAAAGCTACTTCGCCAAGCCTCGAAGCCCCTTCATCAGTGTTAAGGAAATCGGACATGATTTCCGGCTTATCACTGCTTATTTTTACAATTTTCCCCTGATTGAAATGCACCCTCAGTTCATGAACTAAAATACCATTGATATTTGAAGGCTTTGTCATCGTAAAATAACCATCAACCTGCCTGCTGTCAGGCATGGTCCATATCTCTTCAACCGGCATATTGGACATAAAGGGTTCTCCACCCTTTGTGATTTCAGAACCGCCTATCCATAAATGGTTTTTAACCAATCCAATAGTCAGATTTGTTTCATCACTAACGAATTTAAGGCTTTTAAACTTCTTCGCATTTAAAATGTGCTGAACATTTTTAAGCTGACGATCATGCTGCTGCCATGCCTCAATAGGCTCATCTTCGAAAACTTTTGTAGCGCTAAAAATTACTTTCCATAATTTCGCTAATGCTGCTGCGTCTTCTAAATCCGGGTACACGGTTGTGGCCCATTCTCTGGTCGCATAGTTGACGATAACCCATTTGTTATGGTTTTCCATGCCGTATTGTCTTACCGGTTTCATGGCAATCGATTTCGCCCGGTTCATTCTCTGAATTCTCTGCTCATCAAGTAGGGCGTGGCTGTTTGTGAAGGGCGCTAAAATCGTGATTTCCGAATAACCGGAATGCTGGAAATTCAGATGATTTTCGACTTCTGCCGCCGGAAAGGTATCTAAAAATTGTTCATGTAAAAAGCTAGCCCTCGCTTCTTCTATTCTAGAGTCCCGAAAATTAAGAGCTACGGTTGAAGCCCCTCTCTTATAGGCTGATTCGGCGATCAATCTAACTAAATCAATGCTCTCCGAGTGGAAGTTGATTTTTACCTTTTCGCCTTCGTGAAGGTTCAATCCTACGGATACGATTAAATCCGCATACGTCGTCAAATGTTGATAAAATTCGCCTGCGTTCATGGTAGCCTCCATTATCTGATTTTTTTATGATTAATTTACATAATTTGTTTTCGACATTTCCTAATTATATCAATTGTAAAAGGTATAGGCGAAGACAATTTCTGAAAGCCAAGTTTAATAGTGATCTATATAAGTTGAACAAATGATTGAATCATGGATTTGTAAAATTTATGAATAAAGGTTCTTTAAAAGAGGCTGAACGTTTTCTAAAACCGGATGAGCAGGTCTTAAACGTTGAAGGAGTCAACTTGGAAAAATCTCAGGGTCTGCTAACAATCAGTTTATTATTACGGCCATTAATGGAAAAAGGGGAAAAGAAATTCAACGAAACATTATGGAGCGAATTTCTTAAGACTCCAAAGATTGTCTTATTTCCAGTTATGATGTGGAATTAAATAACCATCCAAAGTTTTAGTTTTTTTAGAATATACATAAATTCTATTCCATAAAGGAAAACGGCTGCTACTTGGAATTATAATATTATCAATCGCTTTGATTGTCGTTTGTTTCTGGATCGATAAGTTTATGAATGCATACGGATTTATGTTATTTCTGTTCCTGCTGTTTAGCACTTTGGGCAGTATTCATCGGGTCAATAATGCGGTTTACATTCACAAGAAATCTGTCGACCGTTATAATGACAGCTTTAATTTGGAGGATGATCTGCTTAGATAGTTCGGATAAGGTACAATTTATGGTTCCGGTTACTTCTTTTATTTCCAAAACAGGTATCATGGAGCCCAAGTAATTTCCTGTCATTTCGATTCCAAAGCGTACCCGGGATCGCGGATACGCCTTAAATCAGTTTGGTTTGCTATTCCATATAAAGAACGTATGTTCTTATATGACTCAAAAAAATAAAACCTACCGCGTTTTTTCAATTGTCTGCGCACATCAGCACCCCCAGAACGATTGCTCGTCCCGCCAAAACTTGGACCATTTGCTGTCTGAGGCCGCTTCCGTATAGTACGAATGAAGCCATTTCGGAATGCCGCAGCGCAGCAGGAAGTATTTCGCGGTTTCGCCGCGCTCGGGCTGCGCGGTGCCGATTAACAGCTTCAGCGCAAACCGGTTGGCCTCCTGCTCGATGCGGTCAACGGAGATAAGTGTATTTTTCCGTAGAAAAGGCGTGTTAATCTTGGAATGCAGGAGGCAGTGCCCAAGCTCGTGGGCGGCCGTAAAAAGCCTGTCAAACCGGTTCAAATTCTCATTGATATGAATGATCGGAATACGGTTCGCGTTGCTGAAGTATCCCCAGATGTTCTTGCCAAGCCGCTCGTACAGAACCAGAATATTACGTTGCTGTGCAATTCTTAAGGGGTCGTTGGTTCCGTGGGCCCTGATCAGCTTCTTTATGAGACGTTCTTCGTCCATACGGTAACCCCCGGATGTTATTTTCGGTATTTGTTCGGCGTAAATTTCTTCTTAGCCATATATTTGGACAGCCGCAGCGTGTTCTCAAGGGACGCGCGCAGCGCTTCCCGATCCTCGTCGTCTTCCAGCGGTTCACCGTAATAAGCGAGCGGAACACCGCTTTCCAGCTCATCCAACAACTTCTGCAGACGTACGGCAATATCCTTCTCTTCTTTCGAAGTTAAGGCATACGGGTCCTCGTCACCACCCGTTAAAAGAGAAGGGTCGTCTGTCTTGCCGAGCAGGTAATCGGGTTTGGTACGCAGGATATCGGCGATCTTGTCCAGATCGACGCTGGAAGGGACCACCCGGCCGTTCTCGATATGGCCAAAATTGGAGCGTCCCATATCAAGCTGCCTGGCAATTTCGATCTGCGTAAGTCCAAGCTGTTTGCGGCGATTTCGTATTCTTTCCCCAAGTGACATAAACTGCGCCTCCAATAAAAAAGTTGAATAAGGGTATTTTAAATACTTGACGGTATTTTAAATACCTAATATAATCAGGTTACGAAATGACCGGGAGGTGAAAAGAAAGCAGGTAGTCCAAATAGTCTTTTTCAAAAGGGTATTTATAATACTTTTACATTATATTAACGGATTTTAAAGGTATCGTCAATACTGATGGCCTTTTATTTTTAGACTATAGGGTATTTATAATACCCTAACATATTTCAGGGGGGAGCAAAATGGCAGAGCGGGAATGGTCGGACATGCAGGAGCTGAAGTTGGCTTATGAGTATACGTTTAGAATCCTGAAACAGCTCAGGGAGAAGCTGCCCGAGCAGGACGGAGATCGCAGGATTGTCGGTGAAATGATGGCGGATTGCACCTATGTGATCGAATGGCTGAACACTGGCCGGAGGCCGGGAAACCGAAGGGGAATTGAGCGGCTCGCGGGATATCAGCGGGAAAAGCTGATGGACCCGATACAGATGCAAGTATTTGTCAATCCTCCTGCGGCGGCGGGGTCCAGCCGTTTGTCCGAAAGGAAGCGGGTATTGGTGAAGCAAGCATTAGCAAGCTTGAGCAAGAGAGAACGGGAGTGCTACACACTGGCTTACGGGGAGTGTTTTTCACTCGCACAAATTGCGGAAATGCTCGGCATTTCAAAAAGCAGCTCAGCTCTGTATGTACGCCGGGCTCAAAAGAAAATAGCGGACTATTTAAGCTATAAAAATTTACTTAATATCTAGTTTTTGTCACACGGTTGCCACCTAAGAGTGAGAGACGAAATTAGCGTCCTTGAGGCTGATCCCGGATTCAGGGATGACCGAACAAGAAACGCCTGAAAGGAGGTGATGGAACAGCGAAAGCCGGATGAACTAAAGCAACCGAAAGGAAGGGGGAGGGGCCTATGATCCCGATTGTGGAAATCAAAACGGCTATTACGGAAGGAATATCCGCAAGTACCGGATTGATTTTCAAGGAGATTGGCCATGAAGCGGATACGGCTGAAACGGAATATTTGGTTTTCAGTTTCAGCAGCATGATGAACAGCCGAGGGTTTCCGGTTGTCGAATATGGCGACGGGATCATGCGGCAAAGCGAAACGGTCAGCTTCACGGCATCCATATTTTCCTATAGTCAGGACAAGCTGCCGAGAATCATCAATGCGATGAAGGCCCGTGACTGGGTGGACCGAATCGGGAGAATGCAGCTTAAAGACGGTTTTGACTGCGTTGTTGTCAATGTGGGACCGGTCATCACAAGGGATTACAAGGAATATGAGAATGCGGCGTGGATCCGCCGTGAAGGCTTTGACGTGCAATTCCGTATGGTAGATGTTACGGAGACGGAAGTTGAAATGATTGAAACGGTAAATATCAAAGGAGCTGATCGAATTGTCACAAATTAAAGACGTGAATGTAATTATTGATATTAAACGGCCGACACCGGTTTTGGGCTTTGGCAAACCGCTGATTATCGGCACAAGCACAGCGGGGATGGACTATACTTCCTACTCTTCCTTGGAGGAGCTCAGCGCTGCTTTTCCGGCTGGAACTGAAGAATATAAAGCGGCGGCGGCTATTTTTGCTCAGGCTAACCGGCCTGATGAGCTGGCAATCATGCAGCGGAAAACGGACGAAACGTTGGCCGACTTCCTGCCGAAAGTGTTTGACAAGGACTTTTATTTCCTGCTTACAACAAGCACTAATGTTCAGGACATTCTCGCAATTGCGGGAGCGACCGAGACTAATGGCAGCCGCCAGTTCTTTGCCAGATCGTCCAGTCTGGATGATGTGAAGACGATTCAGAACCAGAAGCTGCTGAATACGACCGTGTTCTATCACACAAATACGGACAGCTATCCGGAGGCTGCGCTGGTTGGGGAGGCCGGGTCCAAGCCCGTCGGATCGATTACCTGGAAAGGCCAGAGACTGAAAGGCATTGCTCCGCTTGAAGTCACCGCCTATGAGCTGAAGGCGATTCATGACGCCGGCGCCATCACCTATGTAATGAAAGCAGGCGATCCGGTAACGAGCGAAGGCATGACGTCGGGCGGCGAATACATCGATATTATTCATGCGAAGCATTATGTAGTTTACAGTATCGAATTCGAAGTGCAGAAGCTGTTTAACAATGCGAACAACCAAAAGATTGCATACGACAATACCGGGATTGCCCAAATCGAAGGTACTGTCCGGGGCGTTCTTCAGCGCTCCCTGATTCAGGGCATTATTGCCAAAGACAGCAGCGGCAACGGGCTCTACAGCACGAATTTCCTTACCAGGGAGCAAACAACGGCTGCCGACAGACTGTCGCGCAGCTATGACGGCGGCAATTTTGAATTTGAGTTGGCCGGCGCCATTCATGAATCTACCATTACCGGACTTGTCACATACTAAGGAGGAATATAAACGATGGCAACTACTTATGATGCAAAGCACTTGACTGTTATTGTTGACGATGTACACCTTACCGGATTTTCCGAGGATATGGTCGAGTTTGAAAAAGACGAAGATAACTGGACGACTAAAGTAGGCGCCCAGGGGGATACGGTCCGTTCGCGGGTCAACAACAAGCTTGGTACTTTAACGATTACGCTGTTGTCGATCAGTCCGCAGGTAGCTCTTCTGGACAGTCTAGCGAAAAACGACAAGCTTGTGAAGGTGTCCGTGATCTACAACGGCGATCCGAAAGAAACGATCACTTCGAATTCGGCATATATCAAAAAGCCGGCAACCCGTACCTACAGCAATGAGGTGGAAGACAGAGTGTTCGAGCTGCAGCTGATGGATGCGGAGATCAATTAACTCGTCAGGCTGACTTGATTTCAATTCCAGAAAGGATCGATGACCGTGGCAAATTTTAAACAGAAAGAATATACATCAAAGTCCGGAGCCAAGTATGTTTTCCAGCATCCCGGAGTCCGGGCCGTATCCAAAATCAACGATGCCGCCAAAAACAAGTTTGGTGTCGTGTCGGAGGAACGGCTGTCCGAAGAAATTTTAAAATATGTAGTAGTCGAGCCCAAACTGAAAATCGACGAGTTCGATGACTATCGTGAATACAGCGAGGTCGTGAATGCTGCTTACCTGTTCATCTCCGGGCAGGAAGGTGAAGAGCTTGACGATCAGCAGGGCTGAAGCGGAGCAGAGGGCTAAACAGCGCTGGCGCTACTGGCGGCTGCTGCTGTCGGATATCGGCATCAGCTATTCCGATCTTCATCAAATGGATGAAGACGACGTGGCCGAGGCCAATGCCGCCCTGGATCTTTATCTCAAGCAGCAAACCAAACGGCATAAATAAGCGGGCGTCCTTCGGGACGCTCTTTTTCCTATTGGAAAGGGGGTGTGCGGCTTGGCGGTTAATAGACGTAACACAAACAAGAAAAAGCAGGAACAGCAAGAAAAAAAACAAGAGGAACAAAACAAGCAAGACGAGCAAAAGAAAAAGAAGGCCGATGAGGCGAATGCCAAAATAACCGCTTTCAATCAAGCAAGCATCGACGCCATTATGAAATTCGGTAAGGCCTCCGTTACGGCTGCTTCTGAATTTGAGAAATCGATGTCCCGGATTCAGATGGCAACCGGGGCGACCAATCAGCAGATGAAGGCTACCAAAGAAATTGCAAAAAACCTGTATGCCCAAAATTTTGGCAAGGATTGGGAGGAAGTGGGGAGCGCCATTTCCAAAACTGTTGAGCTAACGGGACAGCAGGGAACAGCTCTTGAGCAAACGACTAAAAATGCGTTTTTGCTTAAAGAGGCCATGGGCTATGATGTGGCAAGCTCCGTTAAATCGGCCAACTCCCTGATGAAAAATTTTGGGGTCACCAGCGATCAGGCCTTTGGTCTGATTGCCCAGGGCAAGACGGCACGCCTCGATATTAAGGGAGATATGCTAGGCTCCATTGATAAATATGCAAAAGATTTTAAAGCTTTGGGGTTTAGCGCTAATCAGATGTTCAATATGTTTGCAGCCGGAGCCCAGAATGGGGAATTCAGTCTTGACGATGTAGGAAGTACGATCCAGGAATTCAAGAAACGGGCGACGAGCGGCTCCGAGGCCAGTATGAAAGCCTTCAATTCGCTTGGTCTCAATGCGAAGCAGATGAAGAGTGCCATTGCAGCCGGGGGGCCTTCAGCCAAAGCCGCTTTCGGACAAATAACGAGCTCCATTGCGAAAATAACGAACCCGGTGAAGCAGAACTCGATCGCTATGGATTTATTCGGCTCCAAGTTTGACGATGTACAGGGAAAGGTCGTATCAGCCATGGGAACCGTCCAGGGTAAGTTCGATATGACCCGGAAGACGATGGATGGCTTGAATCAGACCAGGATGAATCAACCCGGACAGGCTATGGAAATTTTCAAAAGGCAGATTGCCGTAGACATTTTACTTCCCGTAGGGGAACAGCTTATGCCAGCCCTTAATAAGTTTGGACAGTGGCTGACCAGCCATGAGCCGCTTCTCAAGGATTTTGGCGCAGCTTTGGCGGATGGTATCGGCAAGACAGTTGACTATGTTTCTTCCGTACTGAGTGATATTTTGCCTTATCTGGATTCCTTTGCGAATGTATCCCTGTCCATTTTTCAGCATGTTACCCAGTGGGAAGGACTCGTACCGGTTATTTCCGGAGTTATTGCCGCGCTTGCGGCGTACAAAACGATGGTAACGCTCATCACGCTCGCAACGGGGGTCTTGAACGCGGTGCAGACTCTACTTGAAGCCAATCCTATTCTTTTAATTATAACTGCGCTTATTGGGCTCGGCGTTGGCCTTGTTGTGGCCTATAAGAAGTGCGAATGGTTTCGCAATATGGTCAACGGAGTATGGAACGCTATTAAAATCGGCGCCGCTGCGGTGATGAATTTTTTCGTTGTGCAAATTCCTGCTTTCTTTAACCTCATTGCTTCTTTTTTCACTGTGAAAATTCCGGCTATTGCTAACAGCATTGTTGGCTTCTTCGTCACATGGGGGCAGCGGATTCTTTCCGTAATCATGTTCCCGATCAGTTGGATCGCTAATTTTATTGCTACAAACTGGACGGCTATTCGAACTAAGACGATTACAATTTTTAATGGCATCGTCTCTTTTGTAATGAATTCCTGGACCCAATTTAGAGATCAATTTATGGGCGTGTTCAGTGGAATAGGAGACTTCTTTACGGGAATCTGGGATGGCATAAAAGGCGTATTTTTTATGGGAATCAACTGGGTGATCGACCAGGTCAACGATTTGATCGGTATGCTGAATCGCGTACTAAACTTTGAAATATTCGGCCACAAGCTGGGGATTACGATCCCGACCATCGATCATGTCGTCAGCGGCTTAGATCCCAAAACGAAAGCTGTGGGAGGCGGTGGTGGCAGCGGCAGCGGAGGGATTGTCCAGGTTGCTGGCAGCTATGCAACGGGTCTTCCATATGTGCCGTATGACGGGTTTATTGCCGAGCTGCATAAAGGAGAACGTGTGCTGACCGCCGATGAAAACAAAGCGTACAGCTCGCCTGTCCAGGCGCCTGCAAGAGTGAATGCCGGAAACGGCGGCAGCCGGATGGATATTCATCTTACGGTGGACGTCCAAGGCAGTTCGCTGGACAGCAAGCAAACCTCGGATCTGATGGTCCAGTTCCGACAGGCGATGCAGCAAGTATTCCAGGAAACGATGCGGCGCGGCGGATTGGAGGGGGTTAACTGATGGCTACCATAGACGGACGATATATTTTGGTTGAGAAAGAAGACCTTAGTTATGAAGTTGATCTTACCCAGCAGCCCGTAGAACGAGGCATCGATATCACGGACCATGTGCAGCGCAAAGCCCGTTCCCTGTCCATCAGCGGTGTGGTTTCAGGGGAAAATGCTGCGGAAATGCACCGTTTCCTGGCAGAGGCTCAGGATAAGGGAAAAATAGTCAGCTTTATAGGAAGAACAGCGATCAGAGGCTTGATGTCAGGCTTGTCCACAAGCCGGGACTACACGGTTGCAGACGGCTTTACCTATTCAGTCACGATTACTGAAGTGCAGATCGCCTATTCGTCTTATACAGGCAAGCTTCCTGCGGCCGTCAAAACACAGACCGAGGGTGTCGCAAGTTCTGGCGTCAAGCAAACAAAAGGCAGTAAAGCGACTGTGAAAACCGCATCAAACATGGAGAAGCCTCCCAAGACGGTCAGCCGGGTCCGAAATTACAAAGTGAGGGCAGGAAACCTATGGCAGGAAAGCTGGTGACAAATGAATTACATCGATATTGAAAAAGAGCTGATTCCCTACCGGTTCGATATTTCCTTGTTTGGCGAAATGTTTACGATAGAGGTTCATTACAATAGCGATTATGATTTTTTTGCGATTGATCTGGAGCGGGATGGGGAAGTGCTTGTGACCGGCGAAAAGCTGATTTATGGGCAGCCGCTGTTTCGTGATGTTATGGATAACCGTTTTCCCAAACTGCCAATCATTCCGTATGATGAAGCGGGCAAAGAAAACAAGGTAATTTGGTCGACGCTCTCTGAGAGCGTCTTTTTATTTGTGGCGGATGAGGGTGCTGGCGGATGAATAATTTTGGACGTGTGGCAGAAGTCGTGACAGGCCATATGAAATTTTCCATGAAGGATTTTAATATTGAGGCTTCAGTCCCGTTTGATGCGGATGCGCTGCCTAACGAGTCCGAGATTAAAATCTGGAATTTATCGGATCAGACGGTGAACAGGCTCAAGGCTGGGCAACCTCTTATCCTGAATGCGGGATACGAGGGCGATATCGGTCTTGTGCTTCAGGGACAAATTTCAAACGTTAGAACCGCGTGGGACGGTGTTGATAAAATCACGACCATCTATGTGCTGGACAGCGAGGATTTCAGCAAGAAGAAGGCGATTGATATCGCTTTTGCAAAGGGAACCTATGCGAGCAGCATCCTCAGGCAGCTGGCAGCCAAGGCTAATCTTCCTGTTGCTCTGATAGAGCTGTATAAGGACATCCGGTATGAGAACGGCTACTCCGCTTCAGGAAAGATTATGGAAATCATCGGCAAGGTAGCGGGGGATTGTCAAACAAGAGCTTATATCAATAAAGCAAAGCTCTATATTCGTAATCTAAGGAAGGGACCCGCTAATGTGTTCAGGCTTAACGTGAATACAGGGTTGATCGGTACGCCGGAGTCGTTTGTGGAGGAAGGCGTCAAAGGCTACAACTTGAAGCAGCAGCTGCAGTATCGGGTGACGACGGCTTCGGCTATTGATCTCGACAGCTCCGTGTACCAAGGGAGGCTGTATGTGCGGAGCGGAACGCATCGGATCAGCCGGAGCGGTGATTTTACAACAGAAAGCGAGGCGATCGTTTGAAAAGCGATCCATCAGGGGTGCTGTATCAGGTGTTGACCGCTATGATTCATCATTCTTTGTCCCAGGCCCGCGTCGGTATTCCGTGCCGGGTGATCCGTTTTGATTCCGCAGGCTGCTCGGCGGATGTCCAGCCATTAATCCGGACAACGAAACATGATCCGGCCATCATTCACAGTGTGCCTGTGCTGGGGCATCGGTTGCTGCAGGATGGTTCCTCAATCGAGGCGGTTTACAGGCCGGTTCTGAAGAACGGAGATATCGTATTTGTCGTCTGCGCCGATCGGGAACTCAAGAATGCCCGGACCGGCAAGGTCGCAACGGCAGATACGGATCGGCAGCATAGCGTAAACGACGCGGTTATTGTGGGGGTGTTTCCATGGAGTCTTTGAAGCTGGATTCGGCCGGTGATATTCAATTTGAAATGATAGAGGGTCAGGAGGAGCTTGCCCAGTGCTGCCGGATCGGGCTTGGCACGAACAAAGGAGAATGGTTTTTGAATCCGGATAGCGGGCTTGATTACTCTTTGTTTGTAGGCAAGGAGCTGAATGAAGCTCAGCTGCATGACGAGCTGACGCGCGGGCTGCTTCAGGAAGAGCGCATTCAATCCGTTGATGCAGTCGATTTTACGATAGACCGCAAGGCTCGAAAGATGCTCGTTCGCTTCGAAGCGACGGCAGCAGACGGAACAGCGGTCACGCTGGAGGAGGTGCAAATCGATGCTGGATAAAACAGGCTTTAAACGGAAGCGATTTAACGATCTGTTGAGTGAAATGGAGAGCAAAGCGCGCGAATCGTTCGGGGAAACTGTCAACACTTCGGAACGGTCGCCGCTTGGGATTATATTGCGGATATTCGCCTGGTTTCTGTCCCGGATCTGGACCACGGCCGAGGATGTCTATAACAGCGGCTATATCTCGACCGCAGAAGGCGCCAATCTGGACAGGCTGGGTCCTTTTGTAGGCATCAGCCGGATTTTGGAGCAGTATGCGAAAGGAAAGGTTGTCATAACAGGAACAGCGGGACATACCGAGGCTGCCGGATTCCGGGTAGGCACAGCAGGGGGCGTTTATTTTGACACGACCGAAGCTTTTACCATCGGAGCTGACGGTACGGCAGAGGTGGCGGTTGAGGCGATCGACCCCGGGCAGAAAGGGAACGCTGCCGCAGGAGCGGTAACGGTTGTCGTCAATCCCAATCCTGACATTTCAGGCGTTTCGAATCCGGAACCCATTACCGGCGGCCGGGAAAAAGAAACGGACCCCGAATTCCGGGCACGCTACGAAATGTCCGTTGCAGGGGGAGGAGCGGCCTCCGTCGATGCGCTTCGCGGCGCATTGCTCAGGCTCGACGGCGTTCGGGCCGCCTCCATCATGGAGAACAATGGGATGGAAACGGACAGCGCAGGGCGTCCTCCGAAATCTTTTCAAGCGTATGTGCTTGGCGGGGATGAGCGGACTATTGGGGAAACGATATTTTTAACCAAATCAGGGGGAATTGAAACCTGGGGAGACATCGAGCAGGAAGTGGAAGATGCGGCGGGTTATCCGCATTTGATCCGGTTCAGCCGGGCGGAAGAGGTTCCTGTAGCGGTACAAATTGAAGTGACCCGAAACGAAAGCTATCCTGCCGACGGGGATGAGCAGATACGAAAGGCTATCATCCGTTATATCGGCGGGGAAGATGATGCAGGCAGCTATTATAACGGCTTGTCCATGGGCGCGGATGTGATCTATACACGCCTGATCAGCGCGGTATACTCGGTTGAAGGTGTTGAAGATGTGATGTTGAGCGCAGGGACGCAAGGTGTTTGGAATACCGGCAATTTGGCGGTCGAACCTTTTCAGGTGGCGCAGACCAAAGCGTCCGATATTGCGGTGAGCAGCCATGTTTAGCATGTTTAGTCTGAAGGATATGCTCAGCCGCTTTGCCGATGTGTTCAACAAGGACCCGAACAGCAATCTGGGGCGGCTCATTGGTATTTTGCATGCCCAGCTGCAGGAAATGGGAGAAGCATTTGAAACGGTCCGAAGCTGGCGCGGCATTGACGAGGCTCAGGGAACGACGCTTGATTTAATTGGGCAAAATGTGGCCCAGCCTCGCGGCGCTGCGACGGATGAAATCTACCGGGTTCTGATCCGGTCGAAAATTGCGCGGAACCTGTCCAAGACGGACATCAACACGATCATTCAGGTGCTGGCTTTGGCGCTGAATTGCGATGTTGCGGACATCCGGATTCAGGAGAAGTTTAACGACCCGGCTCAACCGGAACCGGCCGCGTTGTCATTGATCCGCGTTCCGATCAAGCGGCTGAATGAAGTCGGCATGTCGCCGCTGCAATTCGGACAGATCATCCAGAAGACGGTAGCCGCTGGGGTGCGTGTCGCCATGATCGAGCTATCCGGGACGTTCCGGCTGGCTTCGGGATACAGCACGTTGGAACAGGCAAGCTTCGGGCTTGCCGATCCGGAGATGACGACCGGCGGAACGCTGGGCGAAGTTTATGTTCCAGGCAATGATTATACATTACCTATTTAGGAGTGAGTGATACGATGGCATTCGAAAAGCAACCGCCAGAATGGGCGGCAACAGGCATTGAACCGCCGGAGACCAAAAAACAAACGGGCTGGGAAGTCGAGGACCGGCCTCCCGCCGCGTGGCTGAACTGGTTCATGAATTCAACGGGAGAGTCGCTGAAGGAACTGCAGCAAAAGGCAGCGGAGACGGAGTGGGTGCAGCAGCAGCTTGCGGAGATAAATCCGGAACTTCCGGATGCTTCCTTGACGACAAAGGGCGTTGTTCAGCTGTCCAGCGTAACAAACGGGACGTCGGAAAGTTTGGCGGCGACTGAGAAGGCGGTCAAGGCGGCTTATGACAAAGCATCAGCAGCCGAGACTCCCAGCGGAGCGCAAGCCAAAGCAGATGCTGCTAAAACAGCAGCAATCACGGCGGCAGCGACAGACGCGACGACAAAGGCCAATACAGCAGAGTCTAACGCTAAATCTTATGTGGATGCTAAGCCATGGCAGAAAACACCAGTTACAGCCGGCCAATATGCTATTAATATAGCAGGCCAGGATCTGAATGCTGAACGTGCTACCGGTTGGTATATGGGTGACAACATGGCAAACGCTCCATCTTCCGAATGGTATTGGATTGAGATTATTAGACATAATCCAGTATGGGAAGTGCAGAATGCTTATTGCTTTAACAGAAATAGTTTCTATCAAAGAATTAAACAAAATGGCACTTGGACAGCGTGGAGCCAAGACCTTTTTCAATCTGGCGTTGATGCTAAAAATGGTATCGTGGGTGCCATTAACGCCATGGGGGGAAGTGCATCCACTAATGACACATGGGCAACGTTGGCGAGTAAGATCGGTACGTTGTCTAAATCGGGTATTGTACAAATGTCAACTAGCATTAATAAAACGGCAGCAGACATACCTTATGGCGATAGTTGGGTTCCTATTTTATCGTTTCCAGCAGGTACAAAATTCATAGAGTTTTATAGACCCGGATCGGATGAGTGGGCAGCATATACGGAAGGCAACTACGGGTCGGCTTCTACCAGCACAATTACACAGTGCAGTGTGTGCATATCGGATCGTAACGGCTTAAGTTTTGATTTGCTGTTGAATCACAACCCAATTCACTTCGTATCCTTTATGTTTGACTTAGTAAATAAATATGCCGTGTGGGTCGAGCATGACGGTATTTATAGAACGAATCCTATGACTATTAAAACGATAGAGTACCCATTAAGTTTCCCGGCAGGGTTTGATACAAGTGGCCCAATTAATCTCCAACTGCATATAAATCGAGGACCCTCAGCCACTACATCATCCGCAAAGGCTACTTTAACAGGCAAGTTAATTTACGGATAAAAGGAGGAAAACAAGTTGATTAAAAATATTACGTATACGGCTTTAAGGGAAAAGGTAGGAACGGTGCAGTCAATTATTTATAGCCCATACCCGGAGCAAGTAGATGAACACGGCCTATCCTTGGACGTAGAAATACCGAATCGGGAGGATATCCCGAACATGGATGCCTACCTAAGAATCAATCTGGAAACAAATCAGCTTTACTATGACTACATTGCCCGTGAAACCTTTGAAACTAAACTTTACACTGTAACAGCGGAAAACGCTGAACTGAAGCAGGCGATTGCAGATTTAACCATGACAATGGCCGCAATGATGGGGTAACATGATGGGCCAATGGAAGGAGGTGATAAGGATATGACCATGATCTATACAAAGGACAGTGGACTGGTAAAGATTTGGGTCGGCCTGGTTCTTGGCGGAACTTACACGCTTGATCAAGTGCCAAACCTGTATAATCTCAAAACCGTCGTAACTGATGTCGTAAACGGCACAGTAGCTTAACCGGCGTTCCGGCTTAATGCGGAGCGCTATTTTTATGCCCCCGGGACACCGGGGGCTATTCTTTTACAAAAAAGGGGGATTATGATGATCGATCATATCAAAGCCTTCAGCACTATGATCCTAACCGCAGTGGCTGGTGAAACGCATAAAGAGGCCGCTACAGGCGGCATTTTTGCGATTATCGGTCTGCTAACTTCGGTGCTTGGCGGATGGGACAAGCCGATGCAAATCCTGCTTTGGCTGATGGTGGCCGACTACATTACTGGGGTACTTGGGGCGATCAAGACCAAAACAGTCAACTCAGACATTATGTTCTGGGGTGGGATCCGAAAAATCACAGTATTGTTCGTTGTCGCTTTGGCTGTGCTTATTGATGGCTGGGTTAGTCCCGGTTCGTTCATTTTCAGAGCGCTGGCCATTTACTTTTATATTGGCCGAGAAGGGCTATCGGTCGTAGAAAATTTGGGAACATTGGGCGTACCGATGCCCGACAAAATAAAAGGTTTTCTGGAGCAACTGAATGAGAAAGGGACGGATCGGGATGCAGCCAAGAAACTCCCGTAACGCAAAGGGAATCGATGTTTCGCATCACAACGGCAGCATCGATTGGGGCAAGGTTGCGGCAAGCGGCTGCACGTTTGTGTTTATAAAAGCGAGTGAGGGTCAAAGCTATCAAGATAGCCGATATATTGTCAATGTGAAAGGCGCAAAGGAAGCGGGCTTGCTTATTGGCGCCTATCATTTTCTGAATGCGACAACTGCCGAAGCGGCAAGGCGGGAAGCAGACCATTTTGCAGGTACGATCAAAGCGGCGGGCGGAATTGGGTTCTTCGATCTGCCCCCGGTGCTGGACTATGAGATTAATCCCGGCGGCTTAACGGCTCCCCAGATTTGCACCGTTGCGGAAGCCTTTCTCACCGAACTGGAAAAGCTTACGGGACGTGCTCCCATCCTTTATACCGGAAACGCGTTTGCTGTCAATTTTAACGCTACCTTTGGCAAATACAAATTGTGGGTCGCCCGTTATAATAACCAGCCGCCAAAGGACACAACCGCCTGGACCAGATGGGACTTTTGGCAGTACAGCGATTCCGGCACGATCAACGGCATTGATGGAAAGGTGGATCTCAATGAATTTAACGGAACATTGGACGAGCTGAATCAATCGATGGGCCATGACCAGCAGGAGCAGGAACAGACGCAAGAAGAGGAGAGCGAAATGGAGCAACTGAAAGTGCTGCAAGAGCAGCTAAACAAGCTGGAACAAACGCTGAAAGCTCAGGATAACCGGATTTCTATACTGGAAAAAATCGTGAACGTCTCGGGCAATCAGGAAATTCCTGCGTGGTCAGCAGATGCGCTAGCCGCTGCAAAGGCAGCGGGAGCGATTACGACGTCTGCCGACAAAGGGAAGGCCGAGCTCGTTGGGCTCCAAATTTTGTACAACCTTGGTTTGTTGAAGAAGCACAAGGACGTATACTTCTAACAATCCTTGGACATCTGTCCAAGATAGTAGATACAAAATTCATTACCCCTTGCTGCTTCAGCTTTTGCGCCCATACATGGATCGGCCCGTGAAGACGGCGGGGGAACCTGCCGTTTTATCTTGTAAAGGTTAGTTAGTAACAAAACCATTAAACTTCCAAACCTCATCCTTGATAAAGAGCATGTATATTTCGGATGAAGATTCGCTCGCGATTTGAGCAAATGCAATTTCTAAAGTATTCTCTCCTGTCAAAATCATTGCTCTATATTCCAGATTTTCAAGATTTATATCGTCAATAAAATGAGTAGTTGTTTCTTTGCCGCCATATTGAAATACAATACTATCATTTGCGCGATCAATAGTTACATTGCCAGAAGCTGCGGTTTCGAGATACTTATAGTTTTTGGTGCTCATTGCAGAAAATATTTTTAGGGATAGATTTAAAGTTTCTCGCAAATCAGATTGTAAAGCTGTATTTTCTTTCTTTAACTGCTCATTTTCTGCCTTAAGATTGTTGTAAGCATTGATTTGATCCTGTGATGTAGCAGGGAGACTAGCTGTTTGATCCTGAGAATTACCATTGGTACATGAAGTCATGATCAGTACCAGCATAAGTGCTGAATAGGGGAAGATTTTTTTCATAACAACCTCCTTTGGCAACAAATTATAGCACGAAAATGGAACTTTATTCCAAAACAAGAGCCGATTTCACATTTCATTAATTTTGAAAAAGGAAGGGGGAAGTCGCCGCACGACGGCTCCTCCCTTGTTCTGCATACCAAAAAAGCAGGCCTTCCGGCCTGCCTGCCATTTCATTATCGCTTACTTCCAAACCTTACTTCAAATATAAACTTCCTGAATTTCCGTTTCGCGTTCTTTGGACAAGTCTGCGAAGCGGGTTTCGGTCTTCACAAGCGGACGGAAAAAGTCGGAATGGTTGGTCATGACGATCTGACCGGTTTCGCCGGTGGTCAGCAGCACTTTCTTGCCGATAAAGTTCGGCACCAGATGCCGGATTAACGCCTGCACCGCTTCACCGTCAAGCTTGCCGAAGCTGAGTCTGTACAGCTCCTGAAGCACCTTCAGCTGTTCTTTCTTGCTCTGGTAGGCGCGTATCGAGGTCATCGCGCTGTATGTATCGGCTACGGCCGTAATTCGAGCGTAAGGATGAATCTCTTCTTTCGTAAGACCAAGTGGATAGCCGCTTCCGTCATCGCGCTCATGGTGCTGCTGGGCCACCAATGCGCAGGCCTTATCACCGGTTGAATTGAGAATAAGCTCATAGCCGTACTGCGAGTGTTTTTTTACAAGTTCAAATTCCTCGTCTGTCAGTTTGTCAGGCTTGTCCAGAATATGAGGAGGGATCATGCATTTTCCGATATCGTGCAGATAACCCGCTTTTCCGATCTCATACGCCTCGTTCTTGTCATAACCTAACCAGACGGCCATGTAGTAGCTAAGCAAGCCGACCTGCAGCGAATGATTGTAAGTGTATTCATCTTTATGGGTAAACATCATCAGAAGGGAAACGACGTCTTTTTGCGCCATAAGATCCCCCATCAGCGGTTTTAGCGTTTCATCTATGTAAGCTTCGCTGAATTTACCGTTTGCCAAAGACTCCAAAAAGAGCGTTTCAAAAACATCAACAGCTTCTTCTACTTTCGGCTTAAGTTTCTGCAGTGAGGAAGATAGAGGATTCCCGCTGGAAGGAGATGCCTCGGAACGAAGCTCGATATCTACATAATCTATGCCATGCTGAACCAGCTTGACTATGGCTTCGTTTGTCAATTTGGCGCCTTTCTGAAGCACATACACACCAAAGCTGTTAAAAATATCTTCCGTCACACAATCGCCCGGCCGAAGTTCCATGACGTGAGTTCGCAAAGGACCATCCACCTTCTACCTGAAATTTTTATTAACACCATCATAACAGGCAATATATGGATTTGACAATTACTTTCATCATTCGACAGAATCAGTTTTTTGTAACAGTAGGGTCCCACGTGTGGGATTGAGGCCCCTTCCATTCGGAACCATCCTCCCAAATCTCTTTTTTCCAAATCGGGACGATTAGTTTTAGACGTTCAATGGCGTAGCGGCTTGCTTCATAGCATGCGTCCCTGTGAGGAGCGGATACGGCAATCACGACGCTGGCCTCCGCGATATTTACCTTTCCAATACGGTGGCTGATAGCGGTTATCGTTCCGGGCCATTTCTTCTCGATCTCTTCTCCTATTTGCTGCAGCGTTTTTAGAGCCATCGGCGTATAAGCCTCATATTCCAAATGAATGGTGCGTTTGGCCCCCGTCATCTCGCGGGTAGTTCCTACAAATACGAGTGAAGCTCCGTGGTTCGGATGGATTACTTTAGACTCGATCTCTTCTACATCAAGCGGCATGGATGTTATGGCAAACAAGCCCTCCTCCGTGGTAACATCTTCCGCCAGTGAGTGCTCTCCGCCGGAGACAGGCGGAATCAGCGCCACCTCATCGCCAGGCTGGATAGGGGTGTCATCAGGCGCATATTCCTGATTTACTGCAACGAAGGACTGCGCAATCTGGCCGGAGGCCTCGGGATAACGTTCGGTCAACAGTGCTTTCAAATCAGCTGCCGTAAGGCTGCTGCCTTCAGTGTCCAGATCAACGGAAGAGGATTTGAGGGACTCGGCAAGACCTGCAAAAAGACGAATTCTCAGTTTCATTTTCTTTTCTCCTCGGAATGCTTTTATTATAAATATAATATATCATAAGAGAAGGACAATG
Source organism: Paenibacillus caui (assembly GCF_019904135.1). Classification (GTDB taxonomy): domain Bacteria; phylum Bacillota; class Bacilli; order Paenibacillales; family Paenibacillaceae; genus Fontibacillus; species Fontibacillus caui. Next base: position 43,140 of record NZ_JAIOGQ010000021.1, on the reverse strand, counting down.
CTTGCGGCAAAAGACACCGAAAGGGGCGCGAAAGCGGGATGCAGCAGGAAACAGAGTTAAGTACGCTGACGATACTTCACACCAACGATCTTCACAGCCACTTCGGTGCAATGGCCCGGATCTCCGGGATGATCAAGTCGGAACGTTCTGATTCGAAGGACGATTTGCTTCTGCTTGATATCGGCGACCATATGGACCGGGCTGCTGTTGAGACTGAAGGCTCGCTGGGACAGGCTAACGTGGATATTCTCAATTTGACCGGTTATGATGCGGTAACCATCGGCAACAACGAAGGCCTCACGTTTACTCCTGAAATGCTGGAGCAGGCGTATGCGGGGCTAACATGCCCGGTTGTGTGCTGCAACATTCTGGAGAGCAGGAAGGGGACTCGCCCTTCCTGGATGAAAGGGCATGTCATTCTGGAGAAGGCCGGATTTACGATCGGACTTATCGGGGCGACAGCAGCTTTTTCGGAATTTTATCGTATTTTGGGCTGGGATGCGGTTGATCCGCTCGAAGCGATTGCCTCGGAGGTTAAGCAGCTTAGGGACAAGGTAGATCTGATCATCGTCATGTCTCATCTTGGGCTTCCGCTTGACAAACAATTAGCTGAGAAGGTGCCGGGGATTGATCTCATTCTTGGAGGGCATACCCATCATCTGCTTGAGCAGCCCCTCCGGGCTCAAGGCTCCTGGCTTGCCGCTGCCGAGAAGTTCGGCCATTATTTGGGCCGGATCCGGATCATCCGTTCCGCAGATGGCAAGGCTGCCTTGCAATCCGGGGAGACTCTCTCCGTTTCGGATGTTAATATAGAGGGTAAGGATGAGGAAGTCTCCCGAGCCATTGCCATTCACCGTCAGCAGGCGATGCAGCGTCTGAAGAGGACGGTTGCCTTTACGAAGCAGATGCTTCCGGTTGACTATGCGGAAGAATCGGCATTTGCCAATTTGCTGGCCCAGTCGGTTCGAAGATTTACGGGCAGCCGGATTTCCCTGGTGAATGCGGGCCAGCTTCTCGGCGATCTTCCGGAAGGCGAGATCAGCGAAGGAATGCTGCACGAATTATGTCCTTCGCCGATCAATCCGTGCCGGATGAAGCTTAAAGGAAAGTATATTTTGCAGAGCCTGGAAGAATCGCTCCTTCCGGAAATGACGCAGAAGCCGATTACTGGGTTCGGCTTTCGGGGCAAGGTGCTCGGCCCTCTTTGTACCGATGGAATGGAGATTGTGTATGATCCGCAGCGTGAGCCTTATCACCGGATTATTCAGGCCAGCATTCAAGGGGTTCCGATTGAACCGGAAATCGATTATGATGTAGGGACACTGGATATGTTCACATTCGGAATCGGTTATAAAGGACTTGCGCTGGGAACCGAGAAAACGTTCTTGCTGCCTGAATTTCTAAGGGATCTGCTTCGGATGGAGCTGCAGACGGCAGGCGCGGTGGAATCGAGCTGGCTTCCGAGATGGAAGAGGCACATGACTTAGGTTTCAGGGTTAGTCAGGGCCATTTCAAAACGGAGCTTATGCTGCCGATAACAATCAAGTTATTTTATGAACCGGGAGGAAGTCATGAGTATTATTGTTGCCATTATTCTGGGAATTGTGGAAGGATTGACCGAATTTATTCCTGTCTCGTCTACAGGCCATATGATTTTGACGGCCAGACTGCTTGGTTTCGATGACCAATCGCCTGAAATGAAAACTTTTGAAATTGTCATTCAGCTTGGTGCCATTCTGGCGATTGCCTGGGTCTACAGGTATCGCATTCTGAATTTGCTTGGTCTGCAAAAGGCTCGCCCAGTATCTGCAGCCGATAGACCTTCTTCCAGGCTGAACCTGATACATATTTTGCTCGGGATTGTGCCTGCTCTGGCGGTAGGATATATATTCAAGGATCATATCAAAAGCTTGTTCAGCGCATCAACCGTTTTATGGGCGCTCGTTGTCGGAGGCCTGTTCATGCTGTTTGCCGAATGGTATAACAAAAAGAAAGCCCGCGTCACCGCACGCGAGATCGATGAAATCAGCTATCAGCAAGCACTGATGATCGGCCTGTTCCAATGCATTTCGGTATTGTGGCCCGGATTCTCACGATCCGGTTCAACGATCGCCGGCGGCATGATCAGCGGGACAAGCTATAAAGCTTCCGCCGACTTCTCCTTTTTGATCGCCGTGCCGATTATGGTTGCCGTCTCGGGGTATGAGCTGCTGGATTCTTACAAGGAACTGAGCTCGGATATGCTGCTGACCTTTGCCATCGGGTTTATCGTTTCGTTTATCGTTGCCTATTTGGTGGTCATTGCTTTCCTTAAGCTGATCCAGAAGGTTCAATTGAGACACTTCGCATACTACCGCTTTGTGCTTGCCGCTATTTTCTGGATTTTTATTATGAACTAAAACGATGGCTGCAACAGCAGGAGGACTAAGAGTATAATTCCATTAACATAAACGAATTATAGATACGGAGTGGAATACTTGCGATTACTACCAGTGAAATCTCTGCAGCCAGGAATGAAGCTGGCCAAAAAAATCTATAATGATGATGGCCTCGTTCTTTTGGGTGAAGAAGTGGAACTAACCGCTTCCCTGATCAGGCGTTTATCTTCGCTTGGAATCGATTTTGTGTACATCTCGGATCCAAGAACAGATGATATTATCATCCCCGAGCCAATTTCGGAAGAAACCGGGCGAATGGCGATGAAGGAAATCCGTTCGAATTTCCAGAAGATCTCAAACTCTTCGATTAAAGGGCTGGTCTACCCTTACCTGGGGAAAGCCTTTCTGAATGTGGTTGAAACCATTATGGACGAGTTAAGCAGCCGGGAAGATGTTTTGATTATGCTGGCGAACATCAACAGAGCTGACCGTACCTTGTTCCGTCATTCCCTGAATGTCTGTATCTATACTCTTATGCTTGGAAAAGCGTTTGGATATAATCAAAATGAGATGATGGCGCTGGGGCTTGGCGCGATTCTTCATGATATCGGCAAGACAAGGATAGCCCCGTCGATTTTGCTTAAGCCGGATGGCCTGAGCGACAAAGAGTTTGACGAGATGAAGAAGCATGCCGAGATCGGATACAATATGCTCAAGGACGAACCCGGCATTCCTCTGCTAGCTGCTCACTGCGCTTTTCAGCATCATGAACGGATTGACGGAAGCGGCTATCCCCGGGGGCTGGTAGGATCGGATATTCATGATTATGCGCAATGGATCAGCATCGCGGATTCCTATGATGCCATGACTACCCACCGGGTCTATCGTTCGGCATACATGCCGCACCAGGCGCTCGAGGTCCTCTATGCAGGCTGCGGCACGCTGTATGACAAAAAGAAGCTGGAAGTATTCCGTGATCATGTCGCCATTTATCCGATTGGCATGACCGTTACTTTAAATACAGGCGAAGTCGGCGTCGTATCCCGAATTCCTTATTTTTCTCCACAGCGTCCGGTGGTTAGAGTACTGCAGGGACCTGAACAAGAGTGTCTTAAGGAGCCCTACGAGATTGATTTGTCGAAAAAATTGACCGTGGTCGTTACAAGTATTGAAGGGGAACCGGCTTCTCCGATTGCGGAGCAAGTATAATACATTATCTCCGACCCGTTCGTTAATCGGACGGGTCTATTTACATAGCAGCCTGCGTGGAATACAGGCATTGCCAGGCATTTCATGGTATGATAACAGGCATAACAAAAATTTGCGGCCGTTAGCTTTTGCATGGCTGCGAATCAGGTTAATAAATAGGATAAGGTGAGTAAACAATGAGTACAGGAAGCATTTCGCAAAGCAGGAATCAGGCTGTTTCGCCTGCCAATGATCCGTGGGATCCGATCCGTTCACTGCGCAAGTATGGCAGACACCGGCTGACCAGCGTGGAGATGACGGTAACAAACCTGTGCAATATGCGCTGCGAACATTGCGCGGTTGGCGACAGCCTCGTGGTGAAGGAACTGGAACAGATTCCGCTGAGCCTGATGTTAAAGCGGCTTGAGGAAGTCGAACATCTGGAAACCATTAGCATTACGGGAGGGGAGCCGTCCTTCCGGTTAAAGACTGTTGAAGAGAAGATTATTCCACTTCTGAAATATGCCAAGGAGCGGGGGATTCGCTCGCAGATCAATTCCAATCTCACGCTCGATTACGGACGGTACGAGAAGCTGCTGCCCTACCTTGACGTCATGCATATTTCATTCAATTATACGAATGTTCATGACTTTCATGAGGTATGCTTTGCAAGAAGCGGCCATCCGGTCAGTCTGGAAACGGCGTCCAAAATGTATGATGCAATGCTGGAGAATGCAATGAGACTGAGCCGGGACGGCATGTTCATTTCCGCCGAGTCGATGATCAACTACCGAACGCATCAGAAATTGCCTGAAATTCATCGCCTGATTTTGGAGATGGGCTGCCGTCGCCATGAGGTGCACCCGATGTATGCGGCCGATTTTGCTGAAGGACTCCCGATGCTGTCCCTGGATGACATGCACGCCGCTATTCTAAATCTATTGGATGCGAGAGATCCGGAAATCTGGATGCTGTTCGGGACGCTGCCTTTCTTCGCTTGCAGTCAGAACTCACGGGACCTTGAGCTTCTCGGACGCCTTCGTAAAGAGAAGAATGTAACAGTTCGCAATGATCCTGATGGACGAAATCGCGTTAACGTCAATATGTTTACGGGCGATGTGTTTGTAACGGACTTTGCGGCTATCCCGTCCTTTGGCAACATTGCAGAGCAGAAGCTTGACGATATCTTTGAGCGTTGGCTGAACGAGCATCCGCTTTCCCAGACGGTGAACTGCCACTGCGATCTGGCCAACTGCTGCGGTCCTAATCTGCTCGTTGCAGATATGTATTACAAAGATACGGATTTTAAATCACGCCAAGCGATTACATTATAGAAATGAGGCGTTATTGTTGGAAGGTCACACGGAATTTGAAATAGGCAAATTGATTTGGAATTTGCTTTTGGTCTTTATTCTGGTTTTAATGAACGGCCTATTTGTCGCCGCCGAGTTCTCGCTGGTCAAGATGCGCCAGACCAGGCTGACGCAACTGGTGAGTGAAGGAAACCGGAGAGCGGGCTTTGCCCTGAAAGTCAGTAAACGGCTGGATTCCTATCTGTCCGCCACACAGCTCGGGATAACCCTCGCTTCACTCGGTCTTGGCTGGGTGGGCGAGCCCGCTATTTCCGAACTGCTGATTGAACCGATTATGCATCAAGCGGGGATAACCGACAATACGGTCATCAAAACGGTATCGGTTGCGGTCGGCTTCTTTGTCATTACTTTCCTGCATATCGTGCTTGGCGAGTTGGCCCCGAAATCGCTGGCTATTCAGAAGACCGAAGCGACGAGCCTTTGGCTGTCCGCTCCGCTGTTGTATTTCTACAAGCTGTTTATGCCTGTCATTTGGCTGCTGAATACAGCGGCTAACGGAATACTTCGTTTGATGGGCGTAAAGCCTGCGACCGAGATGGACGTGGCCCATTCCGAAGAGGAGATCCGGATTTTGATGAACCAGAGCGCCAAAAGCGGCATTTTTGACAAGGACGAAATGAAGCTTGTGGACAATATATTCGATTTCTCGGATTTGCTGGCACGGGAAATTATGCTGCCCCGGACGGATATGCACTGTCTCTACACGAACCTGTCTTGGGAAGAAAATATGAAAATTATTGAAGAGACCAAGCATTCCAGGTATCCCGTGGCCCGCGAGGATAAGGACCAAATTATCGGCTTTGTACATATCGCCGACCTGCTGCTCCCTGATCCGGATCGCGGCAGAAGGCTGGAAGATATCGTTCGCCCGATTCTGAATGTGCCGGAGTCCATGGAAATCAGCCATGTGCTGCGTTTGATGCAGAAGCGGCACTCCCAGATGACGCTGATCGTTGATGAATATGGAGGAACTGCGGGATTATTGACTGCGGAAGCGATTATTGAGGAGATTGTCGGCGACCTGTATGATGAATTTGAGAACGAACGTCCTGAAGTGGAGCGTCTTGGAGAAGGCGTCTATTCCGTTGATGGCCGCCTTCTTATTGAAGAGGTTAATGATTTGACCGGCGTTGTCATCGAAGACGATGAAGTGGACTCCATCGGCGGCTGGTTGTTCAAGGAGCTGGAAGGCGCGCCGGTGAAAGGCAGAAAAATTCAGATGGACAATGTTGTGTTTGAAGTGGCGGAAGCGGCAAGACTACGGATCAAACGCGTGAAAATCCAGCGTATTGAGCCTGTACAGGAACTTGAAGAAAGCCATCCGGATTAAGCCGGAATGGCTGAAATACCCGGACAGTAAGGGAGAGGCGTCAGCCAGCATCTGCCTTTGCTGTCCGTTTTTTTTGACTTTTTGCAGACCCTTTAAGTTAATCTTGGTTCATGGATTCGCTTCCATTCGCCTCGAAGTGAAAGCCCCGTTTCGGGGCTATTTTGCTAGTTGGCGTTGGGGGTTGTCAACGCTTCATGCGTACATGGATGAACAAGCACTTACTTGGGAAAAAATTTGCGATTTCCGTGAGAACAGTTCATTTTCTGGGCGGAAGTCATATGTTAAAGATAGGTGATCTGCGATTCGGGCTTGTTTTTACGGGAAGTCTGAATGTGCAATACTGCCAAAGGAGGTTTAGATATTGGCATATCCGCAGGAGCAAGAGTATTACCCTTTTGTCGGACCGTATGATCCTTGTCCCCCGATTACATGCAAAACGTATTCAACGCCGCCACAGCTCTATATCCCTTTTCAGCCCCCCAATCTTCCGCAATTCAGTCCGCATGAAGCGCTGATGAAAGGCACTTTGTGGCCGGCCCTGTTCAGTCCGTACGAATCCAGATGGGGAAAGGGAAGGTGAGAAGATGGATTCCCAAAAACCATGTGAACCGGAATATTACGAGCTGCTTGAGAAGCTGCAGGCGCTTGATTTTGCGCTTGTGGAGCTCAATTTGTATTTGGATACGCACCCTGACGACCTTCAGGCCCTTCAGCAGTACAACGTGATGACGCAGCAGCGTACCCAGGTAGCCAATCATTTTCAGGAAAAATACGGGCCTCTCCAGCATTTCGGCCATGCGTACAGCCGTTATCCGTGGGAATGGTCAAAGGCCCCTTGGCCGTGGCAGGTCTAGCGCCTGCCTTCTTGACTTTCGGAACGGATGCCTATGCGTCACAAAACTAAGTCTACGCTTCCGAAGTGAGTTTTGTTGCGGTGTTATTCAGGAAGCTTATGCTTCCGATGCAAGTTTTGTTGCGATGTATAATCAAGAAGCCTATGCTTCACAAAACTTTTAGGAGGGATAATCCGAATGTGGATCTATGAGAAAAAGCTGCAATATCCGGTCAGGGTAAGCAAATGCGATCCCCACATGGCCAAATTGCTGCTTGAGCAATATGGCGGCGCCGACGGCGAACTGGCCGCTGCATTGCGCTACCTCAACCAGAGGTACACGATCCCGGAAAAAGTCATCGGTCTGCTTAACGATATAGGGACCGAAGAATTCGCCCATCTCGAAATGATTGCCACCATGGTTTACAAGCTGACCAAGGACGCCACCGTGGAGCAGCTGAAGGCGGCAGGGCTGGATGCTCATTATGTCAGTCATGACAGAGCGTTGTTTTACGAAAATGCTGGCGGGGTCCCTTGGACGGCAGCCTATATTCAGGCGAAAGGCGATCCGATTGCCGACCTGTATGAGGACATCGCTGCGGAGGAAAAGGCGCGCGCTACATACCAGTGGCTGATTGATATGACGGACGATGTGGATCTGCAGGACAGCCTGAAATTCCTGCGCGAGCGGGAGATTGTCCATTCGCTGCGGTTCCGCGAGGCGGTGGAGATTCTGAAGGATAACAAGGATATGAAGAAGGTGTTCTAAAGAGGATTAACTTTATGAAACGCCAATGCAAAAGGGAAGCTGCTTGAAAAGCAGTGGTTCAGCAAAAAGCGGGCTGAGCTGCTGCTTTTGTTATTTTTAGAATTACAGAAGGACATTCAATTGGCGGGAAAAGATGCCATGGGCTCACGCCGAGAAGGCATGCGGGCATTTCTTCAAGGGGAGGTTTCGCGGCGGCACACGCAAAGGAAGCGCAAGGGGCTCAGCGCGAGAAGCTGACACCACCCGCAAAGTAGATGGTAATTATATGGGAACCCTTGATGACTTCGTTATATGATCCTGCCATGTACTCACTAAGGTTAATCAGCAGGAACCCATGTCAGCAGGGCTGACGTGTGGGTTGATGTGCCGAAAGCAAGGTCGTTTCTGACTTATATGCCAGCTCCTTTTTTCTCCAAAGGTATATTTGCAAGAGTGACAAAGTGTTATTTTGTAACTTTATGGTTTACAAATGTGTAAGTTTGTTGTTAGAATAAATTACATAAAATGCATCCTACCCGACAGCAGGTCGTTAGAAGTTTCCCTTCTCTCATCCCTCCTTGTCGATCGTATAGATGCAGAAGGATTCGCTTAAAGGGGAGAGCAGCCGTGCTTTATGACAGAGACACGATTTATGTCATTGGAGATGCGCAGACCTCCGTCAACAACCCCATTACACAGCAATACAAAGCATTTTTTATTGGTCTGGTCGTGGATACAACCAATCATAAAATTGTGGATGCGGGCTGCGCGTCAACGATACCGCTAACGTCCCAGTTTGTCCGCTCGATCTTTGTTGGACAGAACATGCTCTCGTTTGATGATGTGGTCGGGGAAATTAAACGAAGGTACTACGGATCGTCGCAAAAAGCGATTATTGTTGCCTTCAAAGACGCTCAAAAAAAATATAAAACAATTTTGAACAACCGCGAGGGAGGCGAATCGAGCCCCTCGTGGACGGGATAGAGCTTATAAGCTGCTTTGTTTATCAGTATGGAAACATACGCGTAAATAAAATCCGGCAAATGATTATCCGTGAAGCCTCATGGCTGACGGTTGTCGTTTGCTGTTTTTTGTTTTTATTGTAGATTTTAAGGCTTTAAAACTATCATTTTGGAGGGCTTCAGCATGAAACTTTATATTTCGGTTGACATGGAAGGCATTACAGGATTGGTCGATTCAACCTTTGTCGACTCCAGCAAATACAACTATACCCGGGGCCAGCGAATTATGACGGCCGAAGCCAATCATGTCATTGAAACGGCTTTTTGGGAAGGATGCAAGGAAGTCGTGGTCAACGACAGCCATTCCAAGATGAACAACCTGATTATTGAAGAGCTTCATCCGGAAACCCAGCTGATTTCCGGAGACGTCAAACCTTTCTCGATGGTGCAGGGGCTGGATGAAAGTTTTTCCGGAGCTGCGTTTCTGGGCTATCATACGAGAGCGGCGCAAAAAGGCGTTCTCAGCCATACGATGATTTTTGGCGTGCGGAATATGTACATAAACGATACGGCTGTGGGGGAGCTTGGATTTAATGCCTTTGTCGCCGGTTATTACGGCGTGCCGGTCCTGCTTGTGGCGGGAGACGACGAGACGGCGAAGGAAGCCGAAGAATTGATTCCGGGCGTGACGACAGCCGTTGTAAAAAAATATATATCCCGTACCTCTGCGCTCTGTCTTACACCTGAAAAAAGCGGTCAGCTGTTGAGAGAAAAGGCAAAGCTTGCCATTGCCTCAAGGGATCGGGTCAAACCGCTTGTCCCGCCGGAAAACCCGATGCTGACGATCGAATTTGCCAATTACGGACAAGCGGAATGGGCCCATTTGATGCCCGGCACCAGCATTGAACAGGGGGCTCCCATCGTTTCCTTCCAGGCCAAAAATATTCTGGAAGCCTATCAGGCCATGCTGGTTATGACGGAACTGGCGATGCGAACTTCATTCTGCTAAAAAAGGGTGATCACGTGGCACAGTACATTCTTAGACGATTTTTCTCGATGATCATAACCTTGTGGCTGATCGTTACGGTCACATTTTTCCTGATGCACACCGTTCCGGGTTCTCCCTTCGATAAAGACGGCAAGGAGGCTAGTCCCGCCGTTATTCAAAATATGATGTCTTTTTACCATTTGGACGAGCCGTTATCCGTGCAGTACGTGCTGTATTTGAAATCGCTGCTTACGCTTGATCTCGGGCCGTCCATCGCGCATTACCCGGACAGCGTAAACAGTATGATCGACAGAGGATTTCCCGTATCCTTTCAACTGGGCATCGTATCGCTTCTTCTTGCCATTATTACCGGAATCGGGCTTGGCACGATTGCCGCTCTTCGCCAGAACGGCCTAATCGACTACGTGGCAATGGTGCTGGCGGTTATCGGCATCGCAGTGCCGAGTTTCATCATTGCGCCGCTCCTGATCAAATATGTGGCGGTGGAATGGAAACTGCTTCCGGTTGCGACCTGGGGATCGTGGAAACATGTCGTCCTGCCTGCCATTGCGCTATCTACTGGACCGATCGCCACCATTGCCAGACTGACGCGAGCGAATCTGATTGAGGTTTTGACACAGGATTACATCGAGACGGCCAGAGCGAAAGGCCTCTCGCCGGCAACGATTGTGTTTAAGCATGCGCTGCGCAACGCGGTGCTTCCGGTCGTAACCTTGCTCGGCACTTTGCTGGCAAACGTGCTGACAGGCAGCTTTGTTATCGAGAAAATTTTTGCCATTCCCGGAATGGGAAAATATTTTGTCGACGGTATCAATAACCGCGATTACGCGGTCATTATGGGAACGACCGTATTTTACAGCGCGCTGCTTATCTTTATGATGTTTCTGGTCGATATCGTATACGGTCTGATCGATCCGCGTATCAAGCTGCATAGGAAGGAGGCATGAGCATGTCTGTACCCGATCATTTATTTGTGCCCATGTCCCAAAGTCCGGGCCGCGCGGAGCAGATTGTAAGGCCGCGTTTATCCCTTTGGAAGCAAGCTCAAATCCGGCTGTTTAGCAACAAGCTGGCTATGGCAGGGCTGATTATTATCATGCTGCTGGCTATTCTAGCGATTTTTGGACCTTTAATGACGACCCATAGCTATTCCAAGCAAGACTTGCTTCATGGAAATCAGCCGCCCTCCCTGAAGCATTGGTTTGGCACTGATGATCTTGGCCGCGATGTATTCGCCCGCATCCTGTTCGGATCGCGCATCTCGCTGACAGTTGGCATCGCAGCTGCACTCATCGATTTTTTCATTGGTATCGTCTATGGGGGCATTGCGGGATATTTCGGCGGACGAATTGACAATGTGATGATGCGTTTCGTCGACATTCTCTACGGAATTCCGTACCTGCTCGTAGTCATCATGCTGATGGTTGTGATGGGCCCTGGACTCTTAACGATTATTATTGCCTTGATTTCAACCGGATGGATCGGCATGGCCCGAATTGTGCGTGGACAGGTGCTGCAGCTCAAATCTTCGGAATACGTAATGGCTGCCCGAACGCTTGGAGCGGGTTCGTGGTATATTATTCGCAAGCATATGCTGCCTAACACAGTTGGCGTCATTATTGTACAGATTACCTTTTCTGTTCCATCGGCCATCTTTGCGGAAGCGTTTCTCAGTTTTCTAGGATTAGGGATTCAGCCTCCGCTTGCGAGCTGGGGCACGATGGCGAACGATGCGCTGCCTACGATCCTTTCAGGCAATTGGTGGCGGCTGTTCTTTCCGGCCTTTTTTATTTCGCTCACGATGCTGGCGTTTAACCTGCTCGGCGACGGGCTGCTGAATATTTTTAATCCGAAGCAAAGGAGGTAGCTTCATGATAGACAAACATCGGCTGCGTGCATCCGAAGTTCTGCTTGATGTGAACGATCTGCACGTTTCTTTTGCCACTTACGGCGGCGAGATTCAGGCGGTACGGGGCGTGAACTTTACACTGCGTCGCGGTGAAACGCTGGCGATTGTAGGCGAATCCGGCTGCGGCAAGAGCGTTACGGCGCGCAGCGTCATGCGGCTGTTGCCTCCGCGCTCCGCCAAAATCAAGCAGGGCAGCATCCGCTTTAAGGAACAGGAGCTGACCGGACTGCCGGAGAAAGAGATGCGAAAGCTCAGAGGCTCGGAAATTGCAATCATCTTTCAGGATGCGATGACTGCGCTTAATCCGACGATCACGATCGGGGAGCAATTGATGGAAGGCATTATCACCCAGCAGAAAATTACCCGGGCGGAAGCCCGCAAGCGGGCGATTGAGATGCTGCAGCTTGTCGGCATACGCGACCCGGAAATCCGGCTGAAGCAGCATCTGCATCAATTCAGCGGCGGGATGAGACAGCGGATTATGATTGCGATCGCGGCAATCGGCAATCCATCCGTATTGATTGCCGATGAACCGACAACGGCGCTGGACGTGACTATTCAGGCACAAATTCTGGATTTGTTCAAGATGCTGCAGCAAAAAACCGGGGTCTCGATCATTATGATCACCCATGACCTCGGGGTCGTCGCTAATATTGCCGACCGTGTCAACGTCATGTATGCGGGCAAAGTGGTTGAGAGCGGAACCGTACATGAAATTTTCCGCAACCCGCAGCATCCGTATACGAAAGGGCTTCTTGCCTCAATCCCGCGTCTTGACCAGGACCGCAGTACTCCGCTGCAATCGATTCCGGGAACGCCGCCTGATTTGTTCGCTCCTCCGAAAGGCTGCGCTTTTGCCGCCCGCTGCGCGCACGCGATGGAAGTATGCGGCGCTTTCCAGCCCGAAGCAGCATCATTGCCCGGAGGACATGAAGTCGCATGCTGGCTTCAGGACAAACGGGCCAAACAAGTGATTCCGCCGCTCCGAAAGACTGTCAGTGAGACGGCTGCATCAATCGATAAATAATTATAGGTGAGGGAGAGGGTTTCATGAAGAAATGGTCAGTATTGCTTCTGATCTGTATGGTGTTAACTGTAATGGAACTGTCGGGGTGCAGCAGCAGCGGTGCCGATTCCGGCAAGAAGGAAACAGGGTCCAAAATTGTGCTATACAATAACACGCGGGAACCCACTTCGCTGGATCCTCCAATCGGATTCGACATGGTCTCTTATGATGTTCTGAACAATGCGATGGAAGGCTTGACGCGTCTTAACAAGGATCAGGCACCTGAACCTGCAATGGCTAAGGAGTGGAAAGTGTCGCCTGATGGCAAAACGTATACGTTCACGCTGCGGGACGGCATTAAATGGTCCAATGGCGAACCGGTAACAGCCTCCGATTTCGAATTCGCCTGGAAACGGCTGATCGACCCGAAAGTAGCTTCGCCGGCCGCCTTCCTCGCTTACGTCATTGAGGGAGCCGAAGCATACAACTCGGAGAAAGGCTCCGTGGACGATGTGAAAATCAAAGCGGTAGACGACAAAACGTTTGAAATTGCGTTAAGCAAGCCTGCTCCGTGGCTGCTCAGCATGATTGCGAACCCGGCCTTTTTCCCTGTACCGAAAGCAACGGTAGAAAAAAATGACAAATGGGCAAGCGAAGCGTCCACATTTGTCAGCAACGGTCCTTTCAAAATTTCCGAATGGAATCATGATTCCGAATTGAAGATGGTCAAGAACGATCAGTATTGGGATGCGGCGAACGTCAAGCTTGACGGGGTCACATTCAAAATGATCAATGACAGCAATACCGAATATCAGATGTACCAGAGCGGGGATCTGCACATTGTAGGCGTCATCCCGCCGGAGCTGAGCGATCAGCTGTTTGCGGATGGCAAGGTGAAAGTAGAAGACTCCGCAGGAACGTACTTCTACCGGTTCAACACTACGATGCCACCGTTCGACAATGCCAACATCCGCAAAGCATTTGCGATGGCCATAGACCGGCAAAAACTCGTCGATCTGGTCGTCAAGCAAAAGCAAAAAATTGCCGGCGGACTCGTATCATATGGTCTGAAAGATCCTTCCGGCAAAGACTTCCGCGATGTGGGCGGCCAGTTCCTCACCTTTGATGCGGCTCAGGCAAAAGAACTGCTGCAAAAGGGGATGGCCGAAGCCGGATACAAAACGCTGCCGCAAGTAACGCTGACCTATAATACGAACGACCTTCACCAAAAAATTGCGGAAACGATGCAAGCGATGTTTAAGGACAACCTTGGCGTAGACGTGAAGCTTTCCGGTATTGAAGGAAAAGTGCTGACCGCTGAGCAGAAAAAACTGCAGCTTCAGTTCTCGCGCTCTTCGTGGCTTCCAGACTTTGCCGATCCGGTCAACTTCCTGGACATTTTCCAAACTGGCAGCCCGAACAACCGGACAGGCTGGAGTAGCAAGCAGTACGACAAGCTGATTACGGATGCATATAATGAACCCGATGAAACCAAGCGGTTCCAAATGCTGCATGATGCCGAAAAAATCTTGATGGATGAAGCGCCGATTTTGCCGCTTTACTACTACAACTCCGCTTACTTGCAAAGCGACAAATTGACAGGAGTCGTTCGTCATCCTTACGGATACATTGATTTCAAATGGGCGGACTTGAACTAAAAAGATCCAAATCGGGGGGCAGGCATTCGCTACAGGATGCCCCTCCCCTTTTTTTCACGAGACGAAAGGAGGAGCTAAGCTTGCCGATGCTATTAAAACCTGCTCATCTCAAACCCGGCGATACAATCGGCATTACGGCCCCGGCCAGCTTCGGCGACCGAAGCCAGGCAGAAGCGGCTGCCGCTTACTTTGAACAGATGGGCTTGCAGGTCAGGTTAGGCGACACGCTTTCCAAACAATACGGCTATTTGGCCGGAACCGATCAAGAACGGGCCGAAGAATTAAATGCCATGTTTGCCGACCCAAAGATTAAGGCAATCATTTGTGCGCGCGGGGGCTATGGAACGGGGAGAATAGCCGATTTGCTGGACTACGACTGTATCCGGAACAACCCGAAAATTTTTTGGGGTTACAGCGACATTACGTTTTTGCATACGGCCATTCGCAACAAAACGGGGCTTGTTACCTTCCACGGACCCATGCTTATCTGCCTTGGGGACAAGGATGTTCATCCGCTGACGCTGCAAAGTTTCCGGCAGCTCCTTCACCCGGAGCTGTTCCATTATTCAGAAACGATTTCTCCTCTGCATACACTGGTGGAAGGAAGCGCCCGCGGCCCGCTAGTCGGCGGGAACCTGTCCTTGCTTGTAAGCACGCTCGGTACGCCGTATGAGTTGGACTGCAAAGGCTGTCTGCTGTTTATCGAAGACATTGATGAAGAGCCGTACCGCATCGACCGGATGCTGAACCAGCTTCGGCAAGCCGGCAAACTGGCGGACGCATCGGGAATTCTCGTCTGCGATTTCCACAACTGCGAACCGAATAAACGGAAAACATCTTTTACACTGGAGCAGGTGCTGGATCATCACATTACCGCGGCCGGCAAGCCGGCGTTATCGGGATTTAAAATCGGTCACGGTTCACCGAATATTGTCATTCCGACAGGCGTTGAGGCGGTTATGAGTACGCGCGACAAAACCCTGAAGAGTACTGAACTTGCTATGCTAGCATAAGGAGGTTTCCAGATGAAAATTCAAAGCATAGAAGCCTTTCGGCAGTCCACCCCCCTTTCGAAACCGTTCAAAACAGCGCTTCGCACGGTCTGGAATGTGGAATCGATTGTGGTCCGGATCACGACGGAAGATGGCCGCATAGGCTGGGGGGAAGCTCCTGCAACGGTTGTGATTACGGGGGACAGTCTGGACAGCATTCAATCGGCTATCCTCAACGTATTCACGCCTGTTATGATCGGTCACAATGTGCTGGCTTACGAGCAGATATTTCAAACCGTTCATCAAGCGATGCACGGCTGCAGCAGCGCCAAAGCGGCCATTGATATGGCCGTGTACGATTTGGTCGCGCAGTACAGCGGATTGCCTCTATATCAATTTCTCGGCGGATACAAGGATCAGATCGAAACGGATTTTACCGTAAGCATCAACTCTCCGAAAGAAATGGGCGAAGATGCGGTTCGTTATGTACAGTCCGGATTTAACGTCTTAAAAATCAAGGTGGGCAAGGACCCGATTGACCAAGACATCGAACGGATTAAAGAGATTCGCAGCCGTGTCGGGAATGACATTAAAATCCGGTTGGATGCCAATCAAGGCTGGCAGGTTAAAGAAGCGGTAAAGTCGATCCGCCGGATGGAGGACCTTGGTCTGAATATCGAGCTTGTGGAGCAGCCGGTCAAAGCGCATGACCTTGAAGGATTAAAAGCCGTCACGGATGCTGTCGACACGCTCATTATGGCCGATGAGGGCGTATTTTCCCCGGCTCATGCGCTCCAGCTGCTGCAGCTCCGTGCCGCTGACCTGATCAATATTAAACTGATGAAGTCAGGCGGCATTTACAAAGCGCAAATCATCAACCAGATGGCGGAAGAATATGGGGTAGAGTGCATGGTCGGCAGCATGATTGAATCCCGTGTCGCCGTGACCGCGGCAGCGCATTTTGCGGCAAGCAAGAAAAATATTACCCGTTTCGACTTTGATGCGCCGCTGATGATGCAGCATGATATTGTCGTCGGCGGCGTCCGGTACGATGGCCGCGTCATGACATTTCCGCAGGAAGCCGGGCTCGGCATTCGCGATGTGCATTGTCAGGACGGAGTAGGAGCGTTGTCATGAGCACCCTGTCCAAAATGAGAACTGCCGTTTCGGTCGCTACGGTGTGGACAACGCCGGAGTCCCCGCGCCCCCTTGACGAACCGGCGCTGCAGCAGCCGGCTCTCCTAGCGGAATGGATAGGGGCCATGACAGTGCCGGATAAGCTCGATTTATATAACGGAAATCGGATTCAGACGCAGCTTCTGTACGGCACCGAAGTGTTGGCCGCCGAGCAGCGCGGCGACTGGATCAAGGTGTTCATTCCGGATCAGGCGACCCGGAAAGAAGCATTGGGTTATCCGGGATGGGTGCCTAAATGTCAGCTTGCCGCCTCTGACGAACATTATCAAGCGGACAAGTGGGCCGAGGTAATCGCCGATAAGGCGCAGCTAATACTTGAAGGCAATCAGGATACAACGATTGAACTGAGCTTCCTGACACGTTTGCCCGTCCTTGCCGAAGCCGGCGAAAGCGTGACGGTTCATTCCCCGCATGGGACGGCCGTTTTGCAGTCCAAAGATGTACGCATCATAAGCGGATCTGCTTCGGCGTCGCCAGATGCGGGGCAGATTGGCCAGCGTATTGTTGAGCAGGGCATGCGTTTTCTCGGGCTGCCGTACCTGTGGGGCGGCATGTCATCCTTCGGGTACGATTGCTCAGGTTTTGCTTACAGCATGCACAAATCTCAAGGAATCATCATCCCAAGGGATGCTTCCGATCAGGCCAGGCAGGGGGAAGTGATAGAACGGGACGAGTTGCAGCCGGGAGATCTGCTCTTTTTTGCGTTCGAGAAAGGTAAAGGAAATGTTCATCACGTCGGCATCTATGCCGGTGACAATCATATGCTTCATTCTCCCGATTCCAGCAGTTGTATTGAGCTTATCCCTTTGGAAGGCTACAAGCTGGCAGATGAGCATTGCATTTCCCGAAGATACCGCTAGTCATATAAACGATCCCAGAAACTATCTAAACGAAGCAGCAAGATGAAAAGCTTGAGAAATCAGGCTTTTTTTCATGAAAATTAAACCGCACAAATGACCACGCTTCCGAAGGAGATTATAGAGTGAAAGCACATCGCCTTTTTTATTCGGTCAGTTTTTTACAGTTTTTTATGAGTGAGATTACCGGGACGACTCTGATCTTGTTTTTATTGTATAAGGGCCTTTCTCTGGAATACGCAAATTATTTATTAGTTGTTTATTTTATAAGCATTCTGCTATTTGAAATACCAACAGGAGCCGTTTCGGACAAATTTGGCCGAAAAGTATCTATGGTTTTGGGGTTAGGCTGTTACTTGCTGTACAGCATTATATTTATGATGACGGAAAGTATATGGGTACTCATTTTGGCGTAGGTGTTAGGCGGGTTATCCATATGTCTTCAATCGGGCTCTCTGGAGTCTTGGGTGGTAGAGCATACGGAC
The DNA here is from genome assembly GCF_019904135.1 of Paenibacillus caui. Lineage (GTDB taxonomy): Bacteria > Bacillota > Bacilli > Paenibacillales > Paenibacillaceae > Fontibacillus > Fontibacillus caui. The sequence continues at coordinate 25,216 of NZ_JAIOGQ010000021.1, read as the reverse complement.
AAGCCTGTTGAAACCCTGTTTACAACTTCAAACAGCATCCAATACATATCTGGATTTATATGCGGGATCCTCGGTTCACTTTTGGCTGCTTATCACTATTGGCTTCCGTGGATGGTTAGCATTTGTTCTGTGGTGGTCGTTATCTTCTTATGCGTATCCTTTATGAAGGAAGATCTCCATGATCGCAAAAAACAAATGAATGAAGTTAACATTAAAACGATTATCACGAATAGCATCCAAATCGGGCTGCAAAACAAAAGCATCTGGCTCATCTTTGTCGTTGGATTGTTTATCAGTTTTTCCAACTCGGCTGGTAATGCGTTCCAACAACCAAGACTGGTGGGCTTATCAGAGCAGGGCATTTGGATTATGGGTATCATTAAAGCAGCCTACTCCTTATTTATGACCTTTGGAAGCTATCTCGTGCGAAAAATGATAGCCGGACGCCATGAAGATGTAAAGGTTTTGATGTATGCATGCGGCATGATTGGCATCTGGCTTACTTTGTCAGGAGTGCTCAATACTTTTTACCCTGTGCTGATCACCTTTTTGATTTACGAGATAGGAAGAGGCATGTATCCTGCAGCGAAACAAATATTTTTGAATAAAAGAATTTCAAATGAATACCGCTCGACGTTATTGTCGCTGGATTCGGCTATTTCGCAGGTAGGCATGTGCATTGGGTTAGTCATAACAGGCATGATGAGTCATAATTTCAGTAATTTATCCTCCGATCAAACGCCTATCCGGTTAGCGTGGATCGTATGCGGGATCGCAGCCTTGATTCCGGTTCTGTTGTTATTTCGCGCGAACAAAACGTCTAATTTTCAAGTAAAGCAAGGAGAAGCTTCCCGCCAAGACCAACAAAATAAGTCTATGTGAAGGATAGGCGTGACGGAGCGCATTGAAGTATATGTTACAATGATACAAAAGAAAGGATGATGGTCATGAAGCTGATGTTTATTTCCGATATCCACGGCTCCGCACATTGGCTCAGCCGTGCGCTGGACAAGGTTCACGAGGAACAGGCGGACCAGATAGTCATGCTAGGCGACTTTTTGTACCACGGACCGAGAAACCCGCTGCCTGATGGATACAATCCAGGGCAAGCAGCGGAAATGCTGAATAAGTACAAGGAAAAAATCGTCGCCGTTCGCGGGAATTGCGACGCCGAAGTGGACCAGATGTTGATCGAATTTCCGATTATGGCGGACTATACGATGATTCTGCATGAAGGACGCCGGATTTATGCCACTCACGGGCATGGTTACAGCATGGAGCATCTGCCTCCATTGATGGAGAATGATGTATTCATTCAAGGACATACCCATATTCCCGTGGCAGACCGCAAGGAGGGGGTATACTTGCTGAACCCGGGTTCGATTGCGCTGCCGAAAGAGAACTATCCTCATTCCTACGGCATTCTCTTTGGCGATGAATTTATCGTAAAAGATTTCGACGGAGGCACGGTTAAACGAATTTCATTCGGTTCATAGCGACTCTTCAGCAGGCGATGACACGATACATTTACAGAGAAAGAAGGCTGAAAGAATGGAGAGAACAATAGCAATCAGCGATATCCATGGCGAGCAGGACAAGCTGACCCGGCTGCTCAAAGCGGCTTCCTATAATCCGGACCGCGACCGGCTCATGCTGCTGGGCGATTATATTGACCGTGGACCGGATTCCAAAGGGGTTCTCGATATGGTTATCAGCCTCAAGCGGCAAGGGGCGTCTGTCTTAAAGGGAAACCACGAAGACCTGATGATGCGCGCTTTGACATTGAAGGAAGAAGAACACTGGAACCGTTGGGTAAAGCGAAACGGCGGGGACAAAACCCTGCTGAGCTACGGCATGTTTGAACGGGACATTGAGGCCAAGGGGGAAGGAGACTCCTTCCGGATGCCCATTCTGTATTCTCCGGATTTATGGCGCCATCTTGAGTTTATTCAGAGTCTGGATCATTTTATTGAGACCGATGAGCATATTTTTGTTCACGCAGGTTTGGAGCCGGCCCTTCCGCCGGTGGAAACCCCGCCGCATACCCTGATGTGGATTCGCGGTCCATTCCATACAGGCTATGCAGGCAGCAAAAAGGTGGTATTTGGACATACGCCTACCAGAGGACTCCATGATGATCCTGAAAATAATTTTGTGTACTACGGGAGCAACAATATTATAGGGATCGACGGAGGGGCGGTATACGGCGGTCAATTGAACGCCCTGGATATCACCAACGACATCGTCTATTATGTTCGATAAAGTAACATATGCACGTCCAGAGATATGAAATTGTTGTTATGATTTTTAACTCGATTGAGACCTTTCCTGGATGCGAGGCTTCCTATAATGTAAAAAGGGCAGCATTTCCTTCATCAGCACCAGGAAAGGTAGAGAACATATGAATGATGACAACCCGGTCTACAGCACATTGGGCCGAGATGACAGTAAAGCTTACATAAGAGAGGTCAATAGCGGTTCCGAACCGCCCCCTGTGATCAGACGGTATATGCCGGGTCTGGACGGATTAAGAGCCCTGGCCGTTTTTGCAGTCATTGCTTATCATTTGAATCCGGCCTGGCTGCCTGGCGGCCTGCTGGGGGTAAGTATCTTTTTTGTCCTTTCCGGCTATTTGATAACGGACATTTTGTTGTCGGGCTGGTACAGGAACGGTAACATCGGTTTAAAACAATTTTGGATAAGGCGGTTCAGAAGACTGCTGCCGGCGATGCTGCTAATGCTGGTTGTCACCGCCGGATGGACGGCCGCATTTAGCCGGGAACATCTGGCTTCCATGAGAGGGGACATCCCTGCGGTGCTGGTCTATATGAGCAACTGGTGGTCCGTATTTCACCAGGTGTCCTATTTTGAAAAGTTCGGTCCCGTTTCGCCCATCGGCCATTTATGGTCGCTTGCGGTGGAGGAGCAGTTTTACCTCGTCTGGCCGCTGTTGCTTGCTGCCGCGCTCTGGGCCGGCTGGGGACGAAAGAGGCTGGCCGCCTGCATCATGGGCGGCGCCATGCTGTCGGCAATTTTAATGGCGGTCATGTACTCGCCGGGAACTGACCCGAGCCGGGTATATTACGGAACGGATACCCGCCTGTTCTCGCTGCTGTGCGGAGCTGCGCTTGCGGCTGTCTGGCCAAGCGCGAAGCTGAAGAGGACCGTGTCCAGGCAAGCCGCCTTTATATTGGATTTGGCAGGGGCGTTGTCGCTGCTTGCCGTCCTGTACATACTTGTTAGCACAACGGAATATGATCCCTTTCTGTACCAGGGAGGCATGTTCCTGATGTCCATTATGACGGCGGCTGCCGTTGCTGTTCTGGCCCACCCGGCGAGCATGCTTGGCAAATTTGCCGGATCGGGGCTGCTGCGGTGGTTCGGCGCGAGGTCCTACGGACTGTACCTGTGGCATTATCCGGTAATTGTCCTGACTAGTCCGGTTGTAAATACCGGGGGCTTCCATCTCGCAAGGTCGATCATTCAGGTAGCCGTTACGATTGTGCTGGCGGCATGGTCATGGCGGTTTATTGAACAGCCGATCCGGCAAAACGGATTTAGAGGGGCCGCAAAAGCCGCATGGACACGAATCAAGCCCAGAAAAGAAGCATTTACGGCTTATGCGGCTGTATTGGGCGCGGTGGCGTTTCTATTGTTTGGCATTTATGAGATCAGTGCGGCCAAAACAGGGGGGCCGGTCTCGCGGATTCAGCCTCCCGCTCTGGCTGCGCCCTCTGCCGAACTATCGGCTTCCGGGGCGCCCGTTCCTTCCCTGGAAACCGGCAAAGCGGGGGAAGCTTCCGGTACTGCTGCCAAGCCTCCCCGGACATCGGACGATTCGGGCGGTCTGCAGGGTTCCGTCAAAGCCGAAGATCTCGACGGGACCGACGTTACGGCAATAGGGGATTCGGTTCTTCTGGACATCAAGCCTTATCTGGAGAAGCAGCTTCCGGGAATCGTGATTGACGGCAAGATCGGAAGACAGTTTAGCGAAGCGGAAAAAGTGACAGAACAGCTCAAAGCAAAGGATCGCCTTGGCAGCTATGTTATCATAGAGCTTGGAACCAACGGCGCTTTCACCGGCAAACAGCTGAACAAGCTGCTCGCTTCGCTTAAGGATGCCAAGCGGATCATTCTGATCAACACGAGAGTTCCCCGTCCCTGGCAAGAGACAGTGAACGATGCTTTGGCCAAGGCGGCGGAAGGGCCTGGGAACATAACGCTCGTGGACTGGTACACGGCAAGCGAAGAAAAGGATGCTTATTTCGAAGCGGACGGGGTCCATCTGAAGCCGAAAGGAGCCAAGGCCTATGCCGCTTTGGTCATGGAGGCGCTCAGGGAAGGCGGGCATTAAAGTAAAGGAGGAGATTGACGAAACATGGGAAAAGCCGGACATCTTAGCAAACCTCAAGCGATGGTTTTTGATATGGATGGTACTTTGTTCAAGACGGAGACGCTGCTGCTGCCGGCTTATTATCAGGTATTTGACAGGCTGCGTGAAGAAGGGCTTTATAAAGGGGAAACCCCTCCGGAAGAGCGTATACTGGGCAGTCTGGGCATGCTTCTCGAAGAAATATGGAAAATTGTCATGCCAGACGAGGACCTGGCCGTACATCGGCGGGCTGATGAGCTGCTGCTGGAAATGGAGCTGAAGGGCCTGAAAGAAGAGAACACCGAATTGTATCCGCAGGTTGCCAAGACGCTGCATCGCCTTAAGGAGCGGGGCGTGGCCCTGTTTGTAGCCAGCAACGGACTGGAGCATTATGTCAAAGGCATTGCGGAAGCGCATGGAATCGCGTCCCTGTTGGGCGGACTATACAGCGCAGGGGAGTATCAGACCAGATCCAAGGTGGATCTATTGCATCTGCTGATGGACCGGCATCATCTGGACCATGTCTGGATGGTAGGCGACCGTTCATCCGACGTGGAGGCAGGCAAGAAGAACGGTCAGACCGCAATTGGCTGCAATTATGCCGGCTTTGGGAATGAGGACGAGCTCAAGGGCGCGGATGCGGTGATTACGAGCTTTGATCAGTTGCTGTCGCTGTATGATCAGGCGGAAGCCGCAGAGTGATCAATGCCTTAAATCGGATAGCCGTATCTCGCAAGGAGAGGCGGAAAGCCAAATAACAGACCTCGCAGGTGAGCGGCGGTCTGTTATATTTGTTTGCATCAACTTTTAGGATCTGCGTGCATTCATCTGTTCTTCTGTCTGTATAGCCATAGAGCATATTCCAGCGGTTTCGTTATCGCGTTCCGGTAAGCTTCGACATCGCCGCTGCGGGCAAAAACTTCGCGAGCCGGCTTGGGATTGACCTCCAGCACGAAAATTTTCCCGTTTCGCTCAATAGCCAGATCAAGCGCAAGCTCGCAGAGCGGCCCATAAAGCGTTTCAAGATAGGCGGCAATCTCCAGGCTTATGTTCTCGGCTTCCCTGCGGACTTCCTGCCGCTTTTGTTCGGAATCGATCCACTTCTTCAGCAGCAGGGACATCGCGGCCGCCGACCCGCCGCCGTGAAGGTTGGACGTTACGCTCCGGGCAGGGCCTATTCTTCCCGCGCAGCCCGTTACGGACCATTTTCCGCTTCCATTTTTCTGCACAAGCATCCGATAATCATGCACACGACCGCTCGGGAGCGTAATCCGAATGCCCTCCTGAACCAGAAAACGGGTGCCTTTTTTCCAACCGAGCAGAAAAGGCCCCATGCGGGAAAGATGAAGCTTCTGGGACGGAACGATGGCCCTTTTTCGGTTTCTGCCCTGGATCCGGTACAGCTTGGGACCGATGCTTTCGATGCATAAAATGCCCCGGCCCCCGGTGCCTTGTATGGGCTTGATATAGACGATGTTCTTTTTTTTCAATAACCTGTGCACATCCGATAAAGTGTTGAAAAATGCAGTCTCAGGCAAATAAGGCCTGAATTCGGGCTTGCGCGAAAGAACCTGGTAAATCGTCCATTTATCGCGCAGCGGACGATTGAGAAAGGTCAGATGAGCATACCGCTTGCGGAAGACGCGGAGCTGCTCGAAGCGTTTGCTTCTCTGAATCCGGCAGCGGTCAAAGATCATGTCCGGAAAACTGCGCTGCTTCCTCGACCACTTCCGGGAGTCCGTATCGAACACCATGGCATCGATCATTTCTTTGCCGGTGATCACATCCGCCGGGGTGAAGACGATGACGTTTAGTCCCAGCTTCCGGCCCTCAATGGTCATGCGTTCATAAATCTTCCGCTCTTCGAGCTGTCCTTTGTCGTTCAAATAAAGTGTAAGAATGCCAAGCACGGGCTGCGGCAAAATGTCCACCTTCTTTTAAAGAAAGTTCTGATTCAAGATCCTGATTCCACTAGAATTTCGTGTCGTTTCCCGGACAGAACAAGCGTAGGTTTACCGGTAGGTCCTTCAGCTACATTGCATGCGGACAGTCCGGCTTTGAAACACATTCTCAGAATGGAAATGTTATCTATGGCTACCTTGCAGTTCAAACGTCCAAGTTCGGCCAGCTGTCCCTTGAGCAGCCTGGTTCCAATGCCCCTGCCCCGGTACAGGGGATGAACGACGGCAACGCTCAGATCGTCGCCATATCCTTCGGTACACAGGATACCGGCAATGCGCCGCCCATCCTCCGCGCATATGGTAGCCATCATAATCCCGTTCCCCGCCCGGGACAGGGCAAGCGGGGACAGACGCTGTATTCTGCGATAGGCGTCGGCTGTAATCCGTTTGGAGCCGTATTTGCGGATAAAAGCAAGAAGAGTGCCGTGAAATTTTTCCCACGACTGAACATCTTCCGGATGAATGGAGGATATATGCATCCTTTATTCCTCCTCTCTAGAATTTGCCTGTTTTGGACAGGTATTGGCTGTATTGAAAAATCCGCTGCAGCGATTTCTGGCGGATCTGGGGTTCATCAAATTTCATCGGTCTCGAATTAGCCTCGAAAAACCAGATTTTCCCTTCCTGGTCAACGCCGAGGTCCATCGACATTTCGCCAAGGGTATTCCCGCATGACCGCTCGATTTGGCGGGCGATAATCACGGCATCGGCACGAGCCCTGCTGAGCAGCCAGGCCGTTTGCTCCTCGCCGAATGTCGGAAGCAGCAATTTCTCTGGATCTTCGACGCTTCCTCCCTGGGGCACATGGGTCGTGATCCGTCTCTTTCCGGCCAGACGGGCTCCGATGCCGGTAACGGACCAGTTGCCTTTCCCTGTCTTCTGAATGAGCACCCGCAAATCAAAACGCCTGCCCTGATAGCTTGTGAGCCGGATCCCCTGCTGCAAAATATAGGGGTCATTATCCGCTTCCTTGCGGATGCGCCGCCAGAGCAGCGGAAGTTTTGCCGTTTTGTAAATGACATTTTTGCCGGGAGCCTGAAGGATAAGTTTGTAGGGTTTTGCTTCATTGACGCTGTAGGACAGCTTCATAATTCCTTTTCCGGCTTTCCCGCTCTCGGGTTTCAAATACAGATCGTCATATTTGACCAGCATGGAAGAAAGGACCTTCCGGCTGCTTAAGCGTCTGGTCTCCGGAATGAAGGAAGAGGTCAGTTTGGATTTCCTGAGCCAGCTGAACAGCTTCCACTTATTGAAAAAAAAAGGATTGAACAGCTGGATTGTAGGGTGATTCAGGCAATCGTCAATTTTGCGCCGAACCTGCGGCTTCTTCTCGTCTTCCCGCGTTGGAATCCGGTTGTACAGAATATCCGGCAGAGGGAACCATTTTGAAACCCACTGTTTATTCTCGGCCGAATACGTATATCCGAGAACCTGTTCCTCCGACAGCTTTAAATCTTTGGTTGTAATGATGTATACCGGGAAACTGAGCTGCTTCCCGGTCTTCAGAATATCGTTGAAGTTGGAGCGGTTTCCGGCAAATTTTCGCAAGGGATCTACACTCGTCAGAACAGCGATGACCGGTTTACGCTCTTCCTGCTGAATTATGCTCATGATTCTTCCCTCCTGCGGAATTTGCTCAGATACATGCAGTGCTCAAGAATATGCTGGATTGAAGCTTTTCCTTCGGGCTTGAGCTGTGGATGTTTAAAAATTGACCGGCCCGGTTTGGCATTGGCTTCAAACATCCAGATATTCTCATCCTTGTCGATGCCAAGGTCAAACCCGAGCTCGCCAATGAGATGCTCATGGTGATGCTCAATGGCTTCGGCAAGAGAAATGGCAACCTGCTTGGCGCGGCGGAGCACTTCTTCGCCGTTTGCTCCAAACGCCCGATTCAGCGCTTGCTGGGGAGTGAGCAGGGATCCTCCGTTTTTGATATGCGTGGTGACACTGCCTCTGCCGGCTTTTTTCGCGCCAATCCCGACAACCGCCCATTGATTTTTTCCATTCTTGTGCATATGAAAGCGAAAATCGATAGGGCAGCCTTCAATCTCAATAAGCCGGATCCCCTGCTGGACAACATACCTGTGCAAGCCGCGGCCGTGCTGGCGCTGCAGTGTTCTCATCAGGGAAGAGAAGCTGCCGAACCGCTGAAGCACATTGCCGGTCTTCTTGCGGTACCTGACAAAATATCCGGTTTGCGGCACATGGGAAATCCGGTATATTCCGTTTCCAAGGCTTCCGCCCGTTGGTTTGTAATAGACAATGGAGTACCGGTCCAGCATGCCTTTGATTTGCTCCGGAGAAGGACTCATGATCGATTCGGGAACATATTTATTAACCTGGACGTCGTTCTCAAGCAGACGATAAATATCGGACTTATTGAAAAAGCTCCAGTTGAAGAACGGAATCTTCCTGCGGCCAAACCGCTCCCTTAGCTGGTGGATCGGGGAGGTGGTTTCCGCCCTTCGGCTGGGCAGCCGGTTGTAGACGACGTCGGGCAGCGGAACCTTCTGACGGTAAAAGCTCCCGGAATCATTCAGAAAGAAGGCGTGGACCGTCTCGTCCTGCCAGTTGATGTCCCGCGGCGTAAAGGCAAAAATATAAGACATCTTGCTGCCTTCCCAAAGCAGCTGCTTGATGAAACCCGTCCGGTTGCCGAACGGTTGAGTCGAAGAGGAAGTCGGTCCATCGGTGAGAACGCCGATCAGCGGGCCGATTTGCACTTCGTCTTTTTGCTGGACGCTGCGAAGATAGATCGACCCGGCCTTTGGCACCCGGATTCCACGGCGAACGCCTGCTGCCAGATACAGATGATTGCCGGGTTTCTGGATCGGTTTTACGGCGGCATGCACCTTTTCGGCCCCAAGGCGCAGATTCACTTTTTTCTTGCCGCTAAGCTTGAGTTTTTTAAGCAGGGAACCCGATACATAGACGACGCTTTGGGGCTGCTGGGTAAAATGCACATTGCAGAAAGTCAAACTCATGGGTTATCCTCCTAGGAGTTTTGCGAAGCAAAACTTTGTTCATAGGCTTTAGGTGAGTCGAATGATTTAAGATTGTTTCAATAAATGACAGGCGTACAGAATCGGATTCTCCACAGCTTTTCTGGCGCTGTTCATGTCTCCGATGAATCCGAATGCGCTTCGTCCGGGCTTTGAATTAACCTCCAGAATCCACACGTTCTCTTCAGAATCCACGCCAAAATCGATGCCGAGCTCCGCCAGTCTTCCGAAATGCTCTTCCAAATAGGGCGGAATGACAGCGGCCAATCGGCGTATGGCCGTTAACACCGATTTTGCGCTTTGAGCGCCAAATTCACGTTTCAGAAGCTGCGAGGCCCGGAAAGCTCTTCCTCCGCCATGCAGATTTGAGGTCAGTGAGTCTGATTTCCCGACTCTTGCGGCCATTCCCGTCATGGACCATCTTCCGTCAGCCCCTTTCTGCATAAGAACCCGAATGTCGAAGGGCTCTCCCTCCTTCGTGGACAGCTGAAGATAGGGCTGCAGGAGAAAAGACCTGCCGCGTCTGAACATTTCGATGAACCGGGCTGCTTCCCGGATCGAAGCAAATTGCCGGTTAAACACGGTATTCCTGCTGTCCCTTCCGGTAAGCTGAATCCGGCCCTCCCCGGATCTGCCGTCACGGACATGCAAAGTCATCTTGCCGTGCGTTCCGAATTGCGGCTTCAGAAAGGCTTCTCCCTTCCACCTGAACAGCTTTGCGGCAAGCTGCTCCGCTTTGGTGTACAGGCAAGTTTCCGGCAGATAGGGAGCCGTTTCGTCAAACAGCTTAAGCGTTTCGTAAACGCTCCATTTTCCTGCAAGTCCCCGGGTCAGATAACGGAATGGGCGCTTTCTTGCCAGTAGGGCAAGCTTGCGGCGCTTTTCGATTTTTTGTTCTCCTTTCGCAAAGCACCGGTCATAGACAATGTCCGGAAAGGGAAACGCCTTGATTACCCACATCCCGTCTTGATACGTATATCCATGAATCCTGTTCGCTTCAGTTACCGCTTGCGGAGTAAAGGCGAATATCGTAAGTCCGCGTCCGGCGGCGGTAAGACAAAGCTTGCGGACGAATCCGGACTCCGAAAAAAGAAGGGGGTTGTTATTACTTGCCGCGACAAGGATGCCCATCGTACCTTCTATTTTAGAAATCATGGGAATCCCCCTTTCTTTAATAGCCCGACAAATAACCGGCATAATCCACCAGACGTCTGACGGAAGGGCGAATGATATTTTCACCGAGCGAGGTATTGTCGTTTTTGGACGGCTTCGAATTGACCTCAAGCAGCCAGATCCGGCCGGCTTGGTCCATGGCGAGGTCAATGCCGAGCTCGCCGAAATGAGCTGCGATCCGCTCATCCACTCCCTCGGCGATTTCAAGTGCCGCCTTATGCAAACGTGCCCCGGCTTTCAGCTTGATCGCGGCCGGAAGCGTGCTTCTGTCAACCGCTTCCTTCACCTTGGACAGCGTTCCGCCGCGGGCAAGATTCGACACGAAATGCTGGGAGCCCGCAATCCGGGCAACGATAGAGGTGACGGCCCATTTACCCTGCGCGTTTTTTTGGACGAGAGCCCGGAAATCAACCGGGCGTTTGCCGATCGCAATCAGATAGAGACCCTGCTGGATCTGATAACGCGTCGTTTTCATCTTGCCGGCGAGCGAATGATGGAGCTTCACTAAATTGTCATGGATTTGCTTACGTGTCCCGTAGCTCTGGGTGGAAAGGGTCATATACGAACCGTCCGATGTCCGGTTGATGCGAATGATTCCCTTCCCGAGACTTCCTTTAATTGGCTTCAGAAATACAACCGGGTATTTGGAAAGCATGCTTCTCAGGCTGGACAAGCCGCGGTGCAGATGCGATTCGGGCAAATAACGCTCGAGCTGCCCGTCTTTCTGAAGAGCGTCAAACACTTCGGTTTTGTCGAGATATTTTTCATTGAAAAAATGACTGTTGTAGCGAGTTCTGACATCATTCATAAAGTGCTGGACGCTGGCCATGCTTTCCAGTTTTCTGGAATTCAAACGATTGTAGTATACATCGGCTACCGGAAGGTCTGTCTTTCTCCAGCTGTCTTCGAAAACCCAGCCCTGAATTTTAGCAGCACCCTGTTCGATTCCGGCGGGCGTAATGAAATAAACAAAGGCGCCTTGTTTTCGTCCGGCAAAGGTGAGCTCTTTGCAAAACGATGTGATAAGACCGAACGGCCGATCAAGGTTCTCGGGAAAATCCCGACTGATCAGTACGCCGATCACCGGCCCCAGATGCAGGGTACGGGTTGAAGGCGTATAGACAAGACGCAGTGTCGTTTTGGGGGAGATCCCCATTTTTTTGGCCAGGTGAGCGCTGATGCGAAGGCCTCTGGCCTTGCTCTGGGGAATAACCCTGACATAGTGCTCGAAAGATCCAAACTTCATACGGATCGGCGTTTGGGGTGGAATTTTCAAACGCTTGACGGTTGCTGCCCCAAGCAAAATGTCGCTGTCTCCGAGTAACCCCGGATTCGTAATTTGTAGAGTAAGTTTCCTGGAGGGCATATGTCGTTCTCCTTCCAACCTGAGGCTGGTAACGCTTTTCTTGTCAGCACGACCTGCATGATTGCATGTAATTCATCATATGAGGACATATTTCCCTTGGTGATTGGCCCAGTGCATGAAATTGGTCGGTTTTGCTTATGGACCTGCATGTGGGTTATAATTTCGTAGACAAAGCCTAGAAGAGGAGATGCGGGTAAAAATGAACATATACGATCAAGCTCACGGGCTGGCGAAGGCGCTTAAGGAGAGTAAGGAAGTTGAGGAAATTAACGCTGCGATGAAGCTGGTGAACGCCGATCCGGAAAGCAAGCGGATGCTTGAGGAATTCCGCAGCCGCCAGAATGAGGTGCAGCAGCGGATGATGTCTGGGGATATGCCGTCCCAGGAAGAAATGGAGCAGATGGAAAAGCTGTTTGAAACGCTGAGCCTGAATTTGAACATCAGACGCCTATTTGACGCCGAGCGCCGTCTTAGCGTCATTATTCAGGATGTGAACCAAATCATTACGGGCAGCCTGCAGCATCTGTACGGCACGAGCCTGTAATTTCGTGAAGAAGGAAGATTAAGATAGCTCTCATATTTGTCCACGCAGCTTCATAGACTAGAAATATAGATTTCGGGTAGAAGGAGCTGTGTAAACCTTGACAATACGGAGCAAAATGAAGCATGTGCTGTACATGCTGACCGCTTTGGGCATGCTTTTGTACGCCCTGCCAATGATTTCGTTCGATTCCGGCAGAGGCTGGGTAACCCTGTTTGGGGCGTTATGGGCTTTATTCGCATTTCTCGTCGTCGGAGCTCATCTTCACTTTCTTCTCGGCGTCGATGCCGAGAAGAAGAAGCAGCTGGAGCGGGTTCGCAAGGCCAAGCTGCGCGAATGGCAGATGAAGTGGTCCAAGGAACGCAAAGAAAGCCGCAGCCTTTAACAGACTGCGGCAAATGATTTCTATAGGATACCAAAAGGCAGAAGGAGCCCTGTTCGGTCATGTTTGACGGCAGGGCTTTTTGCCTGTGCGCATTGCCATCGCTTTAGCTCCCCGGCGGTACAAACTCGTTGCCGGATCGTGTACAAGTTTTTCTCCCTCTTTTTTGATGCTATAATAGATACAGATTAGTACAGATGGGCGCCTGGAGGGGTAACAGATGGAAGGACATGAGGATTCCATTACGAAACACGAGCAGTTGCTGCAGCATATTGAGAGCCTGAAGATCGGTACGAAAATTTCGGTCCGCAAGCTGGCCAAAAGCATGAATGTCAGCGAAGGCACGGCTTACCGGGCTGTCAAGGAAGCGGAAAACCTGGGGATCGTGATTACGAAGGAACGGATCGGAACCGTTCGCGTCGAGAAGAAGCCGCGGAATCTGACGGACCAGCTGTCTTTCGGGGACGTCGTTGAGATCGTGGAAGGGCATGTCCTGGGCGGAAGCGAAGGGCTGAACAAAACGCTGCACAAATATGCAATCGGGGCCATGAAGAATGATGCCATGGTGCGCTATATCGATGCAGGCAGCCTGCTCATCGTCGGGAACAGGGACGACGCGCATATTCTGGCGCTTGAGCAGGGCGCAGGGGTACTGATCACCGGCGGTTTCAGCACCAGCCGCGAGGTCAAGCAGCTGGCCGACAGGCTCGCACTGCCGATCATCTCTTCGCGCCATGACACCTTTACGGTGGCCTCCATGATCAACAGAGCCATCTTTGACCGTCTGATCAAGAAGAAAATCATGCTGATTGAGGACATCGTAACGGGCAAAGGCAGGGTTAGCCAGCTGAAGGTAAGCAGCAGCGTGGCGGATTTTAACCGGCTGGCCGAAGAAACGGGATTTCAGCGTTTCCCCGTCACTGACGACTGGAATCGCGTCATCGGCATTATCAGCCGCAAGGATATTGAAGACGCCGATCAGGGACAGTCGATTGATAAATTTTTGACGCGTCACCCCATCACGGCCGGCTTGCAGACGTCGCTTGCTTCCGCGGCCCAAATTATGATGTGGGAAGGCATTGAATTCCTGCCGATTGTGGATCGGAACCGGAAGCTGGTTTCTTCGGTTACCCGCAAAGAGGTGCTGCAGGCTATGCGCGACGCGCAAAATCAGCCGCAGCTCGGGGAAACGTTCGATCATCTGATGTGGAACGGATTCGCCGAGGAGCGGGATGAAGAAGGGCGGCTGTTCTTCCACGGGCTAATCACCCCGCAGATGGCTACTTATCTGGGAACGATATCGGAAGGGGTTTTAACGTCGCTGATGACGCAAGCAGGCATTGCGGCTGCCAAGGATATCAGTGGCAGCGGGTATGTGGTGGACAACATGACAACCTATTTCATCAAGCCGCTGCAGATTGAGAATCAGATCGTCATTACGCCGGTTGTGCTTGAAGTGAGCCGCAGAACGTGCAAGCTTGAGATCATTATGACCCATCATGACGGAATTGTGGCCAAATCCGTCATGACGATGCAGTCGATCGATCACGGCTAATACAGGGGCCCCTTATCTGACTCCCGGTATGGATTCCTTCATTTCCACCCATACCTGAAGGACGCCTTCACTGACGAGCATTGTTTTGATCTCGATACTGTATATTTTCCCCCGGACCTCATATCTTTTCTGATTCAGGAGGGTGCGCGCCATCTTGGCATCACTGTCGATTTCAAACATGCTGCGTCCCCTGAGCACATTCAGCTCGCTTTTCAGCATTTGAGCCACTTCTTTAACGGACAAGGAATCATACGGCGGATCGTGCTCCTCAATCGTAATTTTAATCTCCTTGATTGCCGTTTGCCGTTTGCTGTATTTTTTCATGGCCTGAAGATCGATTTTGGCTTGCTCCAGTTCGATCTGCAGGTCTTTTTTTTCGGTCCAAATCCGGTTGTAGGCGGTATGGTACAGAGAATTATAAACGATGCTGCCGGCCAGCATGCCCAGCACAAATACGGCCGTAAGCTGCATAAAAGGGCGAAAACGTTCGAAAGGCGGCACTCTCATGGGTTACACCTTGCCTCCGCCGCATACCCACTTCACCAGCTCCGACCCCATGTGGGCGCCTAAAAAAGCGGTCAACAGGTAGAAGATCTGCTTGATCGCAGGCGACAAGTTCCCGTCAAAGAAGTTGCTTTCAATCACCCGCATCGGATCGATTGTGCCCCCGACGGCGGCGGCAAGCGCCCAAATCTTGATCCGGTCGGATACGTCGAGCATGGTCTGCGTCGGAGGCTGAAGGGAAATGACGGCGCCAATGCCTCCAAGCATTGCGCCTCCCAGTACTATGCCAAAGGCAATGAAAAAGTCCAAAATAGCTTTGCTTATAAACGAGCTCATGCTTCCCGCGCGCTCCTTTCAAAGGCTCCGTTATGGGTACGTATAGCCTGGCCAACACCAAGCCGCCGCTTGTCCGGAGCTGCTTTATACCATTGTATGGGCGAACCTTGAGGATGTATGATAAAATATTTATCAGAACTGATGTGCCTATATTTCTAATATGAGGGTGTAGAGGCAGGCTATAGATCGATAGAACGGAGGGGTGGCAAATGCCAAACGGCGGCTTCGTGCATTTGCACGTACACAGCGAATACAGCCTGCTGGACGGGGCTGCAAGGCTGGAAGATCTGGTTGACAAGGCTGCGGAATATGGCATGGAAGCACTGGCTTTGACCGACCATGGAGTCATGTACGGTGCGGTGCCTTTTTACAAGTTGTGCAAAGCTAAAGGAATCAAACCGATTATCGGGCTGGAAGCCTATTTTACGGCCGGATCGCGCAAAGAGCGGGGAAGCCGCAAAGACCAGCCGATCTATCATCTTATTTTGCTGGCCAAGAACGGGAAGGGCTACCGCAATTTGATGAAGCTGTGCTCCATCGGACATCTGGAAGGGTTTCATTACAAGCCGCGGATCGACTGGGCTGTCCTGAAGGAACATAGCGAAGGCGTTATTGCGCTTAGCGCTTGTCTGGGAGGCGAAGTGCCGCAGCATTTGCTCCACGGGCGTTTGGAAGAAGCCAAGCGGGCGGCGCTGCGCTACAAAGAAGTGTTCGGCGAAGATTTTTATTTGGAGCTTCAGGACCATGGGCTGGCGGAGCAGAAAAAGGTAAACCCGCTGCTGGTAGAGCTCTCGAAAGAGATCGGGGTTTCTCTCGTGGCAACCAATGACGTGCACTATCTCCAGCGGGAGGACGCGGAGGTTCAGGATGTCCTGATCTGTATCGGCACCGGCAAAAATGTAGACGATGAGGAACGCTTCAAAATACCTACCGATCAGCTTTACCTTAAAAGCCAACAGGAAATGGGGGCTCTGTTTCCCCAGTGGGCCGAAGCGCTGCTGAGCACGGCGGTTATAGCCGATAAATGCAATCTGGAGCTTGAATTCGGCCGCTCCATTTTGCCTGCCTACCGCCCCCTCCCGGACGGCATGACTGCGGCGGAGTATCTGGCGGAATTATGCAGGAAAGGCTTGGAGGAACGGTACGGCGGGAAGGAAAGCTGGAATAACCGGGAGAGCAGGGCCGAGCTGGAAGCGCGCCTTGCTTACGAGCTCGGCGTCATCGAAAGTATGGGCTTTTCGGATTATTTCCTGATCGTATGGGATTTTATCGCCTTTGCTCACCGGAAGGGGATCGCCACCGGCCCGGGGAGAGGCTCGTCCGCAGGCAGCCTTGTCGCTTACACCCTCCATATCACCAATGTGGACCCTATGAAATATCACCTGCTGTTCGAGCGGTTTCTGAATCCTGAACGGGTGACGATGCCGGATATCGACATCGATTTCAGCGATGAGCGGCGGGATGAGGTTATCGCCTATGTTGTCCAAAAATACGGCGCCGAGCACGTCGCGCAAATCATCACGTTCGGAACGATGGCGGCCCGGGCGGCGGTCCGGGATGTCGGACGGGCGCTGAACGTGCCGTTCGGGGAGGTGGACCGCGTCGCGAAGCTGATCCCCGGGAATCTGGGCATGACGATCAGCCGGGCGCTGCGGGACAGTCCGGACCTGAAGGCGTTGTACGAATCTTCTCCCAGGATCCGTGGGCTTCTGGATATGGCGCAAAAGGTGGAAGGTATGCCGAGGCACGCTTCCACCCATGCCGCCGGGGTTGTCATTTCCCGCGATCCCCTGACTGATGCCGTTCCGCTGCAGGAAGGCAGCGAAACGACTGCGCTGACCCAGTATTCCATGGAAAATCTGGAATCGATCGGCCTGCTCAAGATGGACTTTCTCGGACTCAGGACGCTGTCGATTATTGAGCGCACCATGAACTGGATCGGTGCACTTAAAGGCTCCACGCCTGATTTTCACGTCATACCTGACAATGATCCGGCCACGTATGATATGCTGTCCCGCGGAGAGACGACAGGCGTGTTTCAGTTGGAGTCGGCCGGCATGCGCCGCGTTCTGAAAGAGCTGCGCCCTTCCGATTTTGAAGATATCATTTCCGTGCTTGCCCTTTACCGGCCGGGGCCGATGGAGTTTATCTCCAAATATATCGGGGGCAAGCACGGAGAGCTGGCGGTCGAATTTCCGCATCCCGATCTAGCTCCCATTTTGGAAGACACCTATGGCATTATCGTCTATCAGGAGCAAATTATGAAGATCGCCTCCTCGATGGCCGGTTTTTCGCTCGGTGAAGCGGATCTGCTGCGCAGAGCCGTGTCCAAGAAGAAGCGGGAGGTGCTGGACAGGGAGAGAAGCCACTTTGTCAGCGGCAGCCTGCGTCAGGGTTATTCGGAGGAGGAAGCAAACGCCGTTTATGATATGATCGTCCGCTTTGCGGACTATGGATTTCCGCGCGCGCATGCGGCTGCTTACGGAGTGCTTGCTTTTCAAACCGCTTATCTGAAGGCGCATTATCCGGTCCCGTTTATGGCCTCCATGCTGACGGCGGTCATGGGCAGCCACCGCAAAGTGGCCGAATACATTGTCGAATGCCGCCGCATGGGCATCAAGGTGCTGCCGCCCGACGTCAATGACAGCGGCGTGCTGTTTACCCCCCGTACGGAAGAGAACGGCGGCGGGGTCATCCGGTTCGGCCTGGCCGCCATCAAAAATGTCGGAACCCAGGCGATGGAGAGCATCATTCGGGAACGGTCCGATCGGCCGTTCGAGAGCCTGCTCGACTTTTGCCGGCGCGTCGATTTGCGCGTCTGCAACAAGCGGGTCATCGAATCGCTGATTCAGGGAGGGGCGTTTGATTCCCTCCCCGGCCATCGGGCGCAGCTGCTGGCCATGCTTGACGAGACGGTGGAAGCCGCGCTGAAATGGCGGAAGGAACGGGAGGACCTGCAGCTGCAGCTGTTTGACTTTGATATTGCCGAAACGGTAAACTGGGAGATTCCTTATCCGGAAGTGCCGCATTTTACGGCGGGAGAGCAGCTTGATCTCGAAAGGGAGCTGCTTGGCCTCTATCTGTCCGGTCACCCGCTGGACGACTATGAAGAGCTGCTGTCGGGCGAGGGGGTGGACAAGCTGATGGAGCTCGGGGAAGCTCCTGATGAAAGCCGCGCCGTTGTGGGAGGCATGGTTGTATCGGTCAAGCCGATCACGACAAAACAGGGCAAGGCGATGGCTTTTATGGAGCTGGAAGATCAGATAGAACGCGCGGAAGTCGTGCTGTTTCCCGAGGTCTGGGCCCGAAGCCGAAGCCTGGTTGAGAAGGGCGCCCTGCTGGCTTTGAGGGGAGCGGTGCAGCAGCAGGACGAGGGTTTCAAGCTGCTTGCCGACGAGCTGGCGCCGCTTGGCGAAGCCGGCCTTGCGCAGCTTGTCCGCGCGGCCAAACAGGCGCGGCCCCGCGGCGGGGAGCGCCGCGCTGCGCCGGCGGGCCGCCAGGCCGGCCGCGCAACGGCGGCTGCCCCGGCCGCCGGCGCTTCAGGCGCCGCCGCAAAGCCGGCCGCCGGCGGGCCGGCTGGCGCAGCCTCGCCTGGCGCAGCCCCGCCGGGAACGCCGCAGGCTGCCGGCGGAGACAGGCCGAAGACGCCGCAACAGCGCGTCTTCATCAAGATTCCCGCGGCGGCGGAGAACGCCCGGCTGCTGGAGCAGCTCAAGGTGCTGCTGGAGCAGCATCCGGGGGCGCTCGCCACCGTGCTGTTCTATGAGCGGACCGGTAAGCTGCTCGCCTTGAGCGAACGATACCGGATCAAGCCGTCGCCCGAACTGGTCAAGATCATCGAAGAGCTGCTTGGCCGCGATACCGTGAAAATCAAATAACGAATGCGGAAGTTTACAAGCACTGCCCTCCTGACGCCACTAACGCCGGAAAGGCGGTGCTTTCTATCGCCTCGCGCTTCCCGCGCGGGCCCCGGCGACCGGAGCTGGTTGACGCGATTTACAGAAACCGGCGTTCGGACGCAGCTTGTGAACGGTTTGCAAAATAGGTGAAGATACATTTTAAGAACTTTTTACCTCCCTTTCGCATACACTTAGGAACACGTAAGGACAACGATGACTTACATCTCCGCGGCCGAGCCAGGCGAACTTTCACGCGGGGGATGCGGGAGGGGATTCATATGTCGTTTGAGATTGCGGAAGCCCAGCTGCTCAGAAGGGGAGTTAGTCTTGAAGCGATCGCATCGATCGTATATCAGCTTCAGATTGCCTATCATCCTGAACTTAAGCAGGAGGAGTGCCTTGCCAGCGTCAAATCGGTTTTGAGCAAACGCGAGGTCCAATATACGCTGTTTACGGGTATCGCACTTGATGAACTCGCCGAGAAGAAAGAACTTCCGGAACCGCTTCAGGCCATTCTGGATGCCGACGAGCCTTTATACGGAGTAGATGAAACGATGGCGCTTGGCATTACAAGCATGTTCGGCATGATCGGTTTAACCAGTCTGGGGTATCTGGACAAGGTAAAGCCTGGCATAATCGGCGTATTGAACGACAAGACAGACAAGGTTCATGTGTTTCTGGACGATCTGGTTGCCGGAATAGCCGCGGCGGCCTCGGCCCGGATTGCCCATAAGAATGAAGGGGCGAGGCAGTACCTGTAAGAGGTTGTTCCCAAAGTCCTCTTTTGATCATGAAGTGAATCACGAAGCCAATTCGACTTCGATATTTTTTCAAAATAAGGGTTTACCATCTGGGCGAATGGGACAACCTGGCGTCGGGGGCAAAATAGCAGCCTTGCCGGCTGTGTAATCCTTTGGGGGAACCGTCATAGGATCATGCGGCGAAAACGGATCGTAACTGTTCTGTTCTGCTCTGAACGAACTATAGTCGTCCCTCATTTGTTGCGGGAAAAATAAAAATTATGTTATCATAATTCTATTATACGGGCTGGAGAACGTTGTAAGGGGGCTTCACGAAAATAATGTGGACGGTTATTTACATTGCTCCTACCGCAAAAATGGCGGAAATGATTAAGCAGAGGCTTTCAGAAGAAGGCTTTCTGGTTCAAACCCGTCCTGTGAATATGTCCAAGGGACAATTCGAGATTTTGGTGCCATCCGGCGAGCTGGAAGAGGTACAGGAAGTATTGAATTTCATTCTGCATCCGTGACGATCAAAGACTATCGATCGGACGGGTTGTAAGATGCGGCCATGACAATAACGGCTGGTGAGGTGTAGCTTTTTGTTCAAAGATTTGTTCCAGAAGAAAAGAAAATATGCGACCATTCCTTCAGAGCGTCTGAGCCAGGGAGGTGCCGCCGAACAGGGCGACCGACCGAAACGGGAAATTCCTGAAGGGTTGATGAATAAATGCGGCAAGTGCGGAAGCATTCAGTATAGCAAGGAGCTGGACAAGAACTTTAAGGTATGTTCTTCGTGCGGCTACCATATGCGGCTTAACGCGATGGAAAGAATCCGCTATACGATGGATGAGGGCAGCTTCGCTGAGTTTGACGAAGACCTTGACTCGCTCGATCCGCTCGAATTTCCGGGTTATGCCTCCAAGCTGGAACAGCAGAAGCTGAAATCCGGTTTAAGGGAGGCCGTGGTGACAGGCCAGGGACTGATCGGGGGCTATCCGGCAATCGTAGCTGTCATGAGCTTTGATTTCTTTTCCGGGAGCATGGGGTCAGTCGTAGGCGAAAAGATTACACGAGCAATCGAGGCAGCAACAAAGAAGGGACTGCCGCTTATTATTTTCTCGACATCAGGCGGCGCCCGGATGCAGGAGAGCATACTAAGCTTGATGCAGATGGCCAAAACCAGCGCAGCTCTGGCCCGTTTCCATGAGCAGGGGGGCTTGTATTTGTCGGTGATTACGGATCCTACTACAGGAGGCGTTTCCGCCAGCTTTGCCATGCTCGGAGATATTATTATTGCAGAGCCCGGCGCCGTTTTCGGATTTGCAGGCCGTATTGTTATCGAACAAACCATTCGCCAGAAGCTGCCCGATGATTTTCAAACGGCTGAATTCAACCTGCAGCACGGACAGCTTGACCTGGTCGTTCATCGTAAGGAAATGAAAACAACGCTTTCGAAGCTTCTGGATTTGCATGGTGTGAAGGGAGGAACTGCAATTGGCGGGTGAAATGCCTTTTGAAGCACCGCTTGTGGAAATGCGGAAGAAAATCCAGGAACTGGAGCAGTTTGGCGCTGAGAAAGGAATCGACTTCAGCGAGGAAATTGCCAGACTGGAAGAACGATACCGTCAACTGGAGGAGGAAGTGTACAGTAACATTTCTCCCTCACAGAAGATGCATTTGGCTCGTCACCATCAGCGGCCAACTTCGCTGGATTTGATCGGGCTTATTTTTACGGACTTTATAGAGCTGCATGGAGATCGCTTATTCGGCGATGATCTGGCGGTGGTCGGCGGTTTGGCCAAACTGAACGATGTGCCGGTTACGGTTCTTGGACAGCAGCGCGGCAAAGACACGAAAGACAATATCGCGCGTTTTTTCGGAAGCCCCCATCCGGAAGGGTTCCGAAAAGCGCTTCGTCTGATGCACCAAGCAGACAAATTTGGGCGTCCCATCATCACCTTTATTGATACAAAAGGAGCATACCCGGGAATTACGGCCGAAGAGCGCGGCCAGTCCGAGGCCATTGCCCGTAATCTGAAGGAGATGGCGCTGCTTCGGGTGCCGGTGATTTGCGTCGTGATCGGAGAGGGCGGTAGCGGCGGAGCGCTTGCGCTTGGCGTAGGCAACCGTGTGCTGATGCTCGAGAATGCCATTTATTCGGTGATTTCGCCGAATGGTGCGGCTTCTATTCTGTGGAAAGACGCATCCAAGGCGGATCAGGCTGCAGAAGCAATGAAGATTACCGCCAAAGATTTGCTGGAGATGGAAGTCATTGAGGAGATCGTTCCTGAGCCGCGCGGCGGCGCGCACCGGGACTATGAGGAAACCGCGGCGGCGGTCAAGGCTTCCATTGTCAAGCATTTGGAGGAGCTGTCTGTCATGAATGCAGATGAGTTGCTTGAGGACCGGTATGCCAAATTCCGTAAAATTGGAAAATTCACTGAATCCGCTCGCCCGGGCAGCGGCTCCGATTCTAAGAATGCCGATATCATGATAGAGTCGGCTCATACGGGCAATGAGTAGATAAAAGTCATGACAATGACAATTTTCCTATACAAACCCGTGATAATGTAGTAGATTTAATAGTTGGAAAAAGTGTTGGAATATGACCTGTAAAGAGAGTACTTAAAACGGAGGAAACCCAAATGCGCAAAACAAAAATCGTATGTACCATCGGCCCTTCCAGCGAATCGTTAGAGAACACGAAGAAACTGATTATGGCCGGAATGAATGTGGCTCGTCTCAATTTTTCCCACGGAGATTTTGAAGAACATGGCAATCGAATCAAGACCATTCGCCAGGCAAGCCAGGAACTGGGAAAATCGGTCGCCATACTGCTTGATACAAAAGGTCCGGAAATTCGTACCGGGAAATTGAAGACTGAGCCCATTGAACTGGTGCAGGACGAGTTCATCACGTTGACAACAGAAGAAATTTTGGGAGACAAAGACCGGATTTCCGTTACATATAAAGAACTGCCGGGTGACGTAGAAGTCGGGTCAACGATTCTGATTGACGACGGTCTGATCGGCCTGACAGTCCTTGATGTGCAAGGTACTGAAATCAAATGCCGGATCGTTAACGGCGGTACGATCAAGAGTAAGAAAGGCGTTAACGTACCGGGCGTAGCCATTTCGCTGCCGGGTATCACCGAGAAAGACGCTAACGATATTGTGTTTGGCATCGAGCAGAAAATTGATTTCATCGCGGCTTCCTTTGTTCGCAAAGCGAGCGACGTTCTTGAAATCCGTGCCTTGCTTGAGAAGCATAATGCAACGCATATTCAGATTATCTCCAAAATTGAGAATCAGCAGGGTGTAGATAACCTGGACGAAATTCTTGAAGTTTCCGACGGACTGATGGTAGCCCGTGGCGACCTTGGTGTGGAAATTCCTGCTGAAGATGTACCATTGGTACAAAAAATGATGATTGAAAAATGCAACCGTGTAGGGAAGCCTGTTATTACGGCAACTCAAATGCTCGATTCCATGCAGCGCAACCCAAGACCTACCCGTGCGGAGGCGAGCGACGTTGCAAACGCCATTTTTGACGGTACGGATGCTATTATGCTGTCCGGCGAAACGGCTGCAGGCAAATATCCGGTTGAATCGGTTCTGACGATGTCCCGGATTGCCGAGAAAGCGGAATCCGCTCTTGCTTATCGTGATATTTTCGAGAAGCAAAGCTATGCTCAACAAAGCACGGTTACCGAAGCAATCAGCCAGGCGGTTGCGAGTTCCGCAATGGATTTGAATGCCAAAGCGATTATCACTTCGACGGAAAGCGGCCATACAGCCCGTATGGTATCCAAATATCGTCCTAAAGCGCCGATTATCGCCGTTACTACGGTAGAGCAGACCATGCGTCGACTTGCCCTCACCTGGGGTGTGACGCCGGTTAAAGGCGAAGTGGCTTCATCTACGGATGAAATGTTCGAAAGAGCCATGAAGGGCGGCCTTGATTCCGGCCTGGTTAAGGAAGGCGATCTTGTTGTCATTACGGCTGGCGTACCACTTGGATGTTCTGGTTCTACAAATCTGATCAAGGTTGGGCAAATCAGAAAGTAATACAGTCTGCAACCTTATAGGTTTGAATACAAAAGCAATGGCGGTCCCCTAGCGTGGAGCCATTGCTTTTTCTCACATTAGCCGGGAAGTCAGCACCATTACAGTAATCTAAAGCTGCGAAAGAGGTGGCATCGTTGGATAATTCCGGGACTGAACATTCTTCTTTGCCCCGCTGGTATGTGAACAGTCTTCGCGTTCGCTATCAGGAGAGCGATCAAATGGCGGTCGTCTATCATGCGAATTATTTAAACTGGTTTGAGATGGGGCGCACGGAACTGATTCGTGAACTCGGCTTTACTTACCGGAGCATGGAGGAAAGCGGCGTACTGCTGCCGGTAACCGAGCTGGATGTGAAATACAAACGCCCGGCGTTGTATGACGATCTTGTTGCCGTCTTTACGCGCGTAGTCAAGCTTACGCCCCTCCGGCTGAAGTTTGAGTATGAAGTTCGGCGTCCGGAGAGTAGGGAGCAGCTTGAAGGGCCAATCTGGCATATTGAGGATGAACTCCCAGGTGAACTGCTGGTTACGGGTTCCACCTCGCATGTATGGGTGAACCGTGAAATGAAGCCGGTCCGACTGGATAAAACGCTCCCGAAGCTGTACAATACATTGCAAGGGAATTTTAAAGGCTCTTCTTGATTCCCGGTTTTTGTACTGAAGGATCCAGTATAAGATCACTCTTTAAGATTAAGGAGTACCTATATGCGCAAATGGTTGGGCGTTCTTATTGTTCTTGTACCGATTCTCGAATTTTACGGCTTTGTGTTCGTAGGCGAGAGAATCGGTATCGGAAAGACCATTTTTCTCACGCTGGCTACTTCGGTCATCGGTGGGCTCATGATGCAGTTTGAAGGCCGCAAGGTTATCGCGGATGCGAAGACCCAAATGAATAACGGGCAAATTCCGGGCAGATTGCTGCTGGATGGCATCTGCATTTTTGGCGGAGGCGTTCTGCTGCTGATTCCAGGGTTCGTGACGGATCTGTTTGGTTTTTTGCTCGTGTTCCCACTCACCAGACCGCTGTTCCGGGTCCCTATACTGAAGTGGATCGAGAAGAAAATGAAAGACGGATCGCTTACTTATTTCCGGCGTTTCTAAAGCTAAAGATAAACAAACACTAGAAGAGGCAAAATAGGCAAGCCAATAATCATTCGAGGGGGACACGCGGTGTCTCCTTTTTTATTTGGCGTGCCCAGAGGCACGCATCTTCTAGCCGGTGAAAGTCCGGTCACGGGAGGGGCCAAGCCCCCGTGTAGCTTGGATACCTGCGTACGGCGAAATCTGTGCGTAGAAGCGTATCGACGAAAGTA
>NZ_JAIOGQ010000020.1 GCF_019904135.1 Paenibacillus caui | reverse complement strand
TATTTTTCACCTGTTTGCTCGCAACCCGCATCTATCCATAACGAGAATAATCCGCTCCAAGCAAGAGCAGCTTGATTTTGACAGCGATTCTCTGGCTTCTTAACCCTTAGAACTTTTCACTGTCCAGATATTTACAAGTTCAGAAATAAACCCATATTATGGAGTTATTAGCGAAGTTCGCGAATACTGAGACGTTAGGCGAAATAATTGCAAAATAATAAAACATATAAATAATCTTCGGAGGTGAAACATGGCCACTTGGGTGACACATTTCAGAATCGCTGAAAAATTAATAGATTTAGGCATTAATGTCAGTCATGAAGATTTTTTGGTGGGTAACATTGGACCGGATTGCGGACTTTATGGATTGGATGGGAGACTAAATCCTCCAAAGGAAATTACGCATTTTAAGATTAACGGAAAGATAAATGCCGAATTGTTTTATTCTCAATATATTGAAAATAACAGGAAGAGTATTAATGATAAAAGATTATCTTTTTGTTTAGGGTATTACTTTCATTTAGTGACTGATCAGGAATGGAGCAAATTATATAAACAAAAAAAGGAGGAGAGAGTATATCAAGATATACTAGGTTCACCTGATTATTGGAATTTAATTAAACGTGACTGGTATAATTTAGATTTTTTGTACTTAAAAAGCAATAGATACTGTATCTTTTGGACTGCATTTCAATACATTAACCAATTTCCAGATTATTTGAATTTCTTCCCAGAAGGTCAGATCAATGAGCAAATAAGACGGATAACAAGATTTTATTTAGAAGAAACAATTACTGATGACTACGAATTTGTATATCTAACCCAAAGAGAAGTTGATGAATTTGTGAACGGTACAGTTACCCAGATTAAAGAAATATTAGACACACGAATTGGAGTTAAGATCACTTGAAGGTAACTCGTGGGGGCAATTACTTCGCCTAACACCGCATTCACGCATCGGGCCTCTGACGAGACCCTCGGTCGCCAAGAGGAATTTTCAGAGAAGTGAATCAGGCGACAACCCTCACCACCTAACCGCATCGCGGCCGGTCCTTCGGACCTTAAGGTGGTGAGGGTTCGTGAATACTGAAACGTTATTTGCAATTGCCTAAAAGATATAAGAGGGAGTCAGTTCGATGAAGAATATCTTTCTTATAAGACATTGTAAGGCCGAGGGACAAGATCCTTCAGCCAAATTAACATTAGAAGGAGAAGGACAAGCCCAAGAGCTTGCAAGTTTTTTAAAGAACGAAGGAATAGAATTAATAATTACAAGTCCATTTAGACGTGCAATTGAAACGATCATGCCGTTATGTAAAATACTAAGTTTAAGTTACACAATTGAAGAAAGGCTAAAAGAAAGAGTCCTAAGTACGGTTGATCTTGTCGACTGGATGGATAAATTAAAGTTGACGTACGATAACGTTGATTTGAAGTATAAGGGCGGGGAATCATCCAGAGAAGCAATGAATAGAGGAATTGAAGTAATAAATGAGATAATAAGTGGATCGAACAAGAATATAGCTGTAGTAACGCATGGTGCTTTAATGTCTCTGATTTTAAAGCATTTTGATAATAATATAGGATTTGAAGAATGGAGAAAGCTTAGCAATCCGGATGTATATAAAATTAGAATGGAAGATAAGGAGAAAACAATAAAACGTATTTGGAAGTGAATTCGAAGAAGAGGCAACAGCACATAACACAGTGTTCCAGCTTAGCGGCTGACGCCGCTCGGTCTGCCCGAGGGATTCCGTGCAGACACATCGATTCCCCTAAGATAGGAGCTATCTAAGGGGAATCGACGTCAAGAACACAAGAACGTTATGTGAAATGGGGGCAACAAATGAGCAAAACAATTATGGAGGCCAAGTTAAATGGCTAATAAATATGTAAGAGCCTTTTTTCTTTTAATAATGATTATGGTTGCTCTAGGAAGTGTATTTGGTTGGTTGAAATACAAAGAAGATAAAAATTTTATGAATGAACTTTTATTACACAAACCTATATCAAAAAAGGACATCAAAGACACAAGAGCTGGTAAGGTGATATATAAGAGTATGGGTTCAGGGATGGCTAAAGCTGAACATGTCGAAATTGATATAAATGAGGAAGAAATGAATAAATTGATTAGTTGGTTTAATTCAGTACCAGTTAACTCGGTTCATGAAGTTGGCTCAGTTGAGGGAAGTATTATTGCTGGAATCGTATTAGACATGAGATCAGGTTCTGAGATTAGAATTCAATATAACTCAAATAATATTTATGTAACAAGAAACGATATTAAAGGAAAAGGAATCTATATTAAATATATTATTGAACATGAGTATATAAGGAAGTTTTTTGAAGATTTAACGAAAGAATATTATTTTGGCAAAGATAAAGTATCTTAATACATTTTGAAGCAACAGATAAAGTTGTTGGTTTTATAAATGCGTTGTCAGACGGTGTATTAACCGCATATATACCTTTACTTGAAGTATTGCCAACATACAGAGGACCAGGACCTTGGTAAAGAACTAGTGGAATGATAATAAGGAATTATGAAAAGCAATCAGGGAAAGATGTTTAGTCTGTTCAAAAATGCCAAATAAAAGAACATCATTTTAAGACCGTTTTTGGTTGTTAAAACTGCATTCTACGCTGCATTAAGAAGAAGATATCGGCGACTCATGTTGCTGTGATCTTCTTTTTTAATTCCTCTTGCTCCAATATAGCTTTTAGAGAAGGCGATGGTTTAGTTATCTCCATTTAGATGACTTGTCATATAATGATGTATCATCTATACTGGGGATATGTTATTTTTAACCAACAGGCGAGAGGTGCAGAAATCTATGAAAGTACATGCTATTGAAGTAGGCCGCGTTCGTGTTCATAAAGAACATATTGAAGGTTCAAGGAACCGTTTATGGGTATTTTTTTCAAAGGACTGGGCGGGGACAATTCCCATTCATGTATATTTAATTGAGCATCCAAACGGTTTGATATTATTTGATACGGGAGAAAGCCCTAAGCGGAATGAACCTTCTTACATTCCATGGTGGTCGCCCAGAACGGTAGAATTTGATTTAAAGCCGGAGGATGCGATCGATAAAAAATTGAAGCAGCTTGGATATCGCACGGAAGACATACAACATGTGATCCTTAGCCATTTGCATACCGATCATATTGGAGGAGTTCATTTATTTCCACATGCAACGGTCTACGTTACGAAGAATGAGTGGAAAGATGCCCACCGATTTGGGGCTTCATTACTCGGCGGCTATCATAAAGCACATTTTGATTATCCGAACCATACATATAAGCTGCTTGATTTTATTCCCATGAAGGAAGCTGCAGTCTTTGAACGGGGATATGACATTTTTCAGGATCGAACCCTTATTTTGGTTCCCACTCCCGGCCATACGAGAGGACATCAGTCGCTTCTGATTTATGACGAAAATCCAATTTGTATTGCCGGCGATGCGGTATTTAGTGAAGTTCACTTAAGGGAAGGAATTGTCGATGGCGTTTCTTCACACCCCAAATTAGCTCAGCAAACGATCCAAAAATTACAGTTATGGTCTAAAATGCACAATCATGCCCACGTATTAGGGACCCATGATCCAAGACCGAACATCATTATTGAGGAGAGGTCAGAATCATGATGAAAAAAATCGAAGCCATTCGCTATATGATCCTTGCTTTAGAAAGGGAAGGGAGCCGAAAATTTCAGGAAATAGTAAAATCAATCGGTGTCACAGGTCCACAAGCCGAGGTGATTCGTGTTCTGGACGAATTTGGGCCGCTTTCTCTGAAAGAACTGGGGACTCTTTTAATATGTGAAGGAGGGAGCCCTTCAAGACTTGTCGACTCGGTCGTTAAAGAAGGGTATGTCACTCGTTCCACTTCCGAATCTGACCGCCGTGCCGTTACGCTAATGTTAAGCGAGAAAGGGAAACAGAAATCATTAGAAATCAGTCAATCCGAAAAGCTTATGTATCAAACCCTGTCCGACCAGATACCAAGCGATTATATAAACCAACTGTATGATGCCATGACGCTGATTTTGAAACATCATGCTGCCGGAGCCCCGTTGATCAATCGAAAGCTTATTGAGTAGGGGCATGCAATCAAGTGATTCATTGATTATTCTGTGGAAGAGGTGAGGCGAACATCCCGTTTACTTTTGACATGATTAGTGCTAATATATACCAAATGAAAAACGCAATGAAGAGAAGAGTAAATGAATCAGGATTCCTCACAGAGAGCTCCGGCAGCTGAAAAGGAGCAGGAAAGGTTTCATTGAACCAAGTCTCTGAGCGGCGCATCGGAACTATGTAGTTAAGGGATGGTGTGACAGGAGCTCCTGTTATAGAGCTAGGGTATAAGCCTTTACGTGTGGCCGTACCTGAAGAGGCAGATATAGTGATATATCGGCGAACCGGGGTGGCACCGCGAACCAAATCTCGTCCCCAAGACCAAGTCTTGGAGGCGGGATTTTTTTGTTTGAAATTTTCTGATTACACTATCTGAAGGGGGATTATCTCATGAAAAATGAAAAGGCAGCAGAAGAAGCGGCGACCGATTTTTTGACGAAGCTGGTTATGGATGACGCAGAAAACGGCGTATTTGACAGACCCATTGCCACAAGATTCCCGCCGGAGCCGAATGGTTACCTGCATATCGGGAACGCGTATGCGATTCATGTGAATCATTCCATTTCACAGAAATGTGGCGGGACATTTAACCTTCGCTTTGACGATACCAATCCTCTTAAAGAAGACACCAAGTATGTGGAGGCGATCAAGGAAGATATCGGGTGGCTGGGACTTCAGCCGGCAGTTTATTTCGGTTCGGATTATTCGGGGCAAATTTACGAGGCCGCCGTTAAGCTGATCCGCAAGGGAAAGGCCTATGTCTGCGATCTGACTCCCACGCAAATTACAGAATACAGAGGAACCCTGACCGAGCCGGGCAAAGACAGCCCTTTCCGAAACCGGTCTGCTGCCGAAAATCTCAGCTTGTTCGAACAAATGAGAAAGGGAAACTTTCCGACTTCGTCCAAAGTCCTGCGCGCCAAAATCGACATGTCCTCGCCGAACCTGAATATGCGGGATCCGGTGCTTTACCGGATTATTCACGCAGCTCATTATCGGACCGGAAACGAATGGTGCATCTATCCCATGTATGATTTTGCCCATCCGATTCAGGACTGGATCGAAGGGATTACGCATTCTTTGTGCTCTGCCGAATTTAAAGACCACCGGCCGCTGTATGAATGGGTGCTGAACGAGCTTGAAGCTGCAAATCCTCCGAAACAAAGAGAGTTCGGACGTTTAAATATTTCCGGTCTGGTAACGAGCAAAAGATATTTGAGGGAACTCGTTGAAGGAGGCTTTGTGGACGGTTGGGACGATCCCAGATTGCCAACCTTAAGGGGACTCAGACGCAGGGGCGTAACCCCGGAGAGCATTCAGCGTTTTATGGAAGATATTGGAATGTTTAGGCAAAACAGTACGGTTGACGCGGCTATGCTGGAGCATTTCATCCGGCAGGACTTGAAGGAGAGATCCATCAGCGTGATGGCCGTCCTGAATCCTTTGAAAGTTATCATTACGAACTATCCGGAAGATCAAACCGAGAGGCTCAGCCTCAAAAATAACGAAGGAAATGAAGCGATGGGCAGCCGGGAGGTTCCTTTTTCAAGAGAGCTGTTCATTGAAAGGGACGATTTTATGGAGTCGCCGGTTGCGGGATTCCACCGATTGTCTCCGGGGAAGGAAGTTCGGCTGAAAGGAGCCTATTTTATTAAATGCGAGCAGGTGGTCAAAGATCCGTCCACTGGGGAAATCAAAGAGCTGCACTGCACCTATAATCCTTTGACGAAAAGCGGAACAGGGTTTAGCGGGAGAAAGGTAAAAGCGACGATTCATTGGGTGTCGGCAGCGCATGGAATCAGAGCGGAGGTCCATTTGTATGATCAGCTTCTCAAAGATTCCGCAGCTATTGTGGAGTCGGGAAATACATGGGAAGAGGTGCTCAATCCGGAATCGCTGATCAAAGTAAAGCAGGCTGTTCTGGAGCCTTTTCTTAAAGAGGCTTCACTTCAGGAAAAATATCAGTTCATCCGGCACGGCTATTTCTGCCTTGATGCGAGGTATACGACTGAGCATACAAAGGTGCTCAACCGTATTGTGTCTTTAAAGGATTCATGGAAAAAAGCCCGGGGATCAGAATAACCCCGGGTATTTCAGCCTGAGCGCAGGCATGGTAAAAAAATTTCATTTTAAGAGGGGCGGTTTTAAGAATCCGGCGACAGCTGTTGTTCTAGTGCTGACGATGCTCATGGCCATTTTTAAAGTCCATATTAAGAATGGCTTCTGGAACACCTCGGGCGGATATGAATTCAATCTGATTCTCATTGCGGTATTGGTGGGCATTGCGTTGATTGGTGCAGGTTCTCTTTCGATCGATGCCCTTTTGTAAGTACACTCACCTTAATCGGGCTGCCCCTCAGTAGTTAACAATAACTTTTGAGGAAAGCCTATTTTCTTTCAAGGCTGCTTTATTTTACGAATCGTGTTTCTCCCATAGGGTATCAAAACTGATATTTCATCTTAACGGATTCTTAACCCATTAACTTGCTGCCTTCTATTATCATTTAGTGTGAGCTCGAGTTGTTTGTTTGAGAAACACGATAAGGAGAACGTATAACCATGAACTTTAAAAAGCCAGCCAAAAAAGCAGCCATCACCTTCACTATGGCGGGAATTGTCGGACTGAGCGCATTGGGATTGGGAATAAACAACACCGTTTTGCCTGTGCAGCAGGCAAATGCAGCAAGCACCAGCAGCTATGTTTCCGAGCAGGCTCTGAAAACACTTAACAGCTTTTATAAACCGGCTTTGCAAGGCCAGTTTCCCGGAACGGTCAGCGGCCTGACCGTTGGTGAAAGTACCAAGCAGGACGTAATCAAAAAGCTTGGAGACCCTTCCATTGCTGGAAAAGATGCCGACGCCTTCGATCTTTACGGCGCAGATATGGGAAATCCCGGCTATGCCTTTTCCTATAAACTGAACAAAATCCGCGAAATGCGTTACTTTGGCACGAATGTGGAACGCCAAACGAACATCGGCGGCATCACCATGAAAATGCTGAAGCAGCACTGGTTTGCTCCAGACGCCAGTGCTACGATCAAAAACGGCAAGTCTAAGCAAATCAAGCTGACTTATGTTCGCGGAGCGTATAAGCTGGAGTTTATCTTCAACAGCAGTACCGATCTGGATCATATTAATCTTTTGAAAGGGTGACAAAGCTGATGAATAACGAACAGGAGGGACGCGCTGAAGCATCTCCTCCTGTTTTTTTAGTGCTCGATTAGATCGGTTAGCGCTACATCTCGTTCCTGTTCCGGCTTATCAAGCGGATAGACTCTGGCCGTTTCATTTTTCTCATCCACATGCTGAATATAGATGGGAACTCCATCATAGGTGACATTAACCATGGTAGGCAAAGTCACAATTTCTTTTGCGCGTTGAGTATTCATCACCCTTACCTCCTGACTGATGCTTGCATTCATAAATAATTTGTCCGCAAACGGGATTGGATATTCCGCCTGCACATTAATAAATTGTCCAGAGCGGCTAATCTCATACACAAACGGGTTGCCTCACAAAAAATCTAAACTTTCCTGGATAGCTGAACCCAACGCGGCAATACTGCAGAATCACGCAAATCAGTCTTTACATCGGGATGCCAATCTACTACGATGAAAATGAGAAAGCCACTGCGATGGAGAGTAATAACCAGGAGGTGCAAGATGACTAGAAAGATTTTGGTGAGCGCATGTTTGCTGGGGCATAAGGTTCGATATGACAATGGGGATGTTCCCTGCCTTGATCCAAGATTTCTAAATTGGTATGAGCAGGGCCTGCTCGTTTCGATATGTCCTGAGGTAACAGGCGGACTTCCAACACCCCGGCCAGACGCTCAGCGCCAAGGTGACCGGGTTGTTACGCGGGCAGGCACAGATGTGACCGAACCGTTCATGAAAGGCGCAAATGCCGCTCTTCAAATTGCGCTTGAGCATAATGTGGCGCTGGCCATTCTGAAACAGAATAGCCCGTCCTGCGGAAGCTTGTTTATTTATGACGGCACCTTCACGGATACGAAAGTCCCCGGTCAAGGTTTAACAACCGAACTGCTTCGAAGCAATGGCATAAAAGTATTTGGCGAAGATCAGCTGGATGAGGTCGAACAGGAACTGGCGCGAATGATGTAATAACATAAAAGTCCCGGAATATTCGCCACTTATAAATTTAAGCATATCGGCTTTTTTTGGATCCCAAGTTCGTATTTCAGAGTTACCGATGGTAACCCGAAATGCGAACTTTTACGTTTTATAACCCCTTTTTGTGTGTTGCTTGGCTCACGATTTAATTAACCATTTATTTTTCAAGAAAATAATAATAAAATATATGTATGCAATATATCGCTTAAAAAGGGGGAATAATTCATGCCGATACCTCAAAATTTTTCTTCACCCATTCGAATGTTGGCCAAAGATAAAGCATTTAACCAATTACAAAGATGAATTATTGATGGAACGCTTGAGCCTGGTGAACAGATTTACGATACAGAACTCTCAAAAGCTTTAGGTATTAGCCGCACACCGATCCGGGAAGCCCTGCAGATGTTAGAGGTTCAAGGTTTTATTGAAATGCGACCGGGAAAAGAGACGCGGGTAACCAAGATTAAAAGAGAAGATGTTATAAAAATTTATCCGCCGCTTGCTTCCTTGCATGCTTTGGCGGCAGAAGAAGTTGCCAAAATAATTACGGAAGAACAAATTGAAAGATTGAAAGAAATGACAAACGAATACGAGCAGTTAATGAATCAAGATCAACGATTTATAACCATGGAATGTGATGAGAAGTTCCACGATTTTATTGTTGATCTTGCTGATAATTCGTACATTACAGACTTCTCGTCAATATTGCAATTACATATTCGGCGGTTTAAATATTTGTTTTTAGAAAGTCATAAATGGGTAGTAAGAGAATCAATAAGAGAGCATAAAGCTCTAATCCAAGCTTTTGAACAGCATGATCCAGAGCAGGCTGTGTCAATTATGAAGCAAAACTGGCTTAGACCGATGAAGGAAGTTTACAATTTTCTGGTCAGTGAGAAACAATCATGAAGACAGAGAAGCAGTGGCTAGCCGATTTATCTTTACTTTTTATTGCGGTCGTATGGGGTTCCAGTTATCTTGCAACAAAGATTGTTTTATTGGATATAGCGGTATTCCCGTTCCTTTTTATTCGCTTTCTGCTTACAGCGGTTATTATGGTTCTACTGACGTGGAAAAAATGTGCGGAAGCCTCGATTCATACTTGGCGGTCAGGTATTATTTTTGGCTTATTTCTTTCAGCTATTTTCACATCAGAAACTTGGGGGATTCAGGGTACATCTGCTTCTAACGCTGGTTTCTTGATTAGTTTGTTCGTTATGTTCACACCAATTATGGAATCTCTCATGTTCAGAACAAGACTGAGTGGAGGTATTTTAGGGGCTGTATTGCTCTCAGTCATCGGAACGTTCTTTTTAACAATGAACAACGGTTATCAATTTAATATTGGAGATGTACTGATTCTCATTGCAGCAGTTTTACGTGCCGTTCAAATGACCGTGACACAAAAAATGACAGATGGAAAAGTTATGGATTCGAGAGTGCTGGTAACCATTCAATTGAGCGTCGTCGCTGTCATTATGGGCGTTTTATCACTGACAACTAATGGTATTCATGCTTTTACCGTGCCATCATCAATAACGTTTTGGCTGCTAACCGGTTATCTCGCTATTTTTTGTACGCTGTTAGCATTTTATATTCAGCTAACCATGATCAGGCGGACCTCTCCAACGCGGGTGGGACTATTGATGGGAACAGAGCCATTATTTTCAGCACTATTTGCTGTCTTTTTAGGCGGTGAACACCTTTCGATCCAAGAATGGCTAGGAGGACTAATAATAGTTATTGCCACCTATTTGGGGCGGCATATGGAAACTAGAAGCCGGCTAAAAGAACAAGTGAACAAAAATAATACAAATAGTTCAGCAGATGCAAAATAAAATGTCATTTACAAGGCCAAGCCCAAACGCTGGTCTTTTTTAACATATCAAGTAGATCCGAAGAGGGAATGAGTATGGGGTGGAGAGCGGAGCGGCCGCCTTTAGAGTCAGGTTCTAACCCTACAGCAAGTTCAATAAGAACATGGCTTGGGCAGCGGTGGAACCCATACTCATTTCCTTCCCCACGCACAAGCGTGTCACATAGCACACCACAGGACCTAGCGGTGATCTTCCGCCTTTGCGAGAGATCCTTATTGCTAGTGCCGTTAGAACACCGATAGGTACTTTTTCAGGAGCGTTTCACCATACTCCGGCTGCCCAGTTGGGGGCAGTGGCGATTCGTGCAGCGCTCGAAAAGGCAGGCGTATATCCGGATCAAATCGACGAAGTGATTATGGGCAAAATCGATACAGGGATGGTCGCGAAAATGCCGGAAAAAGTGCTTCAGCCCTTGCTGGATCGGATTCCACTGCATCGGCTTGGCAAGCCTTCGGATATCGCAAGGGCGTATCTGTTTCTAGCCTCAGAGGACTCGGATTATATAAATGGAACCGTCCTGGAGGTCAACGGCGGGCTTGTGCTGTAAGATTTAAGTAAAACGAGTAAACACACAAAAAAGAGCCCCAAAAAGTTGGGGCTCTTTCAGAAAGATAATCAATAATCAAGAATCGTATTTTAAGGATTTACGCCTATTCCAAATGGACTCGTTCCGACGGGTATCGCATCCATAAGCGAATTCGTTAAACCGAAGAAGATGGAGACGTTATTGTCGTTCGAGTTGGCTACATAAATTCCGTTCGTTAACGGATTCACGCCGACGCCGCGCGGTCCGTTCCCGGCAGGGAAGGTTCCTACCAGCGAATTGGACAACCCGTCGATGACAGTAATGCTGTTATCTCCACTGTTAGTTACGTAGACTCGATTAGTGACCGGATTCACGTCGACTGCTGACGGCGATGCCCCCACTGCATTGGCCCCAACAGAAAAGTTTGTATTCCCGTCGATGATCAAAAAATCGTTGAACGATTCCCGGACAACGTAAATCGCATTCGTCGAACGGTTAACCGCCACTCCGAACGGATCTCCTGCTATATCGTAGGAAAGCAGAATGCTGTTTGCATTTCCATCCAATACCGTGAAACTGCCGCCTTGACTGGCAACGAAAATCCGGTTCGTGACCGGATTGACATCGATGCCTCTCGGCCCGGTGCCTACACCTCCAATAGTAGTAATAACGCTGTTGGAAGCCCCGTCTATGACCGTCACGTCATTGCTTCCTTGATTAGCTGCGTATATCCGGTTTGTATTTTGGTTCACCGCCACCGCGGACGGTTGTGAACCTACGGTAATATTGGTTATGAAGTTATGGGTTGCCCCATCGTAGACGCCAAGCATATTATCCCCTTGGTTGGCCACATAAAACCGGTTAGTAACGGGATTCACAGCGACTGCTACCGGAGAAGTCTCAGTATTAATCGTTGCCATAACCGATTGGGTAATCCCGTTAATGACTGAAACCGTATATGATCCTGCATCGGCTACATAAATACGGTTAAACGAAGTCGGAATTTCGGGACCTGCGGGTCCAGGAGGTCCGGGCGGTCCAGGAGGTCCAGGGGGGCCTTGGGTTCCGTTAAACGGATACGCCCGGACATCATCCACGAAAACCCCCGCGCTTCCCGCCAAAGGAAGTGCATTGATGGTAAGCAGCGCTTGCGTAGTTCCCTCGGGCGCAGGAGAGGTCACGTTGTAATTTTCCGACCAATCGTCCGTCAATGTAACATTCGGAAGCCGATCGGAAGGATGGCTTACGACTAGCCCTGTTCCCAGGAGATGAAACGAACCATCGTAATACGATACCGATAAAGTTACGGGCTTGCTGGGTTGCGAACCATTTTTGGCGAGGGAATAGAAAATCTCTACATTGTTACCCGCGGACATTGGAATGAATTGGGATATATATGAGTTAATGCTTCCTCCGGCCAATAGCGCACTATACATACCGGAATGGCTTTGCGTACCGTTAACCGAAGCGTTAAGCGAGAGCCATGGCGCCAGAGACCCCGTTTCGAACCCGCCGTTAGCGATTACATTCGTTATTGGCAATTTGAACTCACCTCACTCGAGTAGAGAATCATAGTTTCAACCTCTTGCAAGGTATGTCCAATTCTCCCTATTCGTCACGGCAAGGGTGGAAATAGCAAGACCGTTTCGCCTTCAAACAGGATATGCTCGTTTATCTTTGCTGAATTTTATTCTGGAAAAAACAATATAAAGGAGGTATACTATATTCGGATTATATGGATTTATATGGATTTAAATGAACTTAATTACCAGTCATTGAAGCTCGGCCGTCAACTGAAGAAACTAAAAGGGAGGATTACTTGGACATCTCAAGAATTTTACCGATGCAATACCCGCTCATTACTTCTTGGCAATGGCAGGCGAATGCATTCGCTATATTAGCCAATTATCCACAAACGGAACCCTGGATCATGAACCACTTTATTCAGCTTCAGCTCACCTCTAATCCGGGCAGCTCCTATGTGGATTTTTACCGGACGCCGACATTCGAGTTCTGCCCATGGCTGTTCCATCAGCATTTGAAGCGGGGAACCGTTCGTTTTTTCAATAAGGATATTTGCTCTTTCTTCGTGGACTGCATCAACCTGAACAATTACATATACGGTGTGTTTGATCAGGCATATTTTGTGCAGGGACATGACCGGTTGCCGCATGATCTGTTTATTTACGGATACGATCTGGAGCGTCGAGTGTTCCATGTGGCCGATTTCACCTTTAATGACAAGTATTCGTTCGCGGAGGTTGCGTTCAAACAGTTGGAGAAGGCCTACCACGCAATAGAAGGAAGAGATGATTGGCTCTATTTGGGCAAAGGGGGCTTGTCGTTAATCAGCTTTACGGATTCGCTGGGCTATGAATTTAATATAGCGAATGTGGCGGCTCAACTAGAGGGCTTTTTAACGGGGCATAACTGTTTTGAGAAAAGCAGGGAAATGACCTACCGGACGAATCCCTGCGTATTCGGCCTGGAAGTGTACTCCAAGCTGATTGAGGATGTCATTAAGATTCACGACAAACAACAGGAGGCTGATTATCGGCCGTTTCATGTGCTCTGCGACCATAAAACGCTGATGCTACGCCGTATTCCCTTCCTGGAACAGCATGGATATTTGAAGCCGGACTCTGGTATTCTGGAGGGTTATCGAAGCATAGAGAACGACGCTTTATTATGCAGAAACTTGCTGATCAAGTACTTGATGACGAATCAATCGTCAATTATCGAAAAAATAATTTCAAATATAGAAAAAATAAGAAAAGAAGAAGAAGAGCAAATTGAAAGTATGTTATCGAAATTAGTGATAGTCTAGTTGCTATTTTATGAGGGAAGGGGTGTGAGGCATGAGCAAGCAAGATGTAACCAGGCAGATTATTCAACTGATTGAGCAGAAAATATCGTCTTCCTCCGGCTCTTCGTCTGGAGATGCGGCCATTACGGCAGACACGCTGCTGCGCGATGTGTGGCTCAGGCTGGAGTCGATTCAGGTCGTTGAATTCGTTGTGGAATTGGAAACTTCTTATGAGACAGAGCTGCCGGATGAACTCCTGGGCCAGATGGACAGAAGCTTAATAAAGGTGTCTGATCTGGCCGCATTAGTTATAGGTGAAGCGGTATAGCGCCTTATGTCCCGCTCTCGCTAAGCGGCACGGGAAATTGGGCATCCGCCGTGTAAACTCTAAACAAATAATTACAGCTTTCAGGACCTTGAAGCTTTGATTGACGAGCTGCTCCTCTTGCATGCTCCGCCATTTGCCTCAGCATGCTGAATCTCGACGTCCAAAGCAGGCTGATTTGCGAGCGGTATTTCAGGGCTGCATTTACTTTGGCTTTCAAGTTGCTGCGCCCGAGCTGGACCGATCTTTCATTTAGTCCCTCGGCTAGCTCGGTTCTCCAGGTTAAATCATTGTTAAAGCATAGATAAGGCAGGTCTTCGTAGTAAATCAAACGAATGTGATCGCCTGTGCCGTTACCGGTTTGACCCCTGTACCGCTCGGCGGACTTCCGGACGAGGCAGTGATCGATATGTCTTCCGATTCCAAGCGGTACGTAGACACCCGAGTAATTTTCAAATTGGATTTGCGAAGACAAGACGGAGACGATCTCTTCCATCACCTGATGTTCAGTCCTCCAGTCCGTATTGAACAGCTCGTTCAGCTTGTTGTATACGGGGCTGCCGTCTTTATTTTTACGGTAAATGCATTCCAGCAGGTTGAGATGAAGGACACTTGCGCCGAGCGCCCTAGCAGCATGAATATCCTCTTGCCGGCGAACGTCCATCGTATCCATCCCCAGCCCGAATTTTTTGTGAAGAATTCTCGCCAGCATGGACAAATTCGTTCCCATACCCGTAAAGACTGTGGCAATTGTAACCCGGTAATGGTTATGTATAAGCGCATCGATGTAATCGCCGCAGGACAGGATCGCATCGTCCAGGTGGGCGGAAATAAACAAAACATGTTGTGACATATAGCACCTCCATGCATATTGATTCCAATTATAAACTAATATAGAATTATATGTTATTCATATTATCTTAATTTAGAAAGGAAGAGGAGAAATGTTTGAGAGTATTAAAGAAATTATTATCAAAGTCAAAGAGGATGAAAGCTTACGAAACACCCTTACTCCTGAAAGCGATTTAATTAACGAGGTCGGTCTGGACTCACTGCAAATGATTAACTTCATCCTGGAGGTCGAGGACCGGTTTGGGGTGGAGATCATTTACGAGGATCTAGATTACAGCAGTCTGCTCTCCATTGAAGGCTTTATCGATTTCCTGAACGGCATGGAGAAGAAGATTGGCTAGAGAGCTGGTTGCCGGAATTTTTGACGCGGAGTCTTTCTGGAGAGACGAGAATCTGGCCCGCTTGCCCGCTATTCGCGATAAAGAAAGAGAACGGATCGTTCTGGCGATGGATGAGCTTATGTTTCCGTTCTGCGGCAGCGGTGACGCGCTGTTAACCCGGTTTGCCATGGAGGATGCACATAAGGCGTATTTGGCGAGCATTGGTTTCTCCTTCGGTCATTTGGTGTGGAAGGGAGAGAAAGCTTCGGCTAATCTCTTTCAGGCTATGGCATCCGAACCAGAACGTGATGAGCGGTACAGAGCATTTGACACATTATCTCCTTTCGCCGCCGTGCCATATACCCGCGAGGTTATTGCCAAATATGGATATGCCACCGAGGTGCCAGGGATCGAAGCGGTGAAACGGGTCAATTCCAAAATATACTCTACCCGCTTAACCGGGGATCTGCTTGGCGAGAGCTTCGGACAGCCGGTGTACTCGGCGGAAGAGCTGTCGGTGCTTGGGTCTAGCCTGCTGGCGGAGCATGGATCGGTTCTTATTAAAGATCCGTACGGCGTTTCCGGAAAAGGCAATATGCTGCTTCAATCGCAGGCTAGCCTGGAGCGAGTGGCGTCTTATATCCGCAGACAGGAAGGGGAAGGCAAAGCTGCCGCTTTCGTCATCGAGCCTTACCTTCATGTAGAGTGCGATTTCTCCTGCCAGTTCAATATTATGAAGGACGGCTCATTTCATCTGGTCGGCCTGCAGAAAATGCACAACAGGCAGTTTGCCTATTTGGGCTCCGAATCCATGGATGCAGATGGAAGGGAGGCGCTCGAAAGAGCAGGCTACTTCGAAGTGCTGATACAAGCTGCCGACCGCCTGTATAGAGACAGCTACTATGGACCGGTGTGCATCGACTCCATGATATTGAGAGATGGAACGCTAGTGCCGATTGTTGAAATTAACGCCCGGAAGTCGATGGGATTCATTAATCATCGTTTGGATCAGGTGCTTGAGACCCGAGGCAAAAAAGGCTTCTTCACCTTCCGTTCGGTCGGCTTCAAGGAACGGTTCGATTATGAATGGTGGCTTGACGAGCTGAAGCGGCATGACATTCTGTATCCGAACCGGCAGGGAAACGGCATTCTGCCGCTGTCTTCCGCCACATTGTTCGCAGGCGCAGGAGAAGCCGGAACTGCGCGCCCCGAAGGCGGCGGTTTGGGTAAAGGCAGGCTCTACATGACCGTCATCGCCGATGATTTGACGGAGCGGGAACGGTATTTGGAGCAAATGAGGGTCAGCTTTGAGTCGAAAGGAGGAAAATGGTATAGCTAGCGAAATAAGGCCAATCACCCTGCTCGGCTCCGGCAACTCGTTGGGCGTCTATGTCCCGGTCATGCAGCTAAGCCGCCAATTAAGCGGCAGAGGCATCCCCGCGGAAGTGTACGTGCTGGAGGATCTCTACCTGGATCACATTAAGCAGAAGGTGCCGGTGTACAAAAAAGCGTTTCATCAAAGCTTCTCCGTAGCCAAAAAAGGGGCCGAGCTGGCCCGTGACATTTCCAGCTGCCTAGATTCCGTCAAGCTGCGGCAGCTCTTTGAAGTCTGGAGCCGGGAGGGCAGAACCCGATTGATCACCGCAACCGGCTTTTGGCTTCCGATTATAGAGCAGTATCAACATTATATCGGGAGCCCGCGGCTGGAGGTGGACTGTCTTCACCTGGACGCCGTCCACTCTCCTTCTTATTTGGTATACGAGGACATAGTCGAATCATACAATCATATTTGGTTCTATGACCCGGCGGGT
The DNA here is from genome assembly GCF_019904135.1 of Paenibacillus caui. Lineage (GTDB taxonomy): Bacteria > Bacillota > Bacilli > Paenibacillales > Paenibacillaceae > Fontibacillus > Fontibacillus caui. The sequence continues at coordinate 70,626 of NZ_JAIOGQ010000020.1, read as the reverse complement.
AAGGCCATGACCTATCGGATCACTATTTCCGATGAGGCTCCAATACCTTGGCACTTGAGAAAGGAGCGATATATTGCGCACGGAGGGGGCTGGGGAATCGGGACTTATCCGTCAGCCGTACAGGAGCTGCTTCAGGCGGGGAAACGCCTGAGTGTGCTTGCCTATTACGAAGAAGATATTAAGCCCCATGAGCAAATTTGGTATTACATGAATGATCCAGAATGGAGCCCTTGGAAAAAAGACGAATACGGCCGCATGCAGTTTCCCCCGCTTGCGCGGATTGAGCCGGGGCAGGCGCCGGCCTACCGGAATCAGCATCCTTATCCGCCGCTGTTCGATGTCATTCGGCACTCTGCCGCGATCATCAGCAAGCCGGGCGGTTATTCCTTGATGGAGTCCTTGGCCGCCGCGACGCCTTTCGTTTTTCTGGAACCGTTCGCCAGGCATGAGGCGGCCAATGCCGCTTACTGGATTAACCAGGGCTTCGGGATCTGGTATGAGGATTGGAAGGCCCAGCGCTATTCCATGGATAAGCTCATTTCCTTGCATGAGAACCTGATGCGGGCACGAAATCAATCAATTGATTATGGAGGGATACTTGATGCAGCCCAAAACAACCCGGAAATTCGATGAGCAGGTGTTCAACGATCTGAAACGAACGATTATGAACATGTCGAGGGCAAGCCGCTTGCGGAAGGCGGACAGCCGATATGCGATGAAGGTCCCGGAGGATATCGGGATTAAGCTAAACAACGGCTGCAATTTGCGCTGCAAGCATTGCTATGAATGGAATGAAGACGGCTTCCACAGGGATATGAGCAAGGAGGATCAGAGGAAGGAAATTGATATCGGACTTGTAGAGAAGCTGCTGGCGTTTACGCAGGAGAAGAAATCCAAGGTGTACCTGTGGGGCGGCGAGCCGCTCTATTACAGCCAATTTTCGCAGCTGGCCGAGCTGCTTGAACAGGATCAGCGCACCGTTACGATTTGCACGAACGCGATCTTGCTGGAGCAGCATTTGGATTCGCTCCTGAAGATGGGCCCGGGGCTGGTCGTTCTTGCCAGCCTGGAAGGATTCGAAGCGGAGAACGATGCAATAAGGGGCAAAGGCACCTACAAGAAGGTCATACAAGCTGTCGGGCGGCTGCTGGACCTTCAAAGAAAGGGTATTTTCAAAGGCAAGGTCTCGATCAGCCTGACGATGAACGATGCCATGATTCCAAAGCTGTTTGCCTTTATGCAGCATTTTCAGGAGATGGGCGTCGATTCCGTCTACTTCGTCTATCCCTGGTATATTTCCCCTGAATCCGCGGCGGAAATGGATGACCTATATGGGAAGGAGTTCAGTTGGCTGAACCCGATTGAGCCCGGGAGCTGCAGCTGGCATTCCTTCACCTACCGCATTTCACCGGAGAACGTGGAGCCGCTCAAGGAGGAGGTTCGCCACATCTCGGAGCATACGTGGAGCAGCCGGATACGGTTCATGCCTGCGCTGGAGCTTGATGAAATCGGCGACTTCGTGAGCGGGGTCCAAATGACGGGAATGAAGCGGAAAGAGTGCCTGGCCATCTCCACCCGAATGGATGTGCTGCCGAGCGGGAACGTGACGCCATGCAAATTCTTTCCGGAGCTTGCTGTCGGCAACATAAGCGAAGCGCCCGTCAATGAGGTATGGCACGGAGAGAAATACGGCAAGCACCGTGAACTGCTGTCCTGCGGGTTGATGCCGGTCTGCTCCCGCTGCGGCCTGCTGTATCATTACGGACGGTAATTCCAACATATAAGAGCAAGGTGATGAGGCTACTTGAAAGAAGCGATCAAGGTTGAGCAATTGGCCAAGAGCTTTACCTATTATACGAAGGAAGTCGGAGTGATCAACTCCCTCAAAAATCTGATCTACCGCAAATCCTTAACCAAGCAAGCGGTAAAGGACATTACCTTCTCCATCGCCAAGGGCGAAATGGTCGCCTTTCTCGGACCGAACGGCGCGGGCAAAACAACGACGTTAAAGATGCTCTCCGGCATCCTTCATCCGACTAGCGGCAGCCTTTCCGTACTGGGGTTTAAGCCTTATGAGCGGAAAAAGGAGTTCAAGAAGCGTTTCGCGATTGTCATGGGCCAGAAAAGCCAGCTCTGGGCGGACCTTCCCGCAGCGGAATCAATTCTGCTGAACCGGTACATCTATCAGGTTGAGGAGCAGACCTACAAGCGGACGCTGGATGAGCTGGTCGAACTTCTGGATGTGAAGCATGTGCTGAACGTGCAGGTCCGGCGGCTGTCGCTGGGTGAACGGATGAAGATGGAGCTAATCGCCGCGCTTATCCATAAGCCCGAGCTGCTGTTTCTGGATGAGCCTACCATCGGGCTTGATGTCATCACGCAGCAGAGGGTAAGGGAGTTTCTGACGCATTACAACAAGCATCATAAGACGACGATTATTTTGACGAGCCACTATATGAAGGATGTTGAGGATTTGTGCAAAAGAACCCTGATCATCAACGACGGCCGGCTCGTCTTCGACGGCAACTTGAATCAGGTGCATAGTGCGGTTAATGAAACCAAGATTGTGAAGCTGAAATTTAGTCATTCCGTCGAAGCTTCCAGGCTTGAGCCGTTCGGGTCCGTTCGCCAGACGGACGGGTTTGCGGCGACACTGGAAATCACCAAGGAACAGATTCAACCGATTTCAAGAGAGCTGCTCGACCTTTTCCCGATCGAGGATATCACGATTGAAGAGAAGCCCATCGAGGAAGTTATCGTCTCTCTTTATAACAGGACGCAGCCCGTATGAGCATTTATCCGAAGTATATTCGCGTCTTTAAGCTGGGCGTCCAGGCTTCGATGGAATACCGGCTTGACTTTGCCTTTTCCCTGATTAGTGCGTTCTTCCCGATTATGATCCAGTACTATATATGGACGGCCGTCTACGGGCGGGGCTCGGATCAATTTTTCGGCTATACGTACGGAGAAATGATTCTGTATACGATTGTGGCGGCGATTGTGACCAAAATCGTGACAACCCATATGGATCATGTCATCGCATCGGACATTAAGGACGGGGCCCTGAATAAATACCTGGTGCAGCCGGCCAGCTACTTCGGGCTGAAGCTGTTTACTTTGCTCGGGCAAAAGCTGTTCTTTTTCACGGTCATGCTAGCTGTTTTGTTTCTGGTCATCTTTTATTTTGGCGGGCGGTACGCCATCCGCATCCCGCTTGTGAACCTGGTGTGCTTTGTGGCGGCGATGGCCTTGTCGCTGATCCTGAACTTTCTCATTTCATACACGATATCTGCAATTGCTTTTTGGCTGTCTGAAATCTCCTATTTCTTCGAAATGACCGGACTGCTTGTCATCATTTTGAGCGGCGGCGTGTTTCCGATTGAGGTGTTCGGCCGGACGGTGAGCAGCCTTCTGAGCTATCTTCCGTTTAAGTACACCATTTATTTTCCGTCCAATGTGATCAACGGGAAGCTGGTGATGAGTGAGATCACGGAAGGGCTGCTGATGCAAATCTTTTGGATAGGCGTCATGTTCCTCGTTTCGAAGCTGGTGTGGCGGATCGGCTTTAAAAAGTATCTCGGTTTAGGGGGCTAATCGCTTGAAAACGCGGCTCGGCACGCTCAAAACCTATGGCATTATCTATTTACAGTTCATTAAAAACTGCTTTATCGCGCAAATGGAATACCGCACGAATTTTATACTTGGCATCGCGGTTGAAATCGCCTATCTGCTATCCAAGCTGCTGTATGTCGTCGTCGTATATAAGAGCGATTTGCATATCGGCGATATACCGCCTGACGGAATTTTGATGTTCGTAGGTACGTATACGATGATGACCGGGCTATATTCAGGCTTGTTTTTCACCAATTTCGTCCGTATTTCGGACTATGTGAGAACGGGTGAACTGGATCTGCTCATGGTGAAGCCGATCTCCCTGCAGTTTATGGTCTCTCTCCGTTATATCGATTTGGGTATGCCGATTCCCAATCTCGCCGCAGGCATCACGATGGTTTCCATAGGCTGGAGCGCGCTCGGCATTACCGTTACCGCGTACCATCTGTTCTTGTTTGCGCTTTATCTTCTGTCCGCTTTGGTCATTACTTACTGCCTGATGATCATTCCGGCCATTCTGTCCTTTTGGTTCGTCAACACCGGGGGCCTCGCGGGCATATTTTATGCGATTTGGGATGCCAACAATATGCCTATGCCGATCTACCCCCGGCTGATTCAGAGGATCGGCGTATATGTGCTGCCTTTTCTGGTGATTACGAATTTTGCTCCGCTTAGCGTCATGGAAAGGCTGGACGGCGGGCTTATGCTGTGGGGCGCGCTCGTCCCGATCCTTCTGCTAGTGTGTGTCCGTTTGATTTGGAGAAAGGCGATCAAAAATTATAGCAGCGCAAGCGGCTAAAACGACGAGGAGATGTGGATATGAACACAACTTGGCCATTGTCAGGCATCACCCTGGTATGCACCGAGTGCAAGAATGCTCTGCATGAAGCGCACGAACGTTTGGTCTGCGGGACTTGCGGACTCGAATACGCCCGGGAAAATGGAGTAGTGAGCATGTTAATCGACCGCCACTTGACGGAGAAGCTTGCGGAGGGCGCGGCGCGGAAGGAAGCGATTATTGGCATGTTCGATTCCATTAACCGGTCGCTTGAGGAGAAGCGGATTTCCAGATTTTCCACCTTTATCAACTGGGGGTATGCCGCCGAGAACGAGCCATCGGGCGGGCTTCTGGGCATAAATCAAAGCAGCATCCGTTTGCTCCGAGAAATCATTGGCGGGCTGGATGTTTCAGGGAAGGATATTCTGGAAATCGGCTGCGGACGGGGAGGCAATGTGAACGAGCTGTGCAAAAGTTATGGACCCGGCAGCGTGGTCGGCATCGATCTGACGCCATCCAATATTAATTTTTGCCAGGGAAACAACCGGTATGAGCAAGCTTACTATTGTATCGGCGACGCGGAGCAACTGCCTGTCCGCACGGAAAGCTGCGACTATGTGCTGAACGTCGAATCTTCGCATTTGTACCCGCACATCGAGCTTTTTTTCGTGGAGACTTATCGTGTATTAAAGCCGGGCGGGACGTTCTTGTACGCGGATATTATGAGCGCTTCCGATCTGCCGCACTATGAGGCGGAGTGGGAAAGACTTGGCTTCCGCACGGCTTTAATCCGGGACATTACCGGCAATGTACTGCAATCGGGTGACGAATCGCTGGGTAGCCGCCGGCAGGCGCTTGAAGGCTCCTTTGAAGGTGAAGACCGGGTACTGGAATGGCTGGAGGCGCCTGGCACGCAAAATCACACGGATATGATCGCCGGCCGAAGGGTGTTTAAAATCATCCATCTGGTGAAAGAACCAGCCGGCGCGGATAGCAGGGACTAACCATGGCTGAGGAGGGGGAAGCGGTGAGCAGTGCTTGGCAGGTAACAGGCATGAACTGGGCATGTCCGAGGTGCAAGCAAACATTGAAGAAAAAGGAGTTTTCATTCGACTGCACGCCATGTGGGGCAAGCTACCCCGTGAAAGGCTCGATTCCATACCTGCTTATGGAGAGTAACGTACAGGAAACGATGGAGCATAAGGCACGGAAGGCGGCGGTTAAGGAGATGTTTACGTCGTTTAACCGGGCTTTGGAGGAAACCGGCGTGTCGCGCTTCTCCACCTTTATCAATTGGGGGTATGCCGAATCGGGCGATGAGAACGGCGGGGCAGGCAGCTTGCCGAAAGGAGTCAATCATCAATCGCTGCGGCTTCTTGAGGAAATTCTGAACGGAGTCGATGTAGAGGGGAAGGACGTGCTGGAGATCGCCTGCGGCAGGGGCGGCAATGTACGTGCACTTTGCAAAAGCTATGGGCCGCGGAGCGTTGCCGGACTTGATTTGACGGAAGCGAATATCGCTTTCTGTACGGCAAGCAACCGGTATGAACAGGCTTCGTTCTGCGTCGGTGACGCGGAGGAGCTGCCCATCCCTAACGAATGCTGCGATATTGTGCTGAATATCGAATCCTCGGACCTTTATCCCCGGATCAACCGTTTCTATGACGAGGTATTCCGCGTGCTAAAGGCGGGAGGCGTGTTCGTCTATGCGGATGATCTGGATGCATCAAAGTTCGAGGAAGGCGAACGGTATTTGCTTGAGCTGGGTTTTGAAGTGTCGCTATCCCGCGATATCTCCGAGCATGTATTGCTCGCAAGCGATTTGGCCAGAGGCAGCCGTCTCTCAGCGCTAGGCGACACCCTCGGGAAGGAGAACGCAGTATGGGAGACGATGGGCGTTCCCGGAACCTCAATTTACGATGATATGCGTGCGGGAAAGCGCAGGTACAAAATTCTGCACCTGGTTAAGAAGGCGTGAAAGCGATGACGGCTCCCCAGTTGACCCTTACGGATATTCATGTATATATTCCATCATTCCGGCCTTCCATCGATCAAGTTATCCAGGAAATCAACGAAGACGGCGTTTCTTTCCGCTTAAGCGAGGCGGAGTACAGAGACAGCGGCTTTGCGCATGTTCCCGTTGCCAGAGACGAAAGTCTGGAGCATATGATTGCTCGGGTATGCGCCCCGATATTAAGCCGGGCAAGACAGGAAGGAATACGGCTCGGAGCGATTCTCTTCGCATGTGTCACGAGCGCCGGAGTAGAGGCGCAGAGCTTGTTCTCCGGGCTGCTTCGTGAATATGCTTTCGATGAGACAACGGTTATTCAGCCAGAGGAGTACGGCTGCGCTACCATTCATTTATCGCTTAATTTGGCAAAAGCTTATTTGTCCGTTGAAACTGACGACAATGCCGCTGTATTATTTGTCGCTGCGGATAAAGCGATAAGCTCGCATCACCGCAGCGACACCTATATGCTCTATGGGGATGCGGCAAGCGCCGCTCTATTCCGGGGGTCCGGTACCGGAGGGCAGCGGACGCTATCTACGCGGCTCAAAGTGGACGGTTTGGTATACGATGATTGTCCCGAACGAATCAAAATGTACTTCTCAACCTTTTATTTGGCTGTACGTCAGGTTGTGAAGCAGGTGTTGCGGGAAGCAGGAATGAGTATGAACGAGATTAGCCTTATTTTCTGCTCAAATCTGGGTCTGAACACCTGGAGTACGCTTGCCCGGGCGATCGGCTGTTCCCTGGATAAATTTTATGCCGGGGCACTTGGACATGCGGGGCATCTTCATAATACGGACATTCTGCTCAACGTGAACGATGCGATCAGGAACGGTTCCTTAAGCAGAGGCGACTTCTATTTAACGGTAACCGTAGGCTTCGGAGGCTATTACGGCTGTGCCTTGCACAAATATGAGTAACAGAGAATGAGGGTGGCTATGAGTACGATGAAGACGGAATTAACGTTTAATGTTCTCTATTCGGGCACAAGGGCGGACGGTCAAGATCAATCATTGGTAGACATAGCCATCGCTCAAATGGAAGCGAATAGACAATGGCTGACAGACATGGATGTACTGGTCCTTTGCTATCACGCGAATACTCCCCATGCCGAGCGAGCTTGCGCCAAAATCAGAAGAGAGCTTAATCTGCTCGACACGCTGCCCCTGACACTTGGGCACTCCGGAAGCCAGGCGTTCTCCCATACGCTGTCGCTGCTGGAATGGCTAATGTCCGGCGGGGAATATCAAAGGGCGGTATGTGTTCTGGCGGATGAAGACTTTGGCCAGAGCGGCTTGCCGCTGCCGGCTCAAGAGAACCCGCTGTCCATCATCGAGATTATGCCCTTATGAAAAGAGGATGAAGGATTTCACCTGACGAGATGAAAAAAGATAACCGAATTGAAGCGGCTGCTGATTAATTGCTGGCAGTCGCTTTTTTCAAAAAAAATCAATTTTTGAGGAAGAGTGGTTGAAGAGTGGTTTTTGAAAAAACTTTCATATTAAAACGTCTATTATTTTAAAAATGTAATAATTGACAATAAATTGTACTCGGTAGTATATTTAATCTGTATTCTCAATATGAAAAATTTGGTAGACAAAATTGAGAATGTGGGGGAGATTTAGTATATATTATCATTTTTAATGGAGGTATCCGTATGTTTCAAGTTCAAGCGTTGAACCTTATTAAAAAGCAATTAAAAATACTCACATCTGTTGTTGTCGCAATCCTTATGTTCGGAATGTCTGTTTTGCCCGTATTTGCGGCTACTCCTCAGAAAACTGTAAGCACTTCGGCAACACTCGCATACAATCTCAAAGGACTTAATCACAACCGGGCTGTTCAGAAAGCTTACATCGCTGATAAGTATCTTTACGTAACTCAGCGGGCTGGGGGAACAGTCTATCTTTCAAGATTGCTCATAAACGGAAGTGACGCCACATACGTTGATGAAATGACCATCACCAATTCCGGCCATGGACAAACCCTGGATATGTACGGATATAATGGCACAAATTACTTTTATTTCAGCGCAAAAGCAGATCCTTCAACAACGTATTACTGGTCGCTCCAGGTAGCAAGACTTCAATACTCGCCCGGAACGACAGTTGATTATACGGATCTTCATCGGTTCACCTATATGAATTACGCTAATAAGTCCGGTACAAGATTAGGTGAGACATACCGTGTTGATGGCGGCGGTAACAGTACCTATACCATTTTCCGCGTACAAACTGCAGAAGGAACCGTAACTTGGTCAATTTATGACACGGTAGCATTGAATAAGCTTCTTGACAGCAATGAACAGGTACGTTTGGACAGTGCGGCGGCGGTAAGCGCCTGCGTTACGAGCTTTACCCAGTCGGGAAGTGCTATAGTCAGACCGAACGGATCATTCCAGGGAGTTGATCTGCTCGGTAATACGGAAATATATACATCAGGCGGTGCAGAAGGTGAAACTCCACAGATTGCTATGATGTCAAACACAGGAGCATACAAAACCCTTGTGAAGATTACAAATGTGGGAAACCATGAAATCGAGGGAGTACAGACAAAAAACGGTAACGTTTATTTTACTATAGTTACAGACCCAGTAAACAAACAAAATACGCAGAAAGTTTATTACGTTCCCGATAGCAGATTTGAATAACTGCTAAACTGGTCCGTTAGCAAGATTTTAATGCCGCGAAAATCGCGGCTTTTTTGTTTTATGGGATAAGGTTGTTGTCAAAACCAAAAGACAAGAACTTTATCTCATTCCATATATAACGTACTATGCTCCTTGGGGTAATTTGGCTATTTTTTATCGGGATTTTCGATATTCATCGGGTCTGATCAAGCTAGGCAGTATCGATGCTGGTGGTGAAAAGCTCGCTACCTATAAGAAACCTGTAGAAGTGCGTCTGGATAAATTCGGGCAATAAGAGGATTATCATTGAACCGAAGTACTTTCCCGGAAGCCGTACCGTTCCTCATCGCTGATTAACCTCAGGCGGCTTTTAATTTTAAGAACAGGAAAGCATTGTAAATTTGATTGGTTAACGATATATGTTCTTGTCCTCCAGACGTCTAACACCACGATCTATTGAGAAGCTGGTAGAAAAATACGCAACTGCATTTGGAAAACCGGCCTTGACGGTGCATTCCTTGAGGCATTCGTTTGCGACTCGTTATCATCTAGAAAACAATAACGTCCCTATGATTTTATACCCATCTATCTGATGATGAAATGAGAAAAGCAGTTAATAATATGGATAAGTGATGTAAACTCTTGAATTCCGAAGATTTCACACCATATTTAACAGTAGGAAGAGACTAAACCTATGATTGTGTGACAACAAGTTTATCTGTACAAAAAGAAACTTGGCAAAATCACTTCAATTTCATTAATATAGGGCGGATTGCAAACTAAATCATATAAGAAATGGGGTAAACTTGTTGTCACTGGACAATTTTGTCCCATTGAAATAATAGTGGGTGCATAACGTTCGAGTGAAGCAAAAGTAGGTGCAAACTAACAGTATCGTTTGGGGAAAATAATCGTTGCATACTATAATATTGATAGCTTTTTTAATAGGAATCGATTATCCCGGTAAAATGTCTTATATTGACATAAAAATAGGGCTAATTACTATAGCTTTTATATAATTGCATTATATGGTAATATTGAATACATGAAATATCTGGAATGAAAGCGAAGTAAATCTCTATTCAACCATAAGGGCCTTGTTCAATAGAAACGCCTTAACTCTATCGTAAAAATATGAATATTCAGACCCCATGTACATTCTCTATCCCGTTGATAATATCCACCTAGTTACACAAACTTCTTGGCGATACCCAATCAAGAAGGGGAGACTACAAAGATCCTTAACATTCAGCGAGAATTGCGTTCAATCGGAATTAGCCGAGCGGCTGTTATTCGACGTAACCGGTAATTTGCGGCAAATTACGAGCTATTGTCTGGAGTACAGCCGATGATTTTGATGCAACCTCTCTCCAACAGAGAATTGGAAGCGCTTTTTGATTAGAATTGCTCGATTGAGGTGCACATATGAAATCTGTAAATTTATTCTGCTTTCCATTTGCCGGAGGCTCTTCAATCGCATATTTTCCATGGAAACGTTATTTGCATCCGGCTATCAAGCTCCATTCTGTCGAATTGGCCGGCCGCGGCGCACGGTGCAGAATACCGTTTTATACTGATTTTAAAGAGGCAATTGACGATATTTATGAGCAGGTTTACCCCTTATTGGAGGAAGGGCCATATGTAATGTTTGGCCACAGTATGGGAGCGTTGCTCGTCTACGCTTTGATCGAGCGGATAAGGCATAAAGGAGGGCCGCCTCCTGAGCATCTATTTTTCTCAGGAAGATTTCCTCCTCACATTCGTAAGGAGTCCCTAAAAGAATATCAGTCGGATGATGAACTTATCCAAAGAATTTTACGATTCGGAGGGACACCAAAGGAATTATTTGAAGTACCTGAAATGGCAGAAATGTACCTCGCGATTTTTAGAGCCGATTTTCATCTTATTGATACCTATATTCATGTCGATCATTCTCAGTATGATTTTGATATTTCGGTTTTGGCAGGCCGAGAGGATCCAGATGTTACACAAGAAGACATAGAATCATGGAAAAGCTACACATCACATTCCTGTCATTTGAATACATTTAACGGTGGACATTTTTTTTTGAAGGATCAGATTCAAGATGTAGTCGGTTATATTAACAAGATTTTGACGGAAGTCTATTAACACGCGGGAGGTAAACTATGAATAGCAATATACCAGTTGAAGCCACTAAAAAAGATATTTCAGAATGCGCTAGGGTAACTGGAGAGAATTAACCGTCTTTGGGAAACTCAAACAGAAATTTGGGATACGAACCCAGAGAATATTGAAATATTTTTTGTAATAATTCTTGAAGTTTTTTCCATTATATGTGTGATATTTTGTAATTGTTTCCATTAAGTGAAGAATTGGATGGTTAAAACTACAATTACAATAATCAATATAAAATTTGAAATGGTGGTTTTGCTCTTGATAGTTGAAAAAATACTGCCAGTAAAATATCCGGATCTGACATGTTACCCTTATTATGCTAATGCTCTTTCGATTATTTCTGCATCTGAAGCTGATTACACCCCATGGATGTTAAGTAATTTCATTCAGCTTTCGTGCCATTTTGAGCCCGATACATTAAAGGTTGATTTTTTCCAGCCATGGATATCTTGGGTCCCGTATTGCTGCCCTTTAATTGATGTTCAGATCATAAACAAAGATGTTATTCATAATCTATATAACTTCAACATTATTTCTTTTGTAGAACAAACCATAAGCTCTGGCTACTACATTCAAATGAAGGTAAATCACAAGTTTCTTTCTGTCTCAAAGTCCAGCTATAAACAAAGTGATTATGCTCATGAATTGCTTATATATGGTTTTAATCGCGTTCAAGAAACCTTTGAAGTAGCAGACAATTTCGATGGAAAGTATGAATTTAAAAGATGCTCTTATAAAGAATTTGAAGAAGCTTATAACCATCTTGCATTGTTTAATACGGATTATTATGAAAAAGTGCTGTTGCTCAGGCCGATCACCGAAACGAATTTTTCGTTTGATCTTCTTAGAGTTACAGATTCATTAAAAGACTATTTAGCGGGCAGAGATACTCGAATTCGTGATGATCAAAGTCAAACTTGGGCAGGCGGCCTGACACTCGGTATAAAAATCTATGAAGAAATTCCGAAATACCTCCTAATGCTTTTGGAAGGGACGGCAAAGAATGACATAAGGCTTTTCCACGTACTTTGGGAACAAAAAAAGCTTATGGCAGTGAGAATCAAATATATGGAGGGTAGGGGGATCATTAATAAAAAAAGTATATATGAAGAGTATTTGGAATTAGAAAAAAAATGCTTAATTATCAGGAATTTAATACTGAAATATGACATTAACCACGACCAGCAAATCATTCATAGAGTAATGCGGGAAGTGGAGGAATTTCCAAAGATAGAGTCAGCCCTTCTGTCTGAACTGTTGGATCAAATTTATCACAATACGGTCAGGTCTGAAAGTATAGTTCTGGGTAATAAAAATGATCTTAAATTAAATTGGAGTTTAATATGATCTCAACATATATTAGATCAAGTTCTGATCAAATTTCCTTAATTCCACTTATTTTGCTGAATAATGATCAAGCTGTAATTCCAATAAATGCGAAACCATTGTATATACCGGAGAGATCTTAATGAATTGATTTTGATTTTTGGAGGGATAGCGGAATGATTCAAACGTTTGGAGTTATTGGAGCAGGCATCATGGGCACAGACATTGCACTTGATCTCGCAGGTTATGGATATAAAGTAATCTTGAAGGATCTTCATGAAGATGTAATTCTTCGGGCGAAGGAAAAGATTCGTAAAGAATTTCGGGTGTATCAGCTGACACAAAAGCACTTGAAGGCTCTGACAGTGGACGAGTTGTTGTCTCGCATCGTTTTCACGACCACTTACGAAGGATTTGAAGAGGTCGATTATGTCATCGAAAATGTGACGGAACATTGGGACACGAAGAAGCAAGTGTATTCCGAATTGCGTGAGGTATGCCGTGAGGATGTCTATTACGCGGTCAATACGTCCTGCATTTCGATTACGAAGGTGGCAGCACTGTTGCCACGCCCAGAACTTGTCATCGGGATGCATTTTATGAATCCAGTGCCATTGAAAGAGATGGTTGAGGTCATCCGCGGTATGCACACATCCAATGAAACGGTGGCGGTGGCTGAGGAGTTTTTGCAATCTTGCAGAAAAACACCTGTCGTTGTAAATGATTTCCCTGGCTTTGTGACCAACCGTGTTCTGATGCTGACGATCAATGAGTGCATCTGGGCGGTTCAAGACGGAGTATCGAAGCCACAAGACGTTGATAAGATCTTCCGGATGGGCTTTGGGCATAAAATGGGGCCATTGGCGACTGGTGACCTGATTGGTCTGGACACGATTCTGAATTCTCTGTACACCCTGTATGATCAGTTCAACGATCCGAAATTCCGCCCGGCTCCACTGCTGGTCAAGATGGTGGACGCAGGTTTGTTGGGTCGCAAGTCGGGGATGGGATTCTTTGAATATACACGGAAGGGGTAATTCCGGTGAGTTCGAAAGGTAAAGAAATTAAGTGTGTAGTCTGGGATCTGGACCATACGATTTGGGATGGTGTTTTGTTGGAGTCGGAAAACGTAAGTTTGAAGGAAGGCATTGTGGAGATTCTCGAATTGCTCGACTCCCGAGGCATCCTGCAATCCATTGCCAGCAAAAACAACTATGACGACGCGATGCGTAAGTTGCAGGAATTTGGCATCGACCACCATTTTCTCTACCCACAGATTCATTGGAACGCGAAGTCACAGTCGATTGCGACGATTCGTGAGAAACTGAACATCGGGATTGACACGTTCGTTTTTGTGGACGATCAAAGCTTTGAGCGCGATGAAGTGGCAAGCGTGTACTCGGAGGTGTTCTGTGTGGACGCTCTGGAGTATGCGGAACTGCCTGCTCATCCACGACTGACTCCGAAGTTCATCACGGAAGATTCGAAACGCCGTCGCCTCATGTATCTCGAAGACATGCAGCGCAACCAAGAGGAAGAGGAGTACCAAGGACCAAAGGAGCAGTTCTTGGCTTCCCTGCAGATGTCGTTCACCATCTCGGATTGCGAAGAGGAAGACCTGAAGCGTGCTGAGGAGTTGACCCAGCGCACCAACCAGCTGAATTCGACAGGGCGAACGTTCGACTTTGACGAACTGAACGCGTTCCGTCATTCGGATCGACACCGCCTACTGGTTTGTGAGTTGACGGACCGCTACGGTTCCTACGGTAAGATCGGTCTTGCACTGATTGAACTGACGGAAACGCACTGGCATCTCCAACTAATGTTGATGTCCTGCCGCGTGATGTCGCGAGGTGTGGGAACGGTCTTGATGTCACACATTATGCAGCAAGCGAAGCAGGATGGCAAAAAACTGCTCGCTGACTTTAAGCAGACGGATCGCAACCGAATGATGTACGTGACCTACCGTTTCGCCAACTTCAAAGAAATCGAAAACGACGGGCAAGGCAACATTTTGTTTGAGAACGACTTGAGCACCATTCAGCCATTCCCACCTTATATCGAAGTCAATGTCCGTGAACAAAATACATCGGCTAAGGAGCGTTATACAGATGGAACTCAACCAAAAAATTCGTTCGTTTATTGAATCCCAACTGGTCGTATTTGAAGATGAAGCAAAATTCGAAGACGACGACAACATTTTCGAAATGGGGTTTGTGAACTCGTTGTTTGCGATGCAATTGCTGGAATACATCGAGTCGGAGTTCAGCGTGACCGTTGACAACGACGACCTTGATATCAAAAACTTTTCCACCGTCAACAACATCTCAGCACTGGTCAACAGAAAGGTTGGATAATCCGATGAGCCACATTCTCGACCTGACGCAAGAGGAACGTCAAGCGCAGATCGTCGCAGGAGCGGAACGGTTTGCAGAAGAACAGATCGGTCCGCGTGCTCGTGAGTTTGATGAAGCAGGGGTGCTGGCAGACGATTTGATTCAAGATATGGCGGCTCGCGGATACTTGACCGCCAACCTCCCGACGGAGTATGGCGGACTCGGCCTGGACCCGGTGTATTACGGCTTGTTCCAGCAGGCGATCGGCAAGGCGGACTGCGCAACTCGCACTTTGATCACGGTTCATTCGGCCTTGTGTGGTGAGAGCTTGCTCCGCTGGGGCAATGAGGAGCAAAAGGAATTGTGGTTGCCGCGCATGGCAAAAGGTGAATCGCTGGCCGCATTTGCTTTGTCTGAGCCGAACGTAGGGACGGATGCAAAGTCTGTCGAGACGTGCTATCGCAAGGTGGGCGACACCTATGTCTTGAACGGCAACAAAAAGTGGATTTCCTTTGGGGACAAAGCGGATCTGTTCGTGGTGATTGCGGGCAATGATCAGGGGCAGGTTTCTGCATTTCTCGTCGAGCGGGATTTCCCTGGTGTAACCACTAGGCCGCTGAAGGGGATGCTCGCTGGACGAGCAACGCACATCGCGATGATTGAGTTCGACAACGTGGAAGTGCCAGTCGCGAATTTGGTCGGGAAGGAAGGGGGCGGCTTCAAGTACGTTGTTTCGACGGCGCTTGATCACGGACGTTACAGTATCGCGTGGGCGGGTGTATCGATCGCTCAAGAGGCGGTCGACCATATGGTGTCATACGCTCGTCAGCGCAAGCAGTTTGGCAAGCGCTTGGCGGAATTCCAATTGATCAAAGGTCTGATCGCCGACGCAACCACCGAAACGCACGCGGCTCGTGCCCTGTGCCTGAAAGCTGGCGAAATGCGCAAGAACAAAGCGCAGGACGCCGTCATGGAGACGACAATGGCGAAGTACTTCGCCTCGAAAGTGGCAATGAAGGTGGCGACTGACTGCGTGCAGGTACACGGTGGCAACGGATGCATCTCGGATTACCCAGCGGAACGATTGTTCCGCGAGGCGAAGATGCTCGAGATCATCGAAGGTACTTCGCAGATTCAGCAGGAGATCATCTCTGGATATGCTCTGCGTAAATACAGCAAAGCTTGTAAGCGATAACAAGGGGAGGCCGGTGCCAATGTCGATGTCGCAAAAGTTAGATCGTAAAAACGTCCAAGACATCATCGCCCTGACACCTTTGCAAGAAGGTATGCTCTTCCACTATCTTGAGGATCCGCAATCGGATCGCTACTTCGAACAACTCTGCCTGCATCTCGCGGGCGGAGTGAACGAAGAATGGGTGAACTCAGCGTGGAACGAGGTAGTCAGAGCCAATGAGATGTTGAGGACGACGTTTCGTTGGGACAAGGTTGAGCAACCGATTCAGATCATTCTGAAGGAACGGAAGTTCGAAGTGACAATCGTAGAAACGGATGACCTCGAAACGGTCAAGCGTTTAGATCGTGAGCGCAAGTTCGATTTGAGCGAGATACCGTTTCGAGTCACGCTGGTCAGGCTGCCGGATGAAAAGTACGCCCTGCTGATCAGCAACCATCACATTTTGTTCGATGGTTGGTCTACTGGGATTTTGTTACGAGAATTTCTGGACGCGTATCACCGTCTGAGCAATGGTCTCTCGTTGCAATTGCCTCAGAAAACGTCCTTTAAGTCGTTCATTCAATACCTGCAAAGGCAGAGTAAGGAACAACAAAAAGCGTTCTGGTCCCGCTATTTCGAAGAATTTCATGCACCATCGATCCTCAAGGTTACGAACGGCATGACTGCGGATGCAGGTATCAAAACGGTGGAATTGACTATGTCCGCTGAGCAATTTGCGCAGATGGAAGCGTTCTGTTTCGCGCAGAACATCACGTTGGCTTCCCTGCTTTACACAGCGTGGGGCCTACTGTTGCAACGCTATACCAACAGCCATGATGTCGTGTTCGGCACGACAGTATCTGGGCGTGAAGCGCGGGTCGACGGTATTGAAGAGATGGTCGGGTTGTTCATCAACACGTTGCCATTGCGTTTGAAATCCACGGGAGCCACTTCGGTTCGGACGGTGCTCGGTCAAGTTGCACATGACCTGCAAGAGCGTGGGGAATTCATGTCCTCGTCTCTTACTGAAATCAAATCGTACAGTGGTGCTAAACATCATGAGAGCTTGTTCAACTCGATTGTTGTCCTGGAGAACTACCCGCTCGACAAGTTGTTGACCGAAGGGCAAGAGGGCCTGCACGTCGAGTCGTATTCTATGTTTGAGCAGACGAATTTCGACCTGACCCTGAACCTTGTGGCTGATGAGTGTCTCCACGCGGTTTTGTTATTTACAAGCGAGTTGTATACAGAAGAATTCGCGGGTACGATGCTTCAGCATTTGGCAGAACTTCTCACCCAGATCGTCGATTCGGCTGGACAGGTGAACATCAAGGAATTGGTATTGGTTGGGAATGAAGAGTTACAAAGGCTGGCTTCCTTTAACGATACGAACGCACCATATGATGTGGAGAAGACGTTGCCACAGGTGTTTGAGGAGACCGTGGCTCGTTACGGAGATCTGGAAGCGGTCGTGTCCGAAACTGGACATCTCACATTTGCCCAGTTGAATGCAAAAGCAAACCAACTGGCTCGTGTTCTGCGTGCCAAAGGCGTGACGCGTGACAGCATCGTAGGTCTGATGGCAGAGCGTTCTCTAGAAATGACCGTCGGCATCTGGGCGATCGTGAAGGCAGGCGGCGCTTATCTGCCGCTCGATCACAAATTCCCTGATGATCGTCTTCGCTACATGTTGGAGGACAGTCAATGCTTGTTGCTCCTCACACAAGAACACTTGCTCGAACGACTTGCTTTTGACGGTGAGATTTTGAATCTCGATGAGGATGGGCTATTCACAGGGGACGATTCGAACCTGGAAGTGATCAGCCAACCGAACGATCTGGCCTATGTCATCTATACATCGGGCTCCACCGGATTGCCAAAGGGTACGCTGATCGAACAACACTCGTTGATCAACCGCCTGCAGTGGATGCAGAGTCATGCAGCGATCGGGACAGGGGATACCCTTTTGCAAAAGACGGCCTACACGTTTGACGTCTCGGTGTGGGAGTTGTTCTGGTGGGCATTCCAAGGCGCGCGCGTCGCGATGCTGGCGCCAGGCGCCGAGAAAGATCCAGCGGCGTTGTTGCAAGCGATCGAGACCTATGGTGTGACGACGATGCACTTTGTGCCGTCGATGTTGCAAGGCTTCCTTGACTATAGCAGCAGCACGCACCAAGGAAGTAAATTATCGCAATTGCGTCAAGTTTACACTTCTGGTGAGGCGCTCGGAGTACATCAAGTCAAGCGTTGGTACGAATTGGTGCCAAAACGTGCACAGGGTACTGCGACTCGTCTGATCAATTTGTACGGACCAACAGAGGCGACCATCGACGTTTCGTACTTCGATTGCACACCGGATCTAGATGCGGATCGAACGCCAATTGGTAAACCAGTACACAATACACAGTTGTTGGTTTTGAGCCATGACGGTCAGGTGCAACCGATTGGCGTGCCAGGTGAGTTGTACATTGCTGGCGTGCAGTTGGCTCGTGGTTATCTCAACCGTCCAGAACTGACAGCGAATCGATTTGTCGCTCATCCGTTTGTAGAAGGAGAGCGTGCATATCGTACGGGAGATTTGGTGCGTTGGCTGCCAGATGGGAATCTCGACTTCTTGGGTCGGATCGACCATCAAGTCAAGGTGCGAGGTTACCGCATTGAATTGGGCGAGATCGAAGCGGCATTGTCCGCTCATGGTGAGATTCGCGAAGCGGTGGCGTTGACGAAGCAGGAGGAAGACGGATCACACCGCATCTACGCATACTACGTGACAGACCGTGAGTTGACTAACGCCGAGCTGCGTGCGTACCTCTCGTTGCGTCTCCCTGATTATATGCTGCCATCTGCGTTTACCCGCGTTGACAGCATACCGCTCACTGCGAGTGGCAAAACCGATCGCAAGGCTTTGCTCATGTTGGAGACGTTCGTGGAGGAAGAGTTCTACGTTGAACCGCGCACAGAACTGGAAACGAATGTTGCTGCACAGTTTGCCCGCATCTTGGGCGTCGCACAGATTGGCATCCATGCCAACTTTTTCAACAACGGTGGCGATTCCTTGCGAGCGATCCGTCTGGTCAGTGCCCTGAACGGAAAACTTGGCGCAAATTTATCGCTTTCAGACCTCTACGAGCACGATACGGTTGAAAAAATAGCTGCCAAACTCATGGCTCCGGAGGCCGGAGAGAGTTCAGCGTTGCGTGCACAAGTTGCAGAAGAGTTGGATGGTTTAAAATGCAGATTGCTCCAAGACTTCCGCCCACAAGGCGAAGTCGAAGATATCTATCCACTGTCAGCGATTGAAAATGGCATGGCCTTCTATTATTTGAAGGACACAGAGAAGTCGGTTTACTACGAACAGTTCGTGTTTCGCATTCGCTACCAGTCTTTCGATCTCGATCGCTTGAATCGTGCTTGGGCTTTGTTAGTCGACAAGCATAATATTCTGCGTACCGTCTTCCTCATGGAAGATTTCGAGCGTCCGATGGCGGTTGTTTATCGGGAACTGGAAAACGATCTGGAACACTTCGATCTCACCGATTTGAATTTCGAGCAGCAGTCGGCATATGTTCGTAAGTACATTGCCGAAGATCGCCGTCATCGGTTCGATTTATCGGAGCATCGTCCGTTGTGGAAGTTGCGCACGTTCCAATTAGATGAAGGAAATGTTACGTTCCTCTTCATTTGCCACCACGCTCTGCTTGATGGCTGGAGTATCAACCAACTGGTCATTGAGTTGCACGAGATCTACAAGGCACTTGAGAACAATGAAACGTTCGTACCTAAGAAACTCGGAATCACGTACAAAGACAGCGTCATCGACGAGTTGGTGGAGACTCGAAACGAAGAGAACATCCGCTACTGGCAGGAAGAACTCGCGGGTTACCAGCGACTAGACTTCTCGGTGAAAACAGGGCCGGACAAGCCTGATCAGGTGAAACGGGTGACAAAAGTATATCACCTCGAACGTGATCTGCTGGTGCAGTTGAAAAAGGTGGCAAAGGCGTACAACACCAGTGTGAAAAACGTTTGCTTTGCCGGATATCTCTATTTGCTGAACCTGATCTCCTACGAGAAAGAACTGGTTGTGGGGTATCTCACCAACAATCGTCCTGTTCACGAAGAGGGTGACCGCTTGCTTGGCTGTTTCCTGAATACGGTGCCTGTGCGAATGGAAGTGCCGCGTGGCAGACGTTGGAGTGAGTTTTTGAAACAGGTGGATGCAAAACTGTTGCAAGTGAAGCGTCATGAACGTATGCCACTCTTTGAGATTGCCAACGTCACCGCTGAAAAGAGTGGTGATAAGAACCCGTTCTTTGATACGCTGTTCAACTTTATGGATTTCCACATCCTGAACGATTTTTCCGAGGAGATTGTCAATGAATCTCTAGAAATCGATGGCCATCAAGATACGAATACGCTGTTTGACTTTATGTTGGACACCACGATGGGTCAGATGAAACTGACCTTGCGTTACACTTCCACGGTGTTTGGTGAAGGTGTGGATGACAAGCTCTGCGCGTACTTCGTTCGCTTCTTGCAATGCGTGATTGAGAATCCAGAGTCGAAAATGGATCGTAATTCTATTTTGTTGCCAGAAGAGCGTGAGCAATTGCTGTTTGGCTTCAACGATACCCAAGTTCCATACGCTTCGGAAACTTTGATCCACCAATTGTTCGAACAGCGTGCGATCGAAACACCAGATGCGCTTGCTGTTGATGACGGAAGAATCAAGTTGACGTACGGAGAACTGAACGCTCGGGCGAATCAGATGGCCTACGTGTTACGCGAACAAGGCATGAAGCCGAACCAGTTCGTCGGGATCTATTTGACCCGCTCTGTGGAGATGATCGTAAGCGTCCTCGCCGTATTAAAGGCAGGCGGTGCCTATGTGCCGTTACAGATGACGTTGCCACAGGAGCGTTTGCTGCACATCTTGCGCGTGTTACAGGTCAAGTCATTGATTACCGATCAGTCCGTGGAGGGATTGCAGGCGCAATTGTCCGATTTGAAACACGTGCTGGCGCCACAGGAGATGGATCGTACGATACCGTCCGACAATCTCACGCTTGTGAACAACTCAGACGATATCGCCTATACGATTTTCACGTCTGGTTCGACGGGTCTGCCAAAGGGCGTCGTCGTGAAACATCAGCCGGTAATCAACTTGATCGAGTGGGTGAATGGCAAGTTCCAAGTCGGTCAGGGCGACAAACTGCTGTTTGTCACCTCGCTGAGCTTTGACCTTTCCGTGTATGACATCTTTGGGATTCTCGCTGCGGGCGCGACAGTGCGCTTGTCAACCGAGGAGGAGATCGGTGAGCCAGAGCGATTGCTCGACATCATCCGTACGGAAGGCATTACGTTCTGGGATTCGGCGCCACAAGCATTGATGCAACTCGTACCATTCTTTGAGGGTGTGGCTGCTGATTCGAAATTGCGCCTCGTCTTCCTGTCGGGTGACTGGATTCCTGTGAAACTGCCAAGCCAACTTCAGGCACACTTCCCTGGGGTTCAGGTGGTCGGGCTCGGCGGGGCAACAGAAGCCACGGTATGGTCGAACTATTTCCCAGTGGAGCAAGTCGGCCCTAGCTGGAATTCGATTCCGTATGGCAAGCCAATCCAAAACGCGAAGTACTACGTACTGGATGCAGACCTCAAACCATGCCCAGTCGGCGTGCCTGGTGATCTCTACATCGGTGGGGAAGTGCTGGCTGCACGATACACAGATTCAGAATTGACGGCACAGAAATTCCTGCCATCTCCGTTTACCATAGGTGAGTTCATTTACAAGACGGGTGACAGCGCGCGCTGGTTCGCAGACGGCAACTTGGAGTTCCTTGGCCGCCATGATGATCAAGTGAAGATCCGTGGCTTCCGAATCGAAATCGGGGAGATTGAGAGCCGCCTCGTGAAGCACGATCTGATTACAGAAGCGGTTGTGATTGCACGTGGTGAGCGTGGGGATAAATACCTCGTCGGCTATTTGGTCGCTGATGAACAGCTTGACATGAAGCAGGTGCGTGTGTTCCTCGCCCAAGCACTTCCGTCTTACATGATCCCAGGCTCCCTTGTCCAACTCGAACGCATCCCGGTCAGTGCGAACGGCAAAGTGGACAAAAAAGCGTTGCCTGAGGTTGATGATTTCCTTTTAGGCGCGCAGGAGGTCGTGGCACCACGTAACGAGATGGAAAAAAAGCTCGCTGCGATTTGGCAAGATGTGCTCGCAACCCATGAATCGTTTGGCGTCCATACCAACTACTTCGAGGTCGGCGGCAACTCGCTCAACGCTGCGACGCTGGTTTTGAAGATTCGCAAGGAGTTCCAAACGGATCTCTCGCTTCAGGAAATATTCCGTTCGCCAACCATTGCTGAACTCGCGGAGTTGCTTGTGGAACAAGTGCCAGGAACGACTGCAGACGACGTATCGGTGCTGCCGCCGCTGGTGCCTGTTGCTGAATCGAGTTACTATCCATTGTCATCTGCACAGACCCGAGTTTACATCTTGAATCAGTTCGATCCAGAGAGCACGTATTACAACGCTACCATCGTCATGCAGATGGATGGTGGGCCTGTTGATCCATTGCGCTGTGAATCGGTATTCCGCCTGTTGGTAGAGCGCCATGAATCGCTGCGTACCCGCTTTTTGTTCGTAAATGGTCAGCCTGTGCAACAGGTGATTCGTGCGAGTGAAGTTCCGGTGCAAGTGGAAGTGATCGAAGCGCTCGGAGCGGATGATGTCCGCTTGAACGCAGAGATCGAGCGGTTCGTGCGTCCGTTTGACCTGACCCGAGCGCCTCTGTTCCGCGTCGGGTTGATCTGCCGAGCGACAGACAGCTATTTGTTCGTGATCGACATGCATCATATCATCTCGGACGGAGCTTCGATGGCTGTGCTCGTCCGCGAATTCCTCGCGTTGTATGAAGGACGAACACTGTCCGATCTACGAGTACAGTACAAAGACTACGCTGATTGGCAGAACCGCTTGCTCGAAACGGACGAACTGAAACGCCAAGAGCAGTACTGGCTTCAAAAGTTTGAGATGGGCGTTCCTGTCTTGAACTTGCCGACAGACGAGCCGCGTCCAGAGTTGAAAACGGTAGAGGGCCGACGTCTCGCTTTCAAGGCAGACGAAGAGCTGACATTGAAACTCCAAGGACTGGCGAAACAGACAAACGCTTCGCTGTTCATGGTGTTGCTGGCGGCTTACAATGTGTTTCTGCACAAGCTGACGGGTCAGGAAGAGATCGTCGTCGGCACAGCGGTTTCCAACCGCAACCACGAAGATCTGCAAGATCAGATCGGCGTATTTGTCAACACGCTTGCTTTATATAACCGTCCACGTAGAGAGATGTCGTTCCTCGACTTCCTCGCGAAGACTTCGAAACATGCGTTTGAAGCGTTTGAGAATCAAGACTATCCGTTTGACCTGCTTGTAGAGCGTTTGGAGCTGGAACGCGACCCATCGCGCAGCCCGCTGTTCGACACGTTGTTCATCTTGCAAAATGCTTATAACACAGATGTTCAAACGGGTTCGTTCACGTTTGCGCCTTATGGGTATCAGACCAAGACGGCGAAATTTGACCTCTTCTTGGAAGCTTGGGAACGAAAAGGGGATATCGAGTTCAATCTGGAATATGCGACGCGTCTCTTCAAGCCTGAGACAGTTGAGAAGATGACCCAGCAATTCCTCTATTTATTAGAAGAAATCAGTCGTGCACCAGAACAAAAGCTGGTGGAATTATCGCTCGAAGCCAAACACCCACGTCAGATCGTCTCGTTTACAGAGCAGGACATTCTGGCCTTTGCGAAGCTTTCCCACGATATCAACCCGCTTCATGTGGACACTGAGTATGCACGGAAAACGCCATATGGCGGTTGCCTTGTCCACGGTGTGCTCGGTACGCTGACCGTTTTGCAACAACACTTGAATCCGGGTGTGCAGGAATCATTGTACTTGCACTCCTTGAAAGTTCGCTTTAACGGACCGTTGAAAGTCGGAAACGTGTACGAGTCGGAGTTGTGTTCAACGGACGGCTCGCAGGCGAAACTCGCGATTTTTGAACACGGAGAGACCTTGTTTGAAATCGACATGCGTTACGAACGAGTCCCTCGTCAACGGTATAGTCTCAACTATACCGCGGCATCCGTTTCGTCGGATGTTTCCGATCTGGAAAAGGATGAACTGGCAACACTCTCGAACGCTGGGCAATACAGTCTGAACGCCTCTGCTTTGGCCGAGACGTTTCTGTTGCAATCCCAACTGACCTCGATCATCTGGACAAGCTACTATGTCGGGATGTTGGCACCAGGGCGCCAAGCGTTGTTCACACGCTTCGAATTGGACTTCCTGCCACATGTGCCTGAAAAAGCACAGCAATCAACGGTGATCTCCTACATGGTCAACACAGATCAGTTCGATGCACAACTCGGTTCGCTGTCAGTAACGGGCTCGGTTTTTGCGAGTGGTACGCTGCTTGGCAATGTTCGACTGGATAGCTTTGTGCGTCCTCGCCCACGACAATACGGGCTGGAAGAGTTCGCGGCTCATGGTCGCATCCCGTCTGGACGAGCTTTTGACGGACAGGTTGTGGTGGTAACGGGTGCTAGCCGCGGCTTGGGTGCGAATCTGGCTAAGTTATTTGCTACACAAGGGGCCAAGGTCGTGCTCAACTACCGCAGCAGCGTCTTCGAAGCCCAAACCATGCAAGATGAATTGGTAGCGGCGGGTGCAGAAGTGATGATCGTCCAAGGCGATATCACCCGTCAAGAAGACTGCCGATATCTGCTTACGGAAACGCTCCAACGCTTCGGACGAGTGGATCTAGTTGTCAACAACGCATTCGATTTTATCGCCAAACGTGGTTGGGATACGATTTCGTTCGATGAATTCCAAGTGCCTGTCTCCAATGCCCTTCGCATGGTCTTCCAGATGGCAAAGGCATTCTTGCCGGAATTGGAACGCACAGCAGGTACGATGTTGACGATCTCTTCCAAATACGTCGACATGCCAGAGGAAGGTTTCGTAGAGTACGTGACTGCGAAATCGGCCATTGAGGGCTTGATGAAATCGTTGTCTCGTGAGTTCCGTCACGTGAAACAGGCGGTGATTCGTCCACAAAAGTTCCTCTCGGATCAGACGATCACCAACGTCAGTGAACAATATCTCCCATCGCCATTGGATGTGGTGGCTGAAGTGTATGACTTTGTGACAGCGATTCGTGAGGCGCAAGGTTCGTATTTCCTGTACGAGCGTGGACAACAGTCGAACGCACAGGTGGAAACAACAGAGGGATCAGATACAACTGGCTCTGCCTCCACGATTCTTGCCGTCGCAGCGACGTTTACGGCAGATACGATCCGTCCGCATGTGGCATGGTGGGGAGCGCAGTTCGGGCTCGAGCTCGACGTGCAGTTCGCGCCTTACAACCAAGTCTTCCAAGAACTGCTTGATGATCAGAGTCTGCTCTCGACGAACAAGGGTGTAAATGCCCTCCTCGTACGCTTTGAGGATTGGATTCGCGATGATGCATCCTCCGATGAAGCGCGTTGCCGCAGCCTGGAGACAAACTATGAGCAACTTACCGGGATTTTGAAGCAAAAGACGTTCCAAGCCCGATTACTCGTTGCTCTGTTCCCAGTGTCAACACACCTTGGGCTCAGCACGGAGATCTTGGCCAAGTTAAATCAGTTGAACGAGCGTTGGAAAGCGTTCATTCAAGAACTCGAGTTCGAGTACGCAACCTTCATCGACTGCACAACACTGGCTGATGAGTACCAGATCCAGGAGATGTTCGATGCAAAAACCGACCGTGAAGGCCATGTGCCATTCACAAACGATTTTTCCGCAACGGTAGCCACAGCTATCGTACGTAAGATCATCGCTATGAAACAGCCAATTTTCAAAGTGATCGCACTGGATTGTGACAACACGCTCTGGCGCGGTGTCTGTGGAGAAGAGGGAGCATTGGGTGTGCAGGTGGAGGAACCATACCAGTACCTGCAACGCTTCCTGTTGGAGAAATACAACGAAGGCATGATTCTGACTTTGGTTTCGAAAAACAACGAAGCCGACGTGATGGAAGTCTTCGAGAAAAATCCACAGATGATCTTGAAAAAGGAACACATCGCAGCATGGCGGATCAATTGGCAAGCAAAGTCCGAGAACGTCCGTGAACTCGCTCGCGAGTTGAACGTAGGCGTGGACAGCTTTGTATTCCTTGATGACAACGCGGTTGAAACCCATGAGATGATGCAGAATTTGCCGGAAGTCCTAGCTCTGCAATTGCCAGAGGACGCAGACAACATTCCAGCATTCCTGCGCCACGTCTGGGCGTTCGACCGAGCGAAAGTAACAAAGGAAGACCGTAAGCGCAGCGCCATGTACGTGACAGAGCGCAAACGCAAAGAATTACAAGCGAACGTCTTGTCGCTCGACCACTATTTGGAGAGCCTGCAGTTGAAAGTGAGCTTCCAACCGATCGAAGCAAACCACATCCCGCGTGCGTCGCAATTGTCGTTCCGTACGAATCAGTTCAACTTGAGCACCATTCGTCGCACGGAGGAAGAGTTGACTGAGTGGTTGCAAGCATCTGATGCGAACGGATGGATCGTCGGGGTAGCCGATCGTTTTGGCGATTACGGGCTGGTCGGTGTGATCCTCGCCAAGGAAGTGAATGAGTCGCTGGAAATTGACACGTTCCTGCTCAGTTGCCGCGTGCTGGGGCGCAAAGTCGAACAGGCGGTCTTGGTGGCTCTTCGCAAGTTCTGTTTGGAAAAAGGATTGCAGTCGCTGAAAGCCGATTTCTATCCAACTGCGAAGAATCAACCATCCCTTGAATTCCTGCAAAAAGCACCGTGGAAAGAAACACATCGTTCCGAAGCATGCACGACCTACCTGACACTCGTGTCGGATGTGAGCGAAACGCTTCCAGCGATTGAAATTTACGATGGCAAGCTGCTTCCAGCCGAGGAAAAGCAGGAAGAGAAGCATCAGATGGTACTCGCGTTCGATCACATCGGCGTCGCCGTGGCAGACATGGACGAAGCCATCACCAGGTACCAAGCACTTGGTTACCAATGTGGTCCCGTCTTCGAGGAAGAGACGCAACGCTCGAAACTGGTAATGTGTACGAAAGCACACTCTGACAACATCGAGTTGGTCGCGCCGATGGATGAAACCTCGCCGACGCTTGGTATCCTCGCGAAAAACGACGACAACTCGCCTTATCACCTCTGCTACCGCGTGCAGGATGCCAAGGCATTCCTGTCCAGTTGGCAAGTGGATTACCAAGTGGTCAGCGATCTGTTACCTGTCAAAATTTTCGGCGGAAAATCAGTCATGTTCGTCTATCTCAAGGATGTCGGCTTGATCGAATTGCTTGAAGATGCTGAGTTCACAAAGGCACCAGCAGTGTCCGAAGTCGCTGTGATCAAGACGGTTACCCGAATGGCAGTGGCCGACTTGCATTCGTCACAGGCTTTCTTCCAAGCGCTTGGCTATAGCCAAGTGAATGATCTGCAAGCCGCAGATCAGCGGGTGCGCCTGAGCAGACCTGATTCTGGCGTGCTCGAACTGTTTGTTCCGACGACGGTTCCAGCAGAGCGCGAACACTTCGAAGTAAATGGTCCGCATCTCTATGAAGTGCTTCAAGGAGAGCAGGAGTCTGTTCGTGAACCCGTAACGCAAGGCAACCATGAATGGCGTGTTACGTTGCTGAACGAAGACCGCTTGTTGCACCGTTCATACTGGTTGCCACTCCAACATGCAACGGGTCAGAAGCTGGCTTCGTTGCCGGTGTATCTCACGGCAACTCCTGAGAATACGGAGAAGACTACAACCGTCGCTTACGAGTCGCCGAAGAACGAGATGGAGAAGCGCTTGTTGGAACTTTGGGAGAACACCTTGCACTTAAGTCAGAAGGGCATCACTGTGGGCACGAAAGACAACTTTTTCAAAGTTGGCGGCAGTTCGCTGGCTCTGATCCAAGTGAACGGCAAGTTACAAGAAGAATTTGAGCTGGATATTCCAGTTGTTAAGATGTTCCAGTATCCGACGATCCAAGCCTTGGCAGCATTTCTGACCGAGCAGATAGACGGAAGCGCTCAAGTCGCTGCTGCACAAGTAGAGGCAGAGCGCACGGAGACGATGGATAAAGGCAAAAAGACCATGAAACAAACCCTGCAAAAGCTCAACAGGAGGCTAAAATGACGGATACCTTATACCACGCTGACAATGAAACGGATCGCACCGGATTTGAGATCGCCGTCATTGGGATGGCAGCACGCTTCCCTGGAGCAGACAACGTAACGATTTACTGGGAGAATCTGAAAAACGGTGTGGAGAGCATTACGCATTTTACCGACGAGGAACTGGAACAGGCCGGGGTAGACCCCGATCTGATCCGCTCCCCACGGTATGTCAAAGCCAAAGGGTTCTTGGAAAAAACCGAATGGTTTGACGCTTCGTTTTTCGGTTACACGCCACGCGAGGCTGAATTGATGGAGCCGCAGATTCGCCTCTATCATGAGGTCGCATATGAGGCTTTGGAAAACGCCGGCTATGCGAGTGAATTGTACAACGGTTTGATCGGGAACTACGCAGGTGCTGCTGTGAACCATTTTTGGCACCGACTGCCTGTGCTCTCCGATGACGCGCAAGCCAACCACACGGCTTGGCTCTTGAACGACAAGGACTTTTTGGCTACACGTGTCTCGTTCAATCTGAATTTGACGGGACCGAGTTATACCGTCGACACGGCTTGCTCCACATCGCTCGTGTTGATTGATCTCGCCTGCAAAGGCTTGCTGACAGGCGGCTGCGATATCGCGCTCGCTGGCGGTATCTCGCTTTCCCTGCCACATAAAAAAGGGTATCTCTACACAGAAGGCATGATCAACTCTCCAGATGGTCACTGCCGCCCGTTTGATGCCGACGCCCAAGGGACATTGGAAGGGGATGGCGTTGGGATCGTCGTGTTAAAGCGTCTCGAAGACGCCATTGCCGATGGTGACACGATTCATGCTGTGATCAAGGGATCGGCTACCAACAACGACGGTGCACGCAAAGTGGATTACACGGCTCCGTCCGTGGAAGGGCAAGCCGAAGTGATCAAAGCCGCCCATTATATGGCGGAAGTGGAACCGGAAAGCATCGGCTACATCGAAGCGCATGGCACAGGTACAGCGATTGGTGACCCGATCGAAATTGAAGGATTGAAAGTTGCGTTCGACACGAAGCAGATAGGATTTTGTCGCATTGGTTCGGCCAAATCCAACCTGGGGCATTTGAACACTGCGGCTGGTGTTGCTGGCTTCATCAAGGCGGTGCTGACCGTACGTGATGGTCTGATTCCGCCAACGCTGCACTATAAAGCGCCAAATCCGAAAATCGATTTCACCAACTCGCCATTCGTGATAAACACCGCACTCACTCCGTGGACAGGGGCGACACCGCGTCGGGCGGGGGTCAGTTCCTTTGGCATTGGCGGTACAAATGCTCACGTGGTTCTGGAAGAAGCACCACGAGACATTTCTTCCTCGCCAACGGGAGCGGCTTGGCTGTTCCTGCTCAGTGCGAAGACCGCGACTGCACTCGAAGCAATGAGCGCCGATCTCGCCGCGTATCTCCGCGAGAATCCGACGCTGAACCTGGCCGATGCTGCCTATACGTTGCAAGTGGGTCGCCGTACGTTCGCACACAAGCGAGCAGTGGTCGCTTCAAACGCTTTGGACATGGCAGCCGCATTGACAGACCCATTGAAATCGCAAACGTTCCACACCAAGGAATCGGGCGAATCGCCAGTGGTATTCCTGTTCTCTGGACAGGGGTCGCAGTATGTAAACATGGCGCGCGGACTCTACGAACAAGAACCTGTATTCCGTGACGCGCTGGACTCTTGTTTTAAACTCGTACGTCCCTATGTGGACTTTGATTTAAAAGAACGTTTCTTTCCGTCTGTCCCTTCTGAGCAAGATGCTCTGCGCCTCAACCAAACGGAAGCAGCACAAGTTGCCATTTTCGCAGTGGAATACGCGCTTGCTCAATACCTGCTGAGCTTAGGAATCCGCCCGCAAGTGATGATCGGTCACAGCATCGGCGAGTTCACAGCGGCCTGCCTCTCGGGGGTCATATCGCCTGAAGATACGTTGAAACTGGTGGCATGGCGTGGCAAACTCATGCAAAGCATGGCACCGGGTGCGATGACGGCAGTTCAACTTCCGGAAGAGGATATTCGTCCGCTGCTTAGCGCTGACCTCGCACTGGCAGCCGTTAACAGTCCAGGCATGTGCGTGGTATCTGGCTCCTTCGACGCGGTGGATGCGTTCGAGCGTACTTTACAAGCGGCTGGTCATTCCTCCACACGGTTGCACACGTCGCACGCATTCCACTCTCCGATGATGGAACCGATGTTGGCGCAGTTTGAGCAAAAAGTTCGGGAAGTCACCTTCCATGCGCCGCAGATTCCATATCTCTCGAACGTGACTGGGGTGGAGATAACGGAAGCGGACGTGAAGGATAGCCGCTACTGGGTACGCCATCTGCGCGAAACTGTGCGTTTTAGTGATGGGATCGGACGTTTACTGACGATGGAAAAAGCGGTGTTCATCGAACTCGGTGCGGGGAACACCCTCGTAACTTTGTTGCGCAAACATCCAGCCAAACGTTCCGAACACACGGTCTTGAACATCATCCGTCATCCGCAGGATGCCGCATCCGACCGCGAGCATTTGCTCTCGAAAATTGGAGTTTTGTATGCTGCGGGTCTGCGTCTGGAGTGGTCGTACCTCTACGGAGAACAAAAACGCCGTCGGATCCCGCTCCCAACGTATCCGTTCGAGCGTCAATATTTCTGGAAACACGCGCAAGAACTGCTCGATATGCAAAAAAACGGTCAAGTGATTCCGCTTCCTGGCAGCACGTCGAAGCGTAAAAAGCTGGCGGATTGGTTCTATCTCCCAGCATGGCTACAGAATCCGTTAGTAGAGGAGACATCGGAAGAACCAAAAACGTGGTTGCTTCTGCTCGACCGCGGCGGATTGGCAACACGACTGACAATTGAATTGAAGTCGAGAGGGCACGAGGTGTTCACGGCGTTTTCTCACGATGAACTCACCACTCATTTACAAACCGTAAAGCCACAAAAAATCGTTCATGCGTGGACACTTGACTCGTTGCCAAACGTACAAGAGGCGCAAGAGCGTGGCTTCTATAGTCTCCTGCGCCTCGTAAAAGCGCTCGACTCCTCACCGCTCGACATCTATGTGCTCTCTTCTGGATTGCACGATGTAGCGGGTGAAACAGCGGTGGAAGCAGGGAAAGCGACGTTGCTCGGCTTGCT
The DNA here is from genome assembly GCF_019904135.1 of Paenibacillus caui. Taxonomy (GTDB): domain Bacteria; phylum Bacillota; class Bacilli; order Paenibacillales; family Paenibacillaceae; genus Fontibacillus; species Fontibacillus caui. The sequence continues at coordinate 39,265 of NZ_JAIOGQ010000020.1, read as the reverse complement.
CAAAGTCATTGGACAGGAGTATCCATTCCTAAAAGTCCGTTCTGTCGACGTAACCGTGCCAATGGCAGGTGGCTGGCAAGAACGTCAACTGCTCGATCAGCTGATCACGGAGTTCACAACCAAAGCCTTCGATCCGGTCGTTGCGTATCGTGGCGGGCAACGTCTCTTGCAGTCGTTCACCCCACGAAGATTGGACAATCAGCAGAACCTGCCGTTGCGTGCAAATGGTGTTTACCTTTTGACGGGCGGTTTCGGCGGAGTAGGTCTGGCTCTGACTGAATGCATCGCGAAAAGTGTGGGCAAAGGCGTGAAGCTTGTCTTGCTCGGTCGATCAGCACCAAGTGACGAACAACTAGAGCGCATCAAACAGTTGCAAAGACACGGAGCAGAGATCCTGTGTCTGCAAGCGGATGTCGCGAACGGAGCAGAGCTAGCTTCGGCAATCGATCAAACGGAGGAGCACTTCGGGGCATTGCACGGCGTGATTCACGCTGCAGGTATCACCAAGGGCACTTCGATTACCGCCATCGATTCCATCACGGAAACAGAGGTTGAGACCCAATTTGCACCGAAAGTCTACGGCACGCTCGCGTTGGAACAGGCGCTCCGTGGTCGTGAATTGGATTTCGTTGTGCTGACATCGTCCTTATCTTCGATCCTGGGCGGTCTCGGGTACGCGGGATATGCTGCTGCCAATGCATTCCTCGATACGTTTGCCAAGCAACAGTCGCAACTCACACCGACCCGTTGGATTAGCGTGGCATGGGATGGCTGGCGAATCGCAACCAAACCGCAACGCGAAGTGTTCACGAGTGACGATCTAATGATGATCGCTCCAGACGAGGGCGGTGACGCGCTGGGACGCATCTTGGTTCAACAGGGACTGACACAGGTGGTGGTTTCCACCGAAGAGTTGCAACCGCGACTCAACCGTTGGGTTAACTTCAGCGATAAGGACAAGAAGCAAGAAACGGGCGTCGTGTTTGCCCGACCAGAACTAACCACATCGTATCTTGCACCAGCCAATCAAATCGAGCAGCAACTCTGTGAGATCTGGCAGAACTACCTAGGTTTGGGGCAGGTGGGTGTACATGACAACTTCTTTGAACTCGGGACGTCCTCGATCGACATGGTGCAGATTTCAAAGCAACTGCCAGCCGTCTTGGGGCAGGAAGTCCCAGTGCTGACACTGTTCAAGTATTCTACGATCCGTGCGCTGGTCGATCATCTGGTCACACAAAATGGCACAGAGACCGTATCCGAAGAAGAGAACGATTGGCTCGACGAGCAGAAAAAAGGTCGCGAGAACCGAAAACGAAGAAGACAGGCACGCGAGGTGGAATTCAGTGAGTGATGAGAGAACCGGATTAGAAATTGCCGTCATCGGTATGTCTGGACGTTTTCCCAAAGCGAAGAACATTCAGGAGTTTTGGGAAAATCTGCGGCGGGGCGTGGACGCTCTCTCGACATTTACCGATGAGGAGTTGCTGGAGTTTGGGGTTAACCGCGAACTCCTCAGCCACCCGGACTATGTGAAGAAAAAGGGCAGCCTTGACGCTATCGAAGACTTTGACGCTTCCTTTTTTGGCTACACCCCAAAGGAAGCGAGTTACATGGACCCGCAGTTCAGACTCTTCCATGAGGTTAGCTATGAAGCACTTGAAGACGCAGGCTATGCCAACGAGACATACAAAGGCAGAATCGGTCTCTACGCCGGCAATACCCAGAATCTGCTTTGGATGGGGCATCTGCTTCCTCATATGCAGTCTCCGAACGATCAATTTGAGATCGTCAGCCTTAACGACAGCAACACGTTCAGTACACGTGTGGCGTACAAGTTGAACTTGAGAGGTCCAACGTTGACCGTGCAGACCGCTTGTTCGACCTCGCTGGTGGCGATCCACCTGGCCAGCCAAGCGCTGATCGCAGGCGAGTGCAACATGGCGCTCGCAGGTGGCGCTTCCGTCGTGGTTCCACGCAAAAATGGCTACCTGTACGAAGAGGGAATGCTGTTGTCAAAGAGTGGGGCATGCCGCGCATTTGATGAAGAGGCAGACGGGCTTGTGTTTGGTGACGGGGCTGGATGTGTCGTGTTGAAAATGCTCGACGACGCGATTCGAGACGGCGACCACATCTATGCGGTGATCAAAGGGACTGCGATTAACAACGACGGCAACCTTAAGGCGGGCTACACCGCACCATCGCCAAAAGGGCAGATGATTGCCATTCGTTCCGCCCATCATGTTGCCGAAGTTGATCCTGAAACGATCACCTACGTCGAGACCCACGGAGCGGGTTCGACGCTCGGTGACCCGATTGAGTTTGAAGGCCTGAAACTCGCTTTCAGCTCCGACCAAAAGGGATTTTGCGCTTTGGGATCAGCTAAGACCAACACGGGTCACCTCAACCAAGCTGCAGGCGTCACCGGCTTCATCAAAACGGTGCTCTCCTTGTATCACAAAGAACTGGTACCCGCTCTGCATTTTAAAAAGGCGAATCCAAAAATCGACTTCGAGAACAGCCCGTTTTACGTGAACACCGAACTCAAACGGTGGGAAAGAACGGGGAAGACGCCACTTCGCGCGGGTGTGAGTGCGTTTGGAATCGGCGGAACGAATGCCCATGTCGTGCTTGAAGAAGCACCGCCACGTCAGCCATCGGGACAAGGTCGAGAAGCCCATCTTCTCACGCTGTCTGCTCAATCGGATGCTTCGCTTCAAAACATGACATCCGAGTTGGCCGATTTCTTGGAATCGAAAGCGGACGTGAATCTAACGGACGTTGCGTATACGCTTCAAACGGGACGCAATTTGTTCGACCATCGTCGTCATCTGGTGGTCACGAACGTGCAGGAAGCGGTAGAGGCTTTGCGTGCAGAGACTTCGGACACGCGCATGGTACACACCCACTTTTCCCGTGAAAAAAATCGTCCAGTCGTCTTCCTGTTCCCTGGTCAAGGGTCGCAGTACGTCAACATGGGACGGGACTTGTACGAGGAAGAGGCGGTGTTCCGCACTGAACTCGACCGTTGTTTCGCGATTCTCGATCATTTGGGATGCTCACACCTGCGAAATGTGTTGTATCCAGCTGGAGATGTAGCGGCCGGAGAGGAAGAGATGCCCAAGACGCAGAATGCTCAACCGCTGATTTTTGCATTCGAATACGCACTCGCCAAACTGTTGCTGAATATGGGGATTCAACCTCACACGATGATCGGGTACAGCTTCGGTGAGTACGTGGCAGCCTGCCTCGCAGACGTGTTCACATTGGAAGATGCGCTGAAGTTGATCGTGGCACGTGGTAACTTGATGCAACGTGTTCCAGAGGGAGCGATGCTCTCGATCCCGCTGTCCGAATCGAAAGTACTGCCTTATCTGACCGCTGATGTATCGCTCGCAGTCGACAACGGAACTTCCTGCATTGTAGCAGGGACCGTCGATGCGATTAATGCAGTGGAACGTCGTATGAAGGAAGCGCGCGTGCTCTGCATGCGTGTGAAAACGGCACTCGCAGGTCACTCCCTTTTGATGGACGAAATCTTGGAACCTTTTGAACAGTTGGTGCGAAGTGTTAGGCTCCGCAAGCCACAACGCCTGTATATCTCTGACATCACCGGACGCTGGATCACCGATCAGGAAGCGACGGATCCGATGTACTGGGTTCGCCATATGCGCGAGACGGTTCGCTTTGCAGCGGGGGTAGAAGAGCTGGTGAAGACCTCGAATCTCGTCTTCCTAGAAGTCGGACCTGGCCGGGACTTGTCCAGTTTGATCGGGCGTTTCGTAGATGTGAAGAAAGGTCAAAACATCGTCGATCTCATCCGTAATGCACAACGTCAAGTATCCGACAGCGAACATCTGCTGGCGAAGCTCGGTTGGTTGTGGGCATATGGGGTGGCGGTGGATTGGAACGCCTTTTACAAAGGTGCAGTCCGACATCGACTCAAACTGCCAACGTATGCGTTTGACCGAAAACGCTACTGGATCGACGGCTCTGCTGCCGAATCGGCAAAGGCATTGCAATCCCAAACCGGCACAAGCATTGGGAAACGCAATGACACGACGAACTGGGGTTATATCCCGACGTGGAAGCGCACGGCTGACCCGCAAGAGGAAGCGAATCATGATCGAGTAGGCTGGCTGTTTCTCGCTAGCCAGACAAGCATTGGTCAAGCCCTTGCCGAGCGCTTCGCTAAGCGGGGAGAATCGGTCGTGACGGTTGAGCCTGGAACGCAGTTTGCTGTGCACAACGATCAGAGAATCGTGCTGAACCCGTCGAATGCGCAAGACTACGACGCGCTTTTGAAGCATCTGAACCAGCCTGAAAAGCGATTGTACAAAATTGTCCATGCGTGGAGCTTGACGAAAGAGATTCGAATCTTGAGTCCAGAAGTAGCACGGGATGCACAGACCCTCGGTTTTTACAGCCTATTGTATCTGGCTCAAGCGATGGACCGTGTCCGTACAGAGCATGACTATGAAATCACCGTCATCACCGACGGCATCCATGTTGTCAAAGGAGATGAGATCGTGCAGGCGGAAAAAGCGACACTGCTCGGCGGCGTCACGGTCATTCCGCAGGAGTATCCAGCCATTCGTTGCCGCAGCGTAGACATCGACCATGTCCAGCGCACAGCATGGCAACAGAAAAAGCTCCTCGAACAACTGGTCAAAGAGTTATCTGCACCTGTACGCGATCCGTTGGTTGCGTATCGCAGAGGCGCACGTTTGGTGCAGTCGTTGGAGTCTATAACACTCCATCACCCGCAAGAAGACGCCTTGCAGCTGCGCGAAGGAGGTGTCTATTTGATCACCGGCGGTCTTGGTGCGATCGGTCTCTTGTTTACGGAGTACCTGATCACCCGCTGGCACGCAAAAGTCGTAATCACGGGTCGTACCTCCTTCCCTTCCGCACAGGAGTGGGATGGCTATCTGGCGACTCATCCAGCAGAGGATGCGACCTCTCAAAAAATTCGCCGTCTGCAAACGATATTCCAAAGCGGCGGGGACGTACTCGTTCTGGAAGCGGATGTCGCCGATGAAGAACGAATGCGAATCGTGGTACTTGAGGCAGAGGAACACTTTGGAACTCTGAATGGCGTGATCCATGCAGCTGGTATCGTCGGAAAAAAGTCGTTCATCTCGATTCAAGAAACAACGCCATTCCATGTCGAGGAACAATTTCAAGCGAAATTGTACGGGATTCTCACGCTGGAAAACGTGTTGCGCGGCAAAGAGCTCGACTTCTGTATGTTGATGTCCTCTTTGACTTCCGTATTAGGTGGTCTGGGGCACATCGTCTACTCTGCGGCCAACCTGTTCGTCGATCATTACGTTCACCGTCATAATACAGAAGGAGACGTACGCTGGATCGGCGTGAACTGGGATTTCTGGCTGTTTGAAGAGGATGAAGCCAAGCAAGGCGCGTACTTTGGCAAAAGTGCAACTGAGTTTGCGATGACACCAGAGGAGGGACTGACGGTTCTGGAAGCCCTGCTTAACGGTTGTGAAGAAAGCCAAGTTCTGATCTCGACAGCCGATCTGCAAGCACGACTCGATCAATGGATTCGGGTGGAATCCCGTGATGCCGAGGTTGCTCACGTGCCACATACGGTAGGGCATGCTCGTCCAGCGCTTTCGAATCCATATGTCGCGGCGCGTGACGAACTTGAACAACAGATTGCGTTGATTTGGGAAAGTGTCCTCGGCTTCCAGAAGATCGGGATCGAAGATGATTTCCTCGAGCTGGGAGGCGACTCTGTCAAGGTTGTGTCTGTCGTCTCTGCGATCCACAAAAAGCTCAACGCCGATATCCCTCTGCATGAGTTTTTTGAACGTTCGACGATTGGAAAACTGGCAGATTTCATACGCCAGAACCGCAAGGGCAAGCGGTACGAAGAGATCCAACCGATCACCAAACAGGAGGTGTACCCGCTGTCTTCTGCTCAGCGTCGCCTGTTTATCCTGAACCAATTCGACAGCACCAGCACGAATTACAACACACCGCTGGCGATGCGTCTGGAAGGGAATCTCGACCGTGCACGCATGGAGGCGGCCATTGCAAAATTGATCCAACGTCATGAAGCACTCCGCACCTCGTTTGAGATTTTGGAGGGACAACCTGTTCAGCGCGTGTATGACGAAGTTGATTTTGAGACCGTGACGACCACAGCCGATGAGACGGAAATCGATGACGTCATCGCAGCTTTCATCCGTCCATTTGATCTGGGAGTGGCTCCGCTGCTGCGGGCTCAATTGGTACATACGGGGGCAGATGTACACTTCTTGCTGATCGACCTGCATCATCTCTGCTCAGACGGCGTGACCATCGAAATCGTCAAGCGTGAGATCGCTGAACTGTATCAAGGCCTCGAGTTGCCGCCATTGCGATTGCAATACCGCGATTTTGCGGCATGGCAAACGGCACAACTGCAAAGTGACGAGGTCAAGAAACAGGAGCAGTATTGGTTGAAGCGTTTCGCAGGAGACGTGCCGAAGCTGAACCTGCCGACCGATTTCCCACGCCCGCCGATTCAATCCTATACGGGGGAGCGTTTGAAATTTGAACTTGATGCCTCGACTGTGCTCGGTCTGAAAGAGTCGGCACAACGTCAAGGTGCGACGCTGTATATGGCTCTGCTTGGCATTTATAACATCCTGCTCGCAAAATACTCGATGCAGGACGATGTGATCATCGGCTCGCCAATCGCGGGACGAACGCGCCCTGACCTGCAAGGGATTGCTGGAATTTTTGTGAACATGCTCGCGATGCGTAACCGTCCGACAGCCGATAAGACGTTTGCCGAACTGCTCGGAGAAGTGAAGAAACACGCACTCGATGCTTACGAAAACCAAGAGTATCCATTCGAAGACCTCGTGGCACGTCTGCAACTCGAGCGTGTGACGAACCGCAACCCACTGTTCGAGACGGTGTTGGTCATGCAGAATATGAAAGAGGGCAAGGTCGAACTCGAAGGTCTGCGTCTCACACCTTATGACATCTCCATGAAGACCTCCATCTTCGATCTCTACCTGCAAGCGGTGGAGAGCGGAGAGACCGTTACGCTTTGGCTTGATTTCAAAACCGCGCTGTTCAAGCGCCAGACCGTTGTAAAAATGACACAACGCTTCGTCGAAATCGCGGCTCAAGTCGCAGAAAATCCAAATCGACGCATCGGAGACATCTCGTTTCCCCACGATCTTGTGGAAGCAAAGAGTGCCGTTCCGTCGATCGAGTTTGATTTTTAAGGAGGAAAACCACATGTCCGACCAGGTTTTGTCCGGTGAACTCGTGTTGGCTGCCAACCAACGCACTCGTGAAGAAGTGTATTGGCTCGAACAAATGTCGGGGGAAGTCCCAGCTGCGGCTTTCCCAACCGACCATAGCGCTTTCCGGAACGGAGATCATACTACAGAAGGTCTGCGTTTTGAGCTGACCGGATCGCTGTACGAAAAGGTCTCGGTGCTTTCCAAAGGTTCTGACCACACGTTGCACATCATTTTGACCGCAGCCTTGAATTTGTTGCTAGCGAAGTACACCGGCGAGCGGGACCTTGTTGTCGGCACTCCGATCTACCGTCCTGAGACGGACGGTCAGTTCCTGAACACGGTCTTGCCGCTGCGAACACGAATCGGGGCGGGGAACTCGTTCCGCGATCTGCTCCTGCAGGTGCGCTCGACGATGCTCGAAGCCGTCGAGCATCAGGAATATCCGATGGAAGTGCTGCTCACAAAATTGAATCGCCCGCTTTTGTATGAGGTCTCCCTGGTGATGGAAAACATCCAATCGCCACAACATCTCGACCGTTTGCCGGCTGCGCTGAATTTCGTATTTGCGCATCGCAACGGTGTCGTAGAGGCGACGGTGGAGTACAACAACAGCCGCTATCATGAGGAAAGTGTCGAACGTATCATCAGCCACTTCATCACGTTGCTGGAAAAAGTGCTTGTCGATATCAACGCAGACCTCACCACTATTTCGTTGTTAAGCAAAGCGGAAGAGGAGGCTCTGGTGGTTGCTTATAACGCGACAACAACCGAGTATCCCGCAGACAAGACGGTTGCTCAACTCTTCGAGCAACAAGTGGAAAACAACTTTGCAAATCTTGCAGTGGCGGCGGGTGATGTCTCGCTGACCTACCAAGAATTGAATGCCAAAGCCAACCGTCTTGCCCGTGTGTTGCAAAGCCGTGGTATCAGTGCTGACTCGCTTGTCGCACTGATCGTTGAAAACTCCGTCGAAACCATCGTGGGCATGCTGGCTGTATTAAAAGCAGGCGGTGCTTATGTGCCGATCGATCCAGACAACCCAGTTGAGCGCAAAAAATTCTTGCTCGAAGATAGCCAAGCGGTCGTCATCTTAACACAGCAGCATTTGCTGACAGCTCAAGCAGAACTGTTTGAGGCAGTCGAGTCGGAGCGTCTGTTGCTGATCGATGACCTCGATTTGTATGCGGACCAAGACGAGACCAACCTTGCACCAGTCTCGGGACCATCGAACCTCGCGTACGTCATCTATACTTCGGGCACGACGGGTAAACCAAAAGGGGTGTTGATCGAGAACAAGGGTGCAGTCAATTACTTGATGTTTGCGGCGAAACATTACGTTCAAGGGGAAATGGTTGATTTTCCACTGTTCACTTCCATCGCCTTTGACCTCACTGTGACCTCGATCTTCACACCGCTCCTGACCGGCAATGCTGTGATTGTCTACCAAGAGGAACACAAAGAACGACTCTTGGAGCGAGTCTTGGAAGAAAATCGTGTCGGTGTTGTGAAGGCTACACCTGCTCATTTGAAGTTAATTAAGCACCGTGATTGGTCGAACTCCTCCATCAAGAGACTGGTTGTGGGCGGGGAAGACCTGAAAGCCGAACTCGCACGAGAAGTGATCGCGGCCTTTGGCGGGAACGTGGAGATTTACAACGAATACGGTCCGACGGAAACGGTCGTCGGTTGCATGATTCACCGCTTTGACGAGTCTTCGGATACTCGTGATTCGGTGCCGATTGGGGTTCCGGCTGACAACACGTACATTTTCGTGTTCGATGGGGATCGAAACTCCGTGCCAGTCGGTGTGGTTGGCGAGATCTTCATCGGTGGTGACGGCGTGGCGCGTGGCTACCGCAACCGTCCTGAATTGACGGCGGAACGTTTTGTCACCTTGCCTCAAGGTCGTGTCTACAGGTCGGGCGACCTCGCCAAGTTCTTGCCGTCTTTAGAGCTCGAATATTTGGGGCGTGCAGACAACCAAGTCAAAATCAACGGCTACCGCATTGAACTCGGTGAAATTGAGACTCAACTTCTGCATCTGCATGAAAAGTACACACCTAAAGACTCGGTGTTTCACGACATTACGCAACAGGTACACCCAGAAGGGGTGACCTATTGCACACGTTGCGTGTTGCCTTCTAACTATCCAAAGATCACGTTTGACGAGCATGGTGTCTGCTCCGTTTGCCGCGATTATGAAACGTATCAACCACATACGGAAAAGTATTTCAAGACGATGGACGACTTCCGCGAACTCGTTGATGCAAACAAAGGCTCCGATTATGATGTTCTGTTGCTCTTCTCGGGTGGCAAGGACTCCACGTATGTCTTGTACCGCTTGGTGAACATGGGATATAAGGTGCTCACGTTCACGTTCGACAACGGTTTTATTTCCGAAGGGGCCTTTATCAACATCAAAAACATCACGAAGCAACTCGGTGTCGATCACCGCGTCCTGACGGCTGATCAGATGAAATCGGTCTTCGTGAAGTCGTTGAAGACGTATAGCAACGTTTGTAACGGCTGTTGGAATGCGATCAACGGACTTGGGGCTGGGCTCGCAGAAGAAACCGGATGTAAAGTGATCATCTCCGGCTTGTCGCGTGGTCAAATTTTTGACATGCGTCTGTGGGGACTGTTCCAACTCGGCATCTTTGACGAACAGGAGATCGAAGAGAAACTGCTGCTGTTCCGCAAGGGCTTCCATACCCGAGAAAACATCTTCTCCAAGACGCTCGACGTGGATTTGGATGGTGGTTTTGTGGAATCGTTGCACTTCGTGGACTTCTTCCGTTATGACAACACACCGACTCATCAGATTCGTGAGTATCTGTATGAACAAGGCTGGGTGCCACCGAAGGACACTGGATTCTGCTCGTCCAACTGCCGGATCAACGATATCGGCATCTATGTCCATCTGATGAATGAGGGCTACCACAACTATGCAGCCCCATCGTCTTGGGATATTCGATTTGGCATCATTTCCCGCGAAGAAGGCATGCAGGAAATCACCTATAAAGGTGACGTCAACCATGTTGAGCGTGTACTGAAGTATATCGGGTATTTCCAAGCACCGAAGATCGACGATGTCGTTGTCGTGCCAATCCGTGACGACAGTGGGCAGGAAAAACTCTGTGCGTACGTTGTCGCCAAAGATGAACTCGAAGCGGACTGGCTTCGCGAGGCTTTGGCAGTAGAGTTGCCATCGTATATGGTGCCAACCTACTTCGTGCAACTGCCAAGCCTGCCACTGACAGCCAACGGCAAAGTGGACACCAAGGCGCTGCCGCTCCCGGTCGTGACAGGTACAGCAAATGTCGAGTATGTCACTCCTTCCAACGATGTGGAAGTTGAAATCCGGAAGATCTGGGCCTCCGTACTGAGCATAGATGAGGAGAAAATCGGAGTGAACGACCGCTTCTTCGATTTGGGCGGCGACTCATACAACATGGTGCAAGTGAACATCCGAGTCAATGAGACGTTCTCCAAATCGATTCCTGTCCTCATGATGTACAATTACCCGACGATCCATTCGCTTGCGGAGTATCTGCGCTCGGAAGAAGGCATCGAGGTACAGGAACTGTCGGATGAACAGTTGGAAATCTTGGATGATTCCTTGAGTTTGTTTGGGGAGGTACTCCATGACTAAGAAGGTCGAACCCGCTCGCACAGGTCTTGAGATCGCCGTTATCGGCATGGCTTGCCGTTTTCCGGGCGCTTCTGACTTGGCAGGGTTTTGGAACAACTTGAAAGAAGGAGTTGAATCGATCACATTTTTCTCTGAAGAAGAACTGCTCGCGGCGGGCGTAGACGAGGCGTTGGTCAAACACCCCGATTACGTCCCCGCCAAGGGGGTTCTCGAACGCGCGGATTGGTTCGATAATCAATTTTTCGAATACTCGCCACGCGAAGCTGCCCTTTTGGATCCACAGATTCGCATTTTTCATGAAGTCGCTTGGGAAGCGATTGAACATGCTGGATATAATTCAGACTTGCAGGGATCGATCGGTCTCTACGCGGGGGCTTCCCCGAACGTCTTCTGGCAGGTAACGGCTTCGCTGAACAGCATGGAGTCGGGTACTGAGCAATTTGCGGTCGGACAGTTGGCCAACCGCGACTATCTGAATACGCGGGTCTCCTACAAACTCAATTTGCAGGGGCCAAGCGTTTCGGTGAATACGGCTTGTTCGACATCGCTTGCGGCCATTCACATGGCATCTCGGGCGCTGCTTACAGGGGAGTGTCGTATCGCTTTGGCGGGCGGGGTTTCCATTAGCACGCCGCAGAAGGATGGATATTTGTACACGGAAGGTATGATTTTGTCTCCAGATGGACATTGCCGTCCGTTTGACGCAGCGGCTCAAGGGTCGGTCCCTGGTGAGGGCGCGGGTGTTGTCATGCTGAAGCCATTGAAGGCAGCATTGGCTGACGGAGATACGATCTACGCGGTGATCAAAGGTTCGGCTTCGAACAATGATGGTGTTCGCAAGGTCGGGTATACGGCCCCTAGTATCGAGGGGCAGGCAGAAGTCATCCGCGCTTCGCACCGCATTGCTCGCGTTGAGCCTGAGACGATCTCCTACATTGAAGCACACGGTACGGGGACTGCGATGGGCGATCCGATCGAACTGGAAGCGTTAAAGGCTGCGTTCGGAACGAAAGCACGTCCTGGTATCAAAATTGGTTCGGTTAAGTCTAACTTTGGACATCTAGATGCGGCTGCTGGGGTAGCAGGTTTTATTAAAACGGTGCTGTGCCTGCAACATGGTCAGCTGCCACCGAGCCTGCATTTTGAAAAGCCGAATCCACGTACGGACATCGCGAAAGGTACGTTTGTTGTAAACGCGCAGTTGAACGAGTGGAAAGAGGAGAGTGGACCGCTGCGGGCTGGGGTCAGTTCGTTTGGCATCGGCGGGACGAACGTGCATATACTCTTGGAAGAAGCACCACAAGTCGAGAGCGCCCCTGCTAGGCGTTCCCAACAGATCCTGATGCTGTCCGCGATGACACCGAGTGCGTTGGAGAAGCAAACGGAGAACCTGCTGAACTTTTTTAAACAGAATCCGCAGGTCTCACTTGCGGATGTCGCCTACACGCTGAAAGTTGGGCGCAGGGAGATGAAGCACCGTCGTAGCTTGGTCGTATCGTCTGTAGAAGATGCCGTGTGCGAGTTGGAATTGCTGGTCAATCCGAGCGAACAACGCGCCCGCGCTCATTTGGCGGTTGCCCAAGATCAGCGTCCCGTGTACTTCTTGTTCCCAGGTCAAGGATCGCAGTATGTACAGATGGGACGCGAACTGTACGAACGCGAACCGTTTTTCCGAGATCAGCTCAATGAGTGTTTGAACAAGTTGCAAGCGATGACGGGTGAAAACTTCGCCCGCATTCTCTATCCAGGGGATGAGGAAGCGGAAGTTTCGAAAAGCCAGCTCAGCCAGACTCTGTATGCGCAACCGTTGATTTTCGCCTTCGAATACAGCCTCGCCAAGTTGCTGATGCACTGGGGATTGCAGCCATCGGCGATGGTCGGATATAGCTTTGGGGAATATGCGGCAGCCTGCCTCGCAGGCGTCTTCTCCCTGGACGACGCGCTCAAACTGATCGTCGCGCGCGGAAAACTGATGCAATCTGTGCCAGCGGGTTCGATGCTCAGCGTGCCTATGACGGAGCAGGAATTGCAACCGTTGTTGACTCCGGATGTGTCGCTGGCGGTGGACAACGGAAATTCCTGTATTGTCGCAGGTTGGACACAAGCAATCGAGGCGTTTGAAACGGAAATGAAAAACCGCCGCTTGCTGTGTATGCACGTCAATTCTCCACTAGCTGGGCATTCCCAGCTGATGGACGGCATTTTGGGAGAGTTCGAGAAAGTTATGCGCAGCGTAACCTTTCACAAGCCGCAATTGCCTTATATCTCAGACATTAGCGGCGGGTGGATCACGGCTCGGGAAGCGACATCGGTTGAGTATTGGGTACGTCATATGCGCGACACGGTACGGTTTGCCGATGGCGTGGAGGAATTGTTGAAACAGCCGAACGCGCTGTTTATCGAGGTAGGTCCAGGTCGTGATCTGTCCGTGTTGACTCGCCGCTTCCTCAAGCCAGAATCGACGCAACAGGTCTTCGATCTTGTACGGATTGCAGCGCGAGATGTGCCCGACCACTACTACTTCCTGCACAAACTTGCGGGACTCTGGGCGCACGGTGTCAAGGTGAATTGGACGGCGTTCTACAATGGGGAAAAACGGATTCGCATCGCACTCCCAACCTACCCATTTGAGCAACGGCATTTCCCAGCAAACGTTCCTCATCCGATGCAAGTGTTCCAAGCCACACGCATGGGTTTGAGCGGAGAAGTTGCAGCGATAGTGGAGACAGGCAAAAAGCCAGTCCGCTATCACATCCCATCTTGGAAACGCTCCCTGCAGGGTGCAGTTGATACGACGCCGGCTACGTGGTGGTTCTTCGAAGATGGACTGGGGTTGGGAGATCGCCTGATCTCAGCCTTGAGAGCGGAAGGCCATCAAGTCGTGCGCATTCGAGCAGGAGAAACGTTCCAACGTGAATCGGATACGTTCACTCTGAGCCCAGAGCAAAGTGACCAGTATGAGCAGTTGGTCGCGGACTTGCAAGCAGACGGTCTGCTCCCGAACCGCATTGTGCATCTCTGGAACTATGATCGATCGGTTGAGGTAGAACCGAGTGTCAGCCGAATGGAAGGTCTGCTGGCACGTGGCTTCTACAGTTTGCTCTACTTGACACAAGCGCTAGGCAAGCATCGCGTGGAAACGCCGATCACTCTGTCGGTGATCAGCAGCTTCATGCAAGACGTGCAAGGCGATGATCTCTGCGATCCAGAAAAAGCAGCTTTGCTGGGTCCCGTCAAGGTAATTCCATTTGAATACCCGAATATAACTTGTACATCCATCGATCTCCGTGTGCCTGAAAGCCAAGGGCAGGAGGCGAAGCAGATTCGTCAACTTCTCGATGAAGTGAGGTCTGAAGGCACGGACCCAATCGTTGCCTATCGCGGGGGACACCGTCTGGTACAGACTTTTGAAGAGGTACACGTGGAAAAAGGCACAACGTCTTTGCCGCCGGTGCGAGAAAACGGTGTCTACCTGATCACCGGTGGATTGGGTGACATGGGCTTAGCTTTCGCAGAGGAACTGGCGAGCGCTTCTCCTGTCAAACTCGTCTTGATCGGGCGTACGGCTCCAAGCGTTGAAAAACAAGAATCCCTGCGACAATTGGAGGCGAAGGGGAGTGAGGTGCTCGTTCTGCAAGCCGATCTAACGGACAGAGCACAACTCCAAACTGCGATCGAGCAAGTCCGATCCCGCTTCACGAACCTGCATGGTATCATTCACGCTGCCGGTCTTGCTGATGGTGCGATGATCCAACGGAGGACCGTTGAAAATACCGACAATATCCTCGCTCCGAAAATCCGAGGCACCCTATTGCTGGATGAAGTGTTACGTGGAGTGGAACTGGACTTTTTCCTGCTCTGCTCCTCGATGGCCTCTGTCCAAGGTGGATTTGGACAAGTAGCCTACAGTGGTGCCAACGCTTTCCTCGACGCCTTTGCGCATTACAAGACCGCTCGTGAGAATAGCGTAACACTCTCCGTAAACTGGGATCGCTGGCGTAACGTCGGGATTGCACGAAACGTCGAAGAATTGCATCACCAATTGACGGGAGAAGAACTCGAGGGCGGCATTACCCGCGTAGAAGGTCAGGAGGCGTTCACGAAGTTGCTTGAAACCACGGTCGCTCAGATCGCTGTCACCATTGAAAGGCCACAGCTTCAAGTGCCTAAGGGAGAACTCTCGGACAATATCTTGCAAGAAGGTGTGACGATTGCAGCAGATGTGCACGTCCGCCCAGACTTGAGCACAGAGTATGTGGCACCGACTGATGAGGTTGAGCAACGATTGTCTCACCTTTGGCAGCAATTCTTCGGCTTGGATCAGATCGGACGATTGGATGATTTTCTGGAGCTTGGCGGCGATTCGCTGAAGGCGATCATTGTGATCTCGAAAATTCAAAAAGAGTTCGATGTGCGACTCCCGATTGCAGGTTTCTTTGAATCTTCATCTCTGGCTGGTGTCTCGGAGCGCATCAAGGAATCGAGAGACTATCAGCAACAGGAGCATGCGATTGAAACAACCATGGAATCTGATTGCGCGGAAAACGCGCTCGACACATCGCTGCTCACATTTGAAGAAAGCACGATTGAACGTCTGGTTAGCGGAGATACCAACATTCGAGGAATTTATCCGCTGACTCCGATGCAACAAGTGATCTTGACGCACAACCTGTTCTCTGCAGGCACTGGTTTGGACACGGGCGTGTTCGCATGCCGAATAGATGGAGCACTGCGCATCGACCAGTTCCGTGAGGCATGGCAATGGGTAATGAACCGTCATTCCATTTTGCGTACCACGTTCCGTTGGCGTCGTCTTGAGTACCCTGTTCAGTTGGTGTATAGACACGCGGAACTGCCGTGGACAGAACATGATTGGACGGATCGCACGACAGAAGAACACGCCTCGGCCTATGAGGAGTTTGTGGACTCGGAATGTAAGAGAGGATTTAAAGTGAGTAATTTCCCACTCATGCGAATTCATCTGATAAAGGTCGATAACAGTGCTTATCGCTTCGTCTGGAGTTTCCAAAACTCACTTTTTGACGGATGGGCTATTTCTTTAGTCATTAAAGAAGTGCTTAACTATTATCAATTAAAGGTGAAGGCTGATAGTAGAGAGGAATATCTCTACTTACCTCCCGCACCACCTTTCTCCTCATACATCCGTTGGCTTCATGAACAAGATTCGGAGCTCGCGAGCGACTATTGGAAACGGTCTTTCAGTGGATACACACCGGCTCCCGAGGAACTTGCTACCGCGGAGCAGCAGACACACCAAACCGTCATTCCGGCAAAGCGTGAACTCTTGCTTACAGAAGAGGAGACGCATCAGCTGAACCTTCGAGCGAAGGAACTTGGTCTGACCCTTAGCACAGTCTCCATCGGAGCTTGGGCGCTCTGCCAAGCCGAGCAGTCCGGCTCTGACGATGTGCTGATCAGTCTGATTACCTCAGGACGTACGGCCAATCTCGAAGGACTCGACGCGATGGTCGGATTGTTCACGAATTCCTTGCCTGTGCGTATCCAACTCGGAGGCGGAGGCGACCCGACGCAACAGTTCAAACGCCTGCAAGAACAACTGGTTGAGATGATGAAATACGAGCATGTCAGTCCACACCAGATCGCCAAATGGACAGGGGTGCCTTACAACGTGCTGCAACAAGCGGTCTATGAGCGAATGCTTGTCTATCTGAACTATCCATTGGACATCTCGCAGGAGTTATCGGGCGGAGATCTCACCTTTGCTGATCTGCTGTCCGTTGGTCAATTGAACGTCCCATTGCGAATGTATGCTCAGCCAGGTGAGTGTTTTATCCTGACACTCACGTACGACGAAGCAAGATACCAAGAGCAACAGATTCAAAGCTTGCTTGAACGGATGCGGCACTTCCTAGTCAGCATGATCGTCTAACACCTATTTTGAAAGGAGTCAGTGCGGGTTCATGACTCAAAACAGTAAAAGTTCTACATTACGAAAAACGATCAGTGGCATATATCGGTTCATCCGCCCCTATAAGGGGTGGGTGATCACGGCCTTGACCGCCTCCGTTATCGCTGCGATATGTGACCTCGCTGGCGTCTACCTGATCAAGCAAATGATTGACAATGCTCTGGCAAGTGAAACACAACGACTCGCCATAATCGTCGTTCTCGTTGTGATCATGGTATTGGCGGGTTTTGGTGCCAATTATTTGCTCACGTATGCGACCGGTCGATTTGGGACAAAAGCAGTGGGGGGTATGCGTAACGCCCTCGCCGCACGATTGAGCGAACTTCCGGTGTCTGATGTCGAAAGCGAACGCTCAGGTGACCTCGTCTCGCGTGTAACCAATGACGCGAGCGCCATTCAATCGTTTATCTCCCAACGCTTTACCAACCTGATTTATGCGCCGATCATCGTTGTGTCCGCCCTCATCTATTTGGGAAGCTTGAATTGGAAATTGACCTTGGTGAGCTTTGCGGCAACACCAATCATGATGTATATCGCCAGCCTGATCTCGAAGCCGATTCACGAGCAGTCTTCGAACTACTACGGGGCGCTTGCAGAAGCGAATTCTGTCGCGCAAGAAGCTGTTGCGGGCAATACCATCACCAAGGCATTTAATTTGCAAAAACCGATGTATGCAAAAGTGGAAGGATTCTATTACAAAGCGATGCGCAATGGCTTCAAGATTGCCAAGCAAGAATCACTGATGCGTCCGTCGGTCGTTATGATGTATGAATTGCCAGTTGTGCTTTGTACCATCTACGGCGGTTATCTGGCTGTTAATGGCTTGTTAGGAGCCGGGGCATTGGTAGCCTTCTTGCAAATGTTGCGTATGCTTGTCATTCAAACCGTTCAGATTCCTGACCTGGTAGCCAACGCTCGTTCGGTCGCCGGTGCTGTTGGACGGATCACCGACATGCTGGAAGCACCGACTGAGCGTACGGATGGTCGTGCATTTACCCCAGTAGAAAAAGATCTGGTGCTGGTTGAGGATGTTACGTTCGGCTATGAAAAGGACAAGAACATCATCTCTGGCGTCTCTTTCACATTGACCAAAGGCAAAACAGTAGCCCTCGTCGGTTCGTCCGGCAGTGGTAAATCCACCATCTTGAACTTGTTGCTCAGTTTCCATGAGCCGCAAAAGGGCGCGATACGCGTTCATGGTCACGACTTAAAAGATTGGAATTTGAAAGCCTTGCGTGATCAGTTTGCTGTCGTTTCACAAGACACGTTCTTGTTCCCAGACACGATTGAGGACAACATCCGTTTGGGTAACCCAGATGCGGACTTTAATCAAATTGTGGAGGCTTCGAAAATCGCAGGAGCCTACTCCTTTATTCAGGATCTCCCAGAAGGGTTTCAAACTCAAGTCGGCGAGCGTGGTACGGTGCTCTCGGGTGGTCAGAAACAGCGTATCTCCATTGCGCGGGCTGCTTTGAAAAAAGCTGGCATTCTTCTGCTCGACGAAGCGACTTCCTCACTTGATACCGAGTCCGAAGCCCAAGTCCAGCAAGCGCTTGAGGTATTTTCGAAGGATCATGCGACGCTGGTCATCGCCCACCGCCTCTCCACAATTAAGATGGCAGACGAGATTCTCATGCTTGATCAAGGGCGAATCGCTGAACGTGGTACACATCAAGAATTGATAGAGCAAGACGGACTCTACCGCCAGTACTACATGAGACAATCCAACGATAATCTGGCGAATGAGGAGGATTTGAAGCATGTTTAAAAACTGGAACTTCCCAGAGTTCTTCCGTATGATGTCGCTGATGCAACGCCAACTCTGGATCTATTTGATCACTCTGTTTCTGATTGCTGGCATCTACTCAGCACACATGATTCTCTTGGCCTTCATCAATGAACGATTATTGAATGGTGCAATTAGCGGTGACAAAGAATTGCTCACCTCGGCCATTGTACTCACCAGTGTCGTCTTGGTGCTCGCTTGTATCACCAGTCCGATCGCCATGTACCTGTTTGACTTGGCCGTTCATCGTGCTCTGACTCATCTGAAACTTCGTCTGTTTAAGAAAATTCAAGAACTCCCAGTTTCGTATTTGGAGAAGCGTCACAGCGGAGACCTCATCTCCACCATTACTAACGACGTAAACAGCGTAGAACAGGCTTATCGTTACTACCTGTATCTGCTCGTTGAAGCGTTCTTCTACGGGACGGGTTCGACAATCGCGATGTTCGTACTCGACTGGAGACTCTCGATGCTGATGGTTGTACTGGGTATTGCTTCGGCGTATGTCACCACGAAATACGCAGGACCACTTCGTGAAATCGGCGACAAAGTGCAAGCATCGATGTCTGATATGACTGTGCAATGGGTAGACATGGTAGGTGGATTCCGTCTGCTGAAAGTGTTCAAGATCTCTGGTTTTGTGCTGGAGCGCTTTGGGCAAAAGAACGAAGCAATCGTAGCCCATAACATTGAGAAGATTCGATTGGACAGTCAACTCAAGGGTATCAACTACCTGCTCAGTATCTTCAGCTTGATCGGTGTCTTCGTCGTCGGGTCGTTCATGGCTGCGAGTGGACAGATTGACTTCGGTACGGTTATGGGTATCGTCACGTTGCAAAACGGCGTTGCGTTCCTCTTCTTGAACTTCGGTAACTTCTTCACCAACCTGCAAGGCTCGCTGGCTGGTTCGAAGCGTATCTACGACATCCTCGATGCAGAATCAGAACCAGAACGCTACAACGTTCCTGGCACTGGTGACGGAGACGAAACGATTGTGTTGCGAGGACTCGATTTCTCATACGACGGTCGTAAAAAAGTATTGCAAGGGCTCACGTTCGACATCCGCCCAGGTCAAATGGCGGCGCTCGTCGGTCCATCCGGTAGCGGTAAATCGACGGTGATCAAGCTGTTGCTGGGGTTCTATGAACCAACAGGCGGAAACCTGTCGATCAACGGACGCCCACTCTCTGCGTATACGTTGGAAGAGTTGCGCGACCAGATCGCGTACGTACAGCAGGAGGCATTCCTGTTTGAAGGCACGATCGAAGAAAATATTGCCCACGGGCGTCCAGGTGCCACCCATCACGACATTGTTCGTGCGGCGAAACTTGCGAATGCTCATGAATTTATCTCGGACATGTCTGAGGGCTACGCAACGCGCGTCGGAGAGCGAGGGATTCGTCTCTCAGGTGGACAACGTCAGCGTATCGCCATCGCCCGCGCCATTTTGCGCGACGCACCGATCTTGTTGCTTGACGAGGCGACCTCAGCGCTTGATACCGCTTCGGAACAACTCGTCCAAGAAGCACTCCAGACCCTGATGAAGGGACGCACCACCGTCGCCATTGCTCACCGTCTAAAGACGATTGAACACGCCGACGTCATCTTTGTCGTCGAGAAGGGCAAGATCGTGGAAAAAGGCACCCATCAAGAATTGCTGAAGCAAGCAGGTGTCTACTACCGTTTACACAACATGCAGTTCAATGAATCTTTGATGTAACGATAACGAAGGGAGAGGCTTGCCCTTATGGTATGCGCCACACAGACCTATTACCCGCTGACTCATGCCCAGAAGCGCATTTGGTACATCGAGAACCTGTACCCGAACACTTCCCTGAACATTATCGGCGGACTGATTCGCATCTACGGAAACGTCAATCTGGACTTGCTGGAGGAGGCCATTCAACGCTTCATTGAGAACCATGAAGGAATGAGACTCCAGCTCCGTCAAGAGGGGAACGAAGCACAGCAGTACGTGCAACCTTATGCAAGAAATTCGTTGCAACGCTTCGATTTTTCTGATGCATCCGACCCGCGCATCGCGGCAGATGCTTGGGTGCAGGAGGAGTTTCAAAAGCCGTTCCCGCTCTATGAACATCCGTTGTTCGATTTCGCGCTGGTAACCGTTCGCGATGGGGAACACGCTTATTATTTGAAGTTTCATCATCTGATTGCTGACGGTTGGTCGATACGTTTGCTTAGCGAACAGATCGCGAACGTCTACAGTCGACTTTCTGCCGGTGAAACAGTCGGTGTAGAAGAGAAGCCTAGCTATCTCGACTACGTCGCCAAAGAACAGCAGTATTTGCAATCCAATCGTTTCGAGAAAGACCGCCTGTTCTGGCGCGAAATATTTACAGACCTCCCGGAAGCTTCTTTGCAAAAAAATTCGTCCTTTGCCACGGGGCGCCGACAACGATTTCATCTGAGCCGGGAGATGGCTGAACGGGTACGGAACTGGACAGAAGAGCACAAATTTTCGCTGAATACGTTTTTTGTCTCCCTGCTGTTCCTCCATCTGCATAAGAGCACACAACAGGATGATCTGATCATCGGAACGCCGGTCGTGAATCGATCCGGAGTCAGAGAAAAGAATATCTTTGGCATGTTTACGAGTACCATGCCGATCCGAATACAAGTCGATCCAGAAGAGAGCCTTGGGGCCTTGATGAAGCGAGTGGGGGCTGAACTAACTCGTTCCTATTTTCACCAACGCTATCCTTATGATCTGCTTGTTCAAGACTTGGAGTTGTCGAAGCAGGGCTCTGATGGGCTGTTTCAGCTTTCGGTTAACTACTACAACACGCTTATGGATCATGAGTTTTCGGAAGGGGAACTCATGCATGATGAGTACTACAGCGGAAACCAGTACTATCCGATGCAAGTCGTGATCAAGGAATGGCTTGGGGAATTGGAATTGCAGTTTGACTACAAAACGGACGAGTATGCCGAAGAGGAC
The DNA here is from genome assembly GCF_019904135.1 of Paenibacillus caui. Taxonomy (GTDB): domain Bacteria; phylum Bacillota; class Bacilli; order Paenibacillales; family Paenibacillaceae; genus Fontibacillus; species Fontibacillus caui. Next base: position 17,650 of record NZ_JAIOGQ010000020.1, on the reverse strand, counting down.
ATCGAGGTGCTCTATAATCGCCTTTGTCATTTGATTGAAGTGGTCACGCAGAATGGCGACGCTCGAATTGGCAGTTTGTCACTTCTCCCGGATGCGGAGTACTCTCGGGAAATACATGAACGCAATGCTACGGAAGCTGATTATCCGAAACGTCCCGTGCACAAACTCATCGAAGAGCAAGCAGCCCGAACGCCAAACAAAAAGGCGGTTTCCTTTGATGATCATTCGCTGACCTACGCGGAACTCAATGCGAAGGCGAATCGTCTCGCGCATCATCTGCGTAGACAAGGCGTAACTCGCAACAGCCTGGTTGGCGTCCATCTCGGGCATTCTCTTGAGATGTTGGTCGCGCTGCTCGGGATTCTCAAAGCAGGCGGGACCTATGTGCCGATCGACCCAAGCTATCCAGCCAACCGTATTCAGCATATTTTGGATGACAGCGGAGTACATGTAGTTCTTACGGATCGTTCTTTTTCATCGGGAGTTTCCTACACGGGACAACTTCTTGAACTGAGCGTACCTCTTGCGGAGGGGACGACCAATCCAAAGCTTGTGAACGAACTTTCCGATGCGGTCTATGTCATCTATACTTCTGGATCAACTGGTCTCCCTAAGGGAGCAGTGATCGAGCATCGAGGTCTTGTGAACTACGTCTGGTGGGCGCAAGCAACGTATCTGCCAGACGAAGATGATGCGATCGCCTTGTACTCGTCCCTGTCGTTTGACTTGACCGTGACGTCGATCTTCCCACCGCTTGTTGCAGGTCGTGAAGTGGTGATTTATGCCGAAAACGATGGGGATTTCATTCTTGATCGTATTTTGCAAGAGCGGCGGGTAACCGTGGTCAAAGCTACACCTGCGCATCTCGCTTTGCTTCGATGGCGGGACTCCCTCAAAGGTTCGGTTCGCCGATGGATTATTGGTGGGGAAGACCTGAAAACGGAAGTGGCTCGTGAGATTGTCGAGAACTCTGGCGGAAACGTAACGGTCTTCAACGAATACGGTCCGACAGAAACAGTTGTCGGTTGCATGATTCATCGCTACGACCCAACTCTGGACACAGGGGCTTCGGTGCCAATCGGCCTCCCGATCTCAAACACGCAGATCTATTTGCTAGACAGCGATGGACAACCAGTTCCGACGGGAACGGCAGGAGAACTGTACATTTCGGGTGACGGTGTGGCACGCGGTTATCTGAACCGACCAGAACTGACAGCGGAACGTTTCCTGCCAAATCCATTTTTGCCAGAACGTCGTTTCTACAAGACGGGAGACCTCGCGATTCGTACGAAGTCTGGTCAGATAACCTATCTGGGGCGACTGGACTATCAAGTGAAAATTCGCGGCTACCGCATCGAACTAGGTGAGATTGAGCACCGTTTACTGCGACACAGATCTGTTTCGGATGCCGTCGTTTTGGATTACATCGATGCAAACGGGACAAAGCATCTAGTCGCCTATCTGGTTGCGGGCGAGGAGGCTGTGAGTGCATTTGGGTTTCGCCAGCATCTAACAGAGGTTCTGCCTGGTTATATGGTGCCGACGTACTTCGTGCTTCTCGAACATCTGCCACTGACCGCGAACGGCAAGATCGACCGCTCTGCATTGCCTGATCCAATCGAAACGGCCATTAACGATGAACTGTCCGCACTGCTGGATGAGACAGTCGAAGCGGTCGTAGTCCAAGTGATACGTGACGTCTTAGGGATTGAATCGGTGACGGCGACCGATAACTTTTATCAGTTGGGTGGAGATTCTGTAAAGGCGATTCAAGTCGTCAATAAACTCCGCCAAGCGAACGTCCAGATACAAACGAAGGATGTACTCGCGTATCCGGTGATCCGTGAACTGGCGATTGTCGCTACAAACAGCTCACACGCGCTGTACCCGCAGACGCCTGCAAGCGGTACGCTGACTCCGACGCCGATTATGTCATGGTTCTTCTCGCAAGAATTCGCAAACCCACATCACTGGAACCAATCGGTCCTGTTGGAGCTAAAATGCCATCTGGCCCCAGAAAAACTTCGACGGGCAATCAAACAACTGATCCAACATCACGATTCGCTGCGTTTGTTCTATGACGAAGTGAAACAAGCGCTAACATATCTGGAACGGGAAATGCCGGACGAATTGCTTCTGGAAACCCACGATCTGTCCGATCTCAGGTCTCAGGAGCTTTACGATAAACTCCGTGAAGTTGCACAGGCATGTAAAGCTTCGATCCGCTTGACGGAAGGGCCACTCCTGCGGGCCGCCTTGCTCGACCTTGGCTCTCAAGGGCAGCGCCTGCTCCTTACGGCGCATCATCTTGTTGTGGATGCCGTCTCTTGGCAGATTTTGCTGGAAGACCTCGCCACTATGTTAGATGGACATAACCGCCTGCCAATGAAAACACACTCGATGCAGCAATGGGCCGAAGCGTTGATGACATACAGCGAAACGGCCGCGCGCGAAGAAGAAGAGATGTGGATCGCCAAGGAGGGAGCGGAAGCAGACGAATTCGATTTCTCCCCAGAAATGGACGGAGGGAATTCGTTGGCCGATTGCGAGACGATCAGCCGCACCTTTACTCCAGAGGAGACGGAGGCTTTGCAGGTTAGGGCTCACGAAGGATTACAAACACAGGCACAGGATTTGCTGGTCGCTGCGCTTGTGCGAGCGATTCACACACACAGCAATCGAGACCTTGTTCGACTCGAACTGGAAGGGCATGGCCGTGACTCAGTCGTTGAGGGGCTTGATGTGGCTCGAACTGTAGGCTGGTTCACGACCATGTTCCCTGTAGCCATTCCTGTGCACCCAAGTGATTGGGAACAACAGATCCGTACCGTCAAAACCGAGCTGCGTAGCGTTCCGCAGAAGGGAGCGGGATATGGCGCACTCGTCTACATGGCGAAACGACTGCCGGCTCGTTTGCAACGCGGAGTCCGCTTCAATTATCTGGGCGAGATCGACAACCAACTGCGTGGTCTGCCGTTCACATTCGCAAGCGAAGAGCATGGAGCGGACATATGCCCAACCAATCATGCGACTGCGTTACTGGACCTGCTTGCGTTTGTTCAGGACAAGAGTCTAACCATTGCCGTTATGTACAGCCGTCAACGCTTCCATCAAGCGACGATCGATTCGTTCATGGATTGCTTCGCCGATCAGTTGCGCGAGGTCATCCGCTTCTGTTGTGGACAAGAGGGAGCGACGTTTGATGCGAGCGACTTTGATACGATTTCATTAAGTGACGATGAGCTGGATAATTTGTTTGATTAAGAGGAAAATTTTTATTTTTGACTTTTTTTTCAAAAACCCCCTTACATTAAAACGGTAGAAATTGTAATATTTATATAGTGATTTAGACGTAAACATTGTGACTTTTTATATAGGAGGTATTCATCATGACAAAGACAATCGTTATTGCAGATCAACTCAAAGAAATTTTGAAACGCGAACTGGAGTTAGGTGAGCAAACCGATCAACTTCAGCTCGAAGATTCCCTGACCAGCATTGGTCTCAGCTCCGTGAGCTTCATCAAGTTGATCGTCGCGATTGAAAATCAATTCGATTTCGAATTCGAAGATGAGGACTTGAACTATAACGTCTTCCAAACGCTCCAAGATGTTGTGAATTACGTAGAAAAACGCATTGAATAAACGCAACTAGGAAACGAGGGACGAACATTGCTGAAAACGAATCACTTCCACCTGCTCGCTTGTCCAAAATGCCAAACAAAGCTTACGACTGAAGGCGACAACCTGACCTGTGAGCCATGCGGTCTCAAATACATCGTACGTACCGAAGTACCGATCATGTTGATGGAGGAGTCCATCGACATGAATGGCATAACCATTCTCGACGAAGTTCGTCATGCCGATAAGGAAGACATCAAAAAGCACTTCACAACGGTTGCTGAGTCGCTTGAAGTCAGCAACATGACCCGCTTTGTTACATTTCTGAACTGGGGTTATAAAGTGACAGACAATGAGCAATTCGCTCAATTCGAAGTAGACGATTCCATGCTAAACAAAAACCCGCTAAAGCTACTGTTCGAGATCGTTGGACAAGTCGATCTTAAGAACAAGAAAGTTCTTGACGTTGGTTGTGGACGCGGTGGCAACTTGGCTGGTATTAACAAATACTACAAAGCGCATACCTGCGTGGGCCTCGACCTCACCGAAGCATCTGTACAGTTCGACCATGTTCGTCATAAAGGCGACAACATGTTCTTCCTCGTCGGCGATGCGGAGAACCTTCCGTTCGAAGGCGAAACATTCGATGCGGTGTTCAACTGCGAATCTTCGCACGGTTATCCGAACATTCATAAGTTTTATGATGGTGTGTACCGCGTGTTGAAGTCGGGAGGTCACTTCCTGTACGGTGACATGTTGCCAACTGATAAATGGCCAGAGTACGAGCAATACCTGATCTCGCTGGGCTTTGAGATCTTGCGCAACCAAGACATCACTGAAAACATACTCACGTCCTGCGATGAAGTTGCCGAAAATCACTACTCGGCATACGGGAAAATGGACCAAGGTTTCATGGAAGGTATGAAAGATTCGCTCTCCTTGCCAGGGTCTGGAATTTACAATGATATGAAGACTGGCGTGCAGCAGTTCTGCGTCATCAATGCAATTAAAAAGTAAGACGGTAGATTGGAAAGGGTGGTACCATTGACAATCCTTAGAGTTCGTAACCTTCATAAACGTTTCGGAGAGCGCACGATTCTATCGGATGTATCCTTGGAGATCGGAGCACGAGACCGCATCGGATTAGTTGGGGTTAACGGGGCAGGTAAGACTACACTTGCCAACATCCTGTTCGGTAATCTTCAGTCAGACGAAGGCAGCATCATGCAGATGAAACAGGATATCAAGATTGGCTACCTGCTACAATCTTGCTCCTATACGGCAAATAGTTTTCAGTCGATGTTGCTTGGTGGCTATAAGGCTGAACAGGTAAATGAGTTTCTTGAAGTGACAAGCTTTATCGGTCTTAACAAAGTAAAGGAGTGGCAGGAGGATCGTTTTGACTGCTTGAGTGGCGGAGAGCGTACCAAACTGGCTCTCGCTAACATATGGATTAGTCAGCCAGATATCCTGATTCTAGACGAGCCGACCAACCATCTTGATTTTCAAGGGGTCGAGTGGCTGACGAAAGAGATGGGAAAGTTCTCGGGCTCGATCTTGGTGATCTCGCACGACCGTTACTTCCTCGACAAAACGGTTAATCGGATTATCGAACTCGATGACGGTAAACTCAAGTCGTATGCGGGCAACTATACGTTCTATCGCGAGGAGAAGGAGCGTCAGTACCAGTCTCAATTGCACCTCTATCAGACACAAAAGAAACAAATTGAAAAAGTCCAAGAGGAAATAGCCCAACTGAAAACATGGACGGCGGCTGGACACAGAATGGCGGGTAAACAAGGCACTCTTTCCGAGAATCGCCAAATCGGTTTGCGTGAACATGAGCGTGCCAAGGTCAAGAAACTTGACAAACAGGTGAAGAACAAGATCAAACGTCTGGAACGCATGGAAACGGAGGGCATAGAAAAGCCAAAGCAAGAACAAAAAGTTTCATTCGACTTTGGCAGTGCTTCCAAGCGAGGCAAGCGTCTCGTTGAAGTGAAGGGGCTCGGGAAAAAGTACGGGGACCGCTGGCTGTTCCGGAACACGGAGTTTACCATCCAGCGCGGAAATCGCATCGGATTGATCGGTCCGAATGGCTGTGGAAAAACCACCCTGATCCGGATGTTCCTTGGCCAAGAACGCTGGACGGAAGGGGACCTGTGGATCAGCCCGACGGCTGAGATTGTCTATCTCTCGCAGGATGTAAGTGACTTGCCCGAAGAATCGACGGGTCTGAATCTGATCTCCCATTTCCGAGGCGAGATTCAATCCAAGGCGCGCATCCTCATGGACAACATGGGATTTGACGAGGCAAAGCTCTCGCGCAAGATCGAGAAGTGGAGTTTAGGGGAACGCACCCGTTTTAAGATTGGCCGCATGATCTTAATGGAACACAACTTCTTGATCCTCGACGAGCCGACCAATCACCTTGACCTGCAAAGCCGCGAGCAATTGGAGGATACTCTCGCCGATTACAACGGCACGATGCTGATCGTTTCCCATGATCGCTATATGTTGGAGAAGTTGTGCGACCAACTGTTGGTGTTTGAAAACGGAATGTTCATGAAGGTACTGGGTACCTTTAGCGAATACATGAATCGCCAATTGAGTGAAGGAAATGGCTCGGATGAGAAGGTGCTCTCGAAAAAAAGTCGGGCAGAGGAGGAACAACTGCTTGTCATCGAAGCTCGCTTGGCCTTCATGCTCGGCGAACTCAACAAGCACGCGATTGGCTCGCCTGCCTATAACGAACTCGACAATGAATTCAAAGATTTGATCCGCCAAAAACGGGAGCTCCTAAAATGAACATGTTATCTCGCGCATGCGTGAATGCCCTTGAGGACTCTGGTACGCCAGGGGCTGCCATGGCCGTCTTAGAAACAGAAACGGATGTCGAACGGCACACCTTCGGCTTACTTTGTAAAAAAGGCGATGCATCGGTGCGTTCCTCAACCCTTTTTCAAGCGGCTTCCTTGTCCAAGCCAGTGACAGCGTGGGGTGTGATGAAGCTCGTGCAAACGGGGCGTCTTTATCTCGAAGATACCGTGTACGAGGGTCTTACGGTTCGGCATCTGCTCTCACACACGGGGGGGCTGGCACCTGTTCACGATCTCGGCATTCGTCCCCATGAAGGAGGCGGTGATCTATTGACCGATGTTCGATCCGCACATCCTGTGGGCGAATTCTGGTACACCAATGCTGGATACAGTCTCTTGCAAATACTGATCGAAAAAGTTTCGGAAAGAAGCTTTGCTGACTATCTGTATGAAGAAATACTCGAACCGCTCGGGATGAAACACAGCTCGTTCAACTTGGGTTCCGATCAATTGGTGGACGACGCTGCACGAGGGCACGACTATCTGGGGCTACAAGTGCCGGTTCTCTGGCATTCGCAACAGGCAGCGGCAGGATTGTACACGACGCTTGACGACCTGATCCGTTTCGCTCAGGCGAACCTGAACGGTGGCGGCGGTGTTTTGCAGCCAGATATGGTCGCTCTGATGCACAACCGTGTAGAACGTCCAATTCCCTACGGACTTGGATACCATATCCTGACGTTGCCGAATAGCACACGTCTCATTTGGCATAGTGGGCACAATCGAGGATTTCGCACATGGATTGGTTTGGTGCCGAAGCGTCAAAAAGCACTGGTGGTGTTGACGAACAGCGATTACGGGCAATCGGTGATCGCAGAAGTCGTCCGGAACTGGCTGGAGCTGATGATTGACAATGTGCCTGACAGTGCCAAGCAAACACTAGACCTGCTGCCTAAGACTCGTTACCAACGATATCAGCAAGACATGTCCAGTCTGCAACGGTAACGCTGTTTAATGTGTAGCCTTAGGTTTTGGTAGGGGGATGGTTACAGTCGGACCGACCGAAAAATGAGTTGGCATTATTTGTATCATCCAAAGATGCAGCTGAATATCACATTCCCAAACATTTCGACTTTTTCACAAAACCCGTATTTTGTACATATGTCTGTAAATCAATTAAATGCCACGCCCTATATGATTTTTTATTTAGTGTCATACATTATATCCCCCTGTTTTGTAGATGCAAAATAATAAGTTGGATTAAACAAAGCTGCCGTTTACAAATCGGCACAGCTTTTTGTGGATGTTCATGTGGATTTCGATTTAGTTGAGAGTTGTTTCTAGAGTGTGGTCGTAGTTTAATTTTTAACTGAATTCCAAGCATTTATAAAATCATTAATAGTTTTAAATCGTTCTTCTCGTTCCTTACTAACTGCTCGTAAAGCGACTTCGTAAAGTGATCTGTTTGCTTCCCATTTTGAAAAAGAATAATCCATTTCGCCACCAAGTAATCCAAAAGCGATAGCTCCCATCGTGAAAACATTCGTTCTTGCATCAATAGGCGCACCTAATATAAACTCTTCCGGAGATTTCGAACGTCTTGCTCCCCAAAAGTTCTCTCCCATGTCATTTACGGAAGGTGCCAACCTGTAGAAGTCGATGTCACAGATCCTGGTTAAATCCTTTGAAAAATCATACAGAATACTACCATCATAAAAATCAACCGCATTTGAACTGATCGTGATAGAACTCTGTAAGAGGAATGAACGCCTCCTTCTTATCGTCAAAAACAATGAGTCGGTATTTGCTGTTCACTCCTTCTGGACAATATGCATGAAAAAATGAAGCCATTTCCTCTACTACCTCCACCTATCTTTTACACAAAAAAAAGGACATTTCCGTTCCCATGAAACGGATGTCCACATATGATGTGTAACACTATATGAAAATACAGTAGAATCATAGGCTTCTAAGGGTGCACTTCACTAGCCTGACGGGTTTCTTGTAATTAAACTATATGTCAAAGAAAATAAAGTATTAGACTGTAAATAAAGTGTTAGACTCGGATAATAAAGTTATAGACTGAAAAAATAAAGTTGTAGACTGCTACGCCGGATCGAGCGGCGCCAGCTCATACTCCTGGTGCTTCCGGGCGTCGCCCGCTGCGGCAGCAGCGCAGCAGGGACGGCCGCTAAATCGAGCAGCCGCAGCTCCAGTCTACTACTTTATTTTCTTTATTCACTATAATTTCTATATTTTGCGCCGAGCGAGCCGCTTTATAGTTAGAACCTCCTTCTAACTAGCTTGTAGGAACTGTGAAAATTTATTTTGATTCTTTATTTACAGGCACTTGGAATTCGAAGTAATCTTCGATTCCGTATAATTTGATCCGAATAGATAATTCGAACTGATCTGGCAATGGTTGATCGTCATTATTCGTAATTTGCAGGAGAGCTGCATTTTTTTGCACACTGTGATCAGAGTTAATTATTGGCCCAACGTTTAGTATTCCGTTAAAGGGCTCACCGTTCATAAGGACACTAAACTCATCCGCAACAAACTGACCATATCCCAACGATTCGTAATCACCGACGATGGCGTCATCTTTCAAGGTCAACCCTTCAAGTGATAGAGCAATGGACAGACGTTCCCCATCGTGATAAGCCTCCGCAATAGTTAAGGTTGCTCCATCATGGGTATCGCTTATACCCAACTTTTTAATTTGACTGTTACTTGCTGCAGATTTCAAATTGTTATCGACTGAATCTTGAAAAAGGCTTCCTACTAAGAGGACATTAGATAGAGTATCCGCCATTGCCGGTGAGATGAAGCCTGTACTAACAAGTCCCAAACCAAGTGCGGCGACTGCAGTTGTGGCAATTAGCGTTTTCTTAATTGTGGATCCTTGGGTAGCAACTTTTTTCATGGGAATCTCTCCTAATCGTTCTATAATTTTTGTGCTGAGGCTGTACTCGGGTATTTCAGTTTCACATATCATATCTTCAATAGTTCTCATTTTTTTATCATCCGTTGGGTTGAACAAATAAGCCACCTTCCTTTCTTTTGTTACCTTGCTCTATAAGTTTCATGCGCAAGCGTTGATACTTTTTCCGTACCGTTGCTGGTTTGCAGCCTGTAATTTGACCAATCTCTGTAAAATTGTATTGCTCTACTGCTTTCAGCAACAGAATATGCTTTTCCTCTGGGGAAAGATAGGCTAATAATTTTTCTAAATTCGACTCCTCCCGGAAAGTATATTCCTTGGATTCTTCCTGCTGTTTGAAATACATAGCAACTTTTAGCCTTTGTTTATGTTTCTTCATTAGGTTGAGACTGTGATGATAGGCAATTTTATACAGCCATGCGGAAAAGGAAACGGTTGGCGTATAACGGTGAATTTCCTGATATGCTTTGATAAAGATTTCTTGAACGGCATCCTGAGCTTCTTCGCGGTTTTCGAGCAGATGGTAGCAATAGATATAAAGTGGCTTTTCAAATCTCCGAATGATAAACGTGTACGCTTCGAGATTACCCGCCTTTACAAGTTCAACCGTATTCTCGATTTGCTCATCAGAAATCGTTCCAAGTTTATCTCCTTCCAAGTGATCACCTCCTTTGCTTTTCGTCTATATAACAATTCAAAATAGGCTTTTTGTGACTTGTACAAAAAATAATATAACGGTTTACTCAAATTCAGACATAAAGTTCCTTTTCAGTTCTATTGATAAGAAGAGATGTCAGGGTTATAGTTCTTTTCTACTAATGACCCCTTGGGTCACAGGCTATGATGAAAATTAGTCATCATGGCCTTTTTCTTTTATCCATCCAGCACAGGGAAAATTAGCAAACCACTTAAAGAATATTCTTCTAGGCTTCAGGGAATTATGGCAAAAACAAACTCGGCAGTGCATGATACCATTAGTGGCATTCACATCATCAAATCCTACAATTTGATCGATGTTATGTTCCGTAAAATATTTCCTGGAATTTCCGGGAATACGATATTGACCCTGCTTACGCCACAGCTGTTTGTGCTAGAAGCCACTTGTTTCCCGAGCGGATTGTGCAGGTAGCTTCTCCTGCTGCTCGTCCAGATCCACAACCGAAAAGGCCAGATAGCCGAACGCCTCGATGGATTGTCGGAGCTTCTCGTACTCCGGATCACCCGGCTGTAGGCCGGCTCGTGGGTTGTAGGATGCTGCATTTTTTTGCTCGATTGGTATGACTCTGATATCCACCTTAACGCCTCCTATTTGAATTCAAGCCCTCTGTAATCTCACGGATTGGCGGAGGATAGCCATGTTGTTTTACGTGTGCCTTAATAAATTCCAGGACGGTTGCTTGTTTCGCTGTTAATGGTTGTAGTTGCTTAGACATGACCTTCACTCTCCCTCTCATTATCAGCTGTAGACGCTGAACATGATTTTTTGGAAGTGGTCTGCTTTCTTAAACAGGCTGGCTTAAATATTGTTTGGAAAAAACATCAGGTTTTTTCCGCTGCTGCTGATATATTTTTAAAAGAAATTCAGGCGAAAATTTGTTTTTCTCACCTCATCTCATCATGATCCCTAAACCCAAACCAGCAGAAAAAAATGACCGGCGTTTGACCGGTCATTTTACTTTAAATCCTTACGAATCTCTGCATTCGTTCAAAAACCCTATTTTCGCCCATTACTTTCATAATATCAAACAAATCAGGTGTATTGATTCTGTTAGTTAGAGCGACCCTAATTACCATCGCTACATCACCAACATGCCCCTTGTAACTGTTAGGGTTGGCTTTATATTGCTTCATTTCCTTTGCAAATCCGAGTTCCTCAGCAAGTTCTTTAATTTCATGGAACCAAGCTTCCTTTTCATTATTAAACCTATAAGTTTTGCTGAAACCTAGTACAATTTCTTTCGCAACATCTAAACTTACATTTGTAGGTAACTTGTAGCCACTGAGTACATCCTTTTCAAACAATTCGTCATAAAAGAAAGCAATCATTGTCTTCACATCTGACCACTTTGAATAATCTTTTCTTGGTTTCTCAATTGTTCGACCTATATTTAGAATGTTTACAGTGTATTCCATATTCTTGTCAATTAAAGTAAAAAGCTCAGTATCAAATTCCTTTGACCAAGTATATAAATGGTCAAATACTTGTTTACCCGTGAGCCTTGAGATAACATCCTTGCTGATGTCATTAAGTTTATTCATGTCTAATAAAGCACCACTAGCATTCATTTTATCAGTATAAATAAAAAAGTCTCTAAATGATTTATGAAGGTTTGTCTTCCTCCATTCTTCAAAGTCAGAATTGATGAGATTCATGAAGTATTCACTTATAGCCACTCCTGGGTATCCTTGTTCTTTGTAATACTCAGCGGTACCATCAAGATCCTTACGTTTACTGAGTTTCCGTTTAGAAGCTCCGACTTGCTTCATTATTGGAGCAATATGTCCGTATTCCGGTATTCTAAAACCTAAGGTTTCGAACAGCTGAAAATGGGTAGGCACAGAAGAAAGCCATTCATCGCCCCTAATAACATGGGTTGTACCCATTAGATAATCATCTATGACATGAGCAAAGTGATATGTTGGTAACCCATCCGTTTTCATAATAACAATATCTTGGTCATTTTCAGGGAACTCAATCGGACCTTTCACCAAATCATTGTACATGATTCTCCTGTCTGATGAACCTGAAGATCTAAGTCTAATAACAAACGGTTTACCATTTAAAATCTCTTCTTTGGCTTGCTGAAAAGAAATATCTCGATGTTTAGCCCACCTACCATAATAACCTGTGGTTACTTTTAAGTTCTGCTGGCTTATTCTTATCTTTTGTAAATCGTCCGTATCACAGAAGCAAGGATATGCTAATCCATTTCGCACTAAGTGCTTAATAAATACCTTATAGATTTGTATTCGTGAGCTTTGTTTATAGGGTCCGTAAGCACCCTTATCGTTACCGGATAAGGTAAGTCCTTCATCAAAATGAATCCCGCAGTATGACAATGAATTGATAATGTTTTCGAGGCTGCCTTTTATTTCTCGTTTTTTGTCTGTGTCTTCGATACGCAGGAAAAATACCCCGTTACTTTGGTGGGCTAATCTCTCCGATATTAAAGTTGCGTAAAGCCCCCCAATGTTTAATAAACCTGTTGGGCTTGGTGCAAAACGTGTTACCATAGCAGATGAAGACAAATTTCTTGGCGGATACAGTGAGTAAATATCAGCTGGTAACTGCCCGACATCCGGAAATAACAGTTCTGCCATGTTCTCATTTGACATAATCATATCCCCCTATAGGTTCAAAATAAAAAGCCCTTCATCCTGTTAAAGGACGAAAGGCTTGCTTCCGCGTTACCACCTAAATTGGTTAAAAACCCGCTCATTATTCAGCAATTCATTATCTTGCTGCACATTTCTTTAACGGGAAATCCCCGATAGACCTACTCCAATTTTTCGGTCTACTGCTCCAAGGCTTCTTTCATTAAGCTCGAATACCCAATTTCACCAGCATGGGCTCTCTAAGATTCGAGTGATTAATTACTCTTCCTCTTCATTGCATTTTACAATATGTGGATATGCTTATTGATACAATAATTTATTATTACCAAGTTGTCAAGAATCTATTCGAACTTGGAATATCTCAAACATGGGCCGTGCTATTGCTCCCTTTATTGCTTAATAGTTGAGTTTTACCTTCCCATCTAAACGGATAAATGGCGTTTGACGATATACGATAATACTTAAACAGCTCCATCGAATGTTCGTCGAAATCCCAATTTTTTAATATATCATTTCTGCTAAGCTTTCATTATTGAATAGATATTTCAATTTCAACATCCCATCACCTGGTTACTCCTGTAGCATTATAGAATCGGCTTGATCACCTTGGCCGGATTCCCCCCAACCACGACATTGTCCAGCACGTCTTTTGTGACGACCGCGCCAGACGCGATCACGACGTTGTTGCCTACGTTTATCCCCGGGTTGATCACGGTCCGCCCGCCGATCCATACGTTATGGCCGATCGTCACTGATTTACCGTACTCCGCGCCTGAGATTCTTTCCTTGGCATCAATTGGGTGCGTTGCGGTGTATATATGGACACCGGGCGCAATAAAACAATTGTCGCCGATCCGAATCTCGCAAACGTCCAGAAAGACACAATCAAAGTTTGCATAGAAATTTTCACCGACATGGATATTATAGCCGTAATCACATCGGAAAGTCGGTTCAACATACAGTTTGCTGCCGGTTGACCCGAACAGCGTTTTGAGCAGCTTCATGCGATGGTCGAGGTCCGTCTCGAGCGTTTCGTTGAAGAGCCGGATAAGCTGGCGGGCGTTCAGCCTTTCTTGCGTCAGTTCGGGATCACCGGCGTGATAGAGCTCACCGCTTAGCATTTTCTCTTTCTCCGTTTTCATGGGACAACTCCTATCTTCAGTATTGGTGGATTGCGCCGTTGCGTTCGTTCCGCCTGTTCAGGAAGACGTTCAACCGTTCCGAGAATAACAGCATGGCGGCAGCCGAGACGACGATATAGAGCGGGAATATGCCGATGGTCGAGAACCCGGCCAGCATGCCGAGAAGCGGCGGCATCAACGTGCTTCCCGTATAAGCAACGGCCATCTGATAGCCCATGATCCGTTGTGCCTGCGCCTTGCCGAATCGAATAGGCGTCTCATGCAGCATGCACGGATAGATCGGCGCGAGTCCCAGCCCCGTGATCAGCAATCCGGACAGCGCGAAACCGGTCGGAAGCGGCATCAGCAGAAGCAGTGCACCGGCAAGCACCGTGATTTGGCCACCTCGAATTAACAGCGGATTGCTCAACTTGAAGGTGACGAATCCGGTGATCAACCTTCCGATCGTTATGCCCGCAAAGTAAATCGAAACCCACTGCGAAGCTTCGTAAGCAGGGAGACCTCTCTCCTTCACCAGATAGCTGCTGCCCCACAAGCCCACCGTCATCTCGACCCCGCAGTAAAACAAGAACGATGCCAGTGCATACTTGACTCCTTTCACATGCTGCGGTTTGTACGTCCCCCCGTTACCAAGCGACGGTTCCGCCTCCGATTGCTCCGCGTCCAAGCCAGTGCCTTGATTCCCGACTCGACGCCTCCATAACGGGAGCGAGACGACAAGCAAGGTCACCAACGCGAACTGAATGCCGGCCACGGCTAAATAGCCGTCTCTCCAAGAAGCATTCCCCGACAAGAACGCGGCCATAATCATCGGACCGGCCGTCGCACCGAGTCCCCAGAAACAATGCAGCCAACTCATGTGATGGGCTTTGTACCGCGCCGCCACGTAATGGTTGAGCCCTGCATCGACAGCCCCTCTGCCATCCCGAGCGGTATGGCGCAGACGATCAGCCAAACGATAGATGGCGCATACGCAAATCCCATCAGTGCACCGGCCGTCATGATGCAGCTTGCCAGCGTCACGCCTCCCGTGCCGAACCGGCGCACAACGGCTCCGCTTAACAAGCTGGATGCGATCGTGCCGACCGTAACTGTCATCGACAACAACCCTGCCATCCCGAGCGGCGCTTCCAGATCCGGCCGGATGACGGGCCATGCCGCACCGAGCAAGGAATCCGGTAGCCCGAGGCTGATAAAGGCCAAATAAATGACCAATAGCAAAATCGTACCCATACAGGTGCGCTCCTATCTTCAGATACAATCGTCGTTTGCGGTAATCATTAGATTCAGCCCTAGCTTTTTCAATCCATTCAAGTAGTCTTCTCTCCAATCGCTGGCCATAAGTTTAGGCAGATGCTCCTTCGCAATATAGGACGCGCTTCTTGCTGTGATGGCGTCCAGAAGGTCTCCTGTTACTTCGTCGCGGCAAAAGATCACGGCATTCGGGTTCAAGATCGCTGCAAAAGCAGCGACCAGCCGGCCCACGGCATCGACCCCGATGGCCTCGTGCATGACGGTGAACGTTCCTTCAGCGTCCGTAATCGCTTGTTGGAAGTTTCGGCCGTCATATAGGGGAACGAAAGAGACTTCACCCGAGAATGACGTGTTTCCCCGCACGACGCTGCCGTTGACCAATATGCCCGCCCCCGGCCCGTTCTGGCCGAGATATAGATAGATCAGCGAAGGATTATCGCGGATGTCCAACTTGTCATAATAGCCCAAAACGGCCGCGTTCATATCGTTCTCCACGACGACAGGAAGCGTGAATCGCGCTTCGCAATAGCCTTTTAGGTCAAAATTATGAAACTTCTCGTATCCCGGAATATAAATGATTCGCCCGTCGTTGACCGATCCAGGCACGCCGAAAGACAACGAACGGATCCTAGGGTGCCGTTCGATCAAGGACTCGATTTGCTTCGTCAGTATCTCAATCCCGCCCAGCAGAAAACCGGAGGAAGTCCCTTTTTCCTTCACTTCGCCCAAAGCGTTATAGATCGTGTATTGAGTTTCCGCTTTCTCAAGAAATAGCGCGACGCCCAGTCTATATTCCGGATTATACGCGTAACGCTGGGCTCTTCTGCCGCCGCTCGAGTCGTCGAGACCGACGGGTAGCAGTTCACCTGCCTTCTCCATCTGGGTGATAAACTTACTAATCGTAGGAAAACTGACCCCCAGCTTTTCACTTAGCTCGACTTTTGTTGCGCTTCCAGACGCCAACAGCGTTGCACGAATGCCCCTCAAAATGACTTTCTTCATTTCTTTCGGCGTTGATATCTTTTCGCTCACAGAAACATCACCTCATTTGCGAACACTTATTAAACATCTTTAATAAGTGTATCAATCATAGCAGAATTCCGGCGTAAAGGGAAGCTCTTGATGTGGATTCACGACGACAATCTGGACCCCGAGGGGGGCGCTTTTAACGGGGATGGTGACCGACTATGGAACTGGCGTTAGATGAATCTTTAACTAGTTATTCTCTGAATTATATTCAGCCTTTAAAAGACCATAATGCACAAGGTCTTCATATTCACCCCATTTTCTAACATGCTGTTTTAATAATCCTTCATATTTCATGCCTAATTTTTTCATAACTTTTCCCGATGCAGGATTCTTCCCTAGATGACGGGCAAATATACGGTTTAATTTCATTTCTTCAAATGCATATTTTACGATTCCTTTTGCTGCTTCAGTACAATATCCATTATTGTTATACTTTCTCCCAATCCAATATCCAAGTTCCCCATGATCAAACTTCTTATTAATTCCTATACTTATAGCGCCGATTAAATATTTTTCTTCCTTATGTACAATAGCTAATGTAAGTAATCGATCTTCATTAAAATTATCGATATGTGTTTCTATCCATTCTTCTGCCATCCCATCCTCATATGGATGTGGGATATTTAATGTCATTTCAGCAACATATTTATCACCTGCTAATTCTTGAACTACTTGTGCATCATCTAAATTGAAAGGTCGTAATATTAGTCTTTCTAATTGAATTGTCGGAATTTTTTTCATATGTAATCTCCCCCTTAGTAATTATTCATCTATAAAATTTACAATTTATATTGAAATCTAGCCTGTTCTTTCATATAACGTTCTGTGTATTCACGACGTCGATCCTCCTTAGACAGCTCCTATCTTAGGGGGATCGATGTGTCCGCTTGACTCAGCTCCCTGCTAAATACTCCTGGCGGACCAAGGCGCGAATGCGCCGCAGTGTGAATACGGTGTTAGCTGATGCCACCTCTGAGTCTGTAAAATAGTTTGTGTAAACTCCTAAACCCAGTAAAATGGAAGTAATAGAAAGGTTGGGAGAATACATGGGACTTTGGTCAAAAGAACAACTACGGGCTTTCATCAAGGAGAACAACTTGGTCACCGCGCAAGATGCACAAAATGCCTTGAAAGACCTGTTTGCCGAGACGCTGCAGGAGATGCTGGAAGCCGAGATGGACACGCATCTGGGCTACACGAAACATGACGTGCAGAACAAGCAGACCCGAAATAGCCGCAATGGAAAAAGCAAGAAGACGATCACGAGCGAGTATGGCGAGCAGGAGATTGCGGTTCCCAGAGATCGCCAAGGCGAGTTTGAACCGCTCGTCGTCCGGAAGCATCAATCGAACGTAACCGGCATCGAGGACCAGATTATTGCGCTCTACGCCAAAGGCGTCAGCACCCGCGAAATTCAAGATCATCTGCTTCAGCTATATGGTGTCGACGTTTCGCCGACGATGATTTCGAACGTAACGAACAAGATCGTGCCGCTGATCAAGGAAT
>NZ_JAIOGQ010000002.1 GCF_019904135.1 Paenibacillus caui | reverse complement strand
AAGAAATTGAAGGCTATTCGCAATCTCGATGACAAGGAACAACGATATATGAAAGACCAAGACCACAAAGTGAGTCGTGCAATCGTCAATTTTGCTAAAGAAAATAAGATTTCTGTCATTCGCCTAGAACAATTAGCGAATATTAGACAGACGGCAAGAACGAGCCGTAAAAACGAAAAGAATTTGCATACTTGGCCATTCTATCGCCTATCTCAATTCATTGAATACAAAGCGAATTTGGAAGGTATTAAAGTTGAATATGTGAATCCTGCGTACACAAGTCAAACATGTCCGAAGTGTTCAGAAAAGAACAAGGCACAAGATAGAAAATATAAGTGTAAATGCGGATTCGAAAAACATAGAGATTTAGTCGGTGCTATGAATATTCGATATGCACCTATGATTGATGGTAACAGTCAATCAGCCTAAGATGCTATATGCACTGTCTTAGGAGGGGCAATGAGATGCCCTCATCTTGAAGGCTGTTCAAAACAGAAAAGGACTGCGAACGATTAGTCATTCAAGAATCCCACCCGTCACACCGTAAGGTGTAGGGCTTGCGACTTTAGTCGTGGGAGTCTCAAAAAACCTTCTTAAATCTCTTAGACTAAGGACAACTGGGGATAGAAACGTCATTTTCTTGAAAATCCTGGTAAGCAGTTATGGAGCCGGGATTTTTTTGCTGTTTGAAAGTTTTGCAGGTACTGGCAGATGAGCTGACAGAAAGAAGGGTATTTATGGAGCACATGCATGGCTCTTTTGATATAGAGCTAGTCTTATTTTCGTATGGCGTAGCCGTCATGGCATCCTACACAGTTCTGAATTTGGTAGACCGGTTAAGCCACACCCGGGGCTGGTTGCGAAGCCTGTGGCTGTTGTTCGGCGCTTTGGCAATGGGCCTTGGAATATGGTCCATGCATTTTGTAGGGATGCTGGCCTTTTCCCTGCCGATGGAAGTTGAATACGATTTGACGGAAATCTTAATCTCCATGTTTGCGGCAATCGCTGCATCGGCTGTGGCTATGCATATTGTAGGGAGAGAGCGGATGACGTTTTGGCAATGGCTTGGAGGGGGTCTCCTTCTGGCTCTGGGAGTTATCGCCATGCACTACATAGGCATGTCTGCCATGCTCGTAGGTATTACATATGATTATCGATTGGTGTTTCTTTCTGTTATCATTGCAGTCGTTGCGGCGCTGGCGGCGCTGGCCCTGTCTTTCTATTTCAAAAAAGAAGATGCAAAGCGGATGGGATGGAAAAAGCTGGGCAGCGGTTTCGTGATGGGCGCAGCGATTGCCGGCATGCATTATACCGGAATGTGGGGAGCCAGCTTTTATGCAAGCTCTGAAAATTTTTCTTCCGGAATCGTTCTTCAGCAAAGATGGCTCGCCTATCTCATTATCGCCGTAACGATAGCTACACTGACTCTGTCTCTGTTCAGCATGTTCATCTCAAGAAGGTTTGAACGCCAGCAGTCCAAATTGCTGGAGAACGAAAAAATGTTCAGATCGCTTTATGAAAACAATCAGGACGGGATTATCACGGTGGATCTTAAGCAGCGAATTATCGGCATCAACGGGGCAGCGGCCCTGATATTTGAAGTGAACAGGACTTTGTTCTACCACCGGCAGCTTCACTCGCTTGTAGCGGAGACAGACGATTTTAATAACATCAGCAGCATTTTTGAACACTTAAGCATGGAAAGAAAAAGCTATGAAACCAGAATCAAGCTGCATACCGGAAAAAACTTGGATATTCATCTGATGACCGTTCCGCTTGAAGTCGAGGGGAAATTGATCGGGCATTATATCATTATCCGGGATATTACCGCCGAAATGCAGGCCAAGGAACAAATTCACTACCTTGCCTTTCACGATGAGCTGACGGGACTTGATAATCGGCGGAAATTTAACCAACAGCTCGAAGAAATGATCCAGTCTCACGGCAGCACCGGCCGCCGATTCGCCATTATGATCATGGATATGGACAGGTTCAAAATGATTAACGATTCACTGGGCCATATTTACGGCGATTTGTTTCTTAGAGAAATGAGTGAGCGTATTCGGCAGTTTACCCGTGATTATCCGGTCAGTCTGGCGCGGATTGGCGGAGATGAGATTACGGTGCTCTATAATAATTGTAACGAGAAGGAAGCGGCTGAGCTCGCAGAACGTCTGATCAGGAATATTCACAGGCCTTTCCGCCTGAAGGATAATAACTTCTTTGTTACGGCAAGCGTGGGAATCGCCATGTATCCCGATCACGGAGAAGATTCGGTCAAACTGTTGAAGCACGCGGATGCGGCAATGTATGAGGTCAAGAAGAACGGAAAGAACGGGTATCAGTTTTTCTCCAGCCAGCTGGATGAACAGCTTCAGGAGAAGGTCGAGCTTGAATCCGATCTAAGAAAGGCGCTGCAGAACCAGCAGTTTCTGCTCTACTATCAGCCACAAATCCGGGCCGAAGATCATGTAATGATCGGCGTTGAGGCTCTGGTGCGGTGGAATCACCCTGTCAAAGGGATTATTAGCCCTGCGCAGTTCATTCCGGTCGCTGAAGAACTGGGAGTGATCATTGAGCTTGGCAACTGGGTTCTGCGCGAAGCTTGCAGCCAGATGAAGAGGTGGCATAAGGCCGGGGGTCCCTTGATTCCCGTTTCTGTAAATTTGTCTTCCCAGCAATTTCATCAGCACAATCTTGCCGGCCTTATTTCCGATATTCTGACTGAGACCGGACTCGATCCGAAATATCTGGAACTTGAAATCACGGAAAGCATGATGATGGATCCTTCCGCATCCATCTCCATTCTCCAGCACTTGACGAAGCTCGGAATCCGGATCAGCCTGGATGACTTCGGGACAGGCTACAGCTCTTTAAGCTATTTGAAGCAGCTCCCGATTCACAAGCTGAAAATCGACCGTTCTTTTATCCGCGACATTGTAAATAGCGATAGCGATAAGGCGATTGTATCGACGATCATTTCTATGGCCCGGCATCTGGATATGGAAGTGATCGCGGAAGGAATCGAAACGAAGGAACAGCTTGATGTGGTTACAGATACGGATTGCAGGGAAATACAAGGCTACTATTACAGCAAGCCTTTATCCGCCGTTGATGTGGAGAACGTCTTTTTCATTCCGCAGAGGGATAATGGGGGCGAGTTTGATACGAACTGACGAAATTCGCCTTTAAATCTCTTCAAGCCTCATATAGATATTGATGAACATGGCATTCGCGCCTCGTTGAAGGATGGAGTGCTGAAGCTGGAAGTGCCGAAACGTCAATCACCTCCAAACAGACGGATTCAGATTCAAGACGGCGAATAATCGCGAAGCTGTTGAAAAAGCCGAACCGGCGGCATGATTTGGCCTGAACGGAACCATGGTCCAAATAAAAGGGCTTCGTCATTTTGTGCAGAAATGGTTCATCCGGCAGTTCCTCCATATACTTCTTCACATCATTTAAGCCTGAAGTCATCCAGCGGACCCACTTTTCCTGATCCGTGCCTGCTGCAATTTCATTTTCCAGGTTGCGGATGTCCGGCTCTCTTTTCTCCTGAAGAATCAGCAGATCGACAGCGGGAACCGATACCAGATGGAGAACGAGCTCCTTCAGCGACCTCATATTTTCCCGGGGTCTGAAGTCCAGGTCCTCTGGTTTTATTTTTCGGATCAGGTTCACCGATGTCCTAACGATATGTTCCAATTCCTCCAGCAGCAGTTGTTTCAGTTCCTTGACAGGTTGCATGGGCGGGTTCACTCCATTTCGTGTTTTGGGTGCGGCCGTTATAAGCGGCTGGGCTTGATTTAGATTGTAGCTTATAATAGTGACAAGTATTGTCAATATCACAAAAAAAAATAATAGAGGTTTGTCTGATGTCCAAATCAAAACGGCTCATGGAGTTAATGATGGCGGTCAACCGAAAACGCCGGTTTACGGTCAAGGAACTCGCCCGGGAGTTTGACGTATCGACGAGAACCATTTTAAGAGACCTGCAGGAGTTGAGCGACTTGGGCGTTCCGCTTTATTCGGAGGTCGGCCCGCACAGGGGCTATCAGGTATTGAACGAAAGAATGCTCCCGCCAATCGCATTTACGGAGGAAGAGGCGGTGGCAATCTTTTTTGCAAGCCATGCCTTGCGCCACTATTTGTATATGCCTTTTGAAACGGAAATCTCGTCAGCCCACGGTTATAAATCCGCCTGAGCTGGTGGAATGCATCCAACGGATGCTTGGGGAAATGATGGCCAAGTACAGTTGAAGCATCTAGCTGTAAAGGAGCTTTTTTCGCCGCCCATAACCCTTTCCCTAGTTACAGAAGTGCAGGCGGGAACAAGAGGCAGTGGTGAAGATTAAACAAAGAATGATTAAGCGTACTCAGCGAACTCCCGAGAACAAGGCGCATTAGAAATCGAAGTTTAATAATGCAGTTTGCAGAAATATTAGCTATAAGGAGAAGGAAACAATTTGAAGAAGTATATTGAGGTTGGTTATGGAAATAGGTGGTTAATTAGAACCGAGATTGAAAACCCAGATGGTACTGAAGCTGAATTCAAAGGAATCATAAAACCGTTTAAATTGGAATCAATTTACTTAAGGGTTTGGATTGGTTATAAAGTGCTTGTTATTGATATGAAAGATGGTATTAAGATTAATAGAAAACAGAGAAAATGTATTAAATTAATATTGGGGTTTTCTGGGATATAATAATGGTAAAAATTCAAGAGCTTCGTATATCAAATTCACACAGCAATCTAAGAGTCCTTGGTTTGTTCGAGAAAATTAATTTAATACTGACTAAAGCTTAAAGCAATACTATTACTCCCAGTCAAAGGAGCCAAATCTATGAATAAAATGACGCGTGATAAAGCCTTGCAATATGCTAAGTATCGATTGCCTTATTCAACAGCAGCAAGCAGGTTTGTCATTGAGACAGCGAATGTAAGTCAAGGGTTGGTTGCCGATATTGGAGCAGGAACCGGACTTTTGACTGAGCACTTTGTTGGTAATGTAGGGAAGGTATTTGCGATAGAGCCTGAACTTGCAATGCGTAATGTTGCACATGATTTAATTGGGGAACGACAGGATATTGAATACATAGATGGAGCAGCTGAGAACACAAAACTTCCTGATCAATCGATTGATTTAATTGTAGCTGCAAATGCATATCATAGATTTCAACCGGCAAGTATAATAGAATTTAAAAGAATACTTAAACCGAATGGGATGTTAGCAATTTTCTCTTATTATGATGATTGTAATTTTTTGCGAGACACCATGCGTGTATGTAACATTGAACAATATAATAAACGATTAGCTGCGACTAGGCATAAGGAGCCAGTTCAATATTTTTATGGAGACTCCATACCAAGCAGATATTTGTTTAAACAAGAACAAAGCGAGACATGGGATGAATATTGGGGAGCGGTTGTGTCTGGCATGGAATCCCCTGATGTGAGCGATGAATGGTTTGCGACATTTCAGAAAGCACATCAACAACGATTTAATGATATGGCAACAAGTGGAGTAATAACAGTAAAATACAGTACAGAAGTTTGGATAGGACAACCGAAATTTATTTAAGACATTTTGAGAAAGCGAGTTCAGTAAGATGATGAAAAATTTTATGATTGGACAATATGGAACATTTGATTACAAGAAATACAGACGAGATTTTAAGGAGTCCTTTTTTTGGAATTGAAGCATGCCTTTTTAATAAAGAAGAGAATATATTTAATCTGATCAAGGAATCAAAGGCTCGTCCTTTTGAAATTGGAATTCATTTTCCGCTGCGAGCCGGCCTTTCCAGCTTGAGAGATGCGCTGTTCCTTTCCAAGGATAAAACGGTGAGAGAAAATGCTTTTGAATGAATACAACAAGAGTTGAATTATTTAGCTAGTGCGAAACCAAAGTATGTTTTATTTCATTACCCCAAGCCAGTAATATTAGATGATCGGGTTGATTGGAGCAAGTGGCGTTTCGCGGATCGCAAAGAGTACGTTTATGAAAGTAATTTCTCTGTTAATGAATTTTTAGAGCATAGCGAGTATTTATTTCAATGGCTATCCCTTAAGAGTGATGAGCATAACTTTATCCCTGTTTTAGAATTTGATGCATTGAATAAGTATATTTACCAAACAGACCTGTTAGAAGAACTGTTAAATAAGTATAGAAAAATTAAATTATGTTTGGATACTGGCCGACTGTATTTACAGGAGAAGGTGGATCCGTTTTTTAGCTCGAGACAATTAATCAAGAAATATGCGAAAGTTTGAGCATCGATCAGACTTCATAAGCGATGATGATTTAGAGAGATGCTATATGTGGGTAGATAAGGTATTAAATACTGAAGAATGATCGCTGCGCAGGTACAAGAAAAAAGGTCGTGAAACCTTCATGAAAAAAAAATTACCACACTGACTGCTGGTCTATTCATACTAATTGCAGGAATTTCACTCTATATCGGAATAATTAAATCACTAACAGACAATAGAGAAGTAAGAGTCATTAAAGTGGAATTCAAAGATGAGCCCGATGTACATTACTATTATACATATCATTATAAATCCCGAATAACAGAAGTAGTTCAAAGTGGTATCAAACCCTTAAATAGTAGGGAAGATAAGAATTTCAAACATATGGAATAAAAATGAGGCGATGAAATGTTAATGGGTAAACGAGTAGTATTTACGGCCTGTGGTAGAAGAAGATTGGGAACTTCGTTATAAATGGCTTTCAGATCCCGAAGTAAATTCAACTTTAACAGCGGGGAACGGAATGCCGTTAACTCCTAGCACCATCAGGGAGCGGACACGGAAGTATGCCGAATCCAATGAAAAAAGTGTTTATCATACAATTCTAAATGAAGCTGCTGAACCAATAGGGAACGCGCAATTATTTAAAATTGATCCTTGGAATCGAAATGCTGAATTAGGATTATGGATTGGAGAAAAATCAGCATGGGGGAAGGGTTATGGTACGGAGGTTATTGGAATCCTTGTTCAGTTTGCGTTCAACCGTTTAAATCTGCACAAAGTGTATCTTACCGTTGATTCAGATAATTTGAGAGCCATTCGTTGTTACGAGAAAGCAGGTTTTCATCACGATGGCATACTGCGCGATGAGGTCTTTAAAAATGGACAATACGTAAATCGAATATATATGAGTGTCCTTAAAACTGACCTAATTCAGACATAAAACAAAGAAGCTATATGAAAAGGGGGGCGACAATATGAAATACTCATATCACCCAATGACTTTGGTTGATGCGAATGAAATAATTACATGGAAATATGATGATGCGTATTCTATAAATAATTTTTCCGGTGAGGACGATGAGCTATCTGAATTGATGAACGGTGAGTACATTTCTACATATGATGCGGAAGAAAATTTAGTTGGATTTATATGCCACGGTGAGTCCGCTCGCGTTCCTGGTGGAACAAAAGCCGGATTCTACAAAGAACAGGATTATATTGATATCGGTCTGGGCCTAAAACCGGATTTAACGGGTAAAAAAATGGGATTCACCTATTTTAAATCAAGGAATTGAATATTTGAGAGAAAGCCTGCAATCTAATAAATTTCGACTCGTAGTAGCCGAGTTTAATAAAAGAGCAATCAAAGTGTATGAACGGGATGGCTTTGCAAGAGACGTAGAGTTTTACAGCAGTGTGAACGGGAAAGAAACTCTGTTTATTGGCATGAAGCTGGATTTAAGCGGCTTTAGAATGGCATCCCCATCATATAATCCCGCATTCGCGGCGGGCCGGCTAACACTATCTCTTGGTCGGCAAGAGGTGATTCGGAAGAGGCATCAGCGGACAACCACAACCCAGCAAGACTAAGTGCATCGGGTCCGCCTGGCCTTAAGTCGGCGAGGGTTTATGAAATAACAAAAAGTTAGCGGAATTTCCCCGCTATAAGAACACTTTCGAATTTCACAGCAAAATAAGAAAGGATTTTACAATGACCATTATAGGTACAATTATTGGAATAATTGCAGCAATCGCTCTATCAATATTCCTTGGGCCGTTAGGTGGAATTGTACTGATTTCTGTAATATTTGGTTTAGTATTAAGTACGCACATTAGAAACAAGAAAATTTATGATGATCTTCAGAGAATTAAAGAGAAGTTGGAAATTGAAGAGCAACATGATTTTAATATGTCCAATGAAGAAATTGAAGAAGAACTTGAAAATGATATGACTGATTCTGTTGAAATGGAAGAAATAAATAAGCAAATTGAGAAGGAGTTGGAAGAGTATATTGAAATCAATGATAAAGAACGAAAGAAAGAAGTGAGAACAAGTTAAAATCAAACAAGGGGAGTGATTATTTGTGAGCACAGAGTTTGCGTTTACACGTGTAGGTTATGTTTACGTACCGACATCAAATATTGATGAATCTATAGAATGGTATATGCATAACCTGGATTTTAAATTGATGGACAAGTTTGAAGATCGTGGATCTTACTTGGCGGTGTTACATCATCCCCACAAGAATTCTATAGCATTACTCCTTATTGAGACTGAAGACAGCAATAGATTGGAAATAGCCCGAAATGGAAGCCCCTTTCCCATCATGGCTTTGAATTGTCCGGATATTGAATTTACTCATAGTTACTTAAATGCTCATGGAGTTGAAGTGGGAAACTTGAAAACGCTCGGAAATGGGGAAGCGAAGTATTTTTATTTCAGAGATAACCAAGGGAACCTTTTAGAAGCCGCATGGTCGATTTGGGATCCGGAAGATGAAATAAAAGAGGAATTTCGGGCGAATTTGTTTTAAACTATTTTTTACTTATTTCTGGAAACGAAAGTGAAGTAGGATAGCAGTAGGAAAGAAACAATAAATCTTTGAACGCACGGATAGGAGGAGAAAATGAGTCTCTCTCGTAAAATTGAAGAAATGATTAAACAACACAATGAAAATTCGCCTTTTTCAGGAGCGGTTCTAGTTCAACAAAATGAATTGAAAATTTTTGAAGAAAGTTTTGGCTATGCCAATCGGAGCGAGCGAATTCACAACTCGGTGAATACAAGACTCGGGATCGCCTCAGGTTGTAAGATTTTTACCGCGGTTGCTATTTGTCAACTTGTCCAGGATGGGGTTTTAACTTTTGATTCTTATTTGAGTGAGTGTCTGGATATTCCATTCCCTGATTTCGACCCGAACATTACGATACACCATCTGTTAACCCATAGTTCCGGAATACCGGATTATTTCGACGAAGAAACGATGAGTGATTTTGAAGAATTGTGGAAAACGTTACCTATGTACACCATTCAATCCCCGAAAGACTTTTTGCCGATGTTTCAGAACAAACCTATGAAATTTACTCCTGGGGAAAAGTTCGCTTATTGTAATTCGGGATTCATACTGTTAGGTATGGTTGTGGAACAGTTGACAGGATTGGATTTTACAACGTATGTTGAGCAGAATATCTTTCAAAGGTGCGGGATGTTGGATTCAGGGTATTTTAGAATGGATCAACTGCCGGAGCGAACAGCACTTGGATATATAGATCATGAAGCAGGCTGGAGAACCAATGTGTACTCGCTTCCTATTAAGGGCGGGCCAGATGGGGGAGCATATACTACGGTTCATGATTTAATGAAATTTTGGGATGCGTTACTAAACAATCAATTGTTATCTAAAAAATACACGGATATCTTACTGACTCCTCACATAAAAGAAACAGACGATCATTTTTACGGGTACGGCGTGTGGATTTCCATGCAAAAAGATCAAATTTTCAAATACTATGTGATGGGAAGCGATCCCGGAGTGATCATGCAATCATCGGTCTATGCTAAACATAAGATACATGCTCATCTTATCGGCAATATCAACAAAGGTGCTGGCATAATCGCGCGGAAAATTGATGAAATCATCGTTAAAGAATTTTGAAACTTAAGGACTGAATCGCTGCTTAGGTCAACCTGCGACCAGGTTTAGATAAAGCTATGAATGATATTGAAAATACAGCAGCGATCAAGTATGCTTTAAACAGTTGAGATGAGAACAGGTGAGCCTGAGCTGAGATGAGACTAGTTGAGAGTTGTGGAAGGTATTCCATTTTTCATACAAAAAACGCTTTTCACAGTTACCCCTGTTCTCCTCTAAAATTTAGAGGAGGTAATGACCCAGTGAGCATTTTGTCATCCTACATTTCTTTACCCCATCAAACCGTTTATACCACCAAGGAAAATATTGAAGTTACCCGAAGTATGGAGCACGTCGATGCAGCAGCGGCAAATGAAGGCATCCTGAACGAAATTGATTGCCAAAAGGGTGCGCTGTTTTCCAGCGGTTATGAATATCCTGGACGTTATTCCCGTTGGGATATCGGATTTAAAAATCCAGCATTGGAGCTCAAAGCGAGTGGAAGCAGCTTCCAAATTGCAGCGGAGAATTCCAGAGGTCATGTATTATTAAAGCCCATATTCCTCAAATTGAAACATACCATTGAAATTGAAAATCTAAAATTTTCTCACAATATAATTTCAGGAAACATTAAAAGCAGCGGGAAATTCTTTAACGAAGAGGAGAGAACGAAGCAGCCCTCCATTTTTTCTGTTATTCGTGCGATTAAAGAGCTTTTTTATTCTCCCGATGATTCATTTCTAGGGCTCTATGGCGCATTTGGATATGATTTGGTATTTCAGTTTGAACCTATGGAGCTGAAGCACCATAGAAATACCGGGGAATCTGACGTGATCCTCTATTTTCCTGACGAAATCATTGTCGTTGACCATCATATGAAGTCCGCCTATCGCCTATCTTACGATTTCAAGTTTGATGGAGATCGAACGCACGGTCTTGAGAGAAGCGGCGAGTTCCGGCGGCCGAAGTTAAACGGGCAAGTTCCCGCAGATGGCCTTGCTAAAGGGCAATATGCAAACTTAGTTCGCGAAGCCATTCAGTCTTTTAAAGTGGGCGATTTATTTGAAGTCGTTCCCTCTCATACGCTTTACGAGACATGCTCCAGCCTGCCATCGCATGTTTTTTCCCGATTGCAAAGCATTAACCCCAGCCCATACGGGTTTATTATCAATTTGGGAGAAGAATTTCTAGTGGGCTCATCCCCCGAGATGTACGTCAGAGTGGAAGGCAACCGGGTGGAAACATGTCCGATATCGGGAACGATCAAGCGGGGGAAAAACGCGATTGAAGATTCGGATCAGATTAGACAGCTGTTAAATTCCGCAAAAGATGAGTCCGAACTGACCATGTGTACCGATGTGGATCGAAACGACAAATCACGTATTTGCGAGCCTGGTTCCGTTAAAGTGATTGGAAGAAGACAAATTGAAATGTACTCCCATCTTATTCATACCGTCGATCATGTGGAGGGGACTTTGCGTCCTGAATTTGACGGGTTGGATGCATTTATGACGCACATGTGGGCAGTGACTATTACAGGTGCGCCCAAGCGCGCAGCCATTCGTTGGATTGAAGAACATGAGACTTCTCCAAGGAGCTGGTATGGCGGGGCTGTCGGCTACTTCTCTTTCAATGGTGATTTGAATACGGGTCTGACGCTGCGTACCATCAAAATCAAGGACGGTGTGGCACAAATTCGTGTAGGCGCAACGCTGCTTTACGATTCAGTGCCTGAGGATGAGGAGCAGGAAACCCTCACGAAAGCGGCCGCTCTGGTTCAAGCCGTGCGTGAATCCAATAGACCGGAGAAGGACAAGACGCAAAAGGCTCGCTCGAACATGGGGCAGGGCAAGCAAATATTGCTTGTTGACCATGAGGACTCTTTTGTCCATACGTTGTCCAATTATTTTAAGCAAACTGGAGCGTCCGTCATGACCTTGCGCGCACCGTATGCTCGGGATATTTTAAAAGATGAGAAGTTCGATATGGTCGTGCTTTCACCCGGTCCCGGTCGACCGTCGCAGTTTGCATTAAACGATACCATTGCGCTTTGTATAGAAAAGCAAATTCCTATTTTTGGCGTGTGTCTCGGACTGCAAGGCATTGTTGAATACTTTGGCGGGAGTCTGGATATATTGGATTATCCTCAGCACGGCAAGTCCTCACTAGTAAAGACAAGCGGGCTCAGCCCGATTTGGGATGGATTGCCTGAGCAATTTCATGTTGGCCGATACCACTCTTTGTACGCAAAAGAACTGCCAAGCTGTTTGGATGTCAGCGCAGTTTCAGAAGACGGGATCGTCATGGGAGTTGAGCATAAAACATTGCCAATAGCCGCGGTGCAATTTCATCCGGAATCGATCGTTACTTTGCGCGGCGAAGTCGGTTTGAAATTAATCGAAAATGTTGTGTCTTTATAACAAAGAGGTGTCCGAATGAGCGAATTTAGCGCCAGCTATCGATATTGACGACTCGATAATTGCCTGTAATCCGGGTACAATCGTACACTACATTTATGCGGAGGACCATGGCTGGGAGTTAAGAATCTTCAATAAAGAGGATTGAGTTAACGGATTTCGACTTTGAAGAACCTCCGGCATATCAAGTGGCGGAGAGCTCAGGAAAATCAGCTTGGCTAGAGGTGGCTGCCGATCCATTCGGATTAATACGGCCGGGGGAAGCCGCATTAATCAGTATGATTTTGAAGCTTCAGTTTGACGGGATAATTTATAATCAAGAAAAACGATAATGAAAAAAAGGACAAGATTAATCATCCCGCTCAGGTCTTCATACGGATGCTGAGCCAAAAAACGATCAGCTGCTTTCGATGAAGTCATCGCCGCATTCGCCAGATCGCCCAAATGTTTCAAATACGACATTAAGACGAAAAAGGTGTTAAGCAAGAAGAGGATGGAGAAAACAAGTTTCCACCTGAATGCGGCTTGACGGAGGAGCGCCTTTCTCCCAACGTACATCAGAATGCCTGAGATAAACATGACCGCAATACCTGGAATCGTAATGTGATTCAGAATGCCAATCATTTGTGTGCGCATGAGATAGACCCGACTCCAATCGTTCGTGAAGTCATTCGTTCTTGCCAAATAAATAATGCTTAAAATGCTTCCAAAGAAAGCAGCCGTACCGATCATGTAGAGCAGCCGAAATAAAAATGTCCAAAATTTCACTTCAATGTCACCCTCCGCTTTTTTATTTGCATGCTAACTATAAATCGAAAAAAAATTAAAAATTTTGTAGCGTTCGCCTGATCAGCCGAATAAAAAAAGCCGTTTCATCATCGGTAAATCCGCGAAGAGCTTTACTGTTGACTGCCTCTGCTTCGGGAATCAAGCTGTCCTTTAACGATTTGCCGGCATCCGTCAAGTAGACACGCTGGACTCTGCGGTCATGTGGATCCGCTTCCCGTTTGATTAAGCCGGCACGATCCATGCGCTGCAAAATTCCCGTCACTGTAGCCCCTTCATTATCCAACAGCTGCTGAATCTCCACTTGAGAAAGACCTTCTTGTTCCCAGAGAAGAGCAAGTATAGCCCACTGAGAGCCTGTAACGCCATAGGCTTTCAATCGTTTTTCCAGATCGACGGCCATGAGATGGGCGAGTTTATTCACCAGAAATCCCGGACTATCAAACAAGTCCATATCTATCCCCCTATTCTCTTTGCATGCTAACATTATAATGGGTGTCAATAAACTTAGCAAGCGAAGTTTCAAAAAAAAGGATCTCTAAAACAACGGCGAGAGCAGCCGGGAGAAAATTTCTCTCATTTTTTGCAGGGTTGGCCGCTTTTCGAATTCGGATAGCTGAATTTCTTGACTTGCACCGAGATCGGTGAAAAAATCCTGCACCAGTCGATCTACGATCTTCCGGTCGAAAAAGACGGCGTTTAACTCAAATTGGTCACTAAAGCTCCGCATATCCATGTTTGTGCTGCCAGAGCATGCCAAGTCATCAGAAATCAGTACTTTCGCATGAAGAAACCCCTTTTGATAGCAATAAAACCGTACCCCCGCCTCCAGCATTTCCTGGACATAGGACAAAGTACAGTTATAAACCAGTTTCTTGTCCGGGGTGCCGGGAATGATGATACGAACATCCACACCGCTCAAGACAGCCGTTTTTATAGCCAGCAGGATGCCGGGATCGGGGACGAAATAAGGAGTTTCGATATAAAGCCGCTTCTTCGCCGAAACGATAAAGCTGAAGATAAGCTCATGAATCGGTTCATCGGGGCCGCTTTTCACAATCTGAGCCCATTCTCCGCCTTGATGGTCCGAAACCGGATAATAAGCCGGACCGGTAACCCATTTTCCTTTAACCGTATACCAGTCCGTTAAAAAGGTATATTGAATCCACAGTACCGAATCGCCTTTCATGCTGTAATGAGTGTCCCGCCAATATCCGTACGTGGGATCTTTTCCCAAGTATTCATCTCCGATATTCAAACCGCCGAAAAATCCGATTGTACCGTCGACAACTACGATTTTCCGATGATTGCGGTAGTAGAGCCGTTTTTTGAAAAAAGAGCTGATCAGGGGGGAAAAGCATCCGATTTCCACGCCGGCTTGCCGCAATTGTTTGATAAAAGTTTTTCCCAGGCTGCGGCTGCCAACCCCGTCATATAATAACCGCACTTTAACCCCTTCCTGTGCTTTCCGGATCAACAACCGGCCAAGCCTTGAACCGAGATCGTCATCGCGGAAAATGTAGAACTCAATATGGACGTGATGCTTGGCCGCCTCAATCGATTCGAGAATCGCTTCTATGGCTTCTTCTCCTTCGGTATATACTGTCGTTTCATGGCAAGCGGTGATGGGAGCGGTCAATTTGTTATGGAATAAAGTATACATTTTCTCCGAAACCGTATCATTAAGCCTATGTTCCGGTATGCGCCGGCTGGATCGATCCCAAAGTTCCGCCTTGAACGGATCCGAATTCCGTCCAAGAATGCGGCCGTTATACTTTCTCGCTATAAAGCAGTACGGGATGAAGCCGACGAGCGGAAACATGAACAGGATGATAAGCCAGGCTACGGCTTTGTCCGGGCGCCGATATTTAATGATGAGAATGGAAATAATCTGGATAATCAATAACGAGAAAGCCGCAATGATCCAAAGCAATGGATTTGATCTTCCCTTCAAATGCGTTTATTTGCTGCAGGCTATTTTGCCCCCAACGCATGAAAAAAAACAAAACATGATAAAAATCACATTTTTTGAATAAACTATGGAGGAATTGAATTCAGCTAAGGGGTAGTGATATGACGAAAATCCAAGAATGGGATTCTCTAATCATCGGCATGGATGTAGGCTCCACGACCGTCAAGGCTACGGTGGTAAATCCGGACAACAAGCAAATCCTTTGGTCGGATTATCAACGCCATCATACGAAGCAGGCGGAAAAGGTTCTGGAGCTGCTGGTGGCGATTGGAAACGAATTTCCGGATGTTAAACAAGAAAATATTCGCATCTTTGCGACAGGTTCCGGCAGCGGTCCCATTGCCCCGCATATCGGAGCAAAATTTGTACAAGAAGTAAACGCTGTTACCATGGCAGTGGAGCAGCTGCATCCCGATGTCGGGAGCGTGATCGAGCTCGGAGGACAGGATGCAAAGATCATCATCTATAAAGAGAACGAGGAAACGGGAAACAAGCAAGCGATCACATCCATGAATGACAAATGTGCATCAGGCACCGGCGCCACGATCGACAAGTGCATGATCAAAGTCGGTATGCCTATGGAAGAAGTGGGCAAGCTCCACTTTGACGATTCGAAATTGCATCATGTTGCGGCAAAGTGCGGAGTATTTGCCGAAACGGATATCGTCAATCTCGTAAAAAGCGGAATCCCTTCACCGGAAATCATGTGCTCGCTGGCGGATGCCATCGTGATGCAGAATCTTTCCGTTCTCACCCGCGGGAATACACTTCGGCACCGCGTGCTGCTGCTCGGCGGACCGAACACGTACTTGCCTTTCCTTCAGGAATGCTGGCGGCAGCGGATACCGCAAACCTGGATGGAACGGGGGTACGATTATCCGAAAGACAAGCCCACCCAGGAATTGATTTTTGTGCCGGATAATTCGCAGTATTATGCTGCATATGGCGCGGTCCTGTACGGGCTTTATGAACCGGCCGATGTCGGTAAATACCTGGGACTGGAGGGCCTGAAGGAATTTATTGCCCATGGACGCAAAGCGAAACTGGGCGAGAAGGCTGGCCCGCCACTGGTTAATACTGATAATGAAATGGAACAATTTCGCCGGAATTACAGTATTCCCCGCTTCGAGGAGACAACTTTCGTTCCGGGGCAAAAGGTGAGAGCTGTTATCGGTCTTGACGGAGGTTCCACTTCGTCCAAGGCTGTGCTGGTGGATGATCAAGGAAAGATCCTGCTTAAAGAATACCAGCTTTCCAAGGGAAACCCGCTTGAAGATACGAAAGAAATGCTGCTGCGGATCCGGGACAGGGTGAAGGAGCAAGGAGCCGAATTGGAGATAATCGGCTTTGGCGCTACAGGATATGCAGCGGATGTTTTGGAAAAAACGTTAAAGGCGGACGTCAACATTGTTGAGACCGTTGCCCATATGATGAGCGCTGTTCACCAGTTCGGCGATATCGATGTCATCTGTGACATCGGGGGGCAGGACATCAAAGTGCTGTTCCTGAAAAACAGGGATATCCGCAACTTCAAGCTGTCCAATCAATGTTCCGCCGGGAATGGAATGCTGCTTCAGGCGATGGCGGATCAGTTCGGCATTCCGGTTCAGGAGTATGCGGAAACAGCTTTCAACGCCTCCTTAAGCCCTAAATTTTCTTATGGCTGCGCGGTGTTCCTCGATGCGGATCGGGTGAATTTTCAGAAGGAGGGGTATTCCAAAGAGGAACTGCTCGCCGGACTGGCACTCGTTCTGCCGAAGAACGTATGGCAATACGTTGTGCAGATTCCGCGCATGGCTGAACTTGGCCGCAAGTTCGTTCTGCAGGGTGGAACCCAATACAATCTGGCTGCGGTCAAGGCCCAGGTCGATTACATCAAGCAGCGGGTCCCTGATGCCGAAGTTTACGTCCATCCGCATCCTGGAGAAGCGGGGGCGATCGGCGCGGCTATGGAAACGTTGCGGGTAGTAAAGCGGCGGGGGTATTCCACCTTTTTGGGACTGGACACCGCGATCCATCTGCGGTATTCGAGCCGCAACGATGAATCGACCCGCTGCAATTTTTGTCCCAACCACTGCAGCCGGACCTTTATCGACTCCGAGACGCCGGATGGTCAAACCGCCCGCTACATTTCCGGTTTCTCCTGCGAAAAGGGGACGGTGGAGGATCAGGATGCAGTCGCCAAGTTGACGAAGGAGCGGCAGGAACTGAAAAAGCATTACCCCAATCTCGTCGAGTACGAAGCTCGCCGGATGTTTCAGCATTTCTACGATGCGGAGCCGCTTCCGGAACCGGAGCTGCCGAAGGACGATGCCCGGCCGAAACGCGGTCTGCTTAAGCTGGGCGGCTGGCGCGCCAAATCCGGCGAGCGCCCGTTTGCGCGCTCTTCCGCCGAAGCGATGGAGCGGCGCTCCAAAATCCGTATCGGGATTCCCCGGGTGCTAAACATCTGGTCTACGGCGCCATTTTGGCGGACGTATTTCGAGACGATCGGCATAGGCGTGCGAAACATCGTGTTCAGTGATAACACGAGCGAGGAAATGTGGCAGGAGGGCGGGAAATACGGCTCGATCGACCCTTGTTACCCATCGAAGGTAGCCCAGGCTCATGTTCATAACCTGCTGTTCAAGCACCATGAGAAAAAAGAGCTGGATTACATTTTCTTCCCGTGCATCACCCATATTCCGACCCATCTGAACAATGTGATGGATTCGACCAGTTGCCCGATTGTGGCCGGCGCACCGAATGTAATCAAAGCCGCTTTTACGAAGGAAGTGGATTTCTTTGAGACGCGCGGAATCACGTATCTGGATCCGGCGGTGACGTTCATCGAACCGAATTTCATGAAGAAGCAGCTTTATGAGGCGTTTGCGGAACATTTGCAGATCACCGAGGATGAAAGTGATTTTGCCGTCGACCAAGCCTGGAAGGCGCTGGAGCTGTTCGATGCGGAAATGCAAGAGAAAGGACGTTCAATTCTGGAGCAGGTAGAACAGGAGAACCGCCTCGCCATTTTGATGATTGGGCGTCCTTACCATTCCGATCCAGGGATGAATCACGGCGTGCTCGAAGAGTTCCAAGTGCTCGGCTATCCCATTCTGTCGATGCGTTCGATTCCGAAAGATGAGGCCTGGCTCCGCCGCTTTTTCAGCGAGGATCTAAAGAGCGGACGAGTCCAGTATGCGCTCGAAGTCAGCGATGTGTGGCCGGAAAATTTCAGCTCCAACAGCGTGCAAAAAGTGTGGGCGGCCAAGTTTGCCGCGCGCCATCCCCATGTGGCGGTGCTGGACTTGTCCAGCTTCAAATGCGGGCATGACGCACCGACTTACGGGTTGATCGATTCGATGATCAGTACCGCAGGGACCCCATACTCGGCGCTGCATGAGATCGACGCCAACAAGCCGAGCGGTTCGATCAAAATCCGGGTCAAGACTTATGCCCACAGCCTGGGGCTACATGAGGAGCGTCTGCAGGATCTGGCCCGCAAAAAGGCGGAGCTGCAGCAGCGTCTGGAGCAGAAACGCGCGGAGCTGCTAAGTATAAAGCAAGACAATCAGGCTGGAGCGATCTAAAGACAAAACCAATCAAAGGAGTGAACCTGGCTATGAATGTTGCCAAAAGAAAGATAAAACCCGCAGTCCCTTCCTCGATTGAGGACATCCTGTCGGAGTATCAAAAGGAACAGGAAAAATTGTTAGGCCTGGATCAAGAGAACAATAATCATTGGTTTGATCCCGTTCCGCGCCAGTTTTTGGCCAAGGACAAATCCACCACGACGCTTCTGTTCGGAGGGCTCACCATGGCTCACGATTACCTGGTGGAGGGAGCCCTGAAAGGACTCGGCTATCGGGTGCAGCATATGGATTGCCCGGATAACGAGTCGCTGCGTTACGGCAAGGAATTCGGCAATCGGGGCCAGTGCAACCCAACGTACTTCACGGTCGGCAATTTAATCAAGTATTTGCACCACCTTCGGGATGTCGAAGGTAAAACAAAAGAAGAGATTGTCAGCAACTATCTGTTCGTTACCAGCGGTTCCTGCGGCCCTTGCCGCTTCGGCACCTATGTTACGGAGTACCGGAAGGCTCTGCGCGACGCGGGATTTGACGGTTTTCGGGTGCTGCTGTTCCAGCAGACGGACGGGCTGAAACAGGCAACCGGCGGCGAATCGGCGCTGAAGCTGGATACTGCGTTTTTCTTCAGCTTCATGAAAGCCGTGCTTTTGGGAGATATTCTGAACGCGCTGGCTTATCGCATCCGTCCCTATGAGGTGGAGGCCGGTGCGACAGACGCCGCCCTGGAACGCTGCAAGCGGTATATTTATGAAGCCTTGAGCGAGCGCAAACGGCTCAGACCGGTGCTCATCAAATGCCGGAGGGAACTGCAAACCGTTCAGGTGGACCGCACCCGGGTCAAACCGAAGGTCAGTATTATCGGCGAGTTTTGGGCGATGACGACCGAGGGGGACGGGAACTATCAGCTGCAGCGCTTCTTGGAGAGCGAGGGAGCCGAGGTGGAAGTGCAATCGATGACGGCCTGGATCCTGTTCCTCATTTGGGCGGGGCGCTACGATACTTTGAAGCGAGTCGGTCTCCGTGAAGCCGATTCCGGAAAATACGGTCTGAAAGGGAAGAAGCCTTACACGCGTCTGAGCATGCTGTGGCTTGCGGATCGCGCCGTTCGCGTCATGTTCCAAACGTATGCCAAAACCATGGGGCTCTATCATTACCACCTGCCGGATATGGAAGAGATCGCCCGTGTTTCCCGTGATCACTATAATAACCAGGTACGTGGCGGAGAAGGGCATATGGAGGTAGGCAAGCTGATTTTGAACGTCGTCAAGCGGAAAGTGAACATGACGATCTCTGTCAAGCCATTCGGATGCATGCCGTCTTCCGGCGTTTCCGATGGCGTACAATCCTTGATTACCGAAAGATACCCCGACGCCATCTTTCTGCCGATCGAAACGACGGGGGATGGAGCGATCAACGTATACAGCCGGGTGCAGATGATGCTGTTTAAAGCGAAGCAGGCGGCGCAGAAGGAGTTTGAAGAAGCGTTGTCGCACAAAAATGTGTCAGTCGAACAGCTTCAGACGAACAAAGCCCGTCAGAAATTTGCCGATCCGCTAAGAACAAGCCGTCATGTCGTCGCTTGTACGGCCGCGAATGGAGTATACGGGATGCCAAGATTTCGGGGCGGGTTTACGCTCCGGCGCAGCGAACAGAATGTTCAAAAAATATAGCGGAACATAATGAAGAGGGGCTGTCCCAAGTAAGTTTTGATAACTTACGGGACGCCCCTTTTTTCCATACGTTGATTTAACGTACAGTGTTGGCTCTTAGGTTAGACAGAGGCAGTTTCGCCTGCATGTCTTGCAGCTGACTTCCCTCCGGTGCGGCGGTAAACAAAATTTCGTTGTAGAAGAAGCATTTTCTGAATTTTTTGATCACATTGTGCTCGAACTGCTGCCCTTGGAACAGCTGCAAGTAATCATCCTCGCTGCGAATAAACTCACCGTCGTCATACCGGTTCATAAACCAGTTGTTGAATTTGTGCCGCGGACTTAAATACGGCTCAATGATAATCATCTTTCCTCCGGGCTTTAGCACTCTGCGGAACTCTTGCAAATATGCGGTAATTTGCTCGTTCGGGATATGGTGAAGCACTGCGATGACCAAGATGAGATCGATGAACTGATCCGGTATCGGAATACGCTCCTCGTCAAACACCATAAAGATATGCTTCGGATGCAGCCGTCTGGCAAATTGTATTCTTTGGGCATCCGGATCAAGGCCATAATAACGATCCGCATCGCATAGTGTACAGTTTGCCCCTGTACCGCAGCCAAAATCAAGAACACTTCTGTTCTCGAGTGATGTGAGCTTTTTGATGTGCTCATGAATATATTTATTGGTGAACCATCGCGGGCGCACAATCCGGTGATACAAATGGGGAGACAAATACATGAGATTAACCACACCACCTCATTCTATAGGATAAGGCTTAATTTACCTCGGGCCTTACGCATCCATGCAAGGAAAAATAAGGAAACTCTGTTTCCTTACAAAACTTTTATTTAGTTTTTACTCTCTCTTATCATTTATGAACTATGCTGAAAATATCGAAACCGATATCCTAAAGAAACGCGAGAGGAGAGAGCATAATGAAACTTGTTCTGATGGGGGATTTACATTTCCACGGTCTGGACGAAGGGGTCCCGGGATGGCTTGAAGCAAGCGATGCCTTCTATCGAACCTTGCTTGGACGCTTTTTGGAGGTTGATGCCGATGTTCATATTGCTCTTGGAGATTTGACCAATTATGGAACAGCCACGGAACTGCGAAATGTTTATAAGCTGTTAGAGAATAAAGAAAGAACGTTCTATCAGGTACTGGGAAATCATGATCTGTATGCTCAAACAAGAAATGAAGTCCTCCAAATTACCGGACAAGCCCGGTACCATTCGATTGAAACCGAGCGTGCGGTGCTGGCTTTTCTCGATACCGCAAAGGAAATGGACTACGCCGATTGGGGAGGGCATGTTGACGAAGAACAGCTGCAGTGGTTGGAAGGGGTTGTAAGGGCATCTGGAACTAAGCCGCTTTTGGTGTTTGCCCATCATCCGGTATTTAACACAACGAAAGGATCCGACGCTGAAAAAGGTTCCATTCATCCGGACATTGACATGTGGCAGGTGCTGGGGCAGAAGCAAGGAACGGGAATCTATTTTAACGGTCATACGCATGTCGATTCGATTGTCCGGCAGAAAAACTGGACATTTGTCCAATTGTCTGCTTGTCTTGATCAGCAAGCTTTTCGAATAGTAGAAGTTGGCCAGGAGGAGATTCGAATTTCGGCTCTTGATGTCGCAGACGAGATTCTAACGAAGCATGCACCTGTTCTGCACAAACATATGAACCACTTTACGCCAAATCCTGATGCGCGCGGTAAAGAATTGGAACGTGAAGGCACGATCAGCTTACGGACAGCAGTCAATCAGGAGGTATGACAGTGAAGAAACGAAGAGATGAAGAGGTGTTCTTCGATCGATTAAAAACGCACCGGATGATCGCTTCCATCAAGAACCCGAAACAAATCGAGACGGCTTTATCCCTTCGTAATCAGTTAAGCGGCGTGTTCCTGCTTACCGGCCACATTGGTGTCATTAAAGGATATGTGGACTTGTTCAAAGCGCATCACGTCCCTGTCTTCCTGCATTTGGAGAAGATCGGGGGGTTAAGCACCGACTGCTACGGTCTTGAATACTTGGCCAAGGCGATTCAACCAACAGGCATCATCACGACGAAGACAAACGTTGTAAAAAACGTGAAGAAAATGGGCCTGATTACGATCCAGCGTTTCTTTCTCGTGGATACCGAGGTGCTGGATAACATGGCCAAAAGCCTTGAGCAGGTAGAGCCGGACATTATCGAGGTTATGCCAGCACGCATTCCGCAAATGATCGAAACGGTGAAGAGCTTCACGTCGGTCCCGATCATTTCCGGGGGGCTGCTGTCAGCACGAAGCGAGACCCTCGAATGCATCAGATATGGCGCAACTGCGGTTTCTTCATCTAAACCGGAGCTCTGGCGCGAAACGTTGTCTTCTATCGACGCGAATCACCGGGACATCGCTTTAAATTGTTAACGCAATTCTGATAACCGCTTAATACTCTGTTGATAAACAGGCGATATGATGAGAGTAACAAGTAAATAGCTAACAGGTGGAGCTTAGGAGAAACCTTATCAAACTGCCGGCGGACACGCCAGCGGTTCGAATAAGGTTTCTTCTTTTTTCACTACATTCATGAGGAGGGTTTACATGTTTAAGAAAATGAGTTTGCTCACACTTGCAGCCCTAATGGCGGTTTCACTGGCGGCATGCGGAAAGGACAGCGCCTCAACATCGTCCGCCGCTGAAGGAAAGGACAAGATTACCATCAAGTATTGGTACGCGTTTGGGGACAAAATTGAAGAAGCCAAGCTCCATTTAGTAGATGAGTTCAACAAATCGCAGGACCGCTATAAAGTTATTGGGGAGCACCAGGGCAATTACGACGATCTTCACGCTAAAGTTCAAGCTGCATTCGCGGCAGGAAACGCGCCTGCGGTATCCGATCTGGAGATCGCATCCACCGGAGTATTTGCAAACAGCGGCATGCTGGAAGAGCTGACTCCTTTTGCCGAGCGGGATAAGGATCAAGTCAAGATGGATGATTTCATCAAAGGCCTCATGGGCAACGCCTACGTCAACGACAAGCTTTATGGTCTGCCTTTCATGCGCAGCACCCCGATTCTTTATAAGAATGTCTCCATGCTGAAGGAAGCGGGACTCAATCCGGCCGGTCCGAAGAACTGGCAAGAATTCGAACAATATGCGCGTGTCCTGAAAGAGAAAGGAAAGACAGCGATCTCTATGCCTGCTGATATCTGGTTTTACGAAGGGTTCGTTGCTCAAAGCGGCGGACAAATGCTGTCCGATGACGGAAAAAGCGCAGCCTTTAACTCACCTGAAGGGGTTGCTCCGGTTGAGTTCTGGAAGAAATTATCTATGGACGGGCTTATGAAGATCACGGTAGGTAATGAAGCAGGCGCTAACGCGGACAAGGATTGGGCAAACCAGCTTTCCGCCTTCAAGTTCGGTTCAACCGCAGGCGTTTCGGCGGCCATTGAAATTGCCAAGGGGAACAACTTTGAAATGGCAACTGCGTTTATGCCTGCGAACAAGTCGTACGGCGTTCCGACCGGGGGCTGCCAATTGGTCATGACCTCCAAGCTTAGCGATGAAGAGAAAGAGGCGGCTTGGGCATTTATCAAATTTATGACTTCCAAAGAGAACACCATTTATCAGCATAAACACGTCGGCTACCTGCCTACCCGCGTCAGCGCTGTAGAAAGCGAAGAATTGCAGCAGCATTTCAAAGAATTTCCGCAATACAAAGTAGCAGTGGATCAACTCGAATATGCGAGACCGCGCCCGATGGAGAATGCATATCCGGAAGTGGCGAAGATCGTAAGATCCTCCATTGAGAAAGCCATTCTTGATCCGAACGTAACGCCGCAAGAGGCCTTGAATGAAGCTGCGGAAAAAGCAAACAGTCTTCTGAAGAAATAAATCAGGCTTAAAAGCTCCAATGACGTAAGGAAGAGCTGACTTCCAGTTTCGAAAAGTCGGCCTTCCTATATCGCTTGCGGCTTTCGGGGTTACAGCATGGCAACTGACAGAGAGGCGGTGTATGGAATGAACGGGTTAGCTGAGATAAAAGTGATTGTATTTGATATGGATGGAACTTTGTATCAGGAAGATTCCTTTATGGATAGGTACATCCGCTACCTGCTCGAAGGAACGGAATTGGAAGCCGAGACGGAAGCCGCCATACGGGAGGCGGCCAGCATTTTGTCCGGAGAGCACGCGGTCAAATTGGGCCATTTCTGTCATCATGAGGACAATGTAGTGCTGGTGCATGATGGAGGCCGTTTTGTAGAGGCCCTTACGTGGGAAGGTGAAACGGTAGACCAGCAGGAGTTTATGAAGCGGTACGGGCAACTTTCGCTTGACGATCCCGGCCATCATTATATGGGTGATCCATGGGGAATTGTCGAGGCGATTAGTCAAAAGTTCAAGATTTCGAAAGAAAAGCTGATCAAGGCTTATGACCGGGTCCGCGAAGAAATGATTCTCGAACCTTATCAGTTCTCCTGCCACAACGAGCTGTTTGAAGCGATTCGAACGACGGATGCGGTTGACAAAAAAATACTGATGACCAACAGCAACGAACAATCCGGCATCGACTTCCTGGAGTACATGAAGATCATTTCGTATTTTGATGAAATCCATTGCGGCGCGGATAAGCCGCAGGGAATCCAAAAGTTCTTTCAATCGCTGCTGGATCAAGGATATCAGCCTCATGAGATCTTGTCGATCGGGGATAACCCGTGGAACGACCTTTATCCTGTGAAGCGCATGGGCGGCAGAACCTGCTACATTTCCCCTTATTCGAGCGTTGAACTTGAACGTTTGGATTTGCGCCTCCATTCCTTAGACGAGCTGGTCCAGCTTCTGAACGATATTCAGCAAGCCAAAGAGGAAGAAACTGTACGTTATAAAGCTTGACATAAAGCTTGACGAAGGGAGAGACCATGATGGCGAAAATTGAATTGAAGAATATCGGAAAAAAGTTCAAGGACGAAGAAGTCATCAAGAACCTGAACCTCACCATTGAAGACGGATCGTTCACGGTATTGGTCGGCCCGTCGGGCTGCGGGAAATCTACCACCTTGAGAATGATTGCCGGGCTCGACAAACAAACGAGCGGGGACATCCTCATCGGCGGCCGCTCCGTGAACCACATTGCCCCCGGACTTCGCGATGTGGCGATGGTCTTTCAGAATTACGCTCTCTATCCAACGATGACGGTGCGCGAGAATATTGAATTCGGATTGAAAAACAGAAAGGTACCTAAGCAGGAACGGGATACCTTGATTCACGACATCTCTGAGATCGTGGGGTTAACGTCTTATCTCAATAAAAAGCCGCAAATGCTCTCCGGGGGACAACGCCAAAGAGTAGCCCTGGCCCGGGCCATGGTGAAGCAGCCGAAAGTATTCATTCTTGACGAGCCGCTCTCCAATCTGGACGCCAAGCTGCGCAATCAGATGAGAACCGAGCTGATTCAGCTTCACCGGAGGCTCGGAACCACATTTGTTTACGTAACCCATGATCAGGTGGAAGCGATGTCGATGGGGGATGTCATCGTTGTTATGAATCAAGGCGTCATTCAGCAGGCCGCTTCCCCTGCAAAACTGTACGGCGATCCGGAAAATCTTTTTACCGCCCAGTTTATCGGCACTCCCGCCATGAACATCCTGAATTTCAGCGAAGTGCAGGGACTTCATATCCCGGCTGCCGAGCGGATCGGCTATTTGGGTTTCCGGCCGGAACATGTACTGATGAAGCAGGATCTTCACCGGGAAGGGTTTACGTTGGACGGAGAGATCGTGACCCGTGAGAGCCTGGGGGCAGAAACCATTTATCAAATCAAGTCGAAGGCAGGAGTCTTCTTCGTCAAGACCTTCCTTGAGCCGATGGAGATGAACAGCCAAATTAAGGTGACCATCCCTTATGAGCAGCTTTATTATTTTGCTCCGGACGGACAGCGAATCCGCGGGATTGAAGCGCGGGAGAAAAGCCTGTCTTTCGTAGGGGGGAAGTAAAATGACGCTGTGGGAAAAGCTGCGCCCTTACGGGATGGTTGCTCCGGCCATTCTCGTATTTTCCGTTTTTTTCATCTATCCGATTTTTTACATGATCTATTTAAGCATGTTTGATTGGAATTTCATCAGTCCGACCAAAAACTTTGTGGGCTTGCAAAACTTTGTCGACCTGTTTAAGGACCCTGACTTTATGCAGGTATTGAAAAATTCTTTGGTCTACATGCTTCTGACCGTCTCGTTAACGATTGGAATCTCTTTGCTGTTTGCAGTCTGGCTGAATCGAACCGGAGTCTTTTACGGTTTTGTGCAGGGCGCGATCTTCAGTCCGCACATCATCTCTTTGGTGTCCATCTCCTTGCTCTGGAGCTGGCTGATGGATCCGGAGTACGGTCTGCTCAACTGGGCGATCGGGTTATTCGGCTTTGAAAAGCTGCCGTGGCTATCCCATCCCAGCACATCGCTGATCTCTCTGGTGATTGTGGCTGTGTGGAAAGGGATCGGCTTTAACACTTTGGTGTTTATCGCCGGGCTGCAGAGCATCCCGAAGGACATTTATGAAGCGGCTAACCTGGACCAATCCAGACCATGGAAGACCTTTGCCAGGCTGACCTTTCCGATGCTGTCGCCAACGGTCTTCTTTCTGGTCATTATCAACATGATCAGCTCATTCCAGGTCTTCGAA
This sequence comes from Paenibacillus caui, assembly GCF_019904135.1. Lineage (GTDB taxonomy): Bacteria > Bacillota > Bacilli > Paenibacillales > Paenibacillaceae > Fontibacillus > Fontibacillus caui. Next base: position 240,076 of record NZ_JAIOGQ010000002.1, on the reverse strand, counting down.
ACCATCGCGATCATGACCCAGGGGGGACCGGTCAACTCTACCAATACGCTCGTCTATTATATCTATGACTACGGCTTCAGATTCTTCAAGATCGGATACGCCTCCGCGGCTGGCGTTGTCCTGCTGGTCATTGTCGGTCTCCTGACCCTGCTGTACTTCAAGCTTTTGTCTAATCGCATTCATTATCGCTAATTACCGCTTATAAAGAGGTGAATCCTTTGAAAGAAGCAAACCGCACGATCGCTGAGGGGCGGGTTTGGTTTCAATCTGCCGGCAAGGAAGCATGGATGGCCAAAGGGGCCAACATGGCGATACGAGCCGTTAATCTCATCGGCCTTCTGCTTTTGGTGCTCATTTTTGCCCTGCCATTTGCATGGATGATCTCCACTTCATTAAAAACAATGCCTGAGACGATGGTTTTTCCGCCCGAGTGGATTCCGAAAAATCCGGTCTGGCAAAATTTTTCCGAGGCGTGGAGCTCAGGGCCGTTTCTGCAATATTTTGTGAACAGCGTCGTCATTGCAGTCTGCATCCTGGCGCTGCAGATGCTTACAATTATTCCGGCAGCCTATGCCTTTGCACGCTATCAGTTCAAGGGATCCGGCTTGTTGTTCGGGATGGTAATGATTACGCTGATGATTCCATCCCAGCTGATCTTCCTGCCGGTCTATCTGGAGCTCAGCGCCTGGAAGCTGCTCAATACCCATCTTGGTCTCATCCTTCCGTTCGCGTCCAGCGCATTTGGAATCTTTCTCCTGCGTCAGGCCTTTAAACAGGTGCCGGAGGAATTGATTGAAGCGGCAAGGCTGGATAACGCGAAAGAATGGAAAGTGATCCTGAACATCATGGTGCCGCTCGTAAGACCGGTGCTGATTACCTTTGCCTTGTTCAGCTTCATCGCCCATTGGAACGATTACTTCTGGCCGCTCGTCATGACAACGGATGAAACGGCCCGGACGCTGCCTCTCGGGATCGCGAAGATCCGGGAAGTGGAAGGGGTCGCAACCTGGAACATCCTGATGGCAGGGAATCTCATTCTGGTGCTGCCGATTCTGATCGTTTTCTTTTTTGCCCAGCGTCAAATTATCCGCGCCTTTGTCTATAATGGCGTCAAATAGGAGACGAGAGCGTGGGGAGAAAAAAAGCTGTCATCCTATTTTCCTTCGGATTGCTATCGGTTTTCTTCCTTTGGTCTGCCATTTCAGCGGCGGAAAAAGCCCTCTCCTCGAATGATCTAGATGTCGTAGCTCATCGCGGCGCGTCAGGATACACGCCCGAAAACACGATGGCCGCCTTTGACCTGGCTGTCAGCATGGGTTCGGACTTCATTGAGTTTGACGTGCACATGAGCAAAGACGGGGTGCCGGTTGTCATCCATGATGAAACTTTGGATAAAACGACCGACGGGTCAGGGTATGTCAAGGATTTTACGCTTCGGGAATTAAAGGCGCTCGATGCGGGCAGCTCCTTTAACGCAGCATACGCTGGTGAAAAAATTCCATCCCTGCAAGAGGTAATGGACCGGTATTCCGGTAAAGTCGGGATCCTTATAGAGCTGAAAAAACCGTCGTTATATCCGGGGATCGAAGAAATTGTGGCAGATATTGTACAAAGGTATGAAAACAAAGGACCTATTATGATCCAATCGTTTGAGCAGGACTCGATTCGCAAGATTCATGCGCTATTGCCGGATCTTCCTGTTGCCGTTCTTATTTCCGACAAGCAGCACCCTCTGACCGATGACCAGCTTATCGACATCTCTTCGTACGCATCGTACATTAACTATGATTTGCAGCTGCTTGACGAGGGGGTCGTAAAGGGAATCAAAGCGAAGCATTGCAAAATCATGGCATGGACGATCCGCGAAGGAGATCAGATCGCACAGGCGAGAAAATTGAAGGTGGACGGAATTATAACGGACTATCCCGACTGGATTTTGTACCGGTGAAGGCGGGGCCTTTCCGGCAGCGGACATGTGGGTCTATATAAGCACTCTGTTTCCTCAGGAAACGGGTGCTTTTGTTGTAACCGGGAACTTGAGCTTGATGTGTTCATTATTTAGTGACGTAGTACCCGCTCGGGGTAATTGGCATATCCCTTCCGGCCTTCATCCGTATAAGACCCCAAAAATCTGGTTTGTTCATCCATAGTCTTGAAGATATTACCTGCAGGATTTAAAATCGGTCATTATAGAATCAATTAAGCTTTGATAGGAACATATCTCTTGTTCCAAATTTCGAAGAGGGGAGCGGTACATATTAGAATCCGGATCATAGGCGCCTGCGGCAGCGGAAAATCCTATATCGCCAAAGAATTATCGAAGACTTTCGGCATAAACTGCTATGAAACCGATAACCTGGTATGGGACAGGAGCTATGAGAACAAAAGGTTTCCTGTAGAAGTCAGGGACGCCAAGTTGAACCAGATTGTAAACACGGAATCCTGGATTATTGAAGGCGTTCATCACAAATGGGGAAGGGAGAGCTTTAAGGAGGCTGACTTTATATTTATCATCGTTCCCAATAAATTCATTAGAGACCTCAGGGTCGTTCTCAGATTTATAAAGACAAGGCTTGGAATTGAAAGGTGGAATTACAAGCAAACCTTCAAGAATTTGTGGCAGATGCTGTTTATTTGGAATAAGGCATTTGACAAACAAAATCTGAAGGAAATATTGGAACTGACGATGGAATATTCGGATAAGCGAATCATAGTACAGGACAATAAAGAGGTTCTGAAATACATGCTTCAATATAGAAATGGATATAACCATCAAATATGACGAACCGAAAGGATGAATGTAGTGAGTTTTAGCGTGAGAAAAGCAGAAAAGAAAGACGTTCATGATTTATCCCGCCTCTTTTATGAATTTATCGGGAAGGAATCCGATGTACACGCCATGCAGCAGCGCCTGGAAGACATATCGGGGAACCCGAACTATTATGTCGCCGTTGCTTGCGACGTCTCATCATTTTTATGAATCCATGGGCTACTCGACGGACCAGAGAGGCTTTAAAAAGCGCTTAAACTAGCACCTTTAATTCGGCCATTTGGAGTCCAACACTTCTTGCTTATTCTTAATCACGGTTCTATTTCGTATAGAGATCATTATGGAAAAGGATTAATTGTCCTCATTTAAGGAAAGATAAGGGGAGTGCTTAGACGGATGAGGAGATGAACAGTTTGAACTGGAAACAGAAGTGGGTTCGGGTCTTGTATATACTCATTGCGACCGTTTTGGCCGCCGGATGGCGGGAACCTTATCAAAAGGCAACGGCCAAGGCTGATACGCCTTACGATTTCACCTTTGTCTGGATGTCAGACACCCAGTACTATTCGGAAAGCTATCCGGAAATTTACGACTCCATGGTGAAATGGATTGCGAATAACAAGAAAGAACTGAAGATAAAATATGCGATTCATACCGGGGATTTGGTCAATCAATCGAAGCAGGAAAACCAGTGGAAGGCAGCTGACAGAAGCATGAGCGTGCTGGAGAAAGCGGGTATTCCTTATGGCGTGCTTGCCGGAAATCATGATGTGGGCTACAAGAATCAAGATTATGCCGAATTCCGGAAATGGTTCGGTGCAAATCGCTTCGTCAAGCAGCCAACGTTCGGCGAGTCGTATAACAACAACCGCGGCCATTATGACCTGATTTCGTCAAACGGGACGGACCTGATCATTGTCTACATGGGCTGGGGCGTCGGAGATCCGGAGATCGAGTGGATGAACAAGGCGCTGGCCAAATATCCGAAGCGAAAAGCGATTCTTGCATTCCACGAATATATGCTAACTTCCGGCAAACGTTCCGAGGTTGCAGACCGGATCTACAAGAAGGTGGTGCTTCCGAACCGAAATGTGATAGCCGTTCTATCGGGCCATTTTCATGACGCAGAGCTGAAGACGGATGCGGTTGACGATAACAATGACGGCACAGCGGACCGGGATGTCTACCAGATGCTGGCCGATTATCAGGAAGCGGACCGGGGAGGATCCGGGTATATCCGCATGCTTCAATTCGATTTGAAAAATAACAAGCTTCACGTGAAAACCTATTCTCCGTATTTGAACGACTATAATTATTTCGAGCCGGAGCTGTTTCCGGGAAAGGACGAATTTTCCTTAACCCTGTGATTTTTGCCTTCCAACCATCATCCGGATGGAGAAATACACAAATATAACGCCTACAACGAAATTCAACAAACGGGCCGCAAATGGCGTCATGAACGAATGCGTCAAACTGCCCAAGCCAGCGACCAGGGTCAAGAAGAAAACTGTAGCGAACAGGGCGGCAAGGCCGAAAATGTAAAGCTGCGCCCACCGCAAGTTCTCTTCAATGATTTTGGCTGAAAATATACCTGCCCAAAACAGAATGGTCAGCGGGTTTGAGGCGGTCAGCACGACCGCATACATAAAAACAGAGGACGTTCCTGAAAAGCCCGCAATTTGAATGCCTGGCAGAAGATTGATACCGAAAAGGCTGATAACCATGCTGATGCCGAACAGAAATAGAACGGCGCTGCTGCCTATTTTAAGCGCAAACCTGGCTTTTGGATGATCCATGATCGAAGCAATTCCCAGTATGGCTGACAGAATGAATAGACCGTCAATAAGAGCTACGCCGGCAACTCCGGCTTCTGCAGCCAAAAAACCTTTTTGTGATGCGATCTGAAATATAAAAAAACAAACGGGGCCGACGGCCAACTGCAGCATCATGCCGAATCGAAATCCTTTAATAAGCATGGCACTCACCTTTTCAGAGATTCAAATTTTCTTTTAAAGAGGAAAGGGAGATCATCGTATTGCTTTTTTGCACGCTGGGAATATTTTTAAGCGTATGAGACAAAAAATACTCCAAATGCTCCGTGTCTTCTACAAGGACCTTTAGCAGATAGTCGTATTCGCCGGCAACATGGTGGCATTCCAGCACAGAGACGCACAAGGTAACCGATTCCCTGAAGCTTTGAATATGCTCGGTCCGATCAAGCTGAACCAGGATAAAAGCCAGCAATTTGTAGTTCATTTTGGCGCGGTTGATTTTGATGGTGTAAGCTTCGATAAGTCCGGATTCTTCCATTTTGCGCATTCGTTCGGTGACGGCCGGAATGGAAAGGTTCACTCTTTTGCTGATTTCGGATACGGTCATACGGCTATTTTCTTTTAAAGCATCGACGATTTTCGAATCAACGCTATCCATGTTGGATCACCTTTTCTGATTCAGAATTTAATATAATTTTAGAATGTATATTAAAATCGGTAAATATATGATTGAAAAATACTTAAATATTTAGGTTTGACACTGTATTTGTATCATTTATTTAAGGTTAATAAGATTTGCCGCGATCAAGCCTAAAAAAGTAAGGGACTTAAGATCAAAGGTATCCAGGCCTAATCCTGTTCAGGTATAATGACAGACATAAGCATAGAAGGAGCAAGAGATATGGAACGAACAGTAAAGGTCAAAGGAGTTGCGATTGGGGAAGGCACTCCTAAAATTTGTGTACCCATGGTCGGCAATACGCTGACGCAATTAAAGGAAGAAGCCGCGCTGTTGCAGACTTTGGATTTGGATGTGGTGGAATGGCGGGCCGATTTTTTTGAACATGTTGCAGATATTGAACAGGTGAAAGCGGCGCTCGCTGAATTACGTGCGCTGCTCACGGATATTCCGCTCATCTTTACTTTCCGCAGCGCCAAAGAAGGCGGGGAGAAGGAAATCAGTCCGGCGGAGTATGTAGCCCTTAATCAGGCGATTGCGGAAACCGGGCTCGCAGATCTGATCGACGTCGAGCTGTTCAACGACGAGCAGGATGTCCGGACGCTTGTGGAAGCTGCCCATGCTAACGATGTTTTCGTCATTATATCGAACCATGACTTTGACAAAACGCCGCCGAAAGAGGAGATCGTATCACGGCTCCGCAAAGCGCAGCAGCTTGGCGGAGATTTGCCGAAGATAGCGGTCATGCCGCAAAATACGGCGGATGTGCTGACCCTGCTTGAAGCCACATGTATAATGAAGGAACAATACGCAGACCGGCCGATCATTACGATGTCGATGGCGGGAAAGGGCGTAATCAGCCGTTTTGCCGGTGAAGTATTCGGATCCGCCCTGACGTTCGGGGCTGCCAGGAAAGCATCCGCACCCGGCCAGGTAGCTGTTGCCGAATTGCGGCAAGTATTGACGCTGATAGGCAAAAATTTATAAACACGAAAGAGTACCCGGAAGCGGGGATGAAAAGCTTAAAACTGTAATGCTGGCCAGTTTCTTACCTCACGAATAAATCCCTGTGAATAAAAGAGAATGCGGATGGATGTTCACCCGGGTGAACATCATCCGCATTCTTTGTCTTACCGTTTGATTTTTGGATATGCTTAGGAAGCATCGGAATCTGTAATTGATTTATTTTACATTGTAACGGTTCCTGATCGTGCTGCAAAGGCTTGTCTGGCGAAATGATTGGCTCGTAAGTCGCAGCGTGTTAAGATTAATCATAACAACGCCCGAAAGGGGAGAGTTCGGATGGGTGAAGGAAAGACCAACGCTATGAGAATGCTGGACAAGTCCAAAACGCAGTACAGCATTTTGACCTATGACAATGAGGACGGCCAAATTCATGGAACAGCAGTCGCGGAGAAAATCGGCAAGCCGCCGGAGACGGTGTTCAAGACACTGGTTGCGCATCAAGGATCGAATCTCTTTGTGTTTATCATTCCGGTTGCCGAAGAGCTTGATTTGAAAAAAGCGGCCAAGGCCGCAGGGGAGAAGAAAGTGGAGATGCTGCCCGTAAAAGAGCTGCAAAAATGGACCGGCTATATTCGCGGAGGCTGCTCGCCTGTCGGCATGAAAAAGCTGTACCCCACCTTTCTCGACATCGGCGCCAAAGCGTTGGAGACAATAGTCATCAGCGCGGGAAAAATCGGACTGCAGATGGAACTGCAGCCGGAGCAGCTTGCCCGTCAGGTGGGTGGCAGATTCGTTCCGCTTGTCAAAGCTGCTTCTGCTCCAAGAGAATATTAAATATCGTAAGGAATCTCAGGGCCCGTGATAATCCGCCGGAGCCGATGATGATCGAAGAAGTCCGTATTCGTCGTGATTACGTGTACATGACTGCTGCCCCGGCGAATGGCTTGGCCGGTCACTTCGGCGAAACGGTGATTATGTCTCTCTTCTCAGCTTTTTGACCACAAACAGTGCCGCTACGATGGCCGCTCCTGCCAGGATGGCGGCGAAGACGGAAGTCCCCACTGCAAGTCCCGCAAGATCAATGAGGAAGCCGGTGCACACGGGCAATAAGGCGGCTGGAATGTACCCTCCAATGTTGAGGACCGCATTGGCCTCGGCTCTGCGATGCTCCGGGATATGGAGGGCGATGAGCGTTAAGCCCCCGAGTTGTCCGAGGCCCTGACCGGCACCGGCAAAAATGGCGGCGCAAACGAACATCACGGCAGAAGAGGCGTTGACGGCTGTGGCGATGAAGAGCATGGAGAGTAAGGTGGAGGCGGCGCCGATCAGGAAGATGATACGGACAGCTAATTTTTTGAGCGCAAATTGGATTCCTGTCGCCGTAAGGAACATCACACAAGCAGTACCGCCTGCGACAAGTGGGCTCGTTACAGCAAGAAGCTTCGACAGCAGCGAGGGTCCGAGCGACAATACGAAAGATGTCGCCGTGATTCCAGGCGCGAAAACGGAGATCCCCAATCCAAGCTGCAAGCGATTAGGCGACGGTACACTTGGCAAGTGCAGGGGAGCTCTCGTCTGATGGCGGGAGCTAGTGTTCTTCTTTAGAACTATGCCGACAACGAAAAAGGCACTCAATAAAAAAACAATTTGAATCATGAAGATCGGGATTACTGGCCGAGGCAGTATTTCGCTGAGCACGCCTGCAAGCAGCGGCCCAAGTCCCGCGCCAAGCACCATAGCAACTGAGGCGGCAAGTGAGGCGGTATGCCTGTGCTCGGATCCTCCCGTATCTACGACAGAGGCCATGCCTGCCGAGACGATTACGCCGACGGCAATACCCGTCAGGAAACGGGCGATGAGAAGAACAGCAACGGAGGATGCCGTAGCGAACAGCAAGCAGGCCATAACGGCTGCGATGAGACCCGGGAACAGAACCGGTCTGCGTCCAAATCGATCGGAGAGCTGGCCAGCGATAAGAAGTGTAGCGAGAAGGCCTATGATGTAAGCAGCAAACACCAGCGTTAGCGTGCCATTGGAAAAGTTCATTTCTTGCTGCCAGCGCACATAGAGCGGGGTAGCCGAATTGGAGAGAATGAAGACGGCTGTTACGATCCAGGCGGACACCCATATGCGTCCGGAAGGATTGGAGCGGACTGCTCGCAATGATGAAAGGTCTTTCTGAGAAGATACGGACATGAACAATTTCCCCCTTATCGTAAGGTGTATAGAATCAGCAGGTGGATAGCTTGCCGCTAACTTCTTTTTTTCAAGGAGTGGCAAGTGCTTTTATCGTATGATATATTTTTATATAACTGAAATACATATAAATAATAAGATGCATAACCGTTTGGTTATAAAGCGGGTGTAAATATGAGCATGAATATGAATAATATCAGAATATTCATGATGGTTGCAGAGAAACTGAATATTACCGAGGCCTCAAAAGCGTTATTTATTTCCCAGCCGGCCGTAAGTAAAGCGGTCAAAAATCTGGAAACTTCGCTTAATATTAAATTGTTTATTCGCGATAAGCATAACGGGCTGACGCTTACCGACGCGGGGAAGGAAATTCTGGTTTTGGCCAGGCAGATGAAAGTAATAGAGAACAAAATGCACCAAATTGCCAGTCAAGAAAGCAAGCTTTTGAGAGGCAAGGTGAAAGTGGGGGCTTTTCCGGCGGCATCAACCAATCTGCTGCCCGGGACCATCGCGGCGTTCAGGTCGAAATATCCGCTTGTTAAGATCGAACTGATGGAAGGAACCTTAAATCAGATTAAAGAATGGGTAGGGGATCGAACGGTTGATCTGGGGATTGTAGCATCTCCTTTTGACGCTTACCAATATGAGATTTTAGCCCATGATTACATGGTCGCAATCATTCCCGAGAATCATCCCTTAAAGCAGACAGAAATAATTAATTTCGGAGAACATCAGAATGAGTTTATTTTTTGCAAAGGCGGACATGAAACTGCCATTTCTTCCACTCTGGAAGAGCATCATTTTATTTTGCAGGAAAATTTGACCGTCCAAACTGCGGATACTTTAATTCATATGGTTGAGCAAGGCTTGGGAATAGGCATTATTTCGAATTTCACACTGTCCTCGGTTTCTCATCACCTGATCGTCAAGGATCTAATCCCAAGGGTGACCCGCGAGGTCGGCGTCATTGCCCATTCCTTTGAGGAAGTCACCCCAGCAACGAAAGAATTCATTCAGGCTATGCTTGAGTTATACAAAAACAAAACCACGACCTTATAACAGAACAGTAGGTGAACTAACATCATGAATCTAAAAGGTTTGACGGTAAGGGAAATGCTTGAGCTTCCCGTTATGGAACATGCGAGACTGGTGAGCGGAGAGCAGGGTTTGGACCGTATCGTGCAGTATATCGATATCTGGGAAGTTCCCGATATCCGCGGTTGGCTGCGGGAAGGCGAGATGATTTTGACGACAGGCTATTCGACCCGGAACGAACCGTCCCTTCTGGCCGATCTGATTGACCAGCTCGCTCAGGTGAATGGAGCGGGGGTCGCGATCAAGCCTGAGCGGTTCATCCCCCAAATTCCGCAGGAAATGATCGACAAAAGCAATTTGCTCCATATTCCCATCATCCAGCTCCCGGCCGGAATGCCCTATATCGATATTACTTACAACGTTATGGAGCAAATTTTAAGCAGGCAGGCTGCACTGTTGAGGCGGTCTGAAGAAGTATACAAGGCGCTGACCGGGCTTGTATTGAACAACAAGGGGATTCAGGTCGTTGCCGATAACGTATCGGAGCTGATCAAAACCCCGATCTGGATTGTCGATAAGGCTGGGGAGGTGCTGGCTTCTTCGCCGCAGGGCAATCCCTTTCATCCATCCAAGGCGAACCGTCAGTGGGAAGTTAATGTAGACAATAAGATACTCGGGAAATTCGTTGTCGAGAAGCAGGAACTGGACGAGCTGGAGCTGATGCTGATTGAACAGGCGCGGCTTGTTTTCTCACTGGAAATGATGCGGAACAAAATAGCGGATGACACCGAACGAAGGCTGAGGGGAACGTTCTTCGAGGAACTGATCCTGAACGCGGCCACCGATGAACAGGTGACGGAGTCCAGAGGCCGCCAGCTGGGCCTTGCTCCGGACTGGTCGTGGGAAGTTGCCGTTATTGAAGCGGATCAGCCTTTTGTCGACTATGAATCCTCGATCGTTCCAAAGCTTAATGACTTCGTAATGAAGGAATCGGCGGTCCGAAAAGTCCGTCCCCAGATACAGATACATGCGGGAAGACTTGTGTTATTTTTACCCTCCGTTCGCTCGGTGAATTCGGAAGGTCAGTACCATGGCGGTCCAACGTCGTCAACCTGGAGCGATGCTTTGAGCGAGCAACTCAAGCGGTGGAAATCACTTCGGATTGGAATCGGCAAGTCCTGCTCGCTGTTCGAAACTCATCGGAGCTATAACGAAGCCAGGACGGCGGTGTCGATCGGCTACAAATTAAATAACGACCGGCAGCTGTTCAAGTACAGCGAAGTTGAAATGCTTGAATTGCTGCTCGATTTGGCGGAGGGTACCCGGCTGGCCGTGTTCGTTAAGGAAAAGATCGGCAGGCTGGCTGAGCATGACAAAGCGAACGGAACGAATTATGTGCTGACGCTCTATCACTATTTGGCGAGCGGAGGCAGTCTGAATGAAACAGCGAACCGTCTTTACATTCACCGCAATTCGGTTAATTACCGGATGGATCGCATCAAAGCGATTGCCAATCTTGATTTGGGAAGCGCCTTGAGCCGGTTTGAACTGTATCTGTGTACTGCATATTATTTGATAAACAACTAATTATTTACGGCCTATTGTGTTCGCAGCACAATAGGCCGTTTATAGTTTTGTTAAGCCAGTACATTGTTGACATAACTCAAAAAAGAATACAATCTATGTAATAAATTTTGACAACAAAATAAATAAACACGAAAAGAAAGGGGGGTTTGCCGTTATAGTGTCAGATATTCTGACAAGAAAAAAGGCCGAAACGAAAGGGTGATGGGCTTTGATAGGGCTGATTCGCGTATTTACCGCAAAGGATGAAGAGATCGTCCAGCAGCATGGAAGAAAGATCAGCGGCCTTTACGATGTAGCTGTCCTGAGCCGCAGCATCCCGGATCAACCTCTTGGCATCTATAGTGACGAGACGGAGGAGATGGCCGTTCCCAAAATTGTGGAGCTCGGCGTCCAGATGGAACTGGAAGGATGCCGCGTGCTCATTGTCAGCTGCGCGGCCGATCCGGGAGTCCAGGAGCTCCGTAGCCGTGTCCAGGTTCCCGTTATCGGAGCGGGCAGCTCGGCCTCACTCGTCGCGCTTGCGCTTGGAGAACCGGTTGGACTTATGGGAATAACTGAAGGAGTCTCTCCCGTAATGACCCGTTTATTAGGAGACCTGATCGTCGGGTACAATCGTCCGGAAGGCGTCACCAACACGACGGATTTGCTGACAGACGCAGGACGCGAGAAAGCGCTGGAAGGGGCGCGGTCGCTGGTGGGGCAAGGCGCTAAAGCGATCGTGTTCGCTTGCACCGGGTTTACGACCATTGATTTTGCAGATGTGATCCGCAAGGAGCTGCAGATTCCGGTCATTGATGCCGTGGAAGCGGAAGGCTTAATGGCTGCGAATTATTATAAACAGCTTGCTGCAATCTGACCGGCATGCAAAGGAAGGTTCTCATTGGGTAAGGCGTATTCCTTATGTTTCCTATGTATTTCGATTTGGTCATTGAATTATATTGCACGCCAAATCCTGCTCACCGTGTATCCTCCTTTTTTTCTATCGGCGTTCAGTTTGACAGTCGTATCTGTTCTGTTCATCCTCGTTGCGTTTTGGAGAAAAGCCTTCGTTAAGGTGACTGGCCGGCAATTATGGCTGCTCCTTGTTACAGCATTCATAGGGCTGATCGCCAATCAGATTTTCTTGTACACAGGGCTGAAACGAACGACAGCGACAAACGCATCCTTGATATTTACGCTTGCTCCGCTAATGACTGCCGGTCTGGCCGCTCTTTTCCTCAAGGAAAAGATTACCTGGCGGATGATGATAGGAAGCGTAATAGCATTGATCGGCCTGTTCGGAGCTTTAGGTGTGACTGGGGTCAGGGTCAGCGCAGGGGATTTGTACATCGTTGGGGCTGTCTTTACCTTCGCCTGCAACATGATTTTGGTTCGTTTGCTTTCGGCCACAATGACACCCTTCATGATAACCGCGTACAGCTTTCTGCTGAGCGCCATCGTGTTCGATCCGTTCGTTCTGGGGATGGTGCGAGTCGATTGGAGCCATTCGCTCCGGATGTGGGGGTTTGCCTTTATTTCGGTTATAGTGGCGCAAGGACTGGCAAGCGTTCTATGGAACAAAGGAATGGAGACGATAGGAGCGGCAAGATCGGCTATTATGCTCAATCTGCAGCCCATCATGACGATGCTGCTGGATTTTACCGTATTTGACCATCCGATCAGGGTTCAGCAAGTTTTTGGGGCCGCTCTTGTGCTAATCGGAGTATTCATAGCCACTTCCCAAAAAGAACAGCTTAATAATGAACATTTTGCGAAATCACATTAACGATAACGACTTCCGAAAGCGACTCGCATAGCGAATGATGGAAATCCTGCAACATCAAACTAATTAGGGGGTATATCCATGAATGAATTGAAGAATGAAGCCGTTCAAGCCGGTGAAAAGAAAAGACATCCGAGCATTTTCGAACCGTTCGGGTTGATCCTTAATATCATTACCGGAGTTCTCGGCGCCATTATTGGGATTCAGATCGTGACCACACTTGGCGTAACGCCGAATACATCCATTATCGGTGCGCTTGTGGCAATGCTGATTGCAAGAATCCCTATTGCGATCTTAAGAAAATATAAATCAATACATCGTCAAAATCTTGTACAGACTTCCATATCTGCGGCAACCTTCGGTGCGGCCAACAGTTTGTTCATTCCGATCGGCATCCCGTTTATCATGGGAGAAACAAAGCTGATCGCTCCGATGCTGATCGGCGCGGCGCTCGCGATGTTCGTCGATGCGCTGCTGCTGTATAAATTGTTTGACTCCAAGCTGTTTCCCGCATCCGGCACCTGGGCGCCGGGGGTAGCTACCGCTGAATCGATCATTGCCGGCGATAAAGGCGGCAAACGCGCCGGGCTGCTCGGCGTCGGAACGTTGATCGGTCTTATCGGTTCTTATTTTCATATCTCCATGTCCGCTTTCGGCGTTGCGTTCATCGGCAACATTTGGGCGCTGAGCATGTTCGGCATCGGCCTTCTGATTCGCCAGTATTCGATTCCGTGGTTCGATATTGACGTCAGTTCGCATTATATCGCACATGGCGTGATGATCGGAGCAGGTATCGTCGCTTTGGTTCAGGCCGCTGTCCTTATCTTTAAACGCCCGAAGAAAGAAGAAAAGAGCGCGGATGCCGCTCAGTACACCCGCCAGGATGGCGAAGCCAGACGGACGCTCGGGCTCGGATTTGTCGCTTACTTGGTCATTGCCTTGATAATTGCCGTCATCGGCGGTTTGATTACGAAGATGTCGCTGGGCATGTTTATTGGATTCATTATTTTTGCCGCTTTCGCCGCGTTCGTGCATGAACTTATCGTCGGTATTGCGGCGATGCATTCCGGATGGTTCCCGGCCTTTGCCGTTGCCTTCATCACCCTGCTGTTCGGTATGCTGATCGGCTTCCCGCCGGTAGCGCTTGCCCTTCTGGCCGGATTCAGCGCGGCTACGGGTCCAGCGTTTGCGGATATGGGGTATGACCTGAAAACCGGTTACATCCTGCGCGGTCATGGCGAAGATGCCGAATACGAACTGAAAGGCAGAAAACAGCAATACATGACGGGCATGATTGCCTTTGGTGTAGCGGTCGTTGTCGTGACACTGACTTATCATTCGTATTTCGCGCAAAATCTCGTTCCTCCGATCGACAAGGTTTATGCATCGACGATTCAAGCCGGAACTTCGTCCGATGTCGCATTGAAGCTGCTGCTGTGGGCGATCCCGGGTGCGATTATCCAGTTGATCGGCGGAGCCAAGCGCCAGATTGGGGTTATGCTCGCCACCGGCTTGCTGATCGCGACGCCGAATGCTTGCTGGGCTGTCCTCGCCGGTCTCCTCATCCGGATTGTCGTGACGAAGCTGAAAGGCAAGGAAGCCGAGACGCCGATGAGCATTCTGGCCGCCGGATTTATCGCCGGGGATGCATTGTTCAGTTTCTTTAACTCGATGTTCAAACTGAGAAAGTAGGTGCAGCTCCCAGTGGCACGCATAAAACTCGATATGAAAATGATGGAACATGCCGTCTTTGGCGGTGCCGTTTTGGGCGGGGGCGGCGGAGGCTGGATTGAAGAAGGTCTTCAGCTCGGCCGCTTGGCGCTCGAAATGGGTCAGCCCGAGCTTCGCTCGATAGATGAATTTGCAGATGACGATTCATTTGTGACCGTATCGCTTGTCGGTGCTCCCGGAGCGAAGGACAAGTTTGTGAGTCCAATTCACTACGCAAGGTCGCTGGAAATTCTGTCCCGTCAGCTGAACAAGCCGATCTCGGCAATTCATACGAATGAGAACGGGGCCGGCACAACGGTAAACGGCTGGCTGCAATCCGTAATTACAGGTATTCCGCTCCTAGACTTCGCCTGCAATGGACGAGCTCACCCTACTGGAACGATGGGCGCTTTAAATTTGACGGAAGTGAAAGACTACGTTTCACATCAGACCGCTAATGGCGGAAAAGACGATCGTTATATAGAGTTCAGCATTTCCGGATCGCTGGGCAGAGCGGCTTCGATGATCCGCAAGGCATCCGTTGAAGCCGGAGGTCTGGTGGCGGTGGCGCGGAATCCCGTTTCTGCAGCCTATGCGAAAGCGAATGGAGCGCCAGGCGCCATTACACAGGCTATTGAAGTCGGTGAAGCGCTGCTCGGCTCGAAAGGTGAAGCCGCCATCGACGCTGTCGTTGCGAAGCTCGGAGGCCAGGTTGTAGCGGCTGGCAAGGTGACGGATTTTCAGCTTGAGACGACAGGCGGCTTCGATGTCGGAACCGTTCGAGTGGGCGGTTATGAGATGACATTCTGGAACGAGTATATGACGCTGGAGAAAGACGGCGAGCGCCTTGCTACCTTTCCGGATCTGATCATGACGCTTGACGCCAAGACGGCAAGACCCGTTGTTACGGCAGCGCTGGAGAACGGACAGCAGCTCGCTGTCATCGTCGTGCCGAGAGCCAATTTGCTGCTCAGCAGCACGATGAGCAATAAAAAATTGATGCAGCCGGTCGAAGACATCATTAAGAAACCGGTGCTGGACTATATTTTCTAAATTGCGAGATAGACTCGGATTTACAGATTGACAAGCGGAGGTATAGACATAATGACACTCAAACAAACTTTAATCGTGCTGGACGCACTGGATGACGCATATGTGACCGGAGAACGGGTACGAGAGCTGTTTAGCACCTTTCCCAATGTCTCTGTTACAGTTCAGAAAGTGACAGGCAAGAAAGGCGGCACCGATTTTATTAAAATCGTCATCCCGGGCACCGAAGGCAAATCGAATGGCGGCAGCGCGCCGACATTCGGCATTGTCGGACGCCTCGGCGGAATCGGCGCGCGTCCGAGCCGAACCGGCATGGTATCCGACGCGGATGGAGCGGTCGCTGCGGTTGCTTCGGCGCTTAAGCTGGCTGATATGCAGACGAAAGGCGATTCGCTCAAAGGCGACGTGATCGTGACGACTCACATTTGTCCGGATGCGCCGACACGTCCGCATGAACCGGTAGACTTCATGGATTCTCCGGTCGAAATCGGCGTGATGAACACGCACGAGGTGATCCCTGAGATGGAGGCGATCCTTTCAATCGATACGACGAAAGGCAACCGCGTCATCAACCATAAGGGCATTGCCATCTCCCCTACCGTAAAAGAGGGCTATATTTTGCGGGTCAGCGAAGATTTGCTGCGCATTATGGAGATGACTTCAGGTCTGCTGCCTGTTACGTTCCCGGTTACGACGCAGGACATTACGCCGTACGGCAACGATTTGTACCATATCAACTCCATCCTGCAGCCGGCCGTGGCTACGTCCGCGCCTGTGGTCGGAGTTGCGGTTACGGCGCAATCCGTCGTTCCGGGCTGCGGTACGGGGGCCAGCCACGAAGTGGACATCGCTGCAGCGGTCCGGTTTGCGGTTGAAGTGGCGAAAGAGTTTACAACCGGGACATGCTCCTTCTACGATAAAGCCGAATTCGAGCTGATCTCGAAGCTTTACGGCTCCATGAAGGTTTTGCAAACGGCTGGCAACGTAGACGGCAAGTAACGAAGGGGAGGGGAAACCCTCCTCTCTTTTCCATATGGAGTCATAATATTTGGGGGAGGATAAAGGTATGAAAAAATTAGGGATGATTACCATCGGACAGGCGCCGCGTACAGATGTTGCGCCAATTGTGGAGAAATATCTCCCGGAAGGGGTGGAGATAGTTCAAGCCGGCGTGCTGGACGGATTCACGAAATCATATATCGAGACTCATTTGAGGCCGAAAGAGAATGACTACACCTTGACTTCAAGGCTAACAACCGGGGAGTCCGCCGTGATGGGACGTTCCAAAATTCAACCGATTTTGCAAGACAAAATTTACGAAATGGAAGAGAACGGCATCCAGCAAATTTTGCTGCTCTGCACGGGCGTTTTTCCGGGTTTGCAAACCCGGACGTCCTATTTGATCGAGCCTGACCACATTATTCCGCCCGCCGTCAAAGCGATGGTGGGAAGCAGAAAGCTTGGCGTCATTGTGCCGCTGATTGAGCAAAAGGAAAACCTGAAACCCAAATTTTTGCCGCATGGGCTTCAGCCGGATTTTGCCGTCGCTTCACCCTATGTTTTCGATGAGCGGAATTTTGGGAAGGCTGCAGGCGAGCTGAAGGACAAAGTGGATATTATTTTGCTGGATTGCATGGGTTATACGGAGAAAGCAAGAGCGCTTGTCGCCGAAGCATCGGGCTTGCCGGTCATTTTGTCGAATGCTATTATGGCGAAACTCGTGTCGGAAATGATATAAATGGAAGTAGCCCGAAATGAAAGGAAGTTATAGAAATGAATGATAGACTCGTTGAAATTGGCCAAAATACGCTGACAGGCTGCCTCGGACTGACAGCGGGAGAGACGTTCGTCGTCGTTACCGACGATACGAGGAAGGAACTTGCGGAGTCGCTCTACGAAGCGGGCAAGAGCCTAGGCGCGGAAGCGATGCTGATGGTGATGAAGGAGCGCGGCAAATCCGGCGAAGAACCGTCGGCTGCGGTCGCAGCGGCGATGGCCGGCGCGCAGGTCGTCGTGTGCATTACGAAGCATTCGCTTACTCATACGCATGCCCGCAAGCAAGCGGCCGCAGCCGGTGCAAGACTGGCCACCATGCCGGGGATTACCGAGGACATGTTTCTCGAAGGCGCCATTGCCGCTGACTATACGCAGGTCAAAGCGCTGACGGAGAAGGTAACGGAACTGCTGACGCACAGCAGCAAGGTACGGATCGAGAAAGACGGCTATTCGCTCGAATTTTCCATTGATGGCCGAGCCGGGGTGCCGAGCACCGGGATGTATCTGGAGCCGGGGCAATCGGGAAATCTGCCGTCAGGCGAAGCTTACATCGCTCCGGTCGAAGGCTCTGCATCGGGACAAATCCGGATTGACGGTTCGATTGCCGGAATCGGCAAGCTATCCACGCCTATAGTGCTGACGATTGAGCAAGGACGCCTGGTCAGCGCCGAAGGCGGCGAAGAAGCGGACAAGCTGCTGCGGATGCTCGGCGAAGGCGACGGAAGACAGCTGGGCGAATTCGGCATCGGCACGAACGACAAGGCCCGAATTACGGGCGTCGTCCTGGAGGACGAGAAGGTGTACGGCACCATTCATGTCGCCTTCGGCAGCAACAATACGTTCGGCGGAGTCGTCGCAGCCGGCGTTCATATAGACTGCGTCGTTGGCAAGCCGGACGTCTATTTGGACGACAAGCTCATTATGGAGAAAGGCGAGCTGCTTGAGAAGTGAGCCTGTTGCCCTAGCTCTTTGCAGCTTTTGTCCACAAGGGAGGGGATGAAGCATGGACCGCAAGCTGGTTCGCAGCCGCCTGGAACTGGAAGGGATAAGGTTGCCCGCTTTCGCGCTTAATCCAGTGATCGAAGTGTTGACGCAGCATGAATCCGTACGAGGCTTTCAAAGCACGCAGCTGCCGGAGGCTGCGCTGAAATCGATCTTGACCGCCGCCAGGAGCGCGCCTACTTCCTCGAACTTGCAGGCTTACAGCATTATTGTCGTAAGGGATGAGCGGAGAAAACGGCGGATATCCGAGCTGTCCGGCAATCAGGCATTCATCTGCGATTCGCCTGTGATGCTCGTGTTCTGCGCGGATATTTACCGCTTGAAATACATTACGGAGCGTCAGGGCCATTCGTTCAAGGCGGATACGCTGGAGATGTTTCTACTAGCATCCGTTGATGCTGCGCTGGCCATGCAAAACGCGCTGGTAGCCGCCGAATCCTTAAGACTAGGCGCGGTTCCGGTCGGGTCCGTCCGCAATCATCCCGCCGAGATGGCGGAAGAGCTCGGATTGCCCGAAGGGGTGTACGCCTTAGTGGGACTGTCGGTCGGTTACGAGCGGAAGGGCGTCCGCAGAGGGGGGAAGCCGCGGCTTCCGGAGCGAATTACCGTTCATGAGGAACAATATTCGGCCGCCGGCTTGGATGAGGATCTGGCTGCGTACGACGCGGAGATGATTTCGCGACGCACGTACGATGGCCGCCGCGTCTCCATTGCCGGAGAGCCGGAAAGCGCTGAACTGGATTACGGGTGGTGCGAGCACACGGCAAGGCGCTGCACCCGGCCGGAGACGATCGCCGCTTCATCCAGCCTGCGGGAAAATTTGCGCGAGGTGCTGGAGCGAAGAGGTTTTTCATTGCGATAAAAGCAGCATCGGAGGGAAACAGCATGGAGGTATTGGAAGCGATCAAGACGAGGCGCAGCACCCGCTCGTTTGCGGATCAACCGCTTGAGCCGGTTATTCTGGAAGCGATCGAGGAAGCCTTCTTTCATAGTCCATCAGCGAGTAATTCGCAGGAATCGCATGTAGTCATTGTCCAGGACGCAGCACGCATTCGGACCATTAAACGGTTTGCCCAGGGGCTGTCGGGCACTCCGGCGGCAATCATCGTATTATGCTCTAATCCGAAGGAAGCGTTGGCACGGGGAGGCATCGACAGCGAGGAAGTGCTTCGTTTTGTCAATATGGGCGTTGCGGCTTCTCATATTATGCTTACTGCGCAGTCGCTCGGGGTCGCCAGTTGTCCCGCACGTTCGTTCCATCAAAGGTCGATCGCCGAGATCGTCGGTCTGCCGGATGAGATAAGCCGGAGCTGCTGATCAGCCTCGGGTTTGCGGATCAGCCGCCCCGGCCAAAAACGTCAAAGCCGAAGCGGGAGATGATTTCATATGAGCAGTATGGCAAATAGCCTCTCCAAAGAGGAACTGCGCGAACGCATGCTGGATGTTGCGGGATATGTGCTGACCAGCGCGCGTGCGCTGTATCGCGAGCCGCTCAGCTACGGGCCGATGCGACTTGTTGACACCCTGGAAAAAGTGCTCGTCCTTATGCATGCCGCAGGCATTCAGGACGAAACGGTAAGCGAGGCGATGACCGTGATCCGGGAGCATCGTCCGCTGGCGATGACGGATCCGGATAGCTTCGCCGCCGCTTTGGATCAAGCGATTCTTCAGCTGGTACGGGTAACGCTGGAGGAGAGCGCGAGCAAAGCTTAGTCCGGGTCATACGCAGCACAGAAGGAAGAACGACTGATGCAAATTCATGATGTATAGCTTCTACGACCATTTACGGCGAGTGGAGCAAAAAGAAAGAAACGTATATTGAAAACTTCCGGTATATCATTGCCTAGGTCGTCACAACTCGAATCGCTTCAGGGTAAGAGTTCTTTACGCAAAAACGGAAAGCAGGTATGAGATTCAGCTTCGTCATTATCGAAGTCGGAATTGTACGGATTGCCACTCAAATTGTTTTGCACTATACCCAAAGGAAGCCGAGAAATTCGGGCGGGTCTCAGTATCTTTTCTACAAGTAGGGTTCGGAATAAGCTGTGAAGTGAGGAAGGATACGCCCTGTCCGTTAGGTTTCGCTCTACTGGATGGGTAGAACCCAAAAGATAGTTTCGTAACCCTTCCGCCTTTAAGAGAATTCGAGAGTTAGGAGCAGCCCTCAAGGAGAGCGCTTGACCGCTGCTCCTAACTCTGGAGCGGGGTTACAGGCGGTAACTATATATACTTGTTGTGTGTTAGAAGAAGCTGGAAGATTTATGGAGGGACATCAGCTATAATGGGGTTAGGGGGATTAAATCGAATGATCTTAGGTTAACTGCACACTGATTGATTTGAGCTGTTTGCTCTCAAAGCCACGGAGGGAATACATATTATGGATCAAAAATTAAAGACTATGCTGCAATATTGGAGGTCCAGTCTAGCAGATGCGGCTAAGATGACAGTAGACCCCAAAAAAGCGGCTGAAAATGGAATTAAAGTAACCATAGATGAATTAAAGAAAGGCGATTTAAATTCAAAGCACACAAAGATTCTGCTAGAGCAGGTAGCGAAATTGAATGAAAAGAAAAACCCTGGTCAAGATCAAATACAGGAAAATATACAAGTCACCATAATTCCTGTAATTATGAATGTAAAGTTTGAACATGGGGTTGAAAAAGGCGGTTTGCCCAAGGTTCTGTTTCCTTTGTGCATTCCTGCTGAATTAAGTTCGGAGGGCAGGTTGACTCCGGGAAGAGGTTTTCCCTGGATTCCACGTGATCACTTAGATCCGGTCGTATCGGATTCGGATACTTATTCCATTGGCAGTGTTAATCGACTAGATGAGTTTTTGACCCAACATAAAGAGCAACAAGAAAATTGGATTGATTTCTGGAAATATGCGCTTAGGCTGTTCGAATATGTTACTACCAAGCCGCTTGAGAATTTCGAACTCCCTGAATATAGGCAGACTGAGCAGGCTTTGGTCACTTGTGAAACCTCTGTGATGGCCCGGCATATTTTATTGGTTTATGACGAGCTTTTGAAGAAGAAAGAACAGGATTATCCCGCCTTATTGAAAAGATATGCGTGCTTGGAGGATGCGCCACTGCTTTCATTGCTGTCAAAGCAAGAGCAGATCAATCTGTCAATATCTCACACAGGGCAGATGAGTAATGAATTTGCGATCTCTCCCTCTCAACGTGAGACGATGAATCATTTTATAAATATGCAACATGGAGACATACTGGGAGTGAACGGCCCGCCTGGTACAGGGAAAACAACGCTGCTGCAAAGTATTGTTAGCACGATGTGGGTCACGAGCGCTGCGGCGGGGGGTGAGCCTCCAATTATTGTAGCGGCTTCAACAAACAATCAGGCGGTCACGAACGTTATTGACAGTTTTGGGCAGGTAATGGAAAAAGAAATACCTTATTCGGACTCTTCTTTGTTTGACCGCTGGATTCCCGGTATTAAGAGTTATGGACTCTATTTACCGAAGTCTTTATCGCGCAAAGAGCAGGCTGAATACACAAAAAAGTATCAGATAACCGATACATATGAAGGACATTTTCCTCAGCAGATGGAAGAAGTCTCGAAGTTGGAAGAGAAGGAAGCCTTTTTCCTGGATAAATTCAAGGTTTATGCTAAGCTGGATACTCAAGATCTATCCGTGGCTTTAGATGAACTCCATCGGCGGCTACTGGAGACTCTATCTGAAATTGATAAAGGAACCAAGCAGTTCGGACAACTGGTGCAAATGAGAACTCGCCTTGAAGAGAAATATGGAACATTTAATTTGGAACAACTCATCGACGAGCTAGAACAGAAATTGGAGCAGCAAAAAGCTTTTAAGGGTAAACTGTTGTTGTTATTTAAGAAGTGGAGTAAATCCGTTCCGTTTTGGATGAAATGGCTACTTTTTATTGGTAGTGTCCGAACAAAAATGTATTTGCATAATGCAGCTTTTTTTCATGAATCTAATATAGAGATGGCCGATGAAGATTTAAGCAGCTTTAAGCTTATCGAAACAGAATTTCAGAATAGATTGCAACAGATTGTTGTTGAAATTAAGAAAACAGAAGAACGGCTGCAATCCGTACATCAAGATCAAGTGCTTTGGTGCAAAATATTTTCTGCTTGGGAACAATGGTATGCATTATACCCATATTTGAATGTCGATTTGAAATATGACACCTCACTTACAGAGGAACTGGACAAGACATTGCGTTTTAACGCGCTTAAACTGGCGACCCATTATTGGGAAGCACGGTGGTTAATTGAGATGAAAACTAAACAACCACGGCAAAATAGAGATTACTATTCTGAATCTGCGCATTTGGCAAAATGGAGAAGATACTCCAAGCTAACGCCTTGTCTGGTATCTACTCTCCATATGACGCCGAATTATTTTAAAACAGGCAATGGACCACTTTATGAAGCCATTGATTTGCTTATTATTGATGAAGCTGGACAAGTTTCACCGGAAGTCGCGGCACCGACCTTTTCGTTGGCGAAAAAATCGCTCATCGTAGGTGATGTTTTGCAAATAGAACCGGTATGGAATATCACTCGAAGTATTGATATTGCTAACCTTTACGATTGTAAAGTTACCAATGCGATAAGTGAGGAAGCTTACAAGAAGATTTCAGATAAAGGAATCTGCGCTTCTTCGGGATCTGTGATGCGTATTGCTCAGCGTGCAAGCCGTTATCAACGTTACGAAGACTGTCGTGGAATGTTTTTATCTGAACACCGAAGATGTGTACCGGAAATCATTCAATATTGCAATGAACTGGCTTATAAAGGGAAACTGCAACCACTCCGGCCTCCAGTCAAAAACTTTCCACTGCCGCATATGGGTTATGCCCATATTCAAGGCAATCCAATTATGAAAACTGGAAGCCGTTGCAATCCGATTGAAGCACAAGCAATTGTGGAATGGATTCAGAAAAATCAGGACAAGTTGTTGAATTACTATAATGCTCCTCGGGTCCTTAAAGGCGAGAAACCACTGACTATCAGTGATCTTTTTGGTATTGTTACTCCTTTTACTGCGCAGAAAAACGAATTGCAGTACCAGTTGAAGAGAGCAGGTTTAGGAGAAATAACGGCTGGAACCGTTCATGCGCTTCAAGGGGCTGAACGGCAGATCGTGATCTTTTCTCCTGTCTATGGAGCAAATGATAGCAGCTTCTTTTTTGATAAAGGTGAAAACATGTTAAATGTTGCAGTGTCTCGTGCGAAAGACAGTTTTTTGGTGTTTGGAAATTTGAAAATTTTTAGTCAATCGAATCAAGAGCCATCCGGTATTCTGGCTAAATTTTTGTTTTCTAAAAAGGAAAATCAATTAAAAGTAAGGGAGGAGAGCTAGCGTGACAATTAAATTAAAGAAATTTGGAGAAGAATTTGATAAACATTTCGGACTTGCCGGCTTATCAGGCAGCTTCTTAAATCCAGCGGCTCAATGAGGCTTGATAATGAAGACAAGTTCATAGTAACCTTCCTTTTACCGTTTTCATGATGTAAAGCCTCCAGATTCACCCTATCATAGCATTAAAGGCCGTTCTGTCAATATTTTTATTGGAAGTCACTTCCCGATAATATGGTAAAATAATCTCACCAAACAATGGGGGGAGAAGAGGATGTCCGATCATCATGACGAGCTGGCGGAGCAAAGACGCAAAAATCTGAAGCTTATTCATTTCAATAAAGATAATGGATCGCTTATCGAATCTGAAAAACCGAAGGTCACGTTTGCTGATGTTGGCGGTTTAGAGGACGTGAAGAAGAAGATCAGGATGAACTTCATCCTGCCGCTGAAACAACCCGAATTATTCGCTGCATACGGAAAAGAAGCCGGAGGCAGTCTTCTGCTGTTCGGACCGCCGGGGTGCGGCAAAACGTTCCTGGCCCGGGCGGTAGCGGGGGAGATCGAAGCCAATTTCATGCACATTGAGCTTCAAGCCATTCTCTCTATGTACGTGGGGCAGAGCGAACACAATCTGCATGATATTTTTGAGAAGGCTCGGGAGAGCAAGCCGTGCGTCATTTTTATTGACGAGCTGGACGCCATGGGCGGAAGCCGTCATCAGATGCATCAGCATCACGACCGGATGCTAGTCAACCAGCTGCTGCTGGAACTTGACGGGCTGCAGGCTGAGAACAACAACGTGTTTGTAATCGGTGCGACCAATACCCCTTGGTATCTCGATTCCGCATTGCGGCGTCCTGGCCGCTTCAACCATCTTGTGTTCGTACCGCCGCCAGAGGAAGCGGAACGCCAGACGATTCTTGGGCTTAAGCTCTCCGGTAAGCCGGTGGAGCCTATAAATCTAGCGAAGATTGCGGCGGAGACGAAGTTTTTTTCCGGTGCCGATTTAGAGCAGGTGGTGAGCGATGCTGTAGAATCTGCCATGGAGCGTATGATCGAAACCGGGGAAATTGAGCCGATCACTCATGATGATCTGAGGAAAGCCGCGAAGTCCCGAAAAGCAACAACACTGGATTGGTTCTCGACGGCGAAAAACTACGCTACTTTCAGCGATGTGAACCGGGATTACCAGATCGTACTTGATTATGTCAAGAAGCATGGACTCAAGTAGCGGCAACAGACGGGGAGGTGTCTACGGTGGAAATGGTCTCCAATCAAGCAGCCTATGCAGGGGTGTATCAGCTCATTGAGTGGAAAAGATACAAGGAAGCTCTCGTAGAAGCGGAGCGATTGCTGCGGGAGGAACCTGAGGATCCGGACGTCTTTGCGATCATATCACAAATATATTTGCTCATGAATGAATATGAGAAGGCGCTGCATTGGAGCAGCGAAGCGCTTATGCGGGAGCCGGAACATGAGCTGGCCTGGTATGTGCGTGTTTGTGTCTACTATGAAACGGATAAGGATAAGGCGTTTTACGAAGCACTGCAGGAAGCGATGCGGGTGGACCCTTATGAGGCTCATTATTATTTTCTGAAAGCAAATAAATTGAACAAAAAGGCGAGATACAAAGAGTCAAGGGATCAGCTGCTGCAGGCGCTCGAGCGGAGTCCGGAATCCCCGCTTTACTTGGCTGCGCTCAGTTATACGGAAGCGCTGATGGGCAACATAGCGGAGTCGAGCCGATTAGACAGTCTGGCGATTCAGCATGGTGCCGAAATGCCGTTCGTGCTATTATATTTGGCCTGGGCGGCAGAACAACGGGCTGACTATAAACTTAGGGAGACATATATGCGCAGCGCGGTTCGGTTAAATCCCGAAAACAAGCAGTTCCAGGATGAATATTTGGAGGCGCTGCAGCACAACGTGCCGGTGTTCCGCATCTTTTTATGGCCAAAGAAATTTTTTGGGAAATGGAAGCCGTGGCAGATTTTTATCGTTTGGATGTTCGCATGGTTACTGTTCAAACCGCTCATTCTCCTCTTTATTTTTCTATATGTACTGGTTCATTGGGGAACCAAAGGGATTGTGCACGTACGGGTGTTTGGCTGGAGACGAAGAGGTTCGTGAAGATACAGAAGCGCTATCGATGAGGGGGACTAAGACCCTGATCATTTCAACTTTTGAACGACCTTTTCGAGGGATACCGCTCATTACATAATAGAAAACCAAACCCTTAGCCGAAGGCACTAACACTTAAGTTAGTGTCTTTCTCAGGCTTGCAGAGAAATTAGTAGAAATTATATAAGTTTTTTCACTTGGAAGTTCCTGGATTTCGTGTAAACTGGTAATGATGCACTGATCACCGGTTCCGGATCAATTGGCCGGTGGTAAATTTCCAGCAATTTTTGCTTACATATGGGGGTGGGCGGTATGCCCAAAAAAGAGAAATTATCGATGCTATGGCTGCTGCGGTATTTAAAGCCTGTCAAAGGACGGCTGCTGATTCTATTCATTCTGCTGCTGACCTCTACAGGACTGCAGCTGCTTAATCCACAAGTGGTAAAGCAGTTTATTGACACGGCTGCTGGCGGCGGAGGGTTGTCCAGTCTGATGACGCTCGCTGGCATCTTTCTGGTTGTGGCTGTATTTAATCAGCTCATTACGGTTGCCGTCAGTTATCTTGGGAACGACATTTCCTGGCGGGCAACGAACCAGCTTCGCGGCGACCTGCTGAAGCATTGCTTGCGTCTCGATATGCGATTCCATAATGTGAAGACGCCGGGTGAAATGATCGAGCGCATCGACGGCGACGTGACCAACATTTCGAACTTTTTTGCGATGTTTATCGTGCAGGTCATCGGGAGTTTTGTTCTGCTGGCAGGGATTCTCGGATTTATGTTTAGGGTGAACCTGCCGATCGCCATCGTGATGACGGTATTTACGCTGGTGTCCATTTTCTTTATGGTCTTCATCCGAAATCTGGGCGTCAATTCGTCAAAACATGAGCGTGAAGCCAGCGCTTCTCTGTTCGGTCTGATCGAGGAGCGCATTGCGGGGATCGAGGATGTGCAGGCCAACGGCAATGTGCCGTATGTGATGAACCGGTTTTATCGCCTGATGCGCGCCGTGTTTCTGAAAGGAAGGAAAGCGTGGATGCTTCGGGTCGTTCCCTGGAACACAACTGTCATCTTGTTTGCCCTCGCGGTGACCGCCGTATTGTTATTAGGGGTTCGTTATTATTTGATCGGCGAGATCAGCTTGGGGACGCTGTTTCTCATTTATCAGTACACACAGATGCTGAATGACCCGATCGAAATGCTGGGTGACCAGGTTCAGGAGTTTCAAAAAGCGAAATCCGGCATGCTCCGTTCCAGGGAATTGTTGTCGAATCGAAGCGAGATTGTGGACGGGGAGCAAGAGCAGCTTCCGGAGGGAGCGCTGGGTCTGGAATTTGAGGGAGTAGGTTTCAGCTATAACGAGGATAAGCCGGTGTTGAAAGACATTACGTTTACGGTTAAGCCGGGGGAACGACTTGGCATTATCGGACGTACCGGCAGCGGGAAATCCAGTCTAAGCCGTGTTTTGCTTCGCCTGTACAACATCGACAGCGGGGTTATTCGCGTAGGCGGCACAGATATCACTAAGCTGAAGCTCCCGGCGCTTTATCGCCGGGTTGGCATGGTTACGCAAGATGTCCAACTGTTCGACGGAACGCTGCGTGATAATTTGACGCTGTTTAACGACGGGGTATCGGGCGCGTTCATTCTGGAAACGACGGAGCGGCTGGGACTGCGCCAATGGATCGACGCCCAGCCGGATGGACTAGATACCCATCTGACAACAGGCGGCGCGTCGCTGTCTGCGGGGGAAGCTCAGCTATTTGCTTTGACCCGGGTCTTTCTGACGCAGCCGAGCTTGGTGATCCTGGATGAGCCGTCATCGCGCCTGGATGCCGCAACGGAAGCGATGCTTCAGGCTGCTGTGGATCAGCTCATGAGCCGCTGCACGGGAATTATTATTGCACACCGGCTGTCTACGCTGGAGCAGGTAGACAAAATCATGGTGCTGGGTGACGGCCGAATCCTGGAATTTGGTGAACGGGAGGCACTGGCGCAAGACCCGGCTTCTCATTATGCCCGGCTGCTGATTACAGGCAGAGAGGAGGAAATGGCATGACTGTAGCTGGTTTTATAAATCGTCTGTTCCGTTTCAGGCCCTCATTATTTTTGATTAACGGCCTGTTGTGGTGTATCTTTCACTCCTTGCCGCTGGCGATCGGGATCGGGATGCAGTGGTTTTTTAACCGCGCAACGGCAAGTTCAAACGATTATCTGTGGCTGGCTGTCCCTCTTATCTTCATAGCTGCAGTGAGGGTCGTGAGGGTAGGGACGTTTTTTGGGGCATTTTACCAATGGATAACCTATATTTATCATATTGAGGCCATTCTGCGTACGAATATGCTGGCAGGCATCATGCGCTGGCCTGGGCGAAATCTGCCGGCCTCTCCGGGGGAGGCTATGAGCCGCTTTCGCGATGATGTGAATGAGGTTGTCGATTATGTGGAATCGTGGGTGGATTTCTGGGGTCGGCTCGTTTTTGCGCTTGTTTCGATTGTCATTATGGCGAAGATCAACTGGAAAATTACGCTGGTTGCGATTTTGCCCCTAGTTATTGTAACGCTGCTTAACAATTTATCAGGTGGCCGCGCCCGGCGCTATGGACAGCAAAATCGTGAAGCCACCGGACGCATTACCAGCTTTATTGCGGAAACCTTTGGCGCGGTTCAAGCCTTGAAGCTCGGGCAGGCGGAAGATCATGTTCATGAGCGGTTTACGAAGCTGAATGAAGCGCGCCGTCAAGCAGCGCTCAAAGATAATCTGTTCAAGCAGTGGATGAGATCGCTGAATCAGCATGTGCTCAGCATCTGTACAGGCCTTATCCTTCTGATGTGTGCTGTGCAGATGAAAGCCGGGCAGTTTACCGTGGGGGATTTTGCCCTGTTTACGACGTATTTGGCGAATATCGGCTTCAGTATTTCTTTATTTGGCTATATGGTATTTCAGCACAAGCGCCTCAAAGTGTCCTTTGACCGGATGCGAACCCTGTTCCAGCCTGGTGAAGAAGATCGAATCATTGAATCCAGGGAAACTTACCTTAACGCTGAGCCGCCGGAATTGCCGACAATGCCAAGAGATCCAAAGGAGCAGCTGAGAGATCTTGAAGTGAGTAATTTAACGTACAAATACCCGAATTCCAATAACGGGATTTCGGATATCAGCTTTCGTTTGGAGCGGGGCAAGTTTCTCGTGATCACAGGCCGAATCGGCTCCGGGAAATCGACACTGGTGCGGACGCTGCTCGGACTGCTTCCGAAACAGGACGGAACGATACGCTGGAACGGCCGCAAGGTTGATCCTGCAGCCTTTTTGGTACCGCCAAGAGCGGCTTATACACCGCAGGTTCCCCGGTTGTTCAGCGATACATTAAGAGAAAATATCGTCCAAGGTAAGAAAGAGCATGCCGATGAAGACTTGGAAAGAGCCATTCGTCTGGCGGTCATGGACAAGGATGTTGAAGATTTGGATCAAGGGCTGGAAACGTTTGTGGGTCCGAGAGGCGTCATGTTGTCGGGCGGACAGATTCAGCGCGCAGCCACTGCGCGAATGATCATGACAGGGGCGGATCTGTTTATCTTTGACGATCTATCCAGCGCGCTGGATGTGGAGACCGAGCAGCTGGTATGGGAGGGACTGTTCAAGGAGCGTAACGTTACCTGCATCGCGGTATCTCACCGTAGAGCAGCTCTCGCCCAGGCAGACCATATCATCGTCATGAAGGACGGCCGGATCGAAGCGGAAGGCAGCTTGTCCGAGCTGCTCGCAACAAGCGTCGAAATGCAGCTGTTATGGAATGGACATGGAGAGGAATCTTCTGCCGATCGAGAGGCCGCGGCAGGGGATGAGGTCAAGACTGGCATGGTTTAAAGGGATTGGATGATTGGAACAGTATTAGGTATGGCGCGGCTCCCGCTTGCTGGAGAGACGCGCCTTTTCTTATACGGGGAGTTTGAAAACCTGTTCCTCTCCCCAAATCTCTCCTGTATCCAAAAAGCCAAGTGAGGAATACAGCTTTTTGGCATTGTCGTTATTTTTGTGGACGGTAAGCCGAATTTCCTTACACCCGGAAAAACGGTTCTTGATATATTGAATCATTTGAAGCAGAGCTGTTGTTCCGTACCCTTTCCCTTGGTCTTTCGCGTCAATCAGGAAACCGTTAATCCAATACATGTCCGAGGTATGCTCCTCGTAGGCATGCATGATAAATCCAACCATCCGGTTGCCGTCGTAGATGGCGAAGGGTAAATAATTCACTTGGTCGCCGTCAGGTTTTATATAAACCATTGCCAAGGAAACGGCAACGCCTGGAACGAAATCTTTCTGTTCTTCCTTGATTTGCAGCTTAAGCGCTTCAAGCCAGTTATCGCGCGTAACGGGTACTAATCGAATTGACATGTCATTGCGGCCACTTTTCATAACGTAATAGACAACATTAACCTTTAATAGCAATTTACTAGATGGGCACTTTTTCCTCCAGAGTAAAATTGAATATAGGTAGAACTTTCGTTATTAGTCTATAAAAAGAAGGTTTGATTGAGCCCACAGATGTTATGAACGTTTGGGAGACATTATCGCTTGAGGATTCCCATATTAAGACGCAGAACCAGATTTAATGTTCTAACATGATTTGTCCAGAGTGCCAATGTTATAATGAGCACATGATACCTGAGGTTTGAGGGGAGGATTGGCATGTCTACGGATAGTAGCAGATTAAAGGTTCTGGGTGAATTCCTGAAGTCCCGCAGGGAACGCCTTCAACCTGAGCAGGTTGGCATCCAGGGTTCCTACGGCCGGAGAAGAACCCCGGGGCTGCGGAGAGAAGAGGTAGCCATACTGGCCGGGGTTAGCGCCACCTATTACACATGGCTGGAGCAAGGGCGGGACGTAACGGCTTCCAAGGAGGTCCTTGATAGTATCGGCAGAGCTTTGCAATTGTCTCCGGATGAGCGGCTGCATTTGAACCGGTTATCGAATCCGGAGAAGCCTGCTGCGAAGCCTGGTTTAGACACCGTAAAGCCCGAGTGGCAAAACATTATCGACCAATTGACATACCCTGCATTCATCAGCAATGACAGAACGGAAGTGCTCGCGTGGAACCGGGCTGCTTCCGAGATTATCGCAGACTTTCCGTCTATGCCCGATCACGAACGTGTCATGATCCGGCTATTGTTTGTGAACCCCTATTATCGCAGCCATATGGCAAATTGGGAGGAGTTCGCGAAATATTCTGTAGCTGTCTTCCGCTCGAATTTCGATCGGCATTCGGGTGACTCCTGGTTTGGGGAAACAGTCGAACGTTTAAGCGTGGAATCCGCGGAATTCGACTATTTATGGCGGCTGCATGATATTCAGCTGAAAAAGGCGAGTAAGTTCATCATCAACCGTCCACTGGCGAGGGAACTTTCTTTTGAAATCAACTCCTTTGCCAGTCTGAACGGCAACGCGGAACTTCATTGCTGCGTATATACGCCAATATCGGGCACGGATACGGAGCGGAAAATAAAGAGGATTATAGAGTCGGCGGGTGATAAGACCGTAGACTGGTAATCCGGTTACCAGTATAAACATACTGTGGTTGCCTCCCTGGAGCTTGATTATAATGAGTTCGAAATCAAACCAGGGAGGTATTTTCCATGAAAGCTGTTGTGATTGATCGGCCTTGTGAGGCCGCAGAACTTGAAGTGAGTGAGCTTCCGGATCCAAAGCCGGCTCCTGGCATGCTTACCATAGATGTTGCTTATGCCGGTGTAGGCTATGTGGATGTGCTGCTGCGGCGAGGGGACTTGCAGTCCGTTCTGCCGTTGCCGGTTGTTCCGGGGCTCGAAGTATCAGGATATGTGAGGGAAATTGGGGAAGGAGTTGAAGGCTTCCATGTCGGACAGCCAGTGGCCTCGATGACGCTGCTGGATCTGGGCGGATATGCGTCCGTAGCCCAGGTGAGACCGGAGCTTACGGTGCCTCTGGACCAACTGGGAAAGGAAATCGATATGGCTGCCGCTGCGGCCGCAATCGTCAATCTTTCGACGGCATATATGACAATCCGAAATGTAATAAACATGCAAAAAGGGGATAACATTCTAGTCCATGCGGCCGCAGGCGGGCTCGGCAGCTTCTTGGGCCAGATGGCCAGGCATTTTGGAGCTGGCAAAGTGTTTGGCACCGTAGGCAGCCCGGAGAAAACGAAACTGGCCGCTTCTCTAGGTTATGACGAGCTGTTTCTCCGGTCCGATTTCATCGAGCCGATCCGGAAGCTGACCGGCCCTCGGGGAATTGATGCCGTACTGGATCCGGTGGGCGGAGACATGCGTACTCTTAGTCAGGAGCTGCTTCGTCCCGCTTATTTTACGCGTAATATTATATCGTTCTATCGCTCTGCCCGGTCAGCCAAATATCTTTAAAATCCATCCAGCCCAGATTGTTTATGACCAGCCCTCGAACGGATGGATGCACATAAGTGTTTATTTTCTGGTGCACGAGGAACAGCACCTGGGCTTCATCGGTCAGGCGGTACTCCATTTGCTGCAGCAGCGCGCGCCGCTTCTTTTTGGACGGAGTCGCAAGCACTTCATCCACGAGGCGGAAAACCCATGTACGAAGCCCTTGATCCAGATGCTGATAAATCGTGCTGTTCTCTTGGAGAAAAGCTTCCAACTCGCAAATCTCATCGTCCACAAAAACAAGGCACATCAGCAGCGCGTCAGCCTCCTGGGCCGTCTCCACCCGGGACAATGCGCTTTTTCCTACATATCTGATATTTACAGGGATTCCGATGGAGGCGCATTGCTGCTTGATCCATTCCGCATCCTTGTGCGACGTATCGCTGGCCACGAGCAGGATAGGGGCACCATCATAGCCCGACTGATCCAGAAGTTGTCTTGCGGCCTCCGGATCGTGCCATTGCATACCCAAACCCATTTCTTCCTGCGGCAAAAAACTGCGGGCAGGGTATCCCGGTTGCCCCGAATGCTCGATCATTCTGGAACGATTGATCACAAGATTGACGGCCTGACGGAAGGAAAAGGACTGCTGCGGCCCTTCCTTATTCCGATTCCAGGAAATCAGACTGCAGCCGTTGCTTAACGTTTCAATCCGCTGCCAGTCGCTTTCGGCTTTGGCGGGAATACGGGAGTCGCTCGTGACTAATTGCTCCCAGTTCAATTTGGAACCATTCGGGATATTGTCCGGCATAAAGATCAGCTGGACTTCATCCAAATAAGGCCTGCCATGAAAATAGCGTTCATTGACCGCCAGCTCAATCCGGCTGCTGGACCAGTTCACCAGTTGGAAAGGGCCGGTGCCGCTCGGCCTGTTCCAGTAGCCGCTATCTTCCTGTCCGGCCAAATCGGAGGGCACAATGGAAGCGCAGGAAGAACACATCAGGCGGAGAAACAGCCAATTCGGCTGGCGAAGATAGATTTTCACAGTTCGGTCATCCACCGCCTCCGCACGATCCATCGTCGCTACCAGCCATCGGTTCATTGTGCCGCTTTTAAGCCTTTCCAGTGTGAATACAACATCTTCTGCTGTTAGCACCTTTCCGTGATGGAACCTGATTCCTTTATGCAAATAAAAAGTCCATTCGGTCCCGAAGGAATTGCATTCCCAATAATGCGCTAACATCGGCACAACCTCTTCCTGTTCGGAATCGTACTCGACGAGCCGGTCATATAATTGCCGTACAAGGTGCGAGTCAAAGCCAAAGTAGATCTGCGAGGGATCCAGTGACATAGGGGTGCGGTATACCGGAAGCCGGAACACATCCTTGCCCTTTGAATCCGCCGTCAGTTTCTCCACACCGAATTGGCCGTTTAGCCACTGGATGAACTGATCCAGTATCGACTTATCCTCCTCAAACTGATGCAGGAACTCAAACGCCGACTGATATTCCCCTTTTTGCCACAGCCGCTTGGCAAATTCCAGCAGGAAATGCTCGCGTTTCACCATAAACTTCAAGCGTGAACGGTTTCCCCGGCCGCGGCCGGGAAGCCAGAGAATTAAACTCTCCTCCTGAAGCTTGCGGATGATCAGCTTGACATTCCGCTCAGTACAGTGAAAGACCCCCGACAACTCTTTAAGCGCCACTTCATATTCATCTTCTTCTCCCGCCGCCGGACCGACAAAATGATTCAAAAGCGTGATATAGCGTTCAGCAGTAAGCATGGAATACCTCCCTGGACTCAATATTCAAGGAACCCGTATTAAAAGGGGAAATACACTTTCAATAGTGTACTCTTTTTCTTCCTGCTTTTAAAGCAGATAATGGTAACAAAGATCGCACCGGGTTTTTAGGAGAAGAGAAAGGGGAAGGGCTTAAATGAGATTCGAAGAACTGTACAGAATGGAAATGGAGCTGCGAACGTTCCATCAATTCAAAGGTCTTGACCGTAGGGTCGCGGATCCATGCAGAGAACAGATGATGACGGACCGCATCCCGAAAAAAAAGAAACCCTGGGTAACCGGGCTTATCGGGATAGTCGCACTTGTGTTACAGAAAGAGTCTTTTAAATAATTTCGTATTAGAGGTTAGCCAGCTTAAACGGTAAAAGAAAAACGGACACAATGATGACGCAAACCCTAGGGGCCGTCCCTTAGTCTTTGATGACTACAAGGATTGCCCCTTTTACGCGTTGATCCGTTTATTTAACAGATTGCAGATTTAAGTAATGCGCTTGAACACTTTATCGACCGATGAAGTAGTGAAGTTGAACAACGCCGCCGCCAAGGAGCTTGGAGTCGAGCAAATGTACATCCTTGAATTGGTAGTGGTCTTGGTCAATGACAAGATTGAGGCCCTTCCCCTCCAGCACCGGAGCAACATTGAAAATTACCTCGTCAACAAGTCCTCGGCTCAGGAAAGCATTGTGTACGGCTGCACCACCCGAGATGAGAGCGGTTGTATGCCCTTTTGCCTGTAGGTAGCCCAGCGCTTCTTGCGGAGACTCCACAACCTTGACGCCAGGTATGTCTTTCACACTTGCCGAAATGACTACAATATCCAAGTCGGAAAAAGAACCGCCGCCGTTTCCACGCATGCTTTCGAACGTTCGACGGCCGACAATGAAATTGCCCGCTGCTTTGGCTTGCATTGCAAAATCGTTCAGCGCTTCTTTCTTGGGTGGATTCTCGTCAGTGGACTGCGCATAGTTTCCATTAGCGGATAAAGTTGCCCATAGTATCGTTTTCATTGGTTGTACCCTCCAAATTTGTGAAATGAATTCCTTTCGCTTCTAATTGTGCATCCTGATCATCGTGAAGCGTCTCCTCTTCACAAGAGTAGTCGAGAGTGGTACATTTGAAAAGTAGTTACATAAAAGTGCAGTAGTTTCATAAAATGAACCATGGAGGTAATTAAATTGATCGACCCGGCATGTCCCGCTGCCATCATCCCACTTCTGGAGATTCTGGAAGGCAAATGGACGCTTCTCCTATTGCGCGACCTATTTAACGGTATTCGCCGGTTCGGGGAATTGCGGCGCTCGCTGCATCCCATCAGCCCAAAGACTCTGACCGAACGCTTACGAATGTTAGAAGAGAAGGGAATCGTTACTCGTACGATTTTCTCCGAGGTGCCGCTTCACGTCGAGTATGAGCTTACCGAACGGGGGCGCCGGCTCCAACCGATATTTTCCGCTATGAACGAATGGGCTCAGGAGAATCTGTGTCCTGAAAAAGTGGGACGCGCTGCGGACGCAAATTAAGAAGCAAGGCCTTATATTTCGTATTTGGCAAGAAGCTCTGGAAACACCTGGACCTGTACTTGTTGAATTTGTTGTACCGAAAGAAGAGAATGTATATCCTATGGTTCATAGTGGAACTACATTGGATCAGTTGATCATGGAATCAATATCGAAAGTATTTCGGTTGGGAACAGCGAAGAGACTGGACTATCACGGATATAATCAAGAACGTCCTTGCTCGTCCCTCCGTCAAGTAGACAGTATGAAAAAAGATGTTAAGCGGCGATCTGCTGCCGGTATTCTACCGGTGACAGGTCGCCGAGTTTTTTCTGGAATCGTCTCTCATTGTAAAAGGCCATATATTCTCCAACCATGCGCTTAGCGCTTGCAAAGTTTTGGTGCTTCTCCAAAGCTTCTCCGTCTTTATTAACTATTGCTTGAATGCATGACAGCATTTATACATGAATCTAATATTCGCAGACTTTCTACAGCACTCGACCTGGGGTTCCGTGGCTGAATTTGATAACAAACCCGTTCAGGTGGAGGGGATTCCAAATGATACAGATAGAATTCACCAGATTTTTTAAATCTGTGTGCCAGAGACATCGGAACAATCGCCCATTTTTCAGGGCTATCCATAAAGGTATCCATTAGTGAAGCGGCGTCTAAACGGATGGATGGGTTCTCTCTCTCCCCAATCCACCTATCATACCAAGCTCGAAATGATGGGTTCCATTCGAAAAACAATTGATTTGACGTATCTAACTCTTGATCGATTAACGCATTGCCCAGAGCGGGTAATTTTCCTTTGCTTATAACAATCATTGGTTCGCTAAGGAATTTTTTAACAAGCATATTAGGCATAGGCTGTTCCAAATTGGCAAAAGCAACGTCAATGTCCCCGCGTTCCAACAATTGGTACAATAAGTTCCTCCCATCTTCTGGCGAGCAATAAAAACTCTTGCCCGCTGGAAGTTAAGGATAATGTTCTTTGCCCTCTTCCGCGATAAGGCAGCAGCATTAAGACAACAGGGGATGGATATAATTAACCTGGGAGGCGGGGAGCCGGATTTCGACACGCCCCCAAACATTGTGGAAGCAGCGGAAGCAGCGATGAAATCGGGAATGACCCACTATGTTAATAGCGCAGGCATTCCGGAGCTTCGCAGTGAGATTGCGAGGAAGCTTGCCAGCATAGACGGGGCCGAGTATGACGCTTCCCAAATCATTGTCACTCCAGGCGGTAAAATCGCTTTTATGACCGCCGTAAACCCGGGCGATGAAGTTATTGTGGTGAATCCTTCATGGGTCAGCTATGAGCCGCTAATCTCAATGGTTGGAGGGCGCGCAGTATTCGTCCACCTGGATCAAAACGATAATTTCAAGTTGACCCGAAATCTTATTGAGGGTGCCTGCACGCCGCGGACCAAAGCTGTTATTGTCAATACGCCCAATAATCCAACGGGCAGGGTGCTAACAAAAGAAGAAATCGGTGAACTGAGCGATGTGGCAAGTGCAAACAACTTGATCGTGATTTCGGACGAGGTATATGACAAACTCGTGTTCGGAGATCATCCATTCGTTTGTGTTGCCAGCGTTCAGGGCCTCACGGAACGGACGATTACGGTCCAAAGCTTTTCAAAAGGTTATGCGATGACAGGCTGGCGGCTCGGCTACCTGGCGCTGCCCAAAGATCTGTTTGCATCTGCTTTGAAAGCGCAGCAGCATATCATGACCTGTACCGCCGCTTTCGTCCAACAAGCCGGTATTGCTGCATTGAAGGATGCTGAGGAAGACGTTTTGAAGATGAACAGCAAGTATGAAGGTCGCTTGAAGAATGTGGCCGAAGCGTTAAACAAGATTCCCGGCGTGAAATGCCCGATGCCCGAAGGCGCCTTCTATGTGTTTCCTGAAATTCATTTCCGCGATTATGACTCCTATCAGCTTACAGACTATCTGCTGAATGAAGCGGGTGTGGTTGTGACGCCGGGGGAAGCGTTCGGCCCCCAATATACGAAGCACATTCGTATGTCTTGCGCTGAAGCCGACGACTTATTGTCGGATGCATTGGTACGGATCGAGAAGGCGTTTAAGTCCTGATAAGAGTATTTATTAGCCCAAATTAAGGAAGTGTCTTTTTTCATGAGATTGCTCATTATTTTTCTTTCCGTGACCAATGCTTTTATTATTATCTACGGTCCACAACCGATTCTTCCGCTGTTTATGCGGGAATTTGCTATTTCCATGTCGATGGCTAGTTTATCGATTTCACTAACCATATTCGGCATTGTACTCTCATCGATATTTTTGGCTATTTTTTCCGATAAATGGGATCGAAAAAAAGTGATATTAGTATCAAATCTTCTTCTGATCATACCCAGCCTGGCCTTATTTTTTACACATTCGTTTGGTTGGCTGCTTGTACTTCGATTTTTTCAGGGAACCTTGATTACCGGTGTCACGACGATTCTTATGCGGATTTATCACCGACCACTTCAATTGGGAATCGTTTTTTTTCGTAACAACCGTTATGACGACTCTGGTCAGTCTACTGATCTATTTCTTCATATCGGAATCGACTGGGCAAGTTAAAAGCGGCAAGCAGAACTTCACGGCTCATTTCAAAAATCTGCCTCTGCTTTCGACTTTCTTTATTGGATTTTCTCATTTTTTCGCTTTTGTCGGATTCTTTAACTATTTGCCTTTTTATGCCAGCGGTCCGCCCTTTCATTATACGGTTACCCAAACGTCACTTCTATATCTTACGTATATTTGGGGCATTGTGTCGTCGCTCATTACCGGAATGGTCTCGGGCCGATTTGGCAGAAGAGGAACGATGGCTGTTGGACATCTGGTGGGAGCATCAGGGATATTGGTCACGCTGATTCCGTCTCCTTATACGCTCATTATTGGTGCATCCATATTGACCCTAGGCCAATTTTGTTTCCAATCTTCAGCCACTGCCTATATTACGGATGTTGTAACTCACTCCAAGGGTGCGGCTACTTCCTTGTACCAGTGCTTCTTTTATTTGGGAGGAAGCTTGGGAGCGTGGATTCCTGGAATCCTGTGTAGGCATTTTAATTGGTCCGGTGTCGTGATTTCGACGGTAGGGTTTATTTTATTGGCACTCAGCAGTAACTATTTTCTTGGGGGAAAACGAAATCATCCTGTTCGATCTAATCAAGTGCATGTATAACAAATATTCAGGAGGAAGATCACACAATGATTCAGTCGGTTGAACGTGCTCAAAAGCGAAGCATCACAGCTAACATCTTCAAAGGCTCAGTTGGCAATCTGATCGAATGGTACGATTGGTACGTTTATACGGCTTTTGCAGTGTATTTCTCGGCCAAGTTTTTTCCAAAAGGGGACCCGACCAGCCAACTGCTAAACACAGCTGCGATTTTCGCTGTAGGCTTCCTGATGCGTCCGATCGGGAGTTTGCTGATGGGCCGCTACGCCGATCGTCATGGACGTCGTGCCGCGTTAACGCTTTCCATATCCATAATGGCCGGTGGTTCTTTGATCATCGCCTGTACCCCGAGTTACGATACGATTGGCGTGCTTGCTCCAATAATTCTCGTTCTTGCCCGTCTGCTTCAAGGGTTATCGCTAGGCGGAGAATATGGCACCTCGGCTACCTATTTGTCCGAAATCGCCAGCAGTGGACGCCGCGGCTTCTATTCAAGCTTCCAGTATGTCACACTGATTGCCGGACAGCTCGTTGCACTTGGGGTTCAGATCATTCTTCAACAAACGCTCAGCGAACCGGATATGAAGGCCTGGGGCTGGCGAATCCCCTTCATCATCGGAGCAATGGGGGCACTCGCCGTATTATGGCTGCGCCGC
The DNA here is from genome assembly GCF_019904135.1 of Paenibacillus caui. Lineage (GTDB taxonomy): Bacteria > Bacillota > Bacilli > Paenibacillales > Paenibacillaceae > Fontibacillus > Fontibacillus caui. Next base: position 200,763 of record NZ_JAIOGQ010000002.1, on the reverse strand, counting down.
ACGATGGAGGAATCCGAGCAGTTTTCAAAGATGAGTCCTGAAAGCCGGGCGAACGCCGGGACAATACGGGCTCTGCTGAAGCACCCCAAGGCAGTGCTGACTGTTGTTGGGCTAACGATGGGGGGGACTGTCGCTTTTTATAGTTACACAACTTATTTACAGAAATTTATGGTGAACACGGTAGGACTCCCAAAAGAAGTAGTAAGCGAGATTAATTTTATAGCCCTGCTCGTCTTTATCCTCCTTCAGCCGCTGGCTGGTATGCTGTCCGACCGGATTGGGCGGCGGCCGCTATTGATCAGCTTCGGAATCCTCGGTACATTGCTGACGGTACCGCTATTCTTCGCGATGGAGCATATGAAGAACTCGGTCGGTGCTTTCTTGCTTATGATGACAGGTTTAATCATTGTGACCGGTTACACTTCCATCAATGCCATCGTAAAAGCTGAACTTTTCCCAACGGAAGTTCGCGCTATTGGTGTCGGGCTCCCTTACGGATTAACCGTCGCAATTTTCGGAGGCACGGCTGAGTTCATCGCATTATGGTTTAAGAGCATTAATCTTGAATCGCTCTTCTATTTCTATGTTGCTGCCTGCATCGTCATAAGCTTAATCGTCTACTTGCGTATGGGCGAGTCTTCTAAAATCTCTCAAATAGAGAGAAGTTAGGGGGCTTTTAAATCCTTTGTAAATCAACACATCCACAATTGGTATCAATGGGTTCAGGGTGGATGTAGTTCGCATTACCGTTAACTTGAGAGTAAAGGAGCGCCCTATATGCAGCCAGCCTGCGCCTCCCTTGCCCTAGAATGTTCATGTACGGCGAACAGTACGCTTCACTTTCTTATCTGACCCATATTCAGGCCCAGGGCGTGCGCCTGACAGAGATTCCAGACTGCGGTCATTTCCCCATGTATTCCAACCCGCCGTTGATGTGGAAGGAAATCGCCGATTTCCAGGCATCTGCTTCTTGATCACGGAGCAGCTAGCGGATTCTGAGCCGTGACGCACATCTGGAAGTGCACAACATAAAACAAGCGGATCGAATCGCCAGCTTCCAGGCTGCGATTCGATCCGCTTGTTTTTTTACGATAAAATTTAAGACTCCTGCGGCTCCAAAGCCCCGTCCACGACAAGCTCCAGCTCCCCGGTCGTTGAATCAATAATCATGCCATGCACGGGAACGCCTGCGGGGAACAGCGGGTGGTTCTTGATGATGCTGACGGTCTCCATAACTCCTTCCCGCTCGGTGCTGAATCCGTGCAGCCAATTGTGCAGTTTGATGCCGGAATTCTCCAGCGTATCTATCACCTGATCGGAAATCCCGCGGTCCTTAATGGTAGCGATCATGTTGTCCGCATTTAGTGCTGCCATACCGCAGCCGGTGTGGCCGACGACAATGACTTCCTGCGCCCTCAGCTCATAAATGGCGACAAGGACGCTGCGCATGACGCTGCCGAACGGATGCGAAATAATCGCGCCCGCGGTTTTGATGATTTTGACGTCTCCATTACGCAGGTTCATCGCTTTAGGCAGCAGCTCCACCAACCGGGTGTCCATACAGGTGACGATGGCCAGTTTTTTCTCAGGAAACTTGTCCGTTACATAGGCTTCATACTCTTTGTCAGCGACAAATTGCTTGTTGAACTCCAGTATCGTTCTCACGTTGCTCATGCGACATTCACTCCTATACGGTTATATTATTCTTTTTCAGATATAAGGTTACCTTCCCAATGAGCGCAGATCACTCAGCTTGATGTTGGACTTGTAAATCTGTGACGGACTGGAAAGGCGAAAGCTGTCCAGCGGAGGCTCGCCTTTCAGCATAAGCTCCTCTTCAAAGAAAATCGCATGCCCCTGATGAATCCAGAAGGAAAAAGCGTCGGAATCGATTTTTACATCATCGCGGCAGTGCCGGTCTACGATTTGGAGCGCGGGAATGCCGTTTATGCCGCACCCGCAGCCTTCCATATCAAAAACAAGCCTGACTTCCCCGTCCGCATCACCCAAACGGCGCGACAAGGTAGCTGCGGCTGCCTGATCCAAGGTTATTTTCATGGCTGTAAGGCATCTCCTTTGTCTGTGATCTAGATCACGCTTCAACAGTTGATTATAAAGTTTGTAAAAAGTATCATCAAGAGGGGAAGTGAAATATACCAGTGAGGTGAACGACGGAAATGGACCAGCAATTGAAGGACAAGCTCGAGCAATTCCGGGCGCTGAACAAGAAAATAAAAAGCTATTACGAAGCCGTTGGACTCATGGGATGGGATCTTCGGACGGGAGCTCCCCGCAAGGGAGCGGAGACCCGCGCAGAAACACTGGGTCTATTGTCTACGGAAGCGTTCAAGCTCGCTACCTCCGAAGAGATGGCGGGACTGCTTGCCGTTCTGAACAAGCCCGGGGTGCTGGAACAACTGGACGACATCGACCGCAGAACGGTGCTGGATGTCCAGGAGGAGTATGACCGCAGCAGCAAAATTCCGGCGGACAAGTACCAGGCCTATACGGTGCTGACGGCGCATGCCGAAACGCTGTGGGAAGACGCCAAGAAAAACGCCGATTTCGAAGGATTTGAGCCTTATCTGACCCAAATCGTAGAGAAGACTCAGGAAATCATCGACTACTGGGGACCGCGCGCAACCCGTTACGATACGCTGCTGCATATGTATGAGCCGGATCTGACGTCGGAGAAGCTGGATGAAGTGTTTGGTCGTCTGAAAGAACGCCTGGTGCCGCTAGTCGAAGCGATTCAGGCGTCTCCGAACAAGCCGGATACGGCGTTCCTGAAGCAAAATTACGAGAAGGATGGACAGAGGAAATTCGGTCTGTTCCTGCTGCAGCAGATGGGCTACAACTTTGAAGCGGGACGGCTGGATGAAAGCGTGCATCCGTTTGCGACTGGACTGAATCCCGGAGATGTGCGGATTACCACCAACTTTGTTCTGGATGATGTAACAAACTCTTTGTTCAGTTGCTTGCACGAGGGCGGACATGCCCTTTACGAGCAAAACCTGGATAAGGTGCTGTACGGAACACCTCTGGCGCAAGGAACATCGATGGGGATTCACGAATCCCAGTCCCGTTTCTGGGAAAATATGATCGGACGCAGCCGGGGCTTCTGGGAACATTACTACGGGGATCTGCAGCAGTACTTTCCGGAGCAACTAAAAAATGTCAGCCTGGACCAGTTCTACCGTGCGGTGAACAAGGTGGAAAATTCGCTGATCCGTACAGAAGCCGACGAACTGACTTATAACCTGCACATTATCATCCGTTATGAAATCGAGAAGCAGTTGTTTGACGAGGGCCTTTCCGTGAAGGACCTCCCGCGGGTGTGGAACGAAAAATACGAGCAGTATCTCGGCATTGTGCCTCCGAACGACGGAGTGGGCGTGCTTCAGGATGTTCACTGGTCCGGCGGCGGCTTCGGTTATTTTCCGTCCTATTCGCTCGGCAACATGTATGCGGCCCAGTTCGCGTTTGCGATCAAGAAAGAAATTCCGGAGTTTGATGAACTCGTGTCCAAAGGGGAATTTGCCAAGATCCGCGAATGGCTGATCGCCAAAATATACCGCTACGGCAAGAGCCGCAAGCCGGCCGAGCTGATCAAGGAAATTACGGGAGAGGAACTGAACCCGGATTACTTGGCGGATTATCTGGAGAAGAAGTACAAAGCAATCTATAACCTCTAAAATCAATTAAATCGAATCATCGGGTTCAAGACCGGATACTTGCGCTGTTTGCGTTTAGTGTCCGGTCTTTTTTCATGGGCACAGGCAAAGCGCCGCCAATCATCGCACGAGCTTCTGACCCGCTCTCCCTTCAGACTTAACCTTTTGGACGTTTGCCGCATACAGTGAATTAAGACCGGAGAAAAATATCACTTTTGGAGGGATGGAAATGAAGAAGCCGCGCATTGCAGCCGCGATAGCCGCGCTGCTGTTTGCAGGAATTCTTCTGAGCGGCTGCGGCGCCAAAGACCATCACATCAAGATCGGAGAGGTAACCCGTTCGGTGTTCTACGCTCCGCAGTATGTCGCTTTGGAGAAAGGATTTTTCAAGGAAGAGGGGCTGGATGTAGAACTGCAAACAACGGCAGGGGGAGACAAAACGATGACAGCGCTGCTGGCCGGGCAAATCAACGTCGCCCTCGTTGGCGCGGAGACATCCATTTACGTGTACCAGCAGGGCGCCGAGGACCCGGTCATTGATTTTGCCGGGCTGACTCAAACGGACGGAACCTTCCTTGTCGCCCGTGAGGATTCGGGAACCTTCGATTGGTCCCAGCTTAAGGGGAACACTTTTCTGGGCCAGAGAAAAGGCGGCATGCCGCAGATGGCTGGCGAGTTTACGCTGAAGAAACACGGCATAGATCCGCATGCAGATTTGCAGTTGATCCAGAATATCGATTTTGCGAACATTACCGCAGCTTTTGCTTCCGGAACAGGACAATATGTGCAGCTGTTCGAACCGCAGGCCTCTATTTTTGAAAAAGAAGGAAAAGGCCATGTAGTCGCCTCATTCGGCACGGAAAGCGGAAAGCTGCCTTATACGGTGTTCATGGCGAAGCAAAGCTTCATCAAGAGCAACACGAAGGACATTCAGAAGTTCACAAATGCGCTCTTTAAAGCGCAAAAGTGGGTCCAGGAGCATTCGCCTGAGGAAATCGCCCAAACGATCTCCCCGTATTTCAAGGATACCGATATGGACATCATTACGAGCGCGGTCAAACGGTACAAGGAACAGGGAACCTATGCGGAAACGCCGGCGATCTCCGAAGAGCAGTGGAACAATTTGCAGGATGTCATGGAAAGCGCAGGGGAACTGAAGCAAAGGGTTGACATGGGCAAGGTCGTCGACCTGTCATTTGCCGAATCGGCAGCCGGCGCAGGCAAGTAGGCGACATCCGGAAGGAGCGTGAGGAAATGAAGGCAGCACCCGTTATTGAATTGCGTGACGTCAGCCATGTTTATGTGACGGACCGGGAAGCAACATTGGCACTCGAAAAGATGAACCTGAAGGTGATGCCGGGCGAATTTGTCAGTCTGGTTGGCCCGAGCGGTTGCGGAAAAACCACGCTTCTATCCGTGATGGCCGGTCTGCTTAAGCCGTCGAAAGGAGAAGTGCTGGTTAGCGGCCTCCCTCTTCGCAAAGCGTCCCAAACAGTTGGCTATATGCTCCAGCATGACTACCTGTTTCCGTGGAGAACGATCATGGGCAATGCGCTCATTGGTCTGGAGCTGACCGGGCAGCTGAACGAGGAGCGGATTTCCAAGGTGAAGGACCTGCTGGACGGCATGGGACTTGATGGGACGGAGAACCTTTATCCGCATCAGCTGTCCGGCGGCATGCGCCAGCGTGTGGCGCTGGTGCGGACGCTTGCGACGGATCCGGGGGTGCTGCTTCTCGATGAGCCTTTTTCCGCCCTGGATTATCAGACCAAGCTGCAGCTTGAAGATTTGATTGTGGATACCCTTCGCGAACGGAAGAAAACGGCCGTTTTGGTGACGCATGATCTGAGCGAAGCGATTGCGGTCAGCGACCGGGTCATCGTACTCGCCTCGAAGCCGGGCCGGATCCGCAGAACCTTTGAAATTCCGCAGGACATCAGGGAGACGGCGCCTTTTTATGCCAGAGATCAGGAGGGGTTCGCCGAATTGTTCCATCAGGTCTGGAAGGAGCTCGAAGCATAAGAAAGGAGGAGGAACAGCGAATGATAAATAAATCCTATGCTGCAGATTCGTCCATATCCTGGGTGCAGCGAGAATATGCGAATGTCCGGCGGCGCAAAAAAAGGGTAAGTCTTTTGGTCCATGGCGTACAAGCGCTTATTCTGATCGTCCTGATCGGCCTGTGGGAACTGGCCGGCCGTTTGCGCTGGATCGACGTTTTGATCTTCAGCTACCCGTCCAAAGTGTTCAGCCAGATCGGCAGGGATGCCTGGAGCGGCGACCTGTGGCCGCATCTTGGCATGACGGTCATGGAGACGGCAGTCGGATTTCTGCTTGGCACCATAGCAGGTACGCTGCTTGCCGTGCTCATCTGGTGGTCGCCTTTTTTGTCCAAAGTGCTGGATCCTTACATGGTCGTATTCAACAGCATGCCGAAGGTCGCGCTAGGTCCGATCTTTATCGTGCTGTTTGGCGGCGGATTTACGGCGATTGTGGCGACCACCCTGTCGATTACCGTGATCACAACGACTCTGGTTGTTTATACGAGTTTCAAAGAAACGGACGCGAATTATATTAAAGTGATTCGAACGTTTGGCGGCGGAAAAAGAGATATTTTTGCCAAAGTCATGCTCCCGGCCGCGTTCCCGGCGATCGTATCCACATTAAAAGTCAACGTGGGGCTCTCCTGGGTCGGCGTCATTGTCGGGGAATTTCTTGTAGCCAAAATCGGGCTCGGCTATTTGATCATTTACGGTTTCCAGGTGTTCAACTTTACGCTTGTGTTTGCAAGTCTGGTCATTATTGCCATCGTGGCAACAGTGATGTATCAACTGGTTGTTTATTTGGAGCACGTCCTGGTGAAGAGGCGGTGAGCTTCTTCTCTATTTTTTTGCCGGAAGAATGGACAAGGTTGGGCCGGACAATTGAGAAGAGCGGAAAAATCAGGTAGGATAAGACTAACTATGAATTTTTCGAAAGGATAGAAGGGATTTTATGGGTTTTCGGGTCATCAAGACCGCTATAGCTACGCTGCTTGCCATTCTGATTGCGGATACTGCCGGTATTAACGGAGCGTTGTCTGCGGGCCTGCTGGCCATTCTTGGCGTGGATGTCACGAGGAAAAGAAGCATCAAATCGGTATCTGCGAGGTTCTTCGCTTCGCTCCTCGGTCTGGCGCTTTCTTTTACTTTGTTTTATTTGTTCGGATTTCATATCTGGGTACTCGTGTTGTATATTCTGATAGCCTTCCCGCTGATTGCCAAAGCGCATTTCAAAGAAGGTATTGTGACGAGCTCCGTCGTTGTTTTTCGCGTATTCGGCGGCGAAGACATCAGCTTGCAGACATTGGGCAACCAGATTTTGCTGCTGATGATCGGGCTTGGCTCGGCGATGCTGGTCAATCTTGTCTACATGCCGAAGGAGGAAGGAAGGCTGGCCTGGATTCGCTACGAGGTAGACTCTCTGTTTGCGGGGATTTTTCAGCACATTGCCGAAACGCTCCGCAATCCGGAAATTGTGTGGGATGGTAAAGAGCTGCTCCAGGCTTCGGAGCAAATCGATAAAGGTTTGACCATCGCCAAACGTGCGCTTGAGAACCAGGTCATCTACCCGAACGAATCGTGGAACGTCTATTTCGTTATGCGAAAACAGCATCTGGAACGGATTGAGAGCATGGTGGACCTGATTTCCCAGGTATACCGGAAAATGCCTCATACAGAGCTGGCGGCTGCATTGTTTGTCCAGCTGAGCGAAGACGTGCGGAAAGAAATCTATACCGGAAAAACGGAAAAGCTGCTCAAGGAACTTGAGGAGGATTTCAAAAAGATGGATCTGCCGGTCTCAAGGGAGGAATTTGAGAGCCGTGCGGCTATTTTGCAGCTGTGCCGCGAGCTTGGTATGTATCTGAACATATCGAAGAAGGATAAAAAGCCGCAAGCGAACCAGACCCAGGGAGCCCTGTCCGGCGGAAAATAAGTTCCCCCGGCAAAATAGTTGTCACCCTAGGCCAATGTCCTGCATACAAATGAATTGAATGATTGTATGGAGGAGGTTCGAAAATGCCATCAAAATATCAAAGTAGAGAGATTATTACGAAAGCGATCTGCGGCAAAGGTCGTAAGTTCTCTACCGTAACACATACCGTGACTCCGCCTCACAATCCGTCGAGTATACTGGGGGCCTGGATTATCAACCACCAATACGAAGCGGTAGCTGCGGGAGACGGAGTTGAGGTTGTGGGTACTTACGATGTCAACATCTGGTATTCCTATGACAAAAATTCGCAGACAGCCGTCGCCAAAGAAAAAATTTCTTATGTAGAGAACGTTCCGCTCTCCTACCTCGACGGAAGACACCGTTCTTCAACCGTCGAAGTATCAGCGGAAGCGACGCAGGAACCGAGTACCGTTGAAGCAACGGTATCCGGAAGCGGCAATGTCATTATCCGCGTTGAACGCGAATTCGCAGTCGAACTGGTTGCCGAAACCAAATTGAACGTTCTTGTCATTCCTGGCGGGGATGGCTTTGAAGACAAGGATTTCGATTTTGGCGGAGACGACGGCGATTATGACGATCTGGATCCGGATCTTCTGGATGACGACCTGTAAGCTTGAAGCGCATATCCTCGAAGAATTAGTGTATGTTATGCAGCTGCGGCGGCGGCGGAGAGGGCGGATGCCCTCTTTTTTTTGAAAAATAAGGGAAGTATAGGCTGCCGCTTTATGCTTTTTAAATTTCTCGCGAAACACAGATGCCGTCCATGAAAAGGAGACGCGGACGATGGATCAGACCCGTAAATATCCGCTGTATCTGTTCGCAGGAAGCGACGACAATCTCAGCAACTTAACAAGACGTCTTGGAGAGCCCCTGCACGGATCAATAGACTCGAAAGGGGCATGGGCCGGGGCCGGGAGCTGGCCGCTGCCTGAAGGAGCGGCTCCGCTCTGCATGAACGGCGGAGCCGCAGCGTTTGCGGCCCGATCTGCCCGCTTGGTTGCCGAAAGGCTGCGAATGGCGGGACTTAAAGCTGCTGAATCACACCGCGAAGCAGACGGGCAGGGGAGCTATCGCCGGTGTTTTGCGGTAACCGTATTCTGCCTGCAGGCTGTTCATATCGCCGAGATCCCCTCCCGGACAGGAGAGGGCGCTGGAGACAGCTTGGCGGCTTCGCGACGCGCGATGAGCAGCCGTATGAGCGGCGGCAGCATGGGCGGCAGCGCGAGTGACATGCGCGGAAACAGCCTGATGGTGTCGGGGCCGGAGCCGGGGTCTCCGATGTTTCGCAGACTGGAAAAAACGGCTGTCAGAGCGCTGTATGTTCAGGGGCTTGATTTTGGCGAAGTGACCCTTCTATCCTGCGGCAGTGGATATGCGGTAGCCAGCATTGTTCCACTACCTGAGCTTGGGCTTGGAAATTCAGCCCGGCTGTTTGCCGAATCGGTCCGGCGGGTCGCGGCGGACTGGGCTTTGGAAGCTGCTCCCGCTTCTTCCGGGGCTGCGGCTAACAAGATGCTGATCGGGATGGATCCGGAATTTCTGCTTTATGACCGGTTGCGCGGCAAAATTGTGCCCGCCTCACGCTTTCTGGACACAGCGGGGCGGGCGGGGTGCGACGCCGTGTGGATCAACGGGCGCCGCAAATATCCGCTGGCCGAGCTGCGGCCTGCGCCGGGGGGCGAGCCCCGCGAGGCGGTGCAGCACCTGATGGCCGCGATGCGCGAGGCGAGCCGGCAGATCGGGGACAAGGCGCTCGCCTGGCTGGCGGGCGGCATGCCGCAGCCGGGTCTGCCGCTCGGAGGCCACCTGCATTTCAGCGGCGTGATGCTGACGCCCCAGCTTCTGCGCGCCCTGGACAACTATCTGGCGCTCCCGGTGGCCGCGCTGGAGGATCCCCGCAGCCGGGCGAGAAGGCCGCGTTACGGTCTTCTGGGCGATTTCCGCCGTCAAGCCTACGGCGGGTTCGAATACCGGACGCTGCCGAGCTTTCTCATTTCTCCCGTGGTGACCAAAGGCGTCGTCGCGCTGGCTGTTTTGATCGCTGAGGAATATAAGGGACCTGCGCTGTCCTCCCTGCCGCTGAATGACGATGAGGCGCTTTCGGCTTTCTACCAGGGGGACCGTCCGGCTATTAGAAGGCTTGCGCTGCAAGTCATTGAAGAAGTAGCGGATCTGCCCGGCTTTTCCAAATACGAGTCCTACCTTACGCCTATGTTCGACGCCATCCGCAGCGGAAAAATGTGGGATGAGACGGCGGATATCAGGGAGGCGTGGAAAATTTCCGTGCCCTGATGCATGACCCGCTTCCGATAAGAGCATATGTGCGGTATTTCTGATATAATAGAATTCTATGAATGGGCATGGAGGTTACGTCCTATGGCTAAATATACACCGATGATCGAACAGTACTTAAGCGTGAAGGAAGAAGCGGAGGATGCGTTTCTTTTCTTCCGTTTGGGCGACTTTTACGAGATGTTTTTTGACGATGCGATTCTCGCTGCCAAGGAACTGGAAATTACATTAACCGGCCGGGCCGGAGGGGCTGAAGAACGAATCCCGATGTGCGGAGTGCCGTATCACTCGGCCGAGAACTATATTCATCGTCTGATTGAGAAAGGCTACAAGGTCGCCATTTGCGAACAGGTGGAAGACCCGGCGGATGCGAAAGGGGTTGTCCGGCGGGAGATTGTAAGGGTTGTTACGCCGGGGACGGTGATGGAAGGGAAGACGGTCGCCGAGAAGACGAACAATTACATGGTTGCCGTTACGGAGCTGGATCATATGACGGCGCTTGCCGCGTGCGACTTGTCTACCGGCGAGCTGCATGTGACCTCTTCCCCGTCGAGCCGGGAGTGGCTGAGGGATGAGATCGGCATCTACTCGCCGTCCGAAGTGATCGGGGATCCCGAGCTGCTCTCATGGATCCGGGAGCAGTCGGGTCCGCTCGGGAAGCCGGTGGTGTATACGCCGCGTACGAAAGCGCAGGATGACGCGGGCCGCAAGCAATTTGGCGAAGCCGCCTGGATTCGCCTTGAACCTGAACGCCGGGCCTGTGTGGCGATGCTGGTCGGTTATCTCGGCGAAACCCAGAAGCGTTCGCTTGGCCAATTGAGCCGCATATCCGCGTATGAACCTGAGCAGTTCATGATTCTCGATCCGTTCACGCGCCGCAACCTGGAGCTGGTTGAAACGGTCCGGGACCGGTCCAAAAAAGGCTCGCTGCTCCATTTGTTGGACCGGACGGAGACGTCGATGGGCGCGCGCCTGCTCAGACGCTGGGTGGACAAGCCGCTGCTGTCCCGTACGCAGGTGGAAGCCCGGCTGGACGCGGTTGAGGAGCTTTTCGGCGGCTACATGCTCCGTGAAGATTTAAGGGAGAAGCTGAAAGGCATTTACGACCTTGAGCGGCTGGTTGGGCGCATCGCGTTCGGAACGGCGAACGGCAGGGATCTGAATGCCCTGAAGCTGTCACTGCAGCAAATTCCCGAACTGAAGGAGCTGTGCGCCGGATCGAACTCGGCAACGCTATCGCGGATTGCTTCGGAAATGGACGACTGCGGCGATCTTGCCGCATTTATCGAGGAAGCGGTTGCCGAGGAGCCGCCGGTTTCCCTGAGGGAAGGCGGGTTAATCCGGCCTGGCTACAGCGCCCGGCTTGACGAGCTGAGAGAAGCGTCCGTGAACGGCAAACGGTGGATTTCCGACCTTGAAGCCGCCGAACGCGCGGCGACGGGCATCAAATCGCTGAAGGTCGGCTACAACAAAGTGTTCGGCTACTATATTGAAGTAACGAAATCCAACATTGCTTCGCTGCCGGAAGGCAGATACGAGCGGAAGCAGACGCTTGCGAATGCCGAACGGTATGTCACCCCGGAGCTGAAAGAGAAGGAATCGCTTATTCTGGAAGCAGAAGACAAGATGCTGGATCTTGAATATACGCTGTTTACCGAGGTCAGGGAGCGGCTGAACGCCAATTCGCCGCGTCTGCAGCGCCTGGCCGAACGAGTTGCCGAGATCGATGTGTACCGTTCTTTGGCAGCGGTCAGCGCCGATTCCGGATTTGTGAAGCCTGTGCTGTCGGACGGCTATGACTTTATCGTGGAGAAAGGCCGCCATCCTGTCGTGGAGACGGTCATGGAAGGAACGGCTTTTATCGCGAACGGGACAAGCCTTGGACAAGGCGGCGGGAATATTCTGCTTATAACAGGTCCCAACATGGCCGGAAAAAGCACCTATATGCGCCAGGTGGCCCTGATTTCCATTATGGCCCAGATCGGCTGCTTTGTTCCGGCAGCACGGGCGGAAATTCCGATGGTTGACCGGATTTTCACCCGGATTGGCGCGGCCGACGATCTGATCGGCGGCCAAAGCACCTTTATGGTCGAAATGGCGGATATCCAGGTGATGACCGAGAAGGCCACACCGCGAAGCCTGATTATTATCGACGAGTTGGGACGCGGTACGTCGACAGCCGAAGGGATGGCCATTGCCCAGGCGGTGATCGAATACGTACATAATGTGATCGGCTGCAAAGCGCTGGTCTCCACTCATTTTCACGAGCTTGCCCATCTGGAGGCGGAACTGTCCCATCTGCGTAATTACTCGATGGCAGTGCAGGAAAGCGGCGATAAGGTACACTTTCTGCGGAAGCTGGTTCCCGGCGCGGCAAGCACGAGCTACGGCATCTATTGCGCCAAGCTTGCCGGGCTTCCGGCCGATATCACGGACCGGGCCGAAGGGCTGCTCGGCGGCCTGGAAGCGGCCGCCGGAGCCGGAGCGAGCCGGCAGGCGGCAGCGGGCAAAGCTGACGGCGGAGGGGACGGCGTGGATTTGGGCTTTGCGTCCCTGGATCGGCATGGAGAAGACGCTGCCTTGCGGGAGGCCGGAGTCGCTTTGCAGGCGGGCCATGAAATCGCCCGGGAGCGGGCAGCGGACAGGATTAAGCTGCCGAAGCCGAGCAGAACCGGGACCACCGGCGATGGAAACGAGCGAAGCAGCTCCGAATCCGCGAAAGCCGGCGTCGTGCAGCTCTCGATGTTCGCCGATGAAGACGAGCAGCAGGCGCCGGTTCATTCCCGGGACGAAGGGAAATGGCGCAGCCTGGTCAAGCAGCTGAAACAGGCGGACATTATGAACATGACGCCGCTTCAGGCGATGGGGCTGCTCAATGAGTTGAAGATGAAAGCAAAGGATTTATAATTGCTGTAAGGATGCAAGATGCAGAAGGGATTGCAGACAGTTCAAGGGGCGGGGTGAATACCTATGGCAAAAATTCAGGTGCTGGACGAGCATATCGCCAACCAGATCGCCGCAGGCGAAGTTGTAGAGCGTCCTGCGTCAGTAATCAAGGAGCTGGTGGAGAATGCGATTGACGCCGGTGCGACCAAAATCGAGATCGCCGTGGAAGAAGGGGGGCTCGAAATCATCCGGGTCACGGACAACGGCTCAGGAATCGAATCGGAAGATTGCGAAACGGCATTTTACCGCCATGCGACCAGCAAGCTGGCCAGCAGCCGCGATCTGTACCAGATCCGTACGCTCGGGTTTCGCGGCGAAGCTCTTCCCAGTATTGCCGCAGTGTCGAAGGTCCATTTGCTGACTTCAAGCAGCGAGGACGGGCTTGGACGGAACGTGGTGATCGAAGGGGGAACCTTGAAGGCGGCCGAGGATGCGCCGTCCCCGCGCGGAACGGATATTACGGTCAAGGAATTATTTTACAATACACCGGCAAGGCTGAAGTATATGAAGACGATCCAGACGGAGCTTGGGCATGTTTCCGACGTCGTGTACCGGCAGGCTCTGGCCCATCCGGAAATCGGCTTCACGCTTCGGCATAACGGCAACCTGCTGCTTCAGACGCCCGGCAATGGCGATTTGCTGCAGGTGATCGCCGGCATTTACGGCAACAATGCCGCGAGAGGCATGCTGAAAATAGCTTCGGAAGACCCGGATTATACGGTCTCCGGCTATATTGGACGGCCTGAGCTGGCCCGTTCCAACCGTGCCGGCATGTCCACCATCGTCAACGGGCGCTATATTCGCAACCAGGGTCTGCAGCAGGCCATCCTGCGCGCTTATCATACACTGCTGCCGATCGGTCGCTACCCGCTAGTCGTACTGGAGCTGAAGATGCATCCGTCGCTGGTTGACGTGAATGTGCACCCTTCGAAGCTGGAGGTCCGTTTCAGCAAGGAGAACGAACTGACCGCCTTTGTGGAAGCGGCGGTCAAGCAAAGCCTCTCCCAGGAGGTGCTGATCCCCAAGGTCGTCAATCAGAAAGTAAGCCGGGGCAGCAGCACGTCCGTCATTCAGGAGCAGCTTCATTTTCCTTCAGCCATGGACGAAGCGGCAGCTTCTGTTTCGCAGGCGGCTGAGCCGGTCCAGCCCGGCACCTCCGGGGCATCCGGCACATCCGGTATGACGCCGGAAGCCGGTCCAGCCTATATGCCTTTGGACAGCCGTTCAGGATCGACATCGCCTTCGGCGTCACGGCTTGCTGAAGCGGAAATGAAGGCTCAGATCAGGGAACGCAGCGCTTTTGTGGATTCATACGGCGCAAGGCCAAGCGCCGATTTCGGCGGCAGTTTCGGAGGCGTGAGTACGCCGCCAACCCGTCAAAGCGGCCGGAGCTTAGCTTCTGACTTCGGCTATGCCGAGAAGTACAGCAAGCCGCAAGCGCCGTCCGAAGCCGGCCGCTTGTACGAGTCTTCCCCGGAGGAGCCGGCGATGCCGGCATTCCCGGAGCTGACGCTGATCGGCCAGCATCATGGCACCTATCTGATCGCCAACAATGATACAGGGTTGTATCTGATCGATCAGCACGCCGCTCATGAGCGGGTGAACTACGAGTACTACTACGAGAAGTTCGGTTCGCCTGCGGAAGCTTCCCAGGAGCTTTTGCTGCCGATTACGATCGAGTTCACCCCTTCGGAGAGCGAAAAGCTGAAAGAAAGGCTGCACTGGTTCGAGAAGGTGGGAACCGTGCTGGAGCACTTCGGCGGCCAGACGTTCCGCGTTGTCTCCCTTCCTTACTGGTTCCCCAAAGGAGAGGAGGCTTCCCTGATTGAAGAGATGGCCGAATGGGTATTAAGCGAAAGAGCGATCGATCTTGCAAAGCTGAGGGAGAAATCCTCGATTCTCTGCTCCTGCAAGGCTTCGATCAAGGCGAACCAGAAGCTGACGGCGGAGGAAGCGGGCACGCTGCTGAAACGGCTTGCCGCCTGTCGTCAGCCTTATACTTGTCCGCACGGACGGCCGATCGTAGTGTCTTTTTCAGCCTATGATCTGGAGAAATTGTTTAAAAGAGTGATGTAAACGGAGGAACAGGTTTTGATTATAACGACCGGAGAACACGAATCCCCCCGCACCGTTGCGCGCGCTCAGGCGCTCGCGAGGGAATCGGGAGCAGCGTATGCGCGAAGATCGGGGAGATCCCTGAATGAGCTTAGATCCCGCTATGAAGATAATGACGTTCTGATTATCCTCGAAAACGGCGTGCGGCTGGCGGGCGCTGCGGGAAATCCTATGGAGTTTCATCCGAGCATGTCCTATGTACGCGCCAAGCGGCTCCTCAAGGGGGAGAAGGATTCGATGCTCGAAGCGGCCTGTGCAGTTCCAGGGGATCTGATCGTCGACTGCACGGCAGGTTTGGGGGCGGATTCGATCATGTTCGCTTTGGGCGCGGGCGGCAAGGGGAAGGTCATTGCCCTGGAGAGCTCATTCCCGCTGTATCTGCTTCTCAGGGAAGGTCTTCAAACCTACCAATCCGGCATCCCTGAGTTCAACAAGGCGCTGCAGCGAATTGAGGCGAGGCATACGGAACATCTGGAGGGTCTTCGCTCCATGCCGGACAAGAGCGCCGATATCGTCTATTTTGACCCTATGTTCCGCGATCCGACGCTGGAATCCTCTTCGCTTTCGCCGCTGCGCTCTTATGCCAACGCTGCTCCACTGCGTCAGGAGGCGATAGCCGAAGCGAGACGGGTAGCCCGAAAGACGGTTGTGCTTAAAGAGAAACGGGACAGCGGGGAGTTTGAACGTCTTGGCTTTGAGACACCGGCCAGAAGCCGAAGCAAAATAACCTACGGAGTGATGCATCTTGACCGCTGAACGAGGCGTACACAAGCCCAATTTGCTAGTCCTAGTCGGTCCGACCGCTGTCGGCAAAACCCGGCTGAGCATCGAAATCGCGAAGTCTTGTTCCTGTGAAATCATATCGGGCGATTCGATGCAGGTGTATCGCGGCATGGATATCGGAACAGCCAAAATAACGCCGGAAGAGATGCAGGGCATCCCCCATCACCTGATTGATGTGCTGGATCCGGAGGAATCTTTTTCCGTCGCTTATTTTCAAAAAGTGTGCAGAAGCCTGATTCCCGAAATTGCGTCGAGGGGCCGGATTCCCTTTATTGTTGGCGGAACGGGGTTGTACGTGGAGTCCGTATGCTATGAGTTTCAATTTACGGAAGCGGGTGCGGACGAAGCGTTCAGGCAAGAGCAACTGCGTTTCAGCGAGCAGTTTGGCCCCGAAGCGCTGCACGCGAAGCTCACCGAAATTGATCCGGAGACTGCCGCCAAGCTGCATCCCAATGACCAGCGGCGAATTATTCGCGCTCTGGAAGTCTATCACCTGACGGGTACGACACTTTCCCGCCAATTGGAGAGCCAAACGAAAGCCTCTCCTTACAATCTGTGCATTATTGGTTTGACAATGGACCGTCAATTGCTATATAACCGAATTGAGGCCCGCATTGACGAAATGGTGCAGCAAGGGCTAGTTCAGGAAGTGAAATCACTGCTCGAAAGAGGCTGTTCACGAAGTTTGGTATCCATGCAGGGATTGGGCTACAAGGAAATAGCCGAGCACCTGCTGGACGGTCTTCCGCTGGAGGACGCCATTATGAAATTGAAGCGGGATACCCGGCGTTTCGCCAAGCGGCAGCTTTCTTGGTTCCGTCACATGAAGGATATTCACTGGATCGATGTGACGCGAGGTGAAAACTTTCCAGACCATTTGGCAGACATCCGTGCTATAATAGCAGGAAAGTTCGGGATTCCTCTTGAATATAATTACAAACACTAATTGAACCTATTGGGGGTACGGCTAATGAACAAATCCATCAATATCCAAGATACGTTCTTGAACCAGTTACGCAAAGAGAGCATCCCGGTTACCGTCTTTCTGACCAACGGATTCCAGATCAGAGGTACGATAAAAGCATTTGACAACTTTACCATTGTCATTGACAGTGACGGACGCCAGCAAATGGTGTACAAGCACGCCATTTCGACGTTCCAGCCGCAGCGCAACGTATCGCTGATGCAGGATCAAGAGGGCTGATAACTGCCGCTCTGAAACTTTTTTTGCTGTGCCAACGTTAATACTATAGTGCTGAAGGATAGAGCAACCTGTCAGGGTTGTTCTTTTCTTTGGCAGGGGCAACTAGTTCTAATCGAAGGGAGTCATTTCTAGAAATGCCGACAAACAGACCGTCGAGAATGGAACGAAACCATAAGAAGCCGAACAAGAAGCCGGACAAGAAACCGGATAAACCAAATGGCCGCAATAAGAAAAAGAGAAGACCGAGCGCCAGGTTTATTTTATGGACATCGTTTTTTACAATCGCCATTGCTGTGATCTGCGGCATTATCGGGTATTTGTTTATCACGGTAAACGGTGAAAAATTGCTGAACGAGAATAAAGACAAGCTTGAAGTTTATGAGTCAACCAAAGTGTATGATCGAGGCGGAAAGCTCATGGGCGAGCTTTCGCTGGAGAAGCGGGAACCGGTTAATAGCGAGGACATTCCGAAGCTGCTCAAGGAAGCTTTTGTCGCCACGGAAGACAAGCGCTTTTATGAGCACAGCGGGGTAGACATCTGGTCGATCGGCCGGGCGGCCGTGAAGGACATCGTTGCCCGCAGCATGGTCGAAGGCGGCAGCACGATTACCCAGCAGCTCGCCAAAAACATATTCCTGACGCGGGACAAGACATTTTTCCGCAAAGCGACGGAAATGTCCATTGCCATGGCGCTTGAACGGAATATGACGAAGGACGAAATATTGACGCTGTATTTGAACCGGATCAATTTCGGCGGCACGACTTACGGCATCAAGGCGGCTTCCGAAAAGTATTTCGGAATAACGAATCTGAACAAACTGGATGTTTGGCAAATGGCCACTCTTGCCGCTATGCCGAAGGGACCATCCAAATACAATCCGCTTCGCAACCCGGAAGCTTCGACCGCCAGACGCGCGGTTGTGCTGGACCTGATGTATGAGCAGGGGTATATTACAGCCGAGCAGCGGGACCATGCCAAGGCCGTTGTTTATGATTATCAGCCTCCGGCCCGCAAACAGAACTACGTTGCGTTCATCGATTATGTGATGGATGAGGCCGAACGGGTTGCGCCCGAGTTGACGGAAGACGAATTGGTCCGCGGCGGGTACAAAATTTATACGACAATGGACGTTCAGGCCCAGAAGGCCGTCGAGAAGGCGTTCGCAAATGACGATTATTTCGAGAAGAGCGCGGATAAACAGCCTGTACAGGCATCGATGATCATCATGAATCATGAGAATGGCAGCATCCTGGCGCTGCTCGGCGGAAGGGATTACGAGCGGAAGGGATTCAGCCGGATCGCCAGCCGGCGTCAGCCTGGATCTGCTTTTAAACCGATCGTGTCTTATGCTCCTGCGCTGGACAGCGGCAAATTCACGGCCGATTCCCGGCTCAGCAATGAGAAGCAGTGCTTCGGGAATTACTGTCCGAAAAATTTGCACGGCTATTCGCAAACGATTAGTATGACGGAGGCCATTACGAAATCAGAGAATATTCCGGCCGTATGGCTGCTGAACCAAATCGGTGTCAAGACGGGCGTGACTTACGCCAAGAAGATGGGCATTACGATGGATGATCAAGATAACAATTTGGCCCTTGCGCTGGGCGGCATGACAAAAGGGACGAATGTGCTTGAAATGGCTGAGGCGTACAGCGTGTTCGCCAATGGTGGCCGGTATAATGAGGCTTATTCCATCAAACAAATTCTAGATCATTCAGGTTCCGCTGTTTATCAGCACGGAAGTCCTGAGCAGAAGAAAGTGCTGAGCGAAGACACAGCCTACTATATGACCGAAATGCTTGTGCACGTTGTATCGGACGGCACAGGGAGAAGAGCGAAGCTCGACCGTCCTTTGGCAGGCAAGACGGGGACGACTCAGCACGGTATTTCAGGTCTTAGAAGCAGCAAAAACCGCGATGCCTGGTTTGTCGGCTATACGCCGGAATGGACGGCTGCGATTTGGATGGGCTACGACAATCCGGATAAGAAGCATCTGCTGAACGGCAGCAGCGGCGAAGCGGCGGCGCTGTTCGGCGGGGTGATGTCTGAGGCTCTTGAAGGAGTTCCAGTCAAGGATTTCGATAAACCAAGCCATTTGGCAGAGCCTACTCCGGAACCTTCCGCCGAGCTTCCGGCTGCGGTTACTGGACTTGCGGGATCGTACAGCAACTCCACCGGCACGGTTTTCCTTAGCTGGAATGCTGCCGAGAAGCAGGGCGGAGAATACCGGATTTACCGTAAAGCTTCTACCGAACAGGATTTCAGCCTGCTTATGAGCGTAATGACCACAGATGCGGAGGATGTAAGCGTAGCTCCTGGCACGGGGTATGAGTATTACGTAACCTATTACGACCCCGAAAGCGGACTGGAAAGCGAGCGCTCTAACCAGGTTCGGGTCGATATTCCGGCAGCGGTAGAACCGCCGGTTTCTTCGGAAGAGCCGTTCCCGAGCGGGGACGTGAATCAGCCGGGCGAAAGCGTTCCTGGAGACTTCCCGCCTGGCGAGGGTAATTCCGAGGTGCCGGGCGAATCGGTAAACCCAAGCGCTCCTGAAGGCGGAGACAATAACGGAAACAACGGCAACCAAGGGAACCCGGGCGGCAATTCGAACGGCGATGGCTCAACGGTTCCGGGCCAGGGAAATGGAAATTCCGGAAAGGGGCAAAACGCCACTACTGACCCCGGAACCGTAACCGGAACGATCGATAATTCGGCAGTCCCGGTAACACCGTAACGGCAATCGAACCACGATGGCTTAAAAAGCTTAGCAGCACCCTTTTTCGCAAGCAAAGAGGAAGGGTGCTGCTTTTTATTCTGGATAGCGATTCGTTTTTTGAGACTCTCTTCCAAATGTGATAAGCTGAACATAATATGTGGGAAAGGGTCTTTACCATGAAACGAAAATTCGGAGATCGTGCCAACTGGAGGCGCGTTACCCAGCGCAAGTTCGCGTCGCGGTACGTGGAGGATAAATATTTTACCGGCTATATTACGCTGTATACCATCCAGGCTCTAAGAGAACCGCTCTGGAAAACCTATGGAAGACACACCTTCCGTATCGCCGACAAGGGATATTCGTGGCTGCAGTATTATCCCAAGAATGCCCATTATATCGTTACCGCCATGTTTGATGACAGAAACGAAGTGATCGAATGGTATATTGATGTCTGCAAAAACCAAGGCGTGACCGATCAGGGCGTTCCCTGGTTTGATGATCTGTATCTGGACATTGTGGTGCTTCGAAATGGCGAAGTCTTTCTGCTCGATCAGGACGAGCTTGACGACGCTTTGAGCCGCCGCCTTATTTCGCTCAAGGATTATGAATTGGCTACCCATACCGCACGAGAGCTGCTTCAAATGATCGACGCGCACGCTTTTCCTTATTTTCTGATGTCGCTAGAGCACTGCAGCCAGGGATTTGATCTGGATGCACTTAGATTTGACAGGATAGGTGGAATGAAATGAAACTGGACGGCAAAGCCCATTTTTCTAAGTTGTCTGTCTTATCTGTGTCGAGAAAAAGGCGGTTTCTCAGGCCCTTCATCAAGGGCTCGTGTTTGCTGCTCCTGCTTCTTGTAGTCTGGCTTGCCTACGCATGGTTTCAGGTGGAGAGCGAGAAGAGCGGCGAGGCGCCCGGGACGGCCGATGTCGGCATCGTGCTTGGTGCCTCCCTCTGGGAAGATAAGCCGAGTCCTGGGCTTGAGGAGAGGCTTGAGCGGGCCGTAGCGGATTATAAAACGGGAAAGTTCGGTATCATCATTGTCAGCGGCGGGCTGGATGCTAGAAGGGCGACGATTACAGAAGCCGAAGGTATGGCGAGGTATCTCGAAGAACACGGGATTTCCAGAGATGACATCCTGCTTGAGGACAAGGCGACAAGCACTTATGAAAATTTACTGTTCAGCCAGAAGATCATGAAAGAGCGGAAACTGAAAACAGCGATCATCATCACTCATGACTATCACGGCCGCAGGTCGCTGGAGATCGCGAGATCCTTGCATTATGACTGGCCAAAGCTGTCGCTTGTGCATTCCGAGCTGCTGAATGAGGGCTACAACAAAACCCGCGAGGTGCTTGCCTATACCAAGTGGAGAATACAGCAAATTGGAGCAGTCTTCACCGGGGCTTAACTAAAACTTCTAATAAGGTAAGGGTCACTAGAATATAGTGTAAAAGTAGCTTTCCCACTCCTTATTTTATTTAGTTTCGGGATCCCCGCGGAAGCAATGGGCCAAAGCTGCAGAGTTTTTCACGTCAAGCTGCGGGGTTATTTTAAATTTTGAGGTGATGCCTTCATGCAAGGGCGTGCCATGGCCGGCAGCGGGCGCTCGGAAGAAAGACCGTCCCGACAAATCAATGTTATATTACGCAGTTCAGAACCTCCGGTAATCTCACAAACCGTTTCGGAACCGGACGCTTCCCCCGCCGTTACCGACAAGCTGCAGCAGGGCGTGTTCCAGGAAATTCGCAAGGAATTGGACCAGCTCGTGGGATTGGACAATATCAAAACTTTGGTGTATGAAATTTTTGCCCTCCTGCAGGTCGCCCGCCTGCGCACGGATGCCGGGTTGCTGTCTGAGGCCCAGGTGTTTCATATGGTTTTCAGAGGCAATCCCGGAACGGGAAAAACGACAGTGGCCCGGATTATAGCCAAGCTTTTTCAGAAAATGGGCGTGCTCGGCAAAGGTCATCTGATCGAAGTGGAACGCGCCGACCTGGTCGGCGAATATATCGGGCATACCGCCCAGAAAACAAGGGAGCTTGTGAAAAAAGCGATGGGCGGCATTTTGTTCATTGACGAGGCCTATAGTCTCGCCAGAGGCGGGGAGAAGGATTTCGGCAAAGAAGCGATCGACACGCTTGTGAAGGCAATGGAGGATCATAAGAACCAGTTCATCCTGATTTTGGCCGGTTATTCCGATGAGATGGAATTTTTTCTGGACACCAATCCCGGGCTGCCTTCGCGCTTTCCGATTCAAATTGATTTTCCGGATTATTCCGTCGACCAGCTGATTCAAATTTCCGAAATGATGGTAAAAGAACGCGATTATATCCTGATGCCGCAGGCGATACTCAAATTAAAGCAGCATTTGCTGGCAGAGAAGGCAGAGAGCCTTCAGGCATTCAGCAATGCCCGTTACGTTCGCAACATTATAGAACGCTCTATCCGCCAGCAGGCGGTGAGGCTGCTCAATCAATACGGGGGCTCGTCTCCGGGCAAGCTGGAGCTGATGACGATCCGGACCGAGGATTTGAAGGTGGACAAAAAGCCGAATTCGACCTGAACACGGACAAACGGAATAACATGACTAGAAGGAGCCTCTGCTTGATGAAGCAAACGACATATGAAACAAACCTGAATCAGCCGGACCGGGCGGTGCTTGTCAGTCTCATTACGGACGAGGTGAAGCGAAGCGGCATCGATACCGATTATTCGCTGCGGGAGCTGGTGAATCTCGCCGAGACTGCGGGCGTTGAGGTGATGGCGCAAATGGTTCAAAACAGGGACACCCCGGATTCCCGCTTTTTCCTCGGAAAGGGCAAAGTCGAAGAACTTAGGACACTGATCGAAGCAAGTGGTTCTAACACCGCTATCTTCGATCAGGAGCTGTCGGGCGCGCAGGTTCGCAATCTGGAAGAGAGCCTTGATGTCAAAATCATTGACCGCACCCAGCTCATCCTGGATATTTTTGCGCAGCGCGCCAAGTCGAGGGAAGGCATTATTCAGGTGGAGCTTGCACAGCTTTCCTATCTGCTGCCAAGATTGTCGGGGCACGGGAAAAATCTGTCCCGTCTTGGCGGCGGCATCGGCACAAGGGGGCCGGGGGAGACCAAGCTGGAGACGGATCGCCGTCATATCCGGGGCCGGATCGGCGATCTGAAACGCCAGCTTGACGAGGTCACGAGGCACCGGAAGCTGCACCGGATGCGCCGCAAAGAAACGGGAGTGGTGCAGGCCGCTCTTGTCGGGTACACGAATGCGGGGAAGTCGACTCTGCTTAAGCAGCTGACCGAAGCTGACGTTTATATCGAAAATCAACTGTTTGCCACTTTGGATCCGACAACCCGGAATCTGGTTCTTCCAAGCGGCAAAGAGATTGTGCTGACCGATACGGTCGGTTTCATTCAGAATCTTCCGCATGATCTGGTCGCGTCCTTCCGCGCTACGCTGGAAGAAGTGAATGAGGCAGATCTAATCCTGCATGTCGTGGATGCATCGTCGGACAACCGGGATGAACAGATGGAAGTGGTCAGCAATATTTTGAGCGAGCTGGGAGCCGGGGATAAGTCTCAAATCGTTCTCTACAATAAAAAGGATCTCTGTGGACCCGGGCAGCTGGAAATGCTGCCTTTGACCGACACGAGCCTGCTGATCAGCGCTTATGATGAACAGGACCTTCATAACGTGGTCGAAGCGATTCAGCAGCATCTGACAGGAGAAACTTTGACCTTTCGCATTCCGGCATCCCGCGGTGAACTGAGCGCGCTGGTGCATCGTGTGGGCAAAGTGGAGAAGCAGCAAACGGACGAGGATTATATCCTTTATCAGGTCAGCTTGAATCGAGGGGATTACGACAAACAGAAACATCTTTTAGAAGGTTATACTGTGAAGTGATAAAGAATCTGACATTATTATGACATTAAAGGTCTGCCGCGTTAGCGCGCTGCGGCAGATCATCATCTGAGAGGGAGAGACATAGTAAAGATGGCCGATTTTTCGAAAGAAACCTTAGCAATGCTTAAAGAAGCAGAAAGTTTGACTGAAAGTGCCATGCGGGAAATAGACCGCATTGTGGATCACAATCAATGGAAGGTGATTGAAGCATTCCAGCAACAAAAGGTAAGCGATTACCATTTTTCGGGCTCCACAGGCTATGCTTATAATGACAGGGGCCGTGAAGTGCTTGACCTGGTCTACGCCGATGTTTTTGGAGCGGAAATGGCGCTGGTACGCCCCCATTTTGCATCTGGAACCCACACGATTGCAACCGCTTTGTTCGGTGTTCTCCGGCCGGGGGACGAGCTGTTCTACATAACAGGAAGGCCTTATGATACACTCCATAAGGTTATTGGCAAGCCAGGAGACGGTACCGGCTCGCTGGCCGACTTCGGGATCGGCTACAAGGAAGCTGCGTTGCTTGAGGACGGCAGCGTGGATTGGAACGCCGTAGAAGCCGGAATTACTCCGGAGACGAAAGTGATAGGCATTCAGCGTTCGAGGGGTTATGACTGGAGAAGCTCTTTTACGGTAGCGCAGATCGGGGAAATGATTCAACGCGTAAAGGCGATCAAGCCCGATATCATCGTGTTTGTTGACAACTGCTACGGGGAATTTACGGAAGAACGGGAGCCGACGCAGGTCGGGGCGGATTTGATTGCAGGCTCCCTGATTAAAAATCCAGGCGGCGGTCTGGCGGAAACCGGGGGGTATATTTGCGGAAAAAGAGCGTACGTCGAGCTTGCCGCCTACCGACTGACGGCTCCGGGAATCGGGGGCGAAGTCGGCGCAATGCTCGGGACGACCCGGGGCATTTACCAGGGGTTGTTCCTTGCACCGACCATTGTTGGACAGGCTCTCAAGGGCAGCATTTTGGCTTCAGCTGTATTTGAACAAGCCGGATTCGCCACAAAACCGCGCTGGAATGAGCCGAGAACGGATTTGATCCAGGCCATTTCTTTCCATTCTGCGGATCACCTGATTTCATTCGTCCAGGGGGTGCAGCGGGCGTCCGCGGTTGACGGCCACGTTGTACCGGAGCCATGGGATATGCCGGGATATGAGAACCCGGTCATTATGGCGGCCGGCACTTTCATTCAGGGCGGCAGTCTCGAATTAAGCGCGGACGCTCCGATCCGGAAGCCATACATTGCCTACATGCAGGGCGGACTTACGTATTCGCATGTGAAATACGCCATCTTGTCTTCTCTTGAACATATGAAAGACATCAATCTACTATAATGTTTACCTGCTTCTGGCTTGACATGTAAGACAACGTAACATAAAATGAAAATCAGAAAAAACATTATTGGAAGGTTGAGAGCGATGGGTGACGAAATACGTAGAAATATGGCCTTATTCCCAATCGGTATTGTGATGAAACTTACTGATTTATCGGCCCGCCAGATTCGCTATTATGAGCAGCACCAGTTGATCGTTCCTGCCCGAACTTCCGGGAATCAGCGTTTGTTCTCTTTTAATGACGTTGAGCGTTTGCTGGAAATCAAAGCATTGATCGATAAAGGTGTAAATATCGCGGGTATTAAGCAAGTGATGAATCCGGTTGCCAAGGAATCGCAAGAGGCAACGGTTCTTACAGACGACACCGAGGAGAAGCGCAAAGAACTGACTGATTCTCAATTATACAGAATGTTGAAGCAACAGTTGGTAACCGGGAGAAGACCTGGACAGGTCTCCCTGATCCAAGGGGAATTATCCCGTTTTTTTAAGTCATAATCGGGATCCTGCTGCCCGTTAATGACAGCCTGGGGAAACGTCATGTCATGCCTAGCGAATGACAGAGAGCGTTTCCATTGCCATGCATTAAAGACCAGAAAGGGAGAGGGTTTAGTGAGTTACACAAAAGAGGATATTTTGCGCATTGCCGCAGAAGAGAATGTTCGCTTTATTCGCCTTCAATTTACGGACTTGCTCGGGACAGTCAAGAACGTCGAAATCCCGGTGAGCCAGTTGGAGAAAGCGCTGGATAATAAAATGATGTTTGACGGCTCTTCGATTGAAGGCTACGTCCGGATTGAAGAATCCGATATGTATTTGTACCCGGATTTGAGCACTTGGGTGATCTTTCCTTGGGTTACCGAGGATCGTGTTGCACGTCTTATTTGTGATGTCTATATGCCTGACGGCACACCGTTCCCGGGAGATCCGCGCGGCATTTTGAAGCGTGCACTGAAAGAAGCAGAAGAGCTTGGCTTTACCTCTATGAATGTCGGTCCGGAGCCGGAATTTTTCCTGTTTAAAACGGATGAGAAGGGCGATCCGACGCTTGAGCTGAATGATCAGGGCGGATACTTTGATCTGGCTCCTACGGATCTGGGCGAGAACTGCCGCCGTGAAATCGTGCTTACTCTTGAAGAAATGGGCTTTGAAATTGAAGCTTCCCACCACGAAGTGGCTCCGGGGCAGCACGAAATTGACTTCAAATATGCAAACGCACTCCAAGCAGCCGACCAAATCCAGACGTTCAAGCTCGTTGTGAAGACGGTTGCGCGTCAGCACGGCCTGCATGCAACCTTCATGCCGAAGCCTCTGTTTGGGGTTAACGGATCCGGCATGCACTGCCATCAGTCCTTGTTCCGGGGCGAAGAAAATGCGTTTTATGACGAAAATGATCTCCTGGGATTGAGTGATATTGCACGGCATTATATGGCGGGCATTTTGAAGCACGCTCGTCCTTTGGCCGCTATTTTGAACCCGACGGTCAACTCTTACAAACGGCTCGTTCCGGGTTATGAAGCGCCTTGCTATGTGGCTTGGTCTGCGAGCAACCGCAGTCCGATGATCCGGATTCCGGCTTCCCGCGGCCTGAGCACGCGCATTGAAGTCCGAAATCCGGACCCTGCCGCGAACCCGTATCTGGCGCTTGCGGTTATGCTGAAAGCCGGCTTGGACGGAATCAATAATGAACTCCGTCTTCCAGCTCCAATCGACCGCAACATTTATGTAATGTCCGAGGAAGAACGTTTGGAAGAAGGCATCCCGAGTCTGCCATCCGATATGAAGGAAGCGCTCAGCGAATTAATTCGCAGCCAGGTTGTCGTCAGCGCGCTCGGTGAGCATGCCGCAACGCATTTCTATGAACTGAAGGAAATTGAATGGGACATGTTCCGTACGCAAGTGCATCAGTGGGAACGTGATCAGTATTTGACACTGTATTAAAGAGGACAAACCCTTGGGGCGTCAGGCTTCAGGGGTTATTCTTTATTTTTAGGCATTTTTGCGGGCATAATATGTACAGTGATCCAGTGGGGAATTACGGAAAATGCAGATTTCAGGACGCAGGACAATTCTTGGCAAAAACAAATCCCGGAAGCTCTCTTCCGGGATTTGTTATGTACGTCTATTGGCCTATTTCGCCGGTTTGACGAAACGGCCGACAATTTCGGTGGATTGCACGACATTCATGAAAGCATGAGGATCGGTTTCGATCACCGTTTTTCGGACAGCGGCATATTCATACCGGGTCGTTACGGTCATGAGCGTGTAATTGCCTTGTTCGCTATAACCGCCCTGTGATTCCATACACGTAATGCCGTGATGAAGCTTTCGAAGCTGGCACAGCATTTTCTCTTTATCCTTAGTGACAATAAAACAGGTAACCTTGATATGCCCGACATGAATCATGTCGACGACTTTGCCTTTCACGTAGGTGGATAGCATGGAATAAAGGGCAAGATCCCAGTTTTTATAGAAACCGAGCACGACAATGACAAGTCCGTTCAGGAAGAACAAGATATTTCCCATGGGAACATCATGTCTGCGGGTTACAATGGAGCCGACAATATCAAAACCGCCGGTTGAACCTCCCACGCGAAGGGAAAAGCCGATGCCCACCGCCGAGATAATGCCGCCTGCTACAGCCCCAAGCGTGGGGTCGCGGGTGACATTAACGACAGGAATGATAGCCATAAACCAGGTTGTGAACAGGACCGAAATGCAGCTGTATACAATGTATCTTCTGCCGACCGCTTTCCAGCCCCAAATAATGAGCGGAACATTCAGAATAAAATAAATGAGGGAAATGTTCCAGCCTGTAAGATAGCCGATGATAGAGGCGACCCCGGCCACGCCGCCAGACAACAATTGATGAGGGACCAGAAACAAATTGAGTCCGATCGCCACGAGAAGCGCCGAAACAATAATGACCGCCACTTCTTGTGCCGGTTTCAGCGTCTTGGATTTTTTCATTAAATAGGAGGGGTAATCTTGCAGGTTCAAAGAGCATACATCCTTTTGTTCATTTTATCAGGAAACAATAAAAAATAATTATCACACATAATTATCTTTTTTATCAATATAGCATACTATGAAAAAAATCACTATATGAATTGCATAAATTGGCTCCAAAAAACTAACAAAAGAAAAAGGCAGCTGTTCTCCATAAGATCGGGGAGTATTGCTGCCTTTATTATACATTATGTTCAAATTTGTCAATTGTAAAACGCAGATGCTCAATCAATGAAAGTCTCTGAACAGCCCGATGACTTTGCCCAGAATGGTAACATGCTTCAAACGAAGCGGTTCAAATGCCGGATTCTCCGGTTGAAGTCGGATATGATCTCTTTCTTTATAAAAAGTTTTCACAGTCGCCTCGTCATCCTCGGTCATGGCAACGACGATATCGCCATTCTCGGCGGTTTGCTGCTGGCGGACAATGACATAATCGCCATCGTAAATGCCTGCTTCAATCATGCTTTTGCCGACAACGGCAAGCATAAATACTTCTTTATCAGCGACGTAGTGATTGGGAAGCGGGAAATAATCCTCAATATTCTCTGTGGCCGTTATCGGCACGCCTGCAGTTACCATACCGACAACAGGTACTCTAGTAACGGTATGTGCAAACATATGGATGTCCTCGGATTCTTCCTGCCCAAGAAGTTCGATTGCCCGAGGCTTCGTAGGGTCCCGGCGAATCAGTCCCTTCTTCTCAAGACGATCCAAATGTCCGTGGACCGTTGAGCTGGAAGCTAGTCCGACGGCTTCGCCGATTTCCCGGACGGAAGGAGGATAGCCCTTCATCCGGACCTCATTACGTATAAATTCTAATATAGCCTGCTGCCGGCTGGAAACCTTCGACATCTATCATCAACCCCATTTAGTAACGTTTGGAAAAATTATAACACAGAACTGCCGTTCGTACAAACATGAGTTCTAAATCGATAATAAAAAGGGAACAATTGTTCTGAAAATCTATTGAACAAAACACATGTTCGTGTTATAGTATTCCCAGACAAGAACAAATGTTTGGGAGTGGTTGTTGTGCTAAAGTACAGTACATATAAAAGTATCTATAATACGCAATCCGCAGTCCCTGTTTCCAATTTTCAACGTTTAAGAATGATCCCGCATCGTAAGCACTTCTTCAGAACCCTGCTTATTGTTGTTGTGTTGACTTTAACCTGCACCGGTTTTATCAGTGCCTTTGCTGCAACGATTTCTTCGAATGACAACTCCGTCCTCGAAACGGTTGTCATTACTCCCGGCGACACGTTGTGGGATATCGCGGTTACCTATAAACCTGCAGAAATGGATACGAGAAAATATGTTCGTATACTGAAGTCAGTTAACGGGCTGGAAGGAAGCGAGATTTCAGTTGGAGATGTGCTTAAGCTCCCGGATCTGGATAAGCGATGAATCATAATGCAATCTTTTTGACTTCATATATAAGGAAGAGCTTTCGGGCTTGTGCTTTCGCCTTGACAAGCTCTTTTTGACATGTCAAAGTAAAGTGTAATGCCTTGAATGAAGGAGGAGCATATGGATATCGATAGCTTGGTGCAACGAATAAACGAATTGGCACGAAAACACAAAGCTGAAGGCTTAACGGAAGAAGAGAAGCTGGAGCGCGCGAAGCTTCGTGAAATATATCTTGGAAACATCCGTAGAAACTTCCGCAGGCAGCTGGAATCCATTGAAATTGTTGACGATAAATAGCCGAAATCGTTCCGGCAAGACTGTTTAGGGAGGAAGCAAGCGAATGTCCAGATCGTTCGAAAGAAAAGTAGAGAAGAACAGAAGAAAGCTTCAGCTTGATCAAAAGAATAAGGGCATCAAACCGGCGGGAGCATTAGGCAGCAGAGGAGAGGGCGTTATTTATAAAGGACGCAATGTACTGCTGCCCGCATTTCTCGTCCTGCTTGGTGTCCTCTATGGGGTATTGGGCATAGTTAGCGACGGCGGAGATGTCAACTATACTCTCTATGTGGTTACTGTGGCTCTATATTTCGTATTGGGCGTCGTAGTATTTCTGAGAAAGCCTTATTTGCGCATACACAAGAACAAGCTGTTTACTTCAAAATTCAACCGGGACCGAAGCTTGGATTCGGGTGCGATCGCCAAGATCAAATGGTCAAAAAATGCAATTACGATCGTAGCGAAAACCAAGGAGCCCAATTGGACATTTTCGCGGACCCGGAATTTTTTCAATACGGAAGAAATGGGAGCAACCCTGCAACAGTTTGCCGCAACCCATGGCATCGAACTCGAAAAGAAATAAGCATCTTAGGTTATAGATAAACAGGGGGATGGGGATCATGAAAATAGAAGCCGTTTGCTTTGATTTGGATGATACGCTGCTATGGGATGAGCGGAGCGTTCGCGAAGCTTTTGAAGCAGTTTGCAAGAATGCGTCGGATTTGACGGGTGTGGATCCTGTAAAGCTGGAGGAATCGGTTCGTAAGGAAGCGCGTGAATTATACGAATCCTACGAGACTTTTCCTTTTACAAAATTGATTGGCATCAATCCTTTTGAGGGGCTATGGGCCAATTTTAACGCCGGGCATCAGCCGGAGTTCCGTAAACTCGAACAGCTTGCGCCCGTATACAGGAAGGAATCCTGGCACCTGGGGCTGCTCGCATGCGGCGTGGACAATAAAGAGCTTGCTTCCAAGCTGAGCGATCAGTTTGCTGCAGAACGACGGGCAAGACCTTATATATATGAAGAAACGTTTCAAATTCTGGATGAACTGAAGGGCAAAGTCAAATTGCTGCTCCTGACCAACGGTTGTCCCGCTCTTCAACGGGAGAAGCTCGACGGAGTGCCGAAGCTTGCTCCTTATTTTGATGAAATCATCGTGTCCGGCTCGTTTGGTAAAGGAAAGCCGGATGTTTCGATTTTTGAGCATGCGTTAAGCTTGCTTCATACGTCACCAGAGCAGACCATCATGGTCGGCGATAAGCTGACAACGGACATCAAGGGCGCACTTGGTGCGGGTATTACCGCAGTTTGGATCAACCGTGACGGCAAAAGCCGGAACGATGAAATTGTACCGGATTACGAAATCAAGCATTTGTCGGAATTGCACGATATCTTGAACAGCAGGGTCTGATTTGTTGGGTTAACGAAAAGCCGGCCTGCCTGTCCAGTTAGGACGGGTGGGTCGGCTTTTTAAAAAAAAGAAAGACGGCATTGCCGTCCTCGCCAGTTAACTTCTATGCCTTCTGAAAGTTAGGATCTTCATAAGGATAAGCAATCCAGCCGTTTTCTTCAATGAACAGCCGCACAGCTACGACTTTGCGTTCATCGGTGAGGGTGAAGAAATGCACGGTGTTTTCAGGAACGGAGATCAAATCACCGGCTTCAAGCACGATGTCAAAATATCCTGTCGCGTCATCGCCTTTTATAATAAATATGCCGGAACCGGAAATGATCGCGCGGATTTCGTCTTCCGTGTGCGTGTGGGTTTTCTCAAATTTAGCCAGCAGCTCCTCAATGTTAGGTGTTGCTTCGGATAACGTAATAACGTCCCATGTGCGGTAACCGCGCCGTGCCACAAGATCCTGAATTTCTGCGTCAAACGTCTTCAGGATGGTCTGTTTTTGTTCGTCAGTCAGCGAGAAATTTTCTTTCAGTTCTTCCGGAAGTTTATCCGTATTCCAATGCTCGTAAATAACCTCATATTTGTTCAAGAAATTACGGACATTTTCTTCTCCGGTTACCCATTCGTTCGTATTTCTAATTCTGATTTGAGCCATAGGATTACCCCGCTTTCATATCATTATAGTTAGGATTATATAGGATTAGCCACGGGATGTCGACCCAGTTTTTATAATATTGAAATGCTATTTATAGCATTTTTGTTTTAAATCGTTACAGTGAAATTTCTTTTCTAATGCGGGTCGTTCTGCTAAACTAAATGTTAACGTCTGACGGGAGGGACATGGGATTGATTAAACCGAGTCTGAAAGAACGATTAAACGAAAAAATATTAATTCTCGATGGCGCCATGGGTACGATGATTCAGCAGGAAAACTTGACTGCCGATGATTTTGGCGGAGAACAGCTGGAAGGCTGTAATGAAATTCTGGTGCTGACCAGACCAGATGTCATTTCCCGGATCCATGAACAGTACTTTGAAGCGGGCGCAGATATCATTGAAACCAATACATTTGGTGCGACTTCCGTCGTGCTTGCCGAATATGATATACCGGAAAAAGCAAGAGAACTGAACCTGGCTGCAGCGAAGCTGGCAGTAGATGCAGCGGCGAAATACACGACGGCTGAACATCCGCGGTATGTTGCCGGAGCGCTTGGGCCAACAACCAAGACGCTATCCGTAACCGGGGGAGTTACGTTTGACGAGCTGATCGAAAGCTACGAAGAGCAGGCTGCTGCACTGATTGAAGCCGGAGTTGATGCGCTGCTGCTCGAAACATCTCAGGATACGCTGAATGTCAAGGCGGGCAGCATTGGGATCAGACAAGCCTTTGAGAAAACGGGCATCACTTTGCCCTTAATGATCTCCGGCACGATTGAACCGATGGGCACAACGCTTGCCGGGCAAAATATCGAGTCCTTCTATATATCGCTGGAGCATTTAAATCCGATCTCGGTTGGGCTGAACTGTGCGACCGGGCCGGAGTTCATGCGCGATCACATTCGCACCTTATCCGAAATGTCAACGACGGCGGTAAGCTGCTATCCCAATGCGGGACTGCCGGACGAGAACGGCCACTACCATGAGTCGCCGGACTCTTTGGCCAAAAAGATAACAGCGTTCGCTGAGCAAGGCTGGCTCAACATTGCCGGGGGTTGCTGCGGAACGACACCGGAGCATATTCAGGCCATTGCCGAGGCTCTATCCGCTTTTGCTCCGCGTCCGCTTCAGGGTGAACATCCTCCGGCAGTATCGGGAATTGAGCCTGTATATATTGAGGATGCCAACCGGCCCTATATGGTGGGGGAAAGAACGAACGTTCTCGGTTCGCGTAAATTTAAACGCCTGATTGTAGAAGGTAAATATGAAGAGGCGTCGGAAATTGCCAGAGCGCAGGTGAAGAACGGAGCCCAGGTTATCGATGTCTGCGTACAGGATCCGGACCGTGATGAAGCGGATGATGTACGTAAATTTTTGGAGCTTGTCGTCAAAAAAGTCAAGGTTCCGCTGATGATCGATACGACCGATCCTGCGGTAATTGATTTGGCCCTTAAATACTGCCAGGGCAAATCGATTATTAACTCCATTAATCTTGAAGATGGTGAAGAAAAATTTGAGAATGTGACTCCGCTTATTCATAAATATGGAGCGGCTGTCGTTGTCGGCACGATTGACGAGCGCGGGCAAGCCATCTCAAGCAAGGATAAGCTGGACGTTGCGGTTCGCTCGCATGATCTGCTTGTGAACAAGTATGGGCTGAAGTCCGAGGACCTAATTTTTGACCCGCTTGTGTTTCCGGTGGGCACCGGTGACGAGCAATATATCGGCTCGGCGAAGGAAACCGTTGACGGCATTCGTCTTATTAAAGAAGCGCTGCCTTCTTGCCAGACCATTCTGGGCATAAGCAACGTATCGTTTGGCCTCCCGGAAGCAGGGCGCGAGGTGCTGAACTCGGTATTTTTGTATGAGTGTACAAAAGCTGGGCTGGACTACGCGATCGTGAATACAGAGAAGCTTGAACGCTACGCGTCCATCCCCGAGGAAGAGCGCAAGCTCGCGGAAGAACTGATTTACAATACGAATGATGAAACGTTGGCCGCTTTCGTAGCCGCTTTCCGCAACAAGAAGGTAGAGAAGAAAGAGAAGGCTGTTAACTTGCCGCTGGAAGAGCGTCTCGCCTCCTATGTTGTGGAAGGAACAAAAGAAGGGCTGATTCCGGATTTGGAGGAAGCGCTTGGACGTTATTCCGCGCTGGAGATTATTAATGGTCCGCTTATGGCGGGCATGGAAGAGGTTGGACGGCTATTTAACAACAACGAACTGATCGTTGCCGAAGTTCTTCAAAGCGCTGAAGTTATGAAAGCCTCCGTCGCTTATCTGGAGCCGTTCATGGAGAAAAATGAAAGCTCCGTCAAGGGCAAAATACTGCTGGCTACGGTTAAAGGCGATGTGCACGACATCGGCAAAAACCTGGTCGAGATCATCTTGTCCAATAACGGTTACCAAATTGTAAATTTGGGTATAAAAGTACCACCGGAACGTATTATTGAAGCCTATAGAGAAGAAAAAGCCGATGCGATCGGCCTCTCCGGTCTGCTCGTAAAATCCGCACAGCAGATGGTTACGACTGCTCAGGATTTGCGCAGTGCCGGGATTGACGTTCCAATACTGGTGGGCGGTGCTGCACTAACCCGTAAGTTTACAAAGAACAGAATCCGTCCCGAGTACGATGGTTTGGTCGTATATGCGAAAGACGCCATGGAAGGTCTGGATCTGGCCAACAAGCTGATGGACCCGGCAACTCGCGAGAAGATCAAACTCGAGCAGGAAGCCGAGATGGCCAGCGACAGCGAGAAACCGGCCGAAGCTCCGCTGCCGGAACTGACCCGTGCGGTTCGCTCCAAAATATCGACGGATGCCCCGGTGTACATTCCGCCGGATCTGGATCGGCATATCCTTCGGAATTATCCGATCAACCACATCATTCCCTATGTGAATATGCAGATGCTGCTCGGCCATCATCTGGGTCTTAAAGGGAGCGTGGAACAGCTCCTGGCGGCAGGAAATCCGAAAGCTGTAGAGCTGAAAGAAACCGTTGACCAGATCATGTCCGAGGCGGTGACGAACGGGATTATAGAGACCAACGCGATGTACCGTTTCTTCCCGGCGCAATCCCGGGGCAACGATATTCTCATTTATGACCCAGCCGATTCTTCGAAAGTGCTTAAAACGTTCTCTTTTCCGCGTCAAAAGGTGGAGCCTTATCTGTGCCTGGCCGACTACTTGAAATCGGTGGAGAGCGGCATTATGGATTATGTCGGGTTTATGGTTGTAACGGCAGGGAAGGGAATACGCGAGCTGTCCGAGAAATGGAAGCTCCAGGGAGACTATTTGCGTTCGCATGTGCTGCAGTCGACCGCTCTTGAAATGGCGGAAGGCCTGGCCGAGCGCGTACATCATATGATACGGGATACATGGGGTTTCCCCGATCCGCAGGATATGACTATGAAGCAGCGGCATGGAGCCCGCTATCAAGGGATTCGCGTATCCTTCGGTTACCCTGCTTGTCCAGATCTGGAGATGCAGGAGCCGTTGTTCGATCTGCTTAAACCTCAGGATATTGGAGTAGAGCTGACCGATGGTTTTATGATGGAGCCGGAAGCTTCGGTTTCCGCCATGGTGTTCAGTCATCCGGAAGCCCAATATTTTAATGTGGATAAAGCCTAATCAAAGCCCTTTGCAAATCCTCCGGAAAGAGCGGAGGATTTTTGCTGATTGCCGATCACTACGATAAAAGGAGTGGCAGAACATGGAGCTTTATTTTATGGGAACGAATGCGGGGGTTCCTTCACTGCAAAGAAACGTTACCTCGCTGGCGCTTCGTCTCCTGGAAGAAAGACGATCTTTCTGGCTGTTCGATTGCGGAGAGGGGACGCAGCATCAGGTGCTGCGTTCTCCGCTTCGTCTCAGCAAGCTGGAGAACATATTTATCACTCATTTGCACGGGGACCATCTTTTCGGACTACCTGGTCTTCTGTCCAGCCGCGCCTATCAGGGAGGGGATACGCCGCTTTCTTTGTACGGCCCCAAAGGACTTAAAAAGTTTGTGGACGTGACACTAGGTATCAGTGAGTCGCGTGTGAACTATGAGCTGAACATCCATGAACACAGCGGCGGGGTGCTCTTTGAGGACGATACCTTCCGCGTGGAGGCAGCGCTGCTGGATCACCGGATCGACAGCTACGGCTACCGGATCATAGAAAAGGACCGGCCGGGAAGGCTGGACTTTGAACTGCTGGACCGGCACGGGATCAAGCCGGGACCTCTTTACGGCAAGCTGAAGCGGGGCGAAAATATCGTCACGGAACAGGGAACGGTCGTCCGCTCGTCAGATGTGGTGGGGAAACCCAAGCGAGGGCGGATCGTTACGATTCTCGGCGATACCCGCCCCTGTAAAGCTGCGGTGGAATTGGCCAGAGATGCGGACGTCCTGGTGCATGAGTCGACTTTTCTGCACGAGCTGAGGAAAATAGCTTATGACTATCATCACAGCACGGCAGTCCAGGCTGCCGAAACGGCAAAAGAAGCGGGAGCCCATGAAATGATTCTGACGCACTTCAGCTCCCGCTACAAAGATGAGGTGCAGCTCAGCCCACTGCTATTGGAAGCGGAGGCCGTTTTTCCAAATTCAAAGCTGGCAGTCGAGCATGTGCTATTTCCGGTTCATAAGCACGGGGAATCGTAAAATTATTTTCCGGGAAAGCGCAGGAAATGACATGCCCTTTCAAAATTTTTTGCTGAAACCACGCCACGCAGCAGCATTCTTCGGGAACGTTCGACTTGTTTTCGCTATTGATTTACGATTGTATGCAAGGAGACCCGGGAAATGGTGGAACTGAGAGGTATGTAAATTTGCCAACCTTACGGATTTTTGACTACAATAATAGAAGTGCTGCGTGGCGCAATTTTAAATTTATACATATGCCTCGTGAAACAAAGGAAGTGAACGAAATGGCGCTTGCATGGAAAGCATTTTTAATAGATCTGGATGGTACGATGTACCACGGTTCACGGATGGTTCCCGGCGCGGATCAATTGATTGCGGAAATGAACAAGCAAGGTATTCCGTTTCTGTTTGTGACAAACAACTCGTCCAGGACACCGGGCGATGTGGCTCGAAGTCTTGTAGAGATGGGCATTCCGGCAAAAGAGGAGCAGGTATGCACTTCCGCAGTCGGCGCAGCCCGGTATTTGGCAGACAAAGATCCCGGCGCCACAGTTGCGGTGATCGGTGAAACGGGGCTCGTCAGCGCGCTCGAGGAAGCAGGCCTTAGGATAACTGAACAGGATCCGGATTATGTGGTACAAGGGATCGATCGCCATTTTAACTATGAGACGCTTAGAAAGGCGGCCGGCTGGATAGCCGCAGGAGCCACTTATATTCTGACCAATCCGGATTTGCTGCTGCCGGGGTCGAATGGGCTGATGCCAGGGGCCGGGACGCTCTCTGCCGCGATTCAGGCGGCAACCGGTGTCGTGCCGATTACGATCGGCAAGCCGGAGTCGATTCTCATGCTTCAGGCGATCGAACGACTGGGCTTAGCCGCAGACCAGGTAGCCGTTATCGGAGATAACATGCTTACGGATATTTCGGCCGGGGCCCACGCAGGCTGCGGGACGATTTTAACGCTGACAGGTGTTACAACGGAGCAGAATTTGGAACACTATAAAGAAAAGACAGGAATTGTTCCTGATGTCATATGTTCGGATCTTCAAGAGCTGATGTTATGGATAACCGGAAAGGAAAGATGAGCAATGCCGGAACTGCCGGAAATGGAGAATTACAAAAAGCTGCTTTCACAGCTTGTTCTGGATCGGACGATCAGTGGGGTCAAGGTCGGTCGTGAGAAATCAATCAATATGGACCCGCAGGATTTTAAGAACGAGCTTGTGGGCCGCAAAATCATTTTTATCGAACGCAGGGCGAAGTATTTGATCTTTCATCTTGACAATGGGGGCAGGCTGCTTCTGCATCTGATGCTCGGCGGAATGCTCTATTTCGGGACAGATGAGGACAAGCCGAACCGGACGACCCAGGTTGAAATCGAATTTGAGGACAAGACCCTATATTTCATAGGATTAAGGCTTGGGTATTTGCATTTGCTGAGCGCGAAGCAAACCGAAGAGGCGCTGGCGGGAATCGGGCCTGAGCTGCTTGACCGCAAAATGGACGAAACGAAATTCATTAAGCTGTTCGTAAGCCGCAGGGGCACGCTCAAAACTGCGCTTGTCAATCAGAATATTGCTTCAGGCATCGGCAATTGCTATGCAGATGAAATTGCTTTTGCTGCGGGCCTTCGTCCTGATGTCAAGCTGCAGGACCTTACGGAAGAGGATTTGGCGGGCTTGTACCAGGCAGTGCGGCAGGTGCTGACTGATGCCGCAGAGCACGGAGGATATATGGAGCAGCCCCTGACGGCTGACGATTCGTTGACCGGAGGCTTTGGCGATTTGTGCAAAGTATATGACCGTGAGGGGAAGGCGTGCGTTACTTGCGGCCAGCCCATCCTTAGAACGGTTATTTCCTCCCGCAAAGTATACTATTGTCCGAATTGTCAACATGGCAAATAAATCGGATATTCGTGCCGGAGCTCATTACAGCATCCGTAATGGCTTTACGGGAGCAGCGAGAGAAGCGCTGGTCCAGGGGGCGAAGTCGTTTCAATATTTTCCGAAAAACCCCCGCAGCCTGGTGGTCAAGACTTGGAATGAGCGGGACGCGGCAGCATGCAAAGCGCTTTGTGCCGAAAATGGCTTATTGTCGGTGGCGCATACCCCTTATCCCGGCAATCTTGCCGTAAATGCCGAAGACGAGCCGGTGCAGTTTGCCAAAACGGTTGCATCGTTAAGGAACGATCTCGAAATCGCGGAAGCGTGCGGTTCTTTGGGTATAATTGTTCATTTTGGAATAAACAAGCAAAGAAACCCCTTACAAGGTTACAAAAATGTTATACAATGTATTAATGAGATCCTGTCTTACTGGAACGGCCAGGCAAAGCTGCTTCTGGAAAACCAGGCTGGAAATCATGGGAGTATGGGAATAACCATGGAGGAAATGCTTCAGGTTCGAAAGCTCTGCAGCAAACCGGAGCAGATCGGGTTCTGCTTCGACACCTGTCATGCTTTTGCTGCGGGAGTTTGGACGGGCGCCGGGGATTCCAACTTCATCCATAAATCCAGAGAGCTTGGCTTTTGGGATTATGTGGAGTGCATCCATCTGAATGACTCCGTGTACCCGGCTGGCAGCCGCAAGGACCGGCATGCCAGAGTCGGCCTGGGCTATATTGGAGCTGATGGGCTTGGCAGTCTGGTGCGGATGAAGGAACTCGAGGGCAAGCCGCTGATTATGGAGACGGAAGCTGGAGCTGACGGGACCTACAGAGAGGATATATGCCTGGTAAGCGAATTGGGGAGCTGAATACAGGTCAGCAATAAGCGAGGGAAGGGAAGAACGGAATTGATTCACTTATATATGGATGATATGCGCCGTTGTCCAGTTGGTTTTGTGCTTACGCGCACTGGGCAGGAATGCCTGGATATCCTTAGGGAGATGGAAGTTGATATTTTATCGCTCGATTACGACATGGGGCCTGAAGGCATGTCAGGCACGGAAGTCGTAGCCGCCATGGTCAATGAGGGCTTGTACGCAAAAGAAATTTTTTTGCATACTTCAAGCCTGTACGGCCTGAACAGCATGTACGAAATATTATATTCCAGCAAGCCGGATGATGTTGTGCTGCATAAATGCCCGATTCCGTTTGCACGGCTTGATCAGATTGAGGCGGAATACAACCGTCTAAAGAACAAGAAAAACAGCTAAAGCATAAGGTTTTTGCGGCAGGAGGACACGAATAGAAGATGGATGAGCAATTACAACGCCCGATCGATCAGGAGCAAATGAAAACGGAAGCCGTAACGCGCTTTATGTGCACGGCAAATCACGGTTTTGCGCCCTATGCGCAGGAGGAACTCCGAAGAATCTTCGGATCCGTCAAGAGCCAGGTGCTTGTACCTGGAGAGGTTTTTTTGGCGAGCCTGCCCGGCTTTGCCAACGAGATCATCGCAAAATTGATGGGGGAGCCCCCAATTTTTCTGCGGCATATGTTCCCTGCAGAGTGGCAATTCCCGGCTGAAGCGGGAGAGGAAGAACCGGCGGAATCGGCTGTTCAAGCACTGGTGCAATTTGCGGAAGAGGAATTAAGGCTTCGCTGCCCGGATACACGTGCAGCCGTGACGGTTCAGGTTCGGAAAGGTTCAGACAGCATATGGAGCGGCAGCGCACTTGAGCTTAAGGAAAAGATCGAAGGCAGCTGGGCGGAGGACTCCGTTCAATTTGTCGTTCGTGATGCCGATTACATACTTTCCGTCTTTGCCGGTGGCCCATGCATTTATGCAGGCATTTCGAAGCCGGAGCAAAATTTATCGGACTGGAACGGGGGAGCGGTGCGCTTTCAGCGGGAGGAAGGACAGATATCGAGGGCGAAATTCAAACTGCTTGAGGCTGAACGTACGTTTGGCATTGATTTTGCGGGTTTCAGCCGGGCGCTTGATATCGGAGCGGCCCCCGGGGGCTGGACCTCGTTCCTCTTGGAAAGGGGCCTTTCCGTAACCGCTGTTGATCCGGCGAAAATGCACCCTGACTTACTGGCCAATCCAAGGCTGACTTATTTGGGGAAAAACGCCGATAGCGTAAAATTTCAAACGAACGAGTTCGATTTGCTGGTCTGTGATATGAGCTGGAGTCCCAAATTGACGGCAAGGCTGGTCATTGATCTGCTGTACAGTCTTGTTCCCGGCGGAACAGCCGTCGTAACCATCAAGCTGCTCAGCAAGAAGCCGATGGCGTTAATCAAGGAAATTACGGCCATGTACCTCGATGCCCGCATGCAAATTGTGCAGGCCAAACAGCTGTTTCACAACCGCGACGAAATTACGTTATATATGATTAAATATTAACGGCGTTAACTAATGTCCGTCCCATTTTTTTGAAAATAGTGCTTTACATTTTCGGTTTCAGCGTTTTATAATGATTCCAAAATTATACAATCAAGACAAGGGAAAGCATCCCAAGCTTCGATGCCGCATCTGCGGTGTTCAAGCTCGGAGGCTTTCCCTTTTTTGTTGTTTCATAAGGAGTGATGAAAGTACATGTCCGCTATGCCAGAGCTGCTTGAACCGGGTACCGTTCTGGGCAGCAGATACAGCATTGTCAGCCTTGCCGGGAGCGGAGGCAGCAGCCATGTGTATTTGGCCAGGGATTTAAAGCTGCCAGGGAAAGTCTGGGCTATAAAGCAGACCTTATCAGAGCCAGGGAGCTGCAGCCGGATGGAAGAAGAAACAGCTATGCTGATCGCCCTGGATCATCCGAGGCTGCCGCGAATCGTTGATTTTTTTCCGGCCGACCATAAGAGCCATATCTATCTTGTGATGGATTATTTGGAAGGGATAACGCTTGAGCAGTATATACGGAGGGTGAAATCCGTTTCCGGGGAACAGCTTATTCAAATCGCCGAGCAGGTATGCGACGGTCTGCATTATCTGCATACCCGGGAGCCGCCGATTATTCATCGCGATTTGAAACCGTCCAATATGATGATTGAATCGGATGGACAGCTGCGCTTTATCGACTTCGGGACTGCCAGAGCTTACAAACCGCAGCATTCCGAAGATACGGTAAAGCTGGGGACGGTCGGTTTTGCCGCGCCGGAACAGTATTCCGGCAAGCAAAGCGATGCCAGAACGGATTTGTATGCTTTAGGCGCCGTCCTGTTATATTTGGCGTCCGGCGGCGAGTACAGCGAGTTGACTGCAAGGCCGAACCGACCGGTCAGAAAGGATCTGCCTTTAGAATTAATGCGAATCATCCGCAAACTGCTCAGTTATCATCCTGACGACCGCTTCCAATCAGCCTTTGAAGTCAGGGTCGAACTTGAGAAGCTCAAAACCTCCAGCCTGCATGCAGGGAGAGCGGCGATCAGAGAGAGGCCAACCGTTATAGCTGTGGCTGGAGCCTGCTCCGGTCTGGGAGCAACACATTTGTCGCTGCTGCTTGCGCATTCCTTGGCAGGCAAATTCTCAAAGACAACGGTCATTGAGTGGAGCGCAAAGTCCAAGTCCTTTGTTTCGCTGTTTTCGGAG
The DNA here is from genome assembly GCF_019904135.1 of Paenibacillus caui. Lineage (GTDB taxonomy): Bacteria > Bacillota > Bacilli > Paenibacillales > Paenibacillaceae > Fontibacillus > Fontibacillus caui. Next base: position 158,936 of record NZ_JAIOGQ010000002.1, on the reverse strand, counting down.
CTGGCAGCGGATCAGGTCCAGACCGGCAAGGAATTCATGATCGGAAAGGTGGCCTATCTCAAAAAGCCAACCAGGTCCGAGCTGCTCCATCTATATAGCAGAGGCGGCGGACTGGTTGTGATCGATCTAGGATGCGAAAGCGATAAAGACGGGCTGGAGGAATTCGCTAGAGCGGATTTGCAGCTGGTCGTTATTCCGGCTGCTCCATGGCGAAGAAAAGATCTGGAGGGCTGCATCAGGCGATTGTCCGCCTATGAAGGACGACAGCGCGTTTACGCCGTACCTGGAGCGGGGGCGTCCCTGCGTCCCGTTCTTCGCTTGCTGAAAGGCTCCAAAGTGTATGGAGTTCCTGTGGAACCGGATCCTTTTGCTCCCGGCGAAGGGGGCGTTCAATGGACTGAGCTTGTGTGCAGCGGACTTTTGCCTAAACAGCGCAGGTCCTTTGTCTGGCGATGGGGATTGAAAGGATATAGAAACCATTTAGGGGAGTGAGTGATGTTTTGTTCAGAATAAGGCAGCGCACAAGGCAAGTCATTTATGGATTCATGGCAGGCGCCTCTATACCCGTTCTGCTGCTTGGAGGGTTGATGATTTATAACAATGCCGGTTATGAGGATTCCAAACGTGACTTAGTGCAGCATTACAACGATGAAATAGCACGGATAAAGCAAGCTTCGCAATCGTTAATGGTTAAAGGCTGGGTGCCAAAGACGACGATTCAGGCCGGACAAACGATACAGGATGCTGATCTGACGCCGGTTGAACTTCCTAAGGATTCGATACCCGATAATTTTGTAGGCTCCAAAGAAAACATAACGGGCAGTTCGGCAAAAGTTGTGTTGAACGCCAACACTTTGATAACGGAGTCTCTGCTTTATAGAGAAGCCCCAACTCCAAGGGACCTAAGGAACAGGGAGATGAGCTTTGTACAGCTGCCGGTAGCCCTTCAACAAGGCGATGCAATCGATATCCGGATCCAGTTTCCTACCGGTGAAGATTATATTTTGCTGTCCAAGAAAAAGGTGCTTTCTCTTACAGATTCGATGCTGACAGTAACGCTTGATGAACATGAAATATTGTCGCTCTCAAGCGCGATCGTGGACGCTTATTTGCATAAAGCATCCATTTACGCCTTGACTTACGTAGAACCGGGATTGCAGAATGGCGCGATTCCGACTTATCCGGCAAACGATCAGGTCATGAAGCTGATAGCAAGAGATCCGAATATAGTTAAACAGGCTGAAACCTTCCTGAATAAGTCCTCAAGGGAATTGCTCGAGAAGGGATTAACCGCAATGTCTCCGCAGCGATCGCTTGATTTCGCAAGAAGCCAAGCTGCAGCCGCTGCTGCATCGGCACGGCCTGCAAGCATAGACGAACTTGCAGGGGATAGTGAAACTGCAGAAGATGCAAACGGTGATGGACACGAATAACGGGGTAACCGTGGAAGGAGCTGCTAATGGGTTATGGAAAGCTGGATCTATACAGGAGTTAGCGACAAACATGATTTGCTGCTTTATGTCTGCAGACTGCTGGCTGCGGCCGGCTCGAAAGTATTGATGGTCGATGGAACGGAAAGGCAGATCTACCGATATTCCATCGGGCAGGCCGACAAGTCGCTGCCAATCACGGAATATTACGGATTTGACGTTGCTTGCGGATTTTTTTCGGCCGAGTCCTTGAAACAGTATATGATGGAGCGGGAAACGCCGCTTAAGCACTATGATTATGTTATTTATGACTTGGAGAAAATGACGTTCTTGGGTGAAGAGGAGTGGGCTTTGGCGAACGGTATTTTCTGGGTTAGCACCTTTGAGCGATTTGCCGTCGAGCGCAGCGTGGAATGGTTCAAGCTGCTTTTCTCCAAATATCCTGGACTGGAAGGCATTTCGATGGGCATGATCTTTATTCGTTATGTGGAAAGCCTGATTGAAGAACAGTACATAAAGACCGTTGTTGATCGCTTGCCTGTGAAATGGGATGAACATGCTGTCAAAGTTCCTTGGGATGAGAGAAACTACAGTCTTCAACTGGAGAACGAGCACAACCGGACGCTGCAAATCAAGCCGCTGTCCCGCGAGTACAAGAAAGCCATTAAATTGTTGACTGAGAAGATGTCCAAAAAGGATTCCATAACAACCAGAAGTTTGCTTAGGAGCAGTGCAAGGAGGCGGGCATGGGCAAATTCATAATTTATGACGGAGAATCCTGTATCGGTTCTGCTGAAATTGCCTTTTCCATGGCCGTTACGAGCAGTCTTGTCAACCCGGAGAAGTGTCTGCTGCTTCATGTTGGCAGAAAAGGAGACGGCGCCGAACAGGGGATCGTTCCTGTGAACCGAAGGGTAGGACCGAGCTACTTGCCTCTGGCCGATGAAGGCATGGATGCGCTGACGAGACTGGCGGCCAGCGGCAGACTGAACAGTCGCAATATATCGGACTACACGCTTCCGATGATAAGTAATCGATTGGATTTGGCTACCGGATCCGAACTTTCTGAGGACATGGACTGTGCGAAGAAGGAGCAGATTTACCGGAACATTTGGCGAGCAGCTGCCGGCTGCTATGAGCGGATTTATGTACAGGGAGCAGACTGGCGTACGGCTGATTCCATGATGGCCGAGGGAGATGTGGCCGTTGCGGTTTTGCGCCAGAACAGGGTGGTGCTTGAACAATTTTTCAGCCGACTGCAAGGCATGGAAACGGCTTTAATAAGGCCTTGCATGATTGCGATTAGTCATTATGATGCGTTTTCCTCTTTGTCGGTTAGAAATATCAGACGGATGTTCGGAAGCCGCATTCCCATTGTGGGAGTCCCTTATAATACAGGCTTCTCGAATGCCTGGAACAATTCAGAGGCAGCTGCGTTTATTCAGCGGAATCTTTCTTCATCTGGAAGAAGCCGGCAGAATGCGCCGTTCATAACGGCACTTAAGCAGCTTGTGAAATACAGTCTGGCATTGTCAAAGAGCGCAGGGTCAGCATCGGATGAGAAGGGGGCGTAAGGATGAGCTATGCGGTTTGGAATATGGCAGGAATTGCGCTAATCGCCGCGTGCCTTATTCTGTATTTAGGATTCAAGCGTCAACGAGCATCCGGAAAGGAACAAGCGTCCATTCATCCGAAGGACGTGGAACGTTATCAACTGGAACAGATTATCGCTTATGTCAAGCAGGCTCTTCATGAAATGAGCCGAAATCATCTCGACGACTATGGGCTTGGGGAAGAGGAATACCGCCGGAAAAGGAATCAAAGGGCAGGGCTGAGGCAAGCTTTGAAGGGCTGCGTGTCCGGTGACATTCACGACAAGCTGTTTGTGAAAACCTATATTTCCGATTTGCTTGAATCAGGCTATGGACTGACCAAGGAAGAGCTTGATCACATTATTCCATTTGAGAACCGGGAGCGGTTAACGCCCCAGGATCGTTTTGAAATCGTTCTTTATTTGTACAAACAGCAGTACGGGGACAAAGCGCTGGCCGTATTGATCGAACATTACAGCCTTGATGCCCCCAAACTTTCAGGCAGTGGAGACGGCAGTTTCAGATACGAGATCGATCAGGACGATATCGAGCATGTCTTTTATATGGAATACCGCAAATTGGATTATTCAGAGAAAATGGATTTGGTGGTACAGCGAGTTTATCAGTTGTATAAAGGTTTTTCTGTCATTGATGAGATTCGGGATCAGCTCATCGACGGGGTCAGCGGCGGGGTGAGCGGTTTGCCGGACGATATCCGCACCGGGCAGGAAGTGAGCGGCTACGGGAACTGGCCTGATATCTCCGAGGCCGACATCGCATCAGCCGATCGAAGCTGGGACAGCGTCTGGATCTTTTACAGAGGAAAATCGATCCACCTGTCGTTTCTTTCGTTCGGCTCGGAAGGCGAACTGAAGCGAGTCTGTCAGAACATTTATAAATACAACCTTCCAGGTCAGCTCTCGGAGGCGAATGCTTATAAAGTTAACGAGATGAAAGACGGATCGCGTGTCGTTGTGGTCAGGCCTCCGTTTGCCGAAAGCTGGGCGTTTTTTGTCCGTAAATTTGATGTCAAGAACGCTACGCTTGAGCAGCTTATTACCGGCGAAGGAGCAGAGCTTGTGATCGGTCTGCTTCAGTTTTTAATGAAAGGAAGCCGGATTACGGCGATTACAGGCTCACAGGGAGCGGGAAAGACGACGCTGCTGATGGCCATGATCAAGCATATTTACGCTTCCTATACGCTTCGCATTCAGGAAATGTCGTTTGAGCTTCACTTAAGAAGGCTCTATCCTCAGCGCAATATATTAAGCTTTCGCGAAACGGATTATATTTCCGGACAGAAAGGGCTGGATTTGCAAAAGAAGACCGATGGGAGCGTCAATATTTTGGGAGAGGTGGCCACTGACGAAGTCGCTGCCTGGATGATTCAAATGTCGCAGGTTGCCAGCTTGTTTACCGTATTTACACACCATGCCAAAACCTTTGCCGATCTCATTTTTTCTTTACGGAACTCGCTGCTGAAATCCGGCATGTTTCGGGACGAGGGAATTGCCGAGAAGCAGGTTGTCAGAGCCGTAAACTTCGATGTCCACTTGCGGCATGACATGGACGGTAACCGTTATGTGGAGCGGATTACGGAATGCCTTCCGCTTCCCGAAATGGCGCAAGGCTACACTGCGAGGGATATTGTTGTGTATAAGGGCGGGAAATATGAAATCGCCGAACCTCTTTCGCTGCAAGTCCAACTGGACATGCAACGGGAGATGCGTCCAGAGGATGCCGAGCAATTCGGCCGATTTTTATACACCTACTGGGGGGAGCGAATTGGAGCTTAAACTGATACTCTACTGGCTAGCGGCTGTCAGTATTTGCGGTTTTATTCTAATCTTCCTCTTAATCCTTCTGTCAGCCAGACGTTCAGGTGTTGATAATCCGGCCCAGGGCGTTTTGGCTAAAAGGAAAAAAATGAGCTTAAAGCAGGCGCTGTCTGTTCATTTACAGCGGTCATACCGGCTGTTTCTAAACATACCGCTCCTCCGCTTCTACACGCTCAAGGTGCGGAGCAGGCTGAGCGCCATCCCGGACAACGATGAATATACGCTTAGACTTCGAACGGCAGGCTCTGTTTATGTTTTGCTTTCGTTATTTTTCTTTACGATAACAGTTTTGTTCCTCATGAATCCGGATGCTCTTTATTTATTGACCTTAATTCTGTCGGCAGCCGTGATCAATGGATTGGCGCTGGACGCTTATGTGGGCAAGCTTCAGCGAAAGCTGCTGCAGCAGACGGTCGATCTTTTTGCAGGTGTCAGACATGCCTATCACCGTCATGGCATCGTAGAAGAATCTATCCTCGAAGCATCTGAGGAAGCGGGAAAGGAAGTGTCGGCTCACGGTTACAAAATATACGAAGCGTTGTGCTCTCCAAAGCCGCAGCAAAGCCTTGAATCCTATTACGAAACGTCGCCGGGCAGGTTTTTGAAGTCATTCGCCGGCATTTCGTATCTGATCATGGAGTACGGCGATAAAGTGAGCGCCGGTGGATCAGCTTTTTTAAAAGCTCTTTCCGGGCTTAGCAAGGAAATTCATCTCGAGCTGCTGCTATTGGCCAAGCTGGACTATTTGCTGAAAGGGTTGCACGTGATCGCGCTTGTCCCGGTGTTTTTTACGAAACCGATTGAGAGATGGGCAAGAAACAACTTTCCGCTAATGGATGTTTTCTACGGCGGGAAGTTCGGGATGGTTACGAAAATATGCATTTATTTGATCATACTGGTCTGCTATGTCTTGCTTCAGAAAATAAAAACCGAGGAAGAACTAACGGCTGTAAAACCGGGGGCCGGCAATTGGGAGAAGCGTCTGTATGAACACCGCTATTTTCGCAAACTCGTCATTCCGTTTCTGCCCTCTAAAAACTCGCAGGCTTATATCCGGACCACCGAGCTTTTAAAGGATACCCATTGCCGGATGAGGGTGGAATGGTTTTATGTAAGGAGACTGGTCTATTTTGCGACGAGCTTCGCCGTAGCGCTCTCCCTATTTATTTTTTTGCACGGCATGGAAAAAGCTCATATTTTGCATCATGCTGCAACTTCGCAGATGATGTTCGGCTCCATGACTGCTGAGGAAAAGAAAGAAGCTGCCGGCCAAGCGGCTGATGACAGAAAAATTATGGAGCAATTGAGGATGTCGGATAAGGCGAGATATGAAGCAATAGCCGAACTGGTCGCCGCTGACAATCATACAGAACCCTTGTCCAGGGAGCGCCTTGCGGAGTCTGTCAACCGGATTGCCGGAAAGCTGGACAGATGGAATTCGGAAGTGCTGCAGTGGTGGGAAGTGCTCATCGCCTTGCTATTAGCTAAGGTTGCCTATTATGCTCCATACTGGCTGCTTCTCTTTCAAAGAAGAGTTCGCCTGATGGACATGAAGCATGAAATCTACCAGTTTTATACGCTGATTTCAATCCTTCGGGAAATGGAGCGGATGTCGGTAGAAGAAATCATGGAGTGGTTGTATTCCTTTGCGGTTATTTTCAAAACGCCAATTGAAAAATGCATTTTGCATTATGAACACGGACCGGAGGCCGCCCTGACCGGGATGAAGGAAGAGGTTTCGCTGCCGGAATTTCAGCGCCTAGCGGACAAGCTTTTGCTTGCCGAGAGCAAGATAGCGGTAAGCAAAGCTTTTGACGATGTGGAAAGCGAAATGGGCTATTATTTCGAGCAGAGACGGCTGGATTACGAGAAGACGCTTGATATGAAAGCCAATTTAGGCAAAACGATTGGCTTTACCCCGATGTATGCCCTTGTTTTCATGTATTTGGTCATACCGCTGATCTGGATGAGCTTCAGCCAGCTGACCGTTTATTACGAACAAATTCAAAAATTGTAGACGGGAAAGGAAGGATTGGATTATGAATAACGCATCAACTGCATTAAAGGTAGCTGCCGGTATTTTTCTGACGATTGCACTCATTACGATTGTCGTCATTTTATTTATTTCGGCACAGGAGGCGACCAAAACGGCCCAGAACAATTTTTCGGATATCCAAACTGAATTGGCACAGGCTTCATTTACGGTTTATGACGAAACGACGATCAGCGGTTCTCAGGTTACCAATGCTCTTCGCAAGTACAAAGGGAAAGGGCAGTTTGGCATCCAGGTGAAAACGGGGAAAAATACGGTAGGAGAGTGGTACGGATCCGTACTGTATGTCGGCGATTCCACAAGTCAGGAATACGGCTCCGTCATTACCGAAAGCAGCGGCCAGATCGGAAACACCTGGAACGAAGCCAGCAGTGAATATGTCAACCCAAGCGGCAAGTTTAAAGCCGAAGTCGTGAAAGACAGTTCCAATGTTGTTCGCGGACTGTTATTTACCCAAACCTCGGTTCGGTAAGATGAGGAACTGTGATGTTAAATAATGTGAAGCATATGCTCTGGACGGCAGCGTCTTTGTCCCTGTTCATTACTGCGTTGGCTTTAACTTTCCAAGGTATGGACATAGCGGATGGAGCCGCTGAGGGGGCGTTAAACACTCACTCCAATATGGCGAGGAGCGTTTATCCGAAAGCATTAGACGTCAAAGATGAATTTTACAGCGGTTCGCAGGTTATTTTTATGTGGAGAAATTCGTCCCGCGAGAACCTGTCGGTTGAGGTAAACGGCACAGTTCTGCCGTCTCCCGGTTTGGATCCGGACCCTGATCTAATCGTTCCTGTTACAGAAATAGATCCTGCTGAAATATATTCAGCCGCATTCGAATTTGATGCCTCCGGTCAAATCAAGAAGATTCGGTTCCGTAATTTCCGGAAGGAATAACAACCAGGGGTGGTACAGTGTCCAATATACTATCGAAGGTAACTGCCGCTCTGCTTGCAGTATTGTTATTGTATTTCTTTCCCTCGATGCAAACCGCGAAGCGCCAGGATGACGTTGCTCTGCTTACCTCATACAGACAAATCGAACAGTTTGTCGATGCCGTTCGCAATAAGGGGTATATTACACCTGAAATGTACTCGGAATTCGAATCGGAGCTAGGAGCATATTTTAGCGGATACGAAATTGAAATGGAGCACCGGCATAAAAAATATCACCCGGAATACGGCGATCCGGCTGATTCGTCCACCTTTCTGGGACAATACAGCGTACAGTATGACGCTTATTACAATAACACGATTATGGAGGCCTTGTTTCCTGCCTCCAACCAGACTGCCGCGCCTGATCAAATTCAGGATCGGAAATACCTGTTATCGGCCGGCGATTATTTTGACGTTCGGGTTACGCCCGCAGAAAGCACAGCTTCTTCAATATTAAACCGGTTCCTGTACGGGAACGGGCTGAAAGAGATACAGGTTCCGCTCATTTACGGAGGAATGGTGCTAAATGAAGATTACTGAGTGGGCGATTGTGTTTGTGCTTATAGCGGGACCGTTTTTTTGGGCGTCTTCGTTAAGGGCGGATAACCGGATGGAAACGCTAATCTTGGAACAGCGCTACAATGCGGCTCTTCGAACCTCTGCAATGGACGGCGCCAGCATGCTGAATGTGAACGAACTGCCTTCATATGAGGCAGGATACGCTTCGAGCAAGTTTTTCCGCGTTGACAAGCAAGCCGGTCTGGAAGCGATGCTGCATACACTTTATGTTAACTTTCATGTTGAAGACGATCCGGCGGGCCAGCTTGCGCTGCTTGATTATATACCGGCGGTTGTTGTCATAGACTACGATGGTTACTCCATATACGGGGTTCAGGATTTGACCGGGCCGAACGGGGAGGCAGAAAGCAAACATGCCTGGTTTCCTAAAAAGCCTTATGCATACCAGGATGCATCCGGAAACGTGTTATCGTTCACTCTGGACAACCGATTGACGATGTTTGACAGGACGGCGGGACTTTTCCTCCATGGCCGAAGCGAAGAAATAGCAGCTTTCAGCAGCGATGAGTTGCTAGGAGATACCGAACTGCTTGACTCGCTTCGGAGGACGACGATCGTAACTTCCATTGAACGCGATCTGGAAGCAGTCATTTCAAAACATAACCAATATACCTCCAGGATTGGCATTACTTATACATTTACACTTCCGCTTATTTCCGGCGAAGATTGGAACAATACCCTTGACGATGCCGGGATGATCGTTTTTTTACAGGGGATTCCGATTGGCGACCGGTATTACAACAATTTCGCTATGGGCGGGGGTAGGCTGCTCAAACGATATCCTGTTCTGGGCGGAGTGGATGAGGCAACAGGGATCAAGTATTACTACAGAGCGCCATGCGGAAGCCTTTACCGTACGGAGGAGACCTTTGCAAGTGAACGGGACGCGGCAGCCAAAGGATATTTCGAGGCGAAGTGTACGAATGAGGGAGGATAACGGGGATAAGGCAAGGCAATGTGCTTTGCTAATATTTTGTGATCCGATACCGGAAAGTTAATTTCTAGTTGGTATTTCGAAACAGGCTTCTCATGTGCTAGAATAAATACTTGAATGCTTAGATATACCGAATTTTAAAGAGCGGCATTCATTATTCCAGCGATAGGAGTTTAGCACTTACTATGAGTTTACTGACTGTAGAGAACGTCACTCACAATTTTGGGGAACGGACTTTATTTAAAGATGTATCCTTCCGGCTGCTGGCTGGCGAGCATGTTGGATTGGTTGGCGCGAACGGCGTCGGAAAGTCGACGCTTATGAATATTTTGACCGGCAAACTGTTGAAGGACAGCGGCAAGGTGGAGTGGACGCCGAGGATTCGCTACGGTTATCTCGATCAGCATACCAAGCTGACACCGGGAAAAACGGTGCGCGAAGTGCTGAAGGACGCCTTTCTTCCGCTTTTGGAGCTGGAGCAGGAAATGATGGCTATTACGGAAAAAATGGCGGATGCGTCTCCGGAAGAGCTTGAAGAGCTGTTAACCCAGATGGGCGACATTCAGGAACAGCTTGAAATCGGCGATTTCTATCTGATTGATGTCAAGGTAGAGGAGATGGCGAACGGGCTGGGGCTTTCAGCAATCGGTCTCGAACGGGATGTTGCCGCCCTTAGCGGGGGGCAGCGGACCAAAGTGCTGCTGGCCAAGCTGCTGCTTGAGAAACCAACGGTTCTGCTCCTTGACGAGCCTACCAACTATCTGGACGTAGAGCATATCCAGTGGCTGACGAACTATTTGCAGGACTATCCGTATGCTTTCATCCTGATCTCTCATGATACGGAGTTTATGAACAAGGTGGTCAACGTGATTTATCATCTGGAGTTCGCCAAGCTGACCCGCTACACAGGGAACTATGAAAAGTTTCTGGAAATGGCTGAAATCAGTAAAAATCAACATATTGGCGCCTATGAAAAGCAACAGGAGTTCATCAAAAAGCAGGAGGATTTCATTCAGCGCAACAAAGCCCGTGCTTCAACATCCGGACGGGCGAAGAGCCGTGAGAAGCAGCTTAACCGTCTGGATAGAATCGACAAACCCGAAGAAGCCGCCAAACCGGTCTTTGGCTTTAAAGAAGCTAGAGCAAGCGGCAAAACGGTTTTCGAGGGCGTAGACTTCGAGATCGGCTATGACCACGCTCTTCTGCCGAAGATGACGATGACGATTGAACGGGGCGAGAAGATTGCGATTGTCGGCTGTAACGGGGTCGGTAAATCGACGCTGCTCAAAACGATTTTAGGCAAGATTCCGTCGGTAAGCGGCAAGACGTATCTGGGGGATTTTCTGTATCCGGCTTACTTCGAACAGGAGGTTCGTCCGGGACATATGACGCCGATCGATGACGTATGGAATGAATTTCCGCATTTGAACCAACATGAGGTACGGGCGCATTTGGCCCGTTGCGGACTGAAGAACGAGCACATTACGCGGCAGCTCAGCGCCCTCAGTGGCGGAGAGCAGGCGAAGGTCCGTCTGTGCAAGCTGATGATGCGCGAGACGAACTGGATTTTGTTTGACGAACCGACGAACCATTTGGATGTGGCAGCTAAAGACGAGCTGAAGCGCGCCCTCAAAGAATTTAAGGGGACCGTTCTTCTGGTCAGCCATGAACCCGACTTTTACGAAGATTGGGTAACAAAGGTATGGGATGTCGAGCAGTGGTCCATGAAGGTATGACTAAAGCATTAAATAACTTTACCAAAGCATCTTGGAATTGACAGAAGGCAGGTCAGGAGCGTAATCCTGAGCCTGCTTTTTTTCTGGAATGGATATTGAATGAAGGGCTAAATGCGATATTTTCCAAATTGAAAAAGCGGGCCGTTTATCCTCGACTCTTATTCTGACCCTTCAGGCGTATGATTTTCCACAGCCTTTCGCAAACTAAAAAGGACATTTAGCGCTAGAGGCGGCATCCGGGGTGAACGAAAGGCTGTGAAAAAATGGATTGTGATGGTGGATGGGCAGGACAAGGGGTATGCGGATCAAACGGAAGAACGGCTTAAGGAAGCTGGCTTTCATATTAACCGGTTTCCGGATGCACAGTTGGAGCAATGGAAAGCTGGAGCCGGATTTGAGCCTCCCGAGCTGTTGCTTATTGATATCGAACAAAGGGGACAAGAAGAAATAGCTTCGTTGATTCGTTTCGGCCGGAAAGAGGAACTTCTGCCCTATCCGGTTATCGCAGCTTCCGGAAGGCTTTCGACGCAGCAGCTACTGGAGGCTTTTTCGGCAGGGGCCAATGACTATGTAAGCAAGACGGTGCCGATCAAAGAATTGATCGCCCGCATCGAGAACCTTGTTGGCTTGTTCCATCGAATGGAGCATCATGAGCGCAGTTATATCTATTATGAGGATCTTCGAATTGAAACAAAAAAGCAGAAAGTATTCCGGGGGGAAGACGAAATCAGTCTAACCCCCAAAGAATACGATCTGCTGCTTTACCTGACGCGGCACCGTCATGAGATATGCACCCGGGAAACCATATTACAAGAAGTGTGGGGCTATGATTTCTCGGTTAATACGAACGTAGTTGATGTTTATATCAAGCATATCCGCTCCAAACTGGATGCGGGGCATCAGCGCAAGCTGATTCACACGGTCCGGGGAGCCGGTTACATGCTGCAGTAGCCCGCCAGCCGTAGGACCACAAATCAGCTTGATGACCGGGATAACCGCAGGGTCCTTTTCTTTATCTGATCATTAAAAATCTTAAAGAACGCGGCGCGCTTTCAGGTAGGTTTTCTTCCAGTGGCCAGATTTCATGTCGGAAATCGTTACACCTGGGCTGCCGTAAGTGTGCAAAACTTTTCCGTCGCCCGCATATATGCCGACATGGGTTACATTTTTACCGTTTGCGCGGCTGCCGCTTGAGAAGAACACAAGGTCGCCAACGCGAAGGTTTGATTTCGATACCGCTTTGCCGACTTTGGATTGTGCGGCGGAAGTACGCGGCAATTTAATGCCGTATTCTTTATATATATATTTCATAAAAGAGGAGCAGTCAAAAACTTTGGTTGTTTTGGTTGAAGCGCCGAATTTGTAAGGCGTACCCATAAATCTTTTGCCGAGATCTACAATTTGTTGACCTTTGGAAGCACTTACGCTGACAGCATCCGTTGCGGTTGCTGCATGAACTTCAGCTTGTCCAACAGTCAGCAAGCCGGTTAAGCCAATGGAAGCGCAAAGGCTAACTGTTACTACCTTCTTGAAGAGTCCTTGAATTTTAATCATCTATATGTTACCTCCTGAATTTTTTTTCTTGGGCTTGACTGAAGTATAACAGGTTTGAAACAACCTAAATTTATCCATACCTAGGAAAAATACTGATATAGCAAGCATTTAAGCCGCTTTATTAAAATTCGATTAAAATTTACAAAAAATTAATAATTATAGTATAGGACTTGGTGCTAAAAAAGCCGAAAACCCTTATGTATCAAGGATTTTCGGCTTTAATCCATCTTCAACTCAGAAATCACGATGATTACAAAAGTGTAACCTGTTTGTTGCTAATCTTTGCTCTGAACAATTAAAAGCAGCCCGCTTTCAATTTGGATTGTTCCCCGTTCAGCGATCAGCTTGTTGCTGATCCCGACCGATTGTCCCATTCGGATTGAAGCGTTGTCAAGCGGATACAGGAAGCCTTCGATGGTAATTCCCGTCACTTCCGGCGTCATTGGAATTAGCGAGACATAGGTGAAGTCGCCTTTCTCTATGCAGGCGGATGATCCGGTCAACGTAATATAGTTGTTCTCATCCCGGATTGAGCTGGGTATTTGATGTTGAAGGGCGCGAAGCATCATTTGGATGTTGGCGAAAGAGTGATCGCAACGGCTGCCGAGAACGCCAAACATCATAATTTCATCCGGCCTCCTGTCGAGCGCAATATCGAAAGCGAGCTCAGTATCGGTCTGATCTTTGTCAATCGGATCCACGATGGTTACGCTGCCGCATACCTCCTGAATTCGCTGCAGCTGCTGCGGCGATACAGAGTCAAAGTCACCTATCGCAATATCCGGAATGATCCCGTGATCCACCAGAAAGAAAGCCCCGAAGTCTGCTCCAATCAAATAATCGCCGGGCCTGATATATTCTTTGAATCCGGAGGCGATATTGCCCCCTGCAAAAATGAGAACTCGATTTGAAGATGTCATTTGCACCTCTCCTTGCCGTATGTCTTTGCGCTGATTTTATGTAATTACCATAGTATAGAACAGAAATAGTATAGAACAGAAATTTTTGTTGCACAATTTGGTGTGGAAAAGCTACAATGTTAACGTCATATGTGAGATTAAGCAGAGAGGAACGGAAAAGCGGGGATGGAGTTATTTGGTATTTTCAGCATCATCGGCACGATTGCTTTTGCGGTTTCGGGAGCGCTGGTTGCGATGGAGGAAGAGTATGATGTGCTTGGAGTGCTCGTGCTGGGACTTGCTACAGCGTTCGGGGGCGGAATTATCCGTAACGTGCTGATTGGAGTTCCGGTTACCACCATATGGACCCAGGGGCCGCTTATGCTGCTGGCCGTCTTGTCGGTCGCGGCAGCTTTCATTGTGCCTGTTTCCTGGATCAATCACTGGAAAAGGGCGGAAGCCTGGTTTGATGCGATAGGGCTCGCTGCATTTGCCGTACAAGGGGCGCTTTATGCGGTAAAAATGAACCATCCTGTCAGCGCAGTCGTCGTTGCTGCGGTGCTGACCGGAGTAGGCGGGGGAATTGTCCGCGATCTGCTCGCAGGCCGCAAACCTCTGGTGCTTCGAGATGAAATTTACGCCGTTTGGGCGATGATTGCCGGGTTCGCCGTCGGACTTGGCTGGTCCGAATCGAGGCTGGAACTGATCGTTCTGTTCGCGTTGATTGTCGTATCGCGCATGCTGTCCGTGCATTTCCGCTGGAAGCTGCCGAGACGCTCTTTGAAGGATAAAACGCTGGCCGGGAAAACCGGGAGAGTCGATATTTGATATAGCTTGCAAAATAATTGAAGGGAGGCCTGCCGGTTCGGCGGGACTCCCTTTTTTTGACGCGCCTGCAGCGCCGATTCATAGGGCCTCTAGTTATGAACCGGATGAACCGAGAAAATAACTGAGCGCCGCAGGGAGCTCCTGCTGCCAAAAGCCCCACAAATGCTGGCCGACTTTTTCGAAATAGACGACTTTAGCGCCGCGTTTCTCCAGCAGTTCTTTAGTCTTGCGGTTCAGTTCCACAAAATCATAGATTCCGGTATCCGTTTGATATTCCCGCTCCTGCAGCCCGACCACCATATAAAGACTGAGGGACCCAAGATTCGTTTCTTGGGCAATAATCTCCTGGCTCGGGATATAAAAAGCACCGGAGAGGGTAATGATTTTGGAGAACAAATCTTTGCGCTTAAGCGCAATGTGCAGGGACACGGAGCCGCCAAGCGAATCGCCGGCCAAAATCCGTTCCTCAGGCGAACGGCGGACCGGATAATTGTTTTCCACATAGGGAATAATTTCTTCAGTAAAACAGGAGACATACGCCTCGAAACGGCTGCCGAATGGAGCGTACTCCTGCGTTCTTACTTTGGTATTCACTTCTACTCCAACTATAATGAAGGGTTCGATGTCTTCATCCAGAATGAGTCGGTTCGCATGTGTGGCAATCCGGCCGAAATTAAAAAACTCTTCACCGTCCTGGCAGTAGACAACCGGATAGCTCAGGAGTTCGTTATAGCCTGGGGGAAGATAGATGCGAAGCCGCCGCGTTTCGTTCAAGTATTTGCTTTCAATCTCGTGTTTGACGACAGTCCGTTTTAAATAACGGGAATCCGTCATGGTCGGTCACTCTCCCTTTTGTTTTTGCAATTGCCTGCGTGATCAGTTAAGATTATGCATGGTGGGTGAACACGCTTTCTTAGTGTGACAATTATCACCACTGTTATACAATTGTTAATTCCCTGTTATACATACAAAACAACATTATGAATACATTTTGTAGTATATCCTTTGACTAAAGTGATGTAACAGATGTATAATAATTCTATAACAGCGGAACATGATATTCAAATTTTTTGTCGAGGTGAAAAAAATGAGCAAGGTTCCTTATGAAGTATATACGGAGGAAGTCGAGGCTTTGTCGGTGCTCTCTCCGGACGGTGAAATTATTAATCCAGATAAGCTTCCCGACCTTACTGATGATCAACTGAAAGAAATTATGTACCGTATGGTATTTACCCGGACTTGGGACGAACGGGCGATCAACCTTGGCCGTCAAGGGCGTCTCGGTTTCTACGCACCTGTATCCGGACAAGAAGCGACAATGGTCGGCAGTGAATTCGCACTGGAGAAAGACGATTTCATTTGTCCGGGCTATCGTGATATGCCGCAGATTGTATGGCATGGTCTCCCGCTCTATCAAGCTTTCCTGTATTCCCGTGGCCATCAGCATGGCGGTCAAATCCCTGAAGGCGTTAACGTGCTTATGCCTCAAATCATTATCGGTGCTCAAATTCTTCACGCTATGGGTATTGCGATGGGCTTCAAACTGAAGAAACAAAAACATGTAGCGATCACCTATACCGGTGACGGCGGATCTTCCGAAGGCGATTTCTACGAAGGTTTGAACTATGCTGGAGCATTCAAGCTGCCGGTTATTTTCTTTGTGCAAAATAACGGGTATGCGATCACCACTCCTTTTGCCAAACAAACGGCTGCGCTGTCGATCGCTCATAAAGCGGTTGCTGCCGGCATCAAAGGCGTTAAAGTTGACGGCATGGATGTGCTTGCCGTAATCAAAGCCGTACAAGAAGCTGCCGAACGCGGCCGCAACGGCGAGGGCGCTACCCTGATCGAAGCCGTAACTTACCGTTTCCGTCCACACTCCCTTTCTGACGACACGACCAAATACCGTACGAAAGAAGAAGAGGGACAATGGAGCGAGAAGGATCCGATCAACCGTCTTGCCAAGTACCTGGAGAAGAAAGGTCTCTGGACCGAAGAAGATACGCAGCGCGTGAAAGATGAAGCGAAAGCGAAAGTGAACGAGCAGATCAAAAAGGCGGAACAGACCGAGAAAATGACGGTGCCGGGTCTGATCGACAGCATGTTCGAGTCCACACCTAAACATCTGGAAGAGCAAAAAGCGGATTTTCAATAATAAAATTGGGCTTGCACACCCGCGGAGGGAACTTGATTTGCAGCCTTCTACATAATGGACAGGTTGCCGGGGTCTAAAGCGGGATGATCGTATAAATGGCATTTAGTGAACAGGAAATTGTTAAGGAGGAGTAATAGCAATGGCACAAATGAATATGAAAGAAGCGATTCGCGACGCGCTGCGCGTGGAATTGGAACGCGACTCGAACGTTGTCGTCTTCGGGGAAGACGTGGGCCATGTCGGCGGCGTGTTCCGCGCAACCGAAGGGCTGCAGAAACAATTTGGTGAAGAGAGAGTATTCGATACTCCGCTGGCTGAGTCCGCTATCGGCGGTCTTGCCGTAGGTCTTGGCATTCAAGGTTTCCGTCCGGTTGCCGAAATTCAGTTCGTCGGCTTTATTTTCGAAGCTTTGGACCAAATGCTGGTTCAAGCGGCCCGTCTGCGCTACCGTTCCGGCGGACGTTACAACGCGCCGATCGTGTTCCGTACACCGTTTGGCGGCGGCGTTAAAGCAGCCGAACTTCATACCGATGCGCTGGAAGGCTTGATCGCCCAAACTCCGGGCATCAAACTGGTTATCCCTTCCAATCCATATGACGCCAAGGGATTGATGATTTCCGCGATCCGTGATAACGACCCTGTATTTTTCATGGAACACCTCAATTTGTATCATGCTTTCCGGGAAGAGGTTCCAGAAGGGGACTATACGGTTGAACTGGGAAAAGCCAAAGTGGTTCGCGAAGGTTCGGATGTAACGATTATCGCTTACGGACTTATGGTTCATACGGCGATCAAAGCAGCGGACGAACTTGAAAAAACAAAAGGCATCAAAGCCGAAGTCATCGACCTGCGTACGCTTGTGCCGCTTGACATTGACACAATCGTGGCTTCCGTCAAGAAGACAAACCGGGCGATTGTTGTGCAGGAAGCGCAGAAATCTGCCGGTATCGCCGCAGAAGTCATCGCACAAATCAATGAAAAAGCCATTCTTCACCTCGAAGCGCCAGTTCTTCGCGTAACGCCTCCGGATACCGTTTATCCGTTCGCGCAAATCGAAGACACATGGCTTCCGACTCCGGCCCGTATTGTGGCAGCAGTTAACAAAGTAATTGAATTTTAATCGAAATCATTCCAGAGGAGGTCTTCCAGGTGGCAAAATTTGAATACCGCTTCCCCGAGCTGGGGGAAGGTCTGCATGAAGGCGAAATCATCAAAATGCATATCAAGCCGGGCGATAAAGTAACCGACGAAGATATTATTATGGAAGTTCAAAACGACAAGGCGGTTGTCGAAGTTCCATGTCCGGTGAACGGCGTGGTTCAAGAGGTGTTCGGCAAGGACGGCGCCGTGTTCCGCGTAGGCGACGTTGTTGCCGTAATCGATGCGGAAGGCGATCTTCCGGAGCAGGAGTCTGCCCCTGAACCGGCTAGCGCTCAAAATGCCGCTCCTGCAGCGCCTGCACCTGCACCTGCTGCAGCCGCTTCATCGAAGTTTGAATACCGCTTCCCGGAACTTGGCGAAGGTCTGCATGAAGGCGAAATTATCAAAATGCATATCAAGCCGGGCGACAAAGTAACCGACGAAGATATCATCATGGAAGTTCAAAACGATAAAGCGGTTGTCGAAGTTCCATGTCCGGTGAACGGTACGGTCCTGGAAGTGTTCGGTAAAGACGGCGCTGTATTCCGCGTAGGGGATGTAGTTGCTGTAATCGACGCGGAAGGCGACGTTCCTGAGCAGGAATCGGCTCCTCAGCAAGCCGCCGGTCAGGAAGCTGATGCGGCAAAAGGCGGAGCAAATACGGCTGCCGCAGCGGTGCCAGGTGCGCCAAATGCTGAAATTTTGGCTACTCCGGGCGTTCGGAAATTTGCGCGTGAACAAGGCGTCGACCTCTCGCTTGTAAAAGGATCCGGCAAAGCCGGCAAAATCACGAAGGAAGACGTTGAAGCCTTCAAGAAAGGCGGCGCCACCGCAGCACCTGCAGCGCCTGCGGCTGCTGCAGCACCTAAAGCAGAAGCAAAAGCGGCAGCCCCTGCAGCGGCAGAAGCAAAACCAATAGCAGTAGGCGGCGAAGAAGAACGCGTGCCGTTCAAAGGCATCCGCAAAGCGATTTCGAATGCGATGGTCAAATCCGCTTACACAGCTCCGCACGTTACGATCATGGACGAAGTTGACGTAACCGAGCTGGTAGCGTTCCGTACCCGCATGAAACCTGTCGCCGAGAAGAAAGGCATCAAGGTTACTTATCTTCCATTTATCGTTAAAGCTCTGGTGGCTGCTTCACGTCAATTCCCGGCCCTGAACGCATCGATCGACGAAGTGAACAACGAAATTGTTTATAAAAAATACTACAACATCGGTATCGCCACCGATACAGACAACGGTTTGATCGTTCCGGTTATCAAGGATGCAGACCGCAAGAGCATCTGGATGATTGCTGACGCCATTCGCGACCTGGCCGCACGCGGCCGTGACGGCAAGCTGTCTCCGAACGAGATGAAGGGCAGCACAATCTCCATTACCAACATCGGTTCTGCCGGAGGTATGTTCTTTACTCCAATCATCAATTATCCGGAAGTTGCCATTCTGGGTACCGGACGCATTTCCGAAAAACCGGTTATCAAAAACGGTGAAGTCGTTGCCGCTCCTGTGATGGCTTTGTCCTTGAGCTTCGACCATCGTCTGATTGACGGCGCAACGGCTCAAAACTTCATGAACTACATTAAACAGCTGCTCGCAAATCCTGAGCTGCTTGTTATGGAGGTGTAATGTAATGGTAGTAGGAGACGCTTCTCTTGATATTGATACATTAGTCATCGGTGCAGGTCCCGGCGGTTATGTAGCGGCTATTCGCGCCGCTCAGCTGGGACAAAAGGTACTGATTGTCGATAAATCCGAAGTCGGCGGCGTATGTTTGAACCGCGGCTGTATTCCTTCCAAAGCGTTGATCTCGGCCGCTCATCAATATGAGTCCGCACAGCATGGCAGCGCGTTTGGCGTAACGGCTGAAAACGTGAAAGTCGATTTCAGCAAAACACAAGAGTTCAAGAACAGTGTTGTCAAGAAGCTGACCGGCGGTGTTGCCGGCCTGCTGAAAGGCAACAAAGTTGAAATATTCAACGGCGAGTGCATGTTCATCAATGAAAATGAAGCGCGCTGCTTCAACGATCACGAGTCTCCTCGTTATCGTTTTAAGCATTGCATTATCGCCACGGGCTCCCGTCCGATCGAGCTGAAGCCTTTCCCGTTCGGCGGACGCATTCTGTCCTCGACCGAGGCGCTGGAGCTGCCTGAAATTCCTAAGAGTCTTGTGCTGATCGGCGGCGGTTACATCGGCGCCGAGCTTGGCCAAATGTACTCCAAATTCGGCACAAAAGTAACGATCATCGAGGGCATGGACAGCATCCTGCCTGGTTTTGACAAAGATATGACTCGCCTCGTTGCGAAGAACATGGCTAAAACCAACATCGAGATCATTACCAATGCCAAGGCGGAAAGCGCTGAGCAGAACGACAAGGAAGTTACAGTGAAGTACTCCGTTAACGGTGAAGCAAAAGAAATTAAGGCGGATTACCTGCTTGTTACCGTTGGCCGCCGTCCAAACACGGATGGAGATTTGGGCCTTGAACTTGCAGGCGTTGAAGTGGGCGAACGCGGTCTGATCAAGGTTGATCATCAAGGCCGCACAACGAACCCGAATATCTTTGCCATCGGTGACGTTGTTGCCGGTCCTGCTCTTGCTCACAAAGCTTCATACGAGGGCAAAGTGGCTGCCGAAGCGATTTCGGGACTTCCTTCCGTGGTTGATTACAAAGCGATTCCTGCAGTCTGCTTCACGGATCCGGAATGCGCCAGCGTAGGCTATACGGAAAAAGAAGCCAAAGACAAGGGCATCAAAGTAAAAGCCGGCAAATTCCCGTTTGCAGGCAACGGACGCGCTTTGTCCCTGAATCAGCCTGACGGCTTTATCAAATTGGTAGCTAACGCTGACAACGACGTGGTAATCGGCGCCCAAGTAGTGGGTATCGAAGCTTCCAACCTGATCGCTGAGCTTGGTCTTGCCGTTGAGATGGGTGCAACGCTGGATGACATTTCCTTGACAATCCACGCTCATCCAACGCTGGGCGAGATTGTGATGGAAACAGCTGAGCTGGTCGAAGGCCATCCGATCCACGTATTGTCCCGCTAATCCCGTCAAGGGCGGTAAAGCTTTTTTCTTCCGCTTAAGGCATTTATGAGCATTTATACAAGAAGGAGTGAGAACGCTGGTGTTCTCACTCCTTTTTTTAGGGGCGATAAAGGATTTCAATCCCTAAACCTGACGTAAGATGATATAATAGACGTTAAATATACAGCATTCTATGGATTTAGCCATGAGCTGCATGGATGAGGTGCAATCACAAGCAATGAAAGCTTATCTGGATTTACTGCAAGATATACTGGATCATGGGACCGCGAAAGGAGACCGCACCGGAACGGGAACGATTTCAGTGTTTGGCCGGCAGCTGCGCTTTGATTTGAGCAAGGGCTTCCCTCTTGTAACCACCAAGCGAATTCATTTGAAGTCGGTTGTTCATGAATTGCTGTGGTTCCTGAAAGGTGATACCAACATATCTTATTTGAAAGAGAACGGAGTTTCCATTTGGGATGAATGGGCGGATGAGAACGGGGATCTGGGACCGGTTTACGGTTCGCAATGGCGCTCATGGGAAGCGCCGGACGGAAGAAAGATTGATCAAATTTCAAATGTCATCGAATCGATCCGGAATAATCCCGATTCCAGGCGGCATTTGGTCAGCGCTTGGAATGTGGCCGAGGTGGATCAAATGAAGCTCCCTCCCTGCCATTTCGTGTTTCAGTTCTACGTAGCAGACGGGAAGCTGTCCTGTATGTTAACGATGCGCTCGGTCGATAGTTTCCTCGGTTTGCCTTTTAATATTGCGAGCTATGCTTTACTTGCGCATATGGTTGCCCAGCAATGTGATTTGGAGGTCGGCGATTTTATCTGGTCCGGAGGCGACGTGCACATCTATTCCAACCACCTTGAGCAGGTGAGAACGCAGCTTGAACGTGAGCCGTTCGACCTGCCAACGCTTGTCATCAAACGGAAACCGGCATCGATTTTTGACTACAAGTTCGAGGATTTCGAGTTTGTGAATTATAAGCACCATCCCGGAATCAAAGCACCTGTTGCCATTTAATCGAGCATTCGCATAGGAGGATGGAATCGTTGAGCATTACTTTAATCTGGGCAATGGCTGAAGGCGGTGTGATTGGACGCGACAACCGGCTGCCCTGGCGGCTGCCTGCCGATATGGCCTTTTTCAAGGCGCAAACGACGGGGAAAACCGTTTTGATGGGACGCAAAACGTGGGAGTCCATGGGCTCGAAACCACTGCCAAATCGTATAAATGTTGTGCTTACCCGCGATAAAGCGTTCAAGGCGGAAGGCGCAAAAGTACTGAATTCCTTCGAAGACGCCGTGAAATTAGGCGGGCATGAAGAGCTGATGGTCATTGGCGGAGCTGAAATTTTCGCGTATTTCCTGCCTTTGGCGGATCGCTTGCTCGTTACCGTGATCGATGAATTCATTGAAGGAGATGTCCGTTTAACCGATTTGGATTTGGGCGATTTTAAGCTTGTGGAGGAGCGGCAAGGCATCCGGGATGAGAAAAATCCATATAATTACCGCTTTCTAACCTATGTTCGTTCATAGTAATATGTAGTATAGTGCAAATATTTATTGGAAAAATCCATTAATTTGGTCTCACAGGCGGTGTTACACTATTTGAAACATACGCGTGAGAGGACAAGTAAGCAGAACTGGGGGAATGGTTATGTCTACACCTACGGGTTTTATGGAAATTAAACGCCAGCTTCCGGCAGATCGGGATCCGGGAGAGCGGGTCAAGGATTGGGAAGAGTTTCATAAGCATATGTCGGAAGAAGAACTGCGCTCGCAGGGAGCCCGTTGTATGGATTGCGGCACGCCGTATTGTCATACTGGTATTGATATGACGGGCGGAACCTCGGGTTGCCCGGTGCATAACCTGATTCCGGAATGGAACAACCTGGTTTATCGGGGATTGTGGAAAGAGGCGCTTGACCGTCTGCACAAGACCAACAACTTTCCGGAGTTTACGGGCCGTATTTGTCCTGCTCCGTGTGAGGGTTCTTGTACCGTAGGCTTGATTGGACAGCCTGTAACGATCAAGACCATTGAAGAAGCCATTATCGAGAAGGGCTTTGAAGAAGGCTGGGTCGTTCCTGAACCTCCGGCTTCGCGGACCGGCCGTAGAGTAGCGGTTGTCGGCTCCGGTCCGGCAGGACTTGCCTGTGCGGCGCAGCTGAACAAAGCGGGCCATCTTGTGACCGTATACGAACGTGCGGACCGTGTAGGAGGATTGCTCACTTACGGTATTCCGAACATGAAGCTGGATAAAAAGATTGTAGAGCGCCGTGTCAAACTGCTTGAAGCGGAGGGCATTACTTTTGTAACCAATACCGAGATCGGCAAAGATATTCCGGCCCGGCAGCTGGTAGACGAATTTGATGCGGTTGTATTGTGCGGCGGGGCTACAAAGCCGCGCGAATTCAACATCGAAGGCAGTGAACTCAGCGGCGTTGAATACGCCATGCCTTATCTGAACGGAACCATCAAGAGCTATCTGGACAGCAATCTGGAGAATGGTGAATACCTGTCGGCCAAGGACAAGGACGTTATTGTCATCGGCGGCGGCGACACAGGCTCTGACTGCGTAGCCACGGCTTTGCGTCACGGCTGCCGCAGCGTTACCCAGTTCGGCACGCATACCAAGGCGCCGCTGGAGCGCGATCCGATCAGTAACCCTTGGCCGCAGTTCCCGAACGTATATACGCTGGATTACGCGCATCAGGAAGCTAAAGCGGTATTCGGCAAGGATCCGCGTGAATTTTCCATCATGACGACGAAATTTGTCGGCGATGAGAACGGCAACCTGAAAGAACTGCACACGGTTCAAATTGAACGTATTGTGGATGAAACGGGCCGCAAGATTTATAAGCCGATCCCGGGTACGGAGAAGGTCTTCCCGGCGCAGCTGGCGCTGATCGCTATCGGTTTTGACGGTCCTGAGCACACGATCGTGAACGAGCTGGGGCTTGAAACGGACCGCAGATCCAATGTCAAAGCCGGATATGGCAAGTTCAAGACGAGCGTAGACAAGGTGTTTACGGCAGGAGATATGCGCCGCGGACAGAGCCTTGTTGTCTGGGCGATTAACGAAGGACGCGAAGCGGCACGCGAAGTCGATAAATATTTGATGGGCGCTACGGTTCTCGTTTAAGTGTGTTAAACGAAATCATTTTGCAAGCAAGCCTGTACCTCTTCCTATTGGGGGTGCAGGCTTTTTTTCATTATATTAGCATTGATCAATGCGGGCTTGGCGGAGGCACCAAAACGCAGCCGTTTAAACTGTTTTTTGCTTTCCATCCCGCTTGGGCCTATAGCGACACTCATTACCTGTGACTATGGACAAGCTGCGGCAAAAGCAGTTTAATCAAAATTATGGTATAATAGAGTCAATGGTTAGGGAAAGGACTTCCGCGGGTCACCAGGGCAAGCGGAGGTCCTTTCTGTGTGAAGCAAGAGAGGGGAATGGGGTTTGAAGACACTTGTGATCGCAGAGAAGCCGGACATGGGACGGACTATTGGCAAAGTGATTGAACCGCGGGCCAAGAACAACCGGGTCTATCTCGAGGGCGACCAATATATTATTACGTGGGCAATTGGGCATCTTCTGGAGCTTGCCGAGCCGGATGCCTATGATCCCAAGTACAAGAAATGGAATTTTGCGGATTTGCCGATTCTGCCCGAGCAGTTTCGGATTGTACCGAACCCGAAGACGAAAGATCAGCTTAAGACGATCGGGGAACTCGCGAGACGATGCGAACGGATCGTCAATGCCTGCGATGCCGGGAGAGAGGGACAGTACATATTTGCGCTCATTCAGCAGCAGCTGAAGCTCAAACAGCCCGTGCAGCGGTTATGGATTTCCGATCTGACCTCGGAGAGCATTGCCAGAGGCTTCAGCTACTTACACGACAGCGCCGAATTCGACAACTTGACGCTTGCGGCAAGGGCCAGGAGCGAAGCCGACTGGCTGGTCGGGATGAACGCTTCCCGCGCTTTTACAACGAAGCACCGGGAGCTGCTTTCGGTGGGCAGAGTCCAGACCCCCGTACTGGCGCTCATTTATGACCGTCAGAAGGAAATCGAAGCGTTCGATTCCCAGACTTTTTACGAAATCAAGGCGCTGTTTGCTAGTGAGGACCGTTCTTACAGCGGCACCTGGCAGGGCGAAGGATTGACGGAAGCGGATAAAGCGGCAGCCATCGCGGATAAGGTGAGAAATAAACCCGGACGCATCACCCAGTATGATATTAAGGATACGAAAGAATATCCGTTCAGATTGTACGATTTAACGCTGCTGCAGCGCGAAGCCAATGCGAAATTCGGCTATTCGGCCAAAAAGACGCTCGATATCGCCCAGGCATTGTATGAGCGGCACAAGGTGATTACGTATCCGCGCACAAGTTCAAACTATGTGACGGAGCAAAATATCGACGGCATGCATAAGGCATTGCACATGCTTAAATCAACGCCTTACAAGGATTTGGCGGACGGAGCCGAAGCAGGCCGGGTTCACAAAAACAACAAAGCGGTTTGCAATCCGGAACGGGTCGAGGATCACCATGCCATTTTGCCGACGCTCAAGCGCTCTGCTGCGCTCAGCAAAGACGAGCAGCAAATTTACGATCTGGTGATCAGGCGGTTCCTGTCCCACTTCTATCCGCCTGCGGAGTATAAACAGCATACCGTTCTCACAGAAGTGGAAGGGGAAACCTTCAAAACTAATGTCAAGGAATTGCTTTCTCCCGGTTGGAAGGTTTGCCAGGGCGAAGAATCAGGCACCAAAAACGGAAAAGGCAAGAAAAAAGAAGACGAGGAAGAGGAAGAGCTTGTCAGCGAGCCTTTCGCGGTCGATCCGGATCGTATGGTTCAGTGCAGGGAGGCTGAAGTGAAAGAGAAGGCGACCAAACCGCCAAAAGCGTTCACGGAAGGCACCCTGCTCAAAGCGATGGAGAGCGCCGGCAAACAGCTTGAGAATGATGAGCTCAGGGAAGCCATGAAGGATGCCGGGCTTGGAACGCCGGCGACCAGGGCGGCTACGATTGAACGTCTCAAGAAGGTCGGCTACATCACGATGCAGGGTAAAAGAATCACCGTGACCCAAAAAGGGCGGACGGCGGTGGAGTTGATCCGGCATGCCGGCGTAGAGCTGCTGACCTCGCCTGAAATGACGGGGCAGTGGGAACGCAGGCTGCATCAAATCTCCAAAGGGGAAGCGGCTGCGGAAAAGTTTATGGAGAACGTAAGAAAATTTACAATCTCGATTGTCGAGAAGGTGCGCTCGCAGAAGAAAGCCGATGCCTCGCTGTTTGAAGGCAAAGCGAAGCAATCCTCCCGAACCCGCTCCGGCGGAGAGCGTAGTTCCGCTGGAAAGCGGGGAACCCGTTCCGAAGGGAACGGACCTTCCGGAGGCAGCACATCTTCAAAATTGGCAAGCGGAGAACGGGAAATTCTCGGGACATGCCCGCGCGAGGGCTGCGGCGGCCAGCTGATCGAAGGGCGGAAAGGTTACGGCTGCACCCATTTTCGACAGGGCTGCGGTTTTGTGATCTGGAAGGAATTTGCCGGTAAAAAAATATCTCGCCCCATGCTCGCCTCATTGCTGCAAAAAGGGGAGACCCAGCTTCTGTCGTTCAAGGACGACTCCGGCGATTACAAAGCGAGAATCGTTCTGGCCGAGCCGGATAGCGGGCGACTGGGCATAGTGAGGAAGGAATAGGTGAACCGCTGGGATACAGCCAGCATGCCCACAGCGGAGAACGCAGGTGGACATTGAGAAATTAAGATGGAACAATGACAAAATGACAAATGACAAACGGACCCTGTTACAGGGTCCGTTGATGTTTCAAGGCAATGCTTTCGGCGATAATGCTCGGGACTTCCTCCAGGGAAGTGGTGGTATACATGATCATGTTCGTTTTTTGCTGCAGTTCGATCAGATTATAGGCCCATTCGTCCGGCCGCTTAATGTAAATGCTGTTAATGCCGGCTGTTAGAGCGGGTTCAATGTCGGTACGCAAACTGTTTCCGATCATCCAGGTCAGGCTTCGGTTAAATTGGTGCATCCCGATAATTTCCTCGAGGGCTTGAACATTTTTGTGCTGGCGGATATAGATCCGGTCATCGAAATACTCGGAAAGCCTCATCTGGTCAATCTTTCGCTGCTGGATCCGGGTTTCTCCGCCGGTATAAAGATAAAGCTCATGCCCTTGTTTCTTAAGGATTTCGAGCGTTTCAACCATGCCGGGATAAGGCTCGACAGTATGATCGTAGACGCTAAGGCCCAGTTTGACCAGCCGGGCTTCTTCGATTTTACTTGCCGGATGGTCAAGCAGCCGCGCGAAATAGCGGTACGTTTCAACGAGCGATTGCGGAAAATGATGGCTGGCGAAGCCGATCTGATGCACGCCCGCTACATCGATTTCGATCTGTTTCGCGCGAATTTCGGAAGGTTTGATCCGCTCCGGTCCAAACATATCCTGAAGCAGTTCCGTGAACTGGTCCAGAACCATTTCAAAGTATTTGTTGCAATATATAAGCGTGTCATCAAGATCAAAAATAACATGCTGCCGCAAAACAGGTTTGTTCTTCATAGAAGCCACTCCTTTTTAACTCCCTGTCTTTCTAATTTGGCGTCTCGCTTCGGAATCCATTATACCTGAATATAGGATTCAAGAAAAATTTGCAGCTCCGCAGCTCCGTCTTCGCGCAGGCTGTACTTTTCCTGCCGGTTCTTCTCCAAATGGATGCGCAGCAATCCGGCAACCCGTAGCATCATAAGATCGCTGGTCAGCTCGTCTCCCGATTCCGGCATGCCCTGTCTGATTTCTTCGAGCGATCGCGGACCGCCGCTGGCTATAAAACGAAGCAGCTTCAAGCGTTCAGGATCGGCCAAAGCTCGCGTCAGTCTGAGCAGGACGTTTGGCGGCTGCTCGTCTTTCTCCGGAAAGTCAATCGGGTATTGAATCATCAAGGTTTGGTTGTAAAAGCAGTATGTATTTAAAGGCCTCAAATGAAGGGTTGGCAAAAGGACCACTTCTTTTACGGACAAATGGTCGCCGACGATAATGCCGCTTGTAGCGAGCTCGATCAGGCCCTGCGGATCCATCTTGTTTTGCAGCGTTTTTTTCTCAAAAACATCCTCGCGCAGGTAAAGCTCGTGCTCGGGTTCAATGTACTGAAAGTAGCGCTCATACCAAATATGAAGCAGCGGAAAATAACGGCTTCGCACAAGCTCGACAGCCCCTGTGGTAAGTGCCGGCAAAAAGTCGGCGATGCTTGCATGCAGCGCTTCGGCTGTAGCATTTTGCAATTGCTTGAGAAAGTGAGTCACCCGCATTTTCGGTCTCCGCCGGATCGCCAAGGCAAAAAGAATGTCATAATCGTCAAAAGGCCAGGCTGCGGCCCGGTCAATCAGAGCTGCTTCCTTCTCAGGCAGCTTTTCCCGTGTTTGAGCCAGCCATTCGGCGCCTAGGTCCAGACTGCTGGTCCAACTGCGGGTTGTGTAAATCATGAAACTGCTTAGAAATTCGTATATTGGAGAAACGTCCACTTTAACGTTATAGGACATGTAATTGTACCCCCCGCAAAATCATTGCTTCTTTCCCATTATGGCTCGTTCGGTGAAAGATTGTCTACTATAATGTTTAGGTTTGAATCATTCCAGTTTATCATCTTTTTGAAAAGTAACAAAGATGAAACGGGTAAGCCGAATTTGTCCGCTGGATTTTAGAGGCCGTTTCCCCTACACTAAAGGTAAGAGAATTACGGCTTGTCAAAAGGAGAAAAGCCCATGTATAAAGTTGTAGGTCTGACCAAACGGATAACGTCCGATGGAAAGCCTGTGCTCAGCGGCATTGACGCGTTGTTTGGAGAAGGGGAAATGATCGGTGTCGTTGGGCCTAGCGGAAGCGGCAAAAGTACCTTGCTACGGTGCCTATCCTTGCGTACGCGGTGGAATGAAGGCGATTATTTGGCAAATGGAGATACGCTCATTTCAGGAGGCGGATCCGCCCCTATGAAGTATAAATCCAAATTCGCTTATCTGGAGCAAAATCCCCAGCTTTATCCGAACAAGACGGCTCATAAGAATGTGCTGATCGGACAGGTCGGTCAAACGCCGTGGTGGCGGCGGATGACAGGGATGGTTCGTTCGGACGATTATATGGGAGCCATGGATGAACTTGAGAAGTTAGGGCTGCTGGACAAGGCCAAAGTGCCTGCCGGCAAGCTCAGCGGCGGGGAGAAGCAGCGCGTCGCCATTTGTACGGCTCTGGTGCACGGGGCGTCGGTCTTGGCTGCCGATGAACCGGTAGTGGGACTGGACCCGCATTCATCGGATAAAGTGCTTTCGGTGCTGAAATCCGTTTGCGAACAGCAGGGGAAGACGGTCATCGTCGTACTCCCGGTCGAGCTTGCGGAACGCTGGTGCACGAGAATATGGGGCGTGAACGACGGTCGGCTCATTCTGGATGTGAAGGGCAGAAGATTAACAACAGCTGAGAAAAAGTCCATATAGCATGAAGAGAGTGATTGTATTGAAAGGCAAACATAGGCTGGGCATTCTGATTGGATGTCTTCTGATGCTCGTCCTTAGCGGATGTGATCTGGATTTCGATCCAAAGGCATCGATGAAGACCCCTCAGCTTTCGCTGGATAAAGAATCTTTGAGAAGCGTAGTTAATTTATATTTGGCACAGCTGCCGAGCGGCGGTACTCCGATTCGTCCGAACGACAATGGAACGGCCAGTCTGATCCGTGTGCAGGATTTTGATAACGACGGGATCAACGAAGCGCTGGTATTCTATGAAACTCCCGACGATCCGGTGCCGATTCACGGCGTTATTTTTGAGAACAAGGGGAAAACCTGGGTTCCTGAAGCCAAGATTGATGGAGAAGGCCAGGTGCTCGAGTCTCTTCAGCTTGCGGATTTGACCCATGACGGCAAAATTGACATTATTGCAGGTTATTCCAACGGGGAGCAGCAAGTTCAAAAAGGCCTTTCTGTTTACTCGTTTTCAGGTGGGAAGCTGGAGAAGATTCTGGTGGAGCTGCCGTATAGCTATTATGCCATCAATGATTTGAACGCCGATGAGAAAAACGATTTAACGGTCGTCTATTTCAAGAAAAATGACGCTTCCAACATTACGACATACCAGTATGACGGGAAATCGTTTGAGCAATTGGACAAGCTGGAACTCGATTCCAACATCAATGGCTATTATAATATGGTTACAGGAAAGATAACTGCTGACGGGGAACAAGGAGTGATGCTGGATGCGTCCCTGTCGCAAGCAGGCAATGCCGCTTATACCCTTGCTGTTACCATGAAGGAGGGCAAACTGGTCCAGATCCTTGGACAGGACCAGACGTTCAAAGATGAGCTGATTGCAAGCGGAGATGTCAACGGGGATGGCATACTCGAATACGGTCTGCTGCAAAAGCCATCCGGATGGGAAGGCTTCTCTCCGGAAGATATCCCATGGTTCTATACCTATTATCAATGTGACAATAATGAGAAGCCTGTATGGCAAGAATATTTGGGAATCAGAATTCCAGCAGAACTGATTGGCAAAATAACGATCGACGCAAAATCCGTGAAGAACCAATATCTGAAATTTATACGGATTGACAATGGGCAGACCGTATTGGAAGTTAAATATTTTACGCTTGCCCAGTGGGATCGAAGCAAACAGGACTGGAAGCTCCTTGAGCGGACAAGCGACAAAGTCATTGGATACCGGGCTACGGGCAGCGGATTCAAGATTGGTTCGGATGAACAATAGGGTTAGAGAGGAAGGTTTGTATCTGTGAGCAAAGTATTGATTTTGGAAGATGAAGAATCGATTCGCAGTTTTATTGTAATTAACCTGAAGCGCAACGGCTTTGAAGTCTTGGAAGCAGCCGACGGAAATGAAGCGCTGAGCAAGCTTACTTCCGTCCCTGACATCGACATCGCGCTGCTCGATGTTATGGTTCCGGGGATTGACGGGTTTGAAGTGTGCCGGCGGGTACGGGAAACCAACGAACGGATCGGCATTATTTTTCTGACCGCCAAGGTCCAGGAACAGGACAAGGTCTACGCCTTGTCCGTGGGAGCCGACGATCACGTCAGCAAGCCGTTCAGCCCGACAGAGCTGATTGCCAGAATCCATTCACTGCTGCGCAGGGTAAACGTGTACCGGGAGAGCAGCGCAAAGGTCTCATTCACCTCCGGTCCTTTCTCCCTGGATCTGATCACGAAGCAGTTCAAGAAGAACGGGCAGTTGGTAGAGCTCACTCCGACTGAATTTTCGCTCATCCAATATTTTCTGGAGCAGGAGAACACGCCGCTGAGCCGGGATGTTCTGCTGGATCATGTATGGGGCAAAGATTATATGGGGGATCCCAAAATCGTGGATGTGAACATTCGCCGTCTGCGTCAGAAAATTGAGACCAATCCTTCCGAGCCTGTGTATCTTCAAACGGTTTGGGGACACGGCTATAAATGGAAAGGCGAGGGTCAATGATCAAGAAAGGGATTGGCCGCCAAATTGTATTACATTATTTTATCGTAGTGTTTATGACACTGCTATTGGTTGAAGTTATTTTCATGTTTGCCATTCGTTCTTATTACTACAACAGCATCAGCACCCATCTGGAGAATTACGCAGCCTGGGCCTCGGACTATTTTCAGAAGTATGTGAAGCAAAGCGATGAAGACGAACTCAGTTATCTCCCTGATATGATCCAGACTTTTAAGCTGGTGAATACGGAGGTAGAGATATTAAGCAGCGATGGGGTTGTCCTGATCAACAGTACGGATTTTCAAGTTGACAAGCCTGTGCAGACAAGTGATTTTCTGCAGGCAAAGGCGGGGAACATCAGTAAATGGATCGGCAGGCAGCCCGGAACCGGAGAATTGGTCATGGCGGTTTCAAGCCCGCTTAAAGTCAACGGAGAGAACAAATACATTATCAGGTATATCACATCACTTGAGCTGGTGAACGAAAAGCTGCTGAATATCACGCTGCTTTCAATCGTTGTCGGAGTCATCGTGCTCGCCGTGGTGCTGCTGTTCAGTATGGGGCTCGCCAATTCGATCGTGAAGCCAATCAATAATATCCAGGCTGTCTCCTCGCAGATGGCGAAGGGGAATTTCAATGTAAGGGTCAAAGGCGATTATGCATACGAGCTTGGTGAACTTGCTGCCACACTGAATTTCATGGCTCTGGAGATTGTCCGGAGCAACCAGATCAAGGATGATTTCATCTCTTCGATTTCTCACGAG
This sequence comes from Paenibacillus caui, assembly GCF_019904135.1. Classification (GTDB taxonomy): domain Bacteria; phylum Bacillota; class Bacilli; order Paenibacillales; family Paenibacillaceae; genus Fontibacillus; species Fontibacillus caui. The sequence continues at coordinate 126,966 of NZ_JAIOGQ010000002.1, read as the reverse complement.
CTGCGGACTCCGCTTACCGGTATCAAAGGATGGAGCGAAACGCTGACCTCCGGCGGCTTTGACCCGGAAGAAACCGAGATCGGCATGAAAATTATCTCGAAAGAAACCGACAGGCTGATCGGTCTTGTAGAGGAAATGCTGGATTTCTCCAAGCTGCAGCAAAATGAAATGAAGCTTGTAATCAGTCATGTCAATATTGTTGAACTGCTTCAGGAAATTATGCTCAATGTTTGGGCAAAGGCCGAACAAAAGCAGATTCAACTAAAGCTGGAGGGGCAGGTAGAGCAGCCTTTAATGATACCGGCCGATCCGAACCGATTAAAACAGGTTTTCCTCAATATTGTGGACAACGCGATTAAATTTTCGCATGAAAACGCCTTGATTTATTTGAATGTCGAGCAGACCGAGAAGAGTGCGGTCGTCTCCGTAAAAGATACCGGGATCGGTATCAGCGAAGAAAATTTGCGCAAGGTAAAGGACCGCTTCTTCCAGGTCAATCATCAGGGCGGTGGAACAGGGCTTGGTCTCGCTATTACCCAGCAACTGGTTGAACTTCATCAAGGGACAATGGACATTGACAGCGAACTGGGTTCCGGCACAACGGTAACCGTATCTCTTCCGCTTTTGCAGGAAGAAATCGAAGACAGCATGAGCAAGCAGTAATTGCGTAGAGAGAGAACGACATAAATGTATGGACAGGAGGAATAAGGATTTTGACTACTCAAGGCAGCAGCGAAATCAGAACCGAAACGGGAAAAGCTTTCCGGGTGAGGAAGGCGCAGCCGCAGGATGCTGAGATCATCCGCAGCATGCTCGTTGAGGCTGCACAGTGGATGATAGCTTCGGGTATCCGTCAATGGAATCCCGATCAATTCACACCGGAGGAAGTATTGTCTTATTTTAAAGTCCGCAGCCTTTATTTAGCTTTTGACGGAGAAGTTCCGGCAGGGATGTTCACGCTTCAAAGCACCGATCCGGATTATTGGGGCCCTTTGAATGATGACGGGTTTTACTATTTGCATCGCTTAACGGTGAGTCAGCCCTACCGAAGTCAGAGATTAGGAGCAGCGCTCGTGAAATGGGCGGTCGATAAGAGCCGTATTGATGATAAGAAGGGACTTCGGCTTGACTGCAGGGCTACAAACGACAAGCTTAACAGCTATTATCAGGGACTCGGGTTTCGCAGGGTCGGTTCATCCGAATTGAATAACAGTCTGTATACCTTATACCAGCATCATGAATGTGGATGAGCGTAAAAGGAAGTATGATAGAAACGACAAGAGGGTCCTAAGCTTTATATAAAAGTTAGCTTAGGACCCTCTTTTACCCTAAAGCCGCTATTTAAGAAGACATTCCGCCCGCACGAAGCGCTCCAGGGCTGTCGTAAACTTCCTTTAGCAAACGGGTTGGCTGTGGACGAACAACCGGTTTGGCGAGTACGGTTTCGCCTGGGACAACCACAAGAACCTGATCCGGAGAGCCTTTGATGACTGCCCCGTCTTTGATCGTGGCGCCTTCGCCGATAATCGCGCATTCAATCAGCACGTTGCGTCCGATCGAAGCGTTTGGCATGACGACGCAGTCCTTGATTTTGGCAAAACGTCCGATAGATGTACCACCAAATATAACAGACCGTTCGGCATAACCTTCCAGCGCGCAATTGTCATGAACAATCGAGTTTCTGGCCGGAATGGTGCTATGCTTAGACTCCTTGAGCTTGGTGCTCCACTCATTCGTGTACATCGGCCAGGACGCATTGTGCAGCTTCCAATCGTTTTCCTCGGCGAGAAGATCCATATGAGCTTCCCAAAGGCTTCCGACCGTTCCTACGTCTCTCCAGTAGCCTTTGAAAGGAAAGGCATACATGGGTTCCGTATCAGCCAGCATCTTGGGAATAACATCTTTGCCAAAGTCATGGCTTGATTGTTCATTCACAGCATCTTCGAGCAAATGCCGCTTCAAATAACTCCACTTGAACAAATAAATGCCCATGGAAGCGAGGTTGCTTTGAGGTTGTTCAGGTTTCTCCTCGAATTCCGTAATACGGTACTTCTCATCCGTTACCATGACGCCGAAGCGATGTGCTTCTTCCCAGGGCACAGGCATGACGGAAATTGTGGCGGGTGCGCCCGTTTTCGTATGGAAATCAAGGATCTCGCGATAGTCCATATGGTAAATGTGATCACCGGACAGAATCAGAATATTTTCCGGATTATGGCTGTCAATATAGTCCAAATTTTTATAAATGGCATCAGCTGTTCCCAAATATTCATCAGATCCACTGTTGCTGGAAGGAAGTAAAGATATTCCTCCATTCACGCTGCGTCCGAGTCCCCAAGCAGTCCCGTCTCCGATGTGTTCATGCAGCGAACCGGCTTCATATTGCGTTAATACGCCGATCGTATCGATTCCGGAATTGACGCAGTTACTGAGAGGAAAATCGATAATCCGGTAACGGCAGCCGAATGGCACCGCCGGTTTTGCTTGGTTTGACGTGAGCGGGGATAACCTGCGGCCTTCCCCTCCAGCCAACAGCATGGCAATGCATTGTTTATTACTCATGTCGTTTCCCTCCCAATTTGAATTTGTCAGTGTAGTACATACATAAACGAGATATACTGTTGTTGAAACCATTTTATTGGGAATTAACTGAAAAATTACAATTTTTATTTCAGCCCGTCTTTTTCCTTTTCAACCGATACGGGAAGGGGTAATAAGGGCGTAAATCCTCTTTATTTTTAAAGATTGGATGTGATGAATTGTCGGACATGGCAGCAGCAGATAACCATACAGCAGCGATTTCACCACAAGATATTTATTTGTTCCATGAGGGAACTTTATATCGCAGCTATCGTTCGCTCGGAGCTCATTTGACCGTTGAAGAGGGCCGCAGTGGCGTCCGTTTTACCGTTTGGGCACCGCATGCCATCCATGTCGGAATTGCATCGGATTGGAATGGCTGGAGGGGAGAGAACGACTCGCTATATAAGATACCCGAATCGGGTTTTTGGAGTCGTTTTTTTCCAGGAATCGACCAAGGAACATTTTACAAGTATGAAATCACGGATCTGTGCGGGAACAAATTTCTGAAATCCGATCCTTATGCGTTTCATGCGGAAGTGAGGCCTGCGACAGCTTCGGTCGTTGCTCCGATAACGGGTTACAGCTGGGCCGACGGGGCCTGGAGGCGAAAAAACCGGGTTCCTTACCGGAAACCGCTTAATATTTACGAAATTCATTTCGGGACCTGGAAGCAGAAGGAGGACGGCACTTTTTTGACTTACCGCGAAATGGCGGATGCGCTTATTCCATACGTTAAGGAAATGGGGTACACCCATATTGAAATTATGCCTCTGACCGAGCATCCTTATGACCTGTCATGGGGATATCAGGCTACCGGATATTTTGCGCCGACAAGCCGGTATGGCAAGCCTGCGGATTTGATGTATTTCGTGGACTGCTGCCATCAGCAGGGCATTGGGGTGCTGCTTGACTGGGTTCCCGGACATTTTGCAAGAGACGACCACGGGCTTAGACTGTTCGACGGGACCCCACTCTATGAGTATGCCGATCCGCTGAAAGCCGATAAACCGGGCTGGGGGACGCTCAGCTTCGATTTTGGGAAACCTGAAGTCCGTTCTTTTCTGATTTCTAACGCCATATATTGGTTGGATGTATATCATTTTGACGGGTTGCGTGTGGATGCGGTTACAAGCATGCTTAGGCTGGACTTTGAAAAAAGGGAAGGACAGTACCGGCTGAATGAATATGGCGGTATTGAAAATATCGAGGCGATCGATTTCCTGAGAAAGTTGAATCAGACTGTATTCCAATATTACCCGCATACCCTCATGATGGCCGAGGAGTCCAGTGCCTGGCCGCTTGTAACCTGTCCCATAGAGGACGGAGGGCTTGGCTTCAATTATAAATGGAATATGGGCTGGATGAATGATACGCTGGGGTATATAGAAACGACGTTCAGGGATCGACCAGCCAAACATCATCTGCTGACTTTCCCGATCGTATACGCTTATTCCGAGAATTATACGCTGCCGCTGTCGCATGATGAAGTGGTACACGGGAAAAAATCACTGCTAGACAAAATGCCGGGCAGTTATGAGGAGAAATTCGCCGGCTTGCGCATTCTTCTTGCTTATCAGCTCACGTCCCCCGGAAAGAAACTTTTGTTCATGGGCGGAGAATTCGGGCAATTTATTGAATGGAAGGACCAGGACCAGCTCGACTGGTTTCTGCTTGGCTATGACTCCCACCGCCTGATGCTGGCATATACAAAAGCATTAAACCATTTTTATTTGCGTGAAAACGCGCTGTGGGAGCTCGACCATTCCATGGACGGATATCAGTGGCTGACGCCTCATGATGGGGGCCAAAGCGTTATTGCCTACATGCGCAAAGGAAAGAGAAGCGGGGATACGCTGCTCATCGTGATCAACTTTCAGCCCGCAGCCCGGGAAAGATACCGGATCGGCGTCCCCAAAACGGGCAGCTACGAGGAAGTGTTCAGCAGCGCAGACACTGCATTTGGCGGGTCCGGATCGCCCAATCAAGCTCCGCTAAGCGCCGAAAAAATCGCCTGGCACGACCAGACACACAGCATTGAGCTCTGTCTTCCGCCTCTTAGCGTCTCGATCTGGAAGCGGCAGCCCAGAAATGCTGGCAGCCCCGGACCCGGACGAACTCGAGCAGAAGGGAAGATTGGCGGCAACGAGGAGAAGGCAGATAAGAAACGGAAGCAAATGAACAAAACGAGAGCAGCCAAGGGATAATCAACCAGGATGGAGCATACTTAACGAGGCATAAGATAAGGCCTCGGGACCATTTGAAAGGAGGAGACTTGGAATGAACATCTTATTCGCCGCGGCAGAGGGAAGCCCTTTTGTCAAAACAGGGGGGCTGGCAGATGTGATCGGCGCGCTGCCAAAAGCGCTGCTGAAGGAAGGGCATGACATCAGAATCGTGATGCCCAAGTACCGGAGTATTCCGGATTCTTTCAAACAAGGCATGGAGCATTTGGCGACCACGACTGCTTATGTAGGGTGGAGAGAACAGTATTGCGGCATTGAAAAATTGACCTATGAAGGAATACCGGTCTATTTCATCGACAACGAATATTATTTTGGGCGTGACGGTATTTACGGACACGGCGATGACGGCGAGCGCTTTGCCTTTTTCAGCCGCGCGGTGCTGGAAATTCTGCCTGTGATTGATTTCCGGCCTGACGTTATTCATGTCCACGATTGGCACACAGGTCCGGTTCCGCTGATGCTTCGCCATCACTACGGCCATAACCCCTTTTATCAAGGAATCAAGACGGTGTTTACGGTACATAATTTGCTGTATCAAGGGATTTTTCCTTATGTGGTGCTGGGCGACCTGCTAGGCCTGCCGAACGAATATTTCACGCCTGACGGCATCGAATATTACGGAAATGTAAGCTACATGAAAGCGGGACTTGTGTATGCCGATCATGTTACAACCGTAAGCCCGACCTATGCGGAGGAAATAAAGACGCCTTATTACGGATATGGACTGGACGGCCTGCTTCGTTCGCTGAACGGCCGGCTGTCAGGCATCGTGAACGGAATTGACACGAAGCTGTATAATCCCGCAACGGATAAAGCGCTGAATACGACCTACCGCAGTAATTTGGCCAAAAAGCGCGTGAATAAGGTCGAATTGCAGAAGGAGCTCGGTCTGCCGGAAGCTCCGGATACGCCGCTTATCTCCATGGTGACGCGGCTGGTTGAACCGAAGGGCCTGGATCTTGTCATGCGGATTCTGGATGAGCTGCTTTATTTCAACGATGTTCAGTTTGTCATTCTGGGAACCGGCGATCCGCACTACGAGCATTGGTTCCGGGAAGCGGCTTATCGACAGCCGCACAAGCTGGCTGCGATCATTACGTTTGACGACGGCTTATCCCGCCGTATTTACGCGGGAAGCGACATGTTCCTGATGCCGTCCAAATTTGAACCATGCGGCATCAGCCAGCTCCTCGCACTCCGCTATGGCAGCATCCCGATTGTCCGTGAAACCGGAGGTTTGAACGATACGGTGAAGGCGTATAACGAGTTTAGCGGAGAGGGCAACGGGTTTACTTTCACGCATTACAATGCGCACGATTTGCTGCATACGCTGCGCCGGGCCGTTCATTTCTACCATCTTCCCGAGCATTGGAAGAAAGTCGCCAAAAACGCATTTTCCGGAGATTACAGCTGGAACGTCTCAGCCGGAAAATACACAGAGATTTACAACAAAATAACCGACAGGTAATGTCGGTTATTCGGGAGCACATACGGGGTTGCCCCACGAAGATAGATCTTCCGGTGGGGCAGTCCCTTTTTTTCGGGTAAAGAGGAGTATCATCCAAAAGGATGGGCTACGCTTTATAGGGCGTTCTATTTGATTATCCGATATAAAATGCGGTATCCGAACGGATCAAGCCCGATATTCATCATTCCGTCATAGGGCCAGACAGGCTCTTCCGTCAGGGCGTCGCGCCAATCGCCAGTCTCGATCGGATGGCATAACGTTTGGTGCTCATTTGTATTATTCATCCAGACTGTAAAATGTATTTTGTCGTCGGCTCGCTCATAAATAATGCACGGGTCATACTTCTCGGCCTGCAGGAAACGAAATCGTCCTTTGCGGAGGGCTGCATGTTTTTTGCGGAGGGCGATCATTAATTTGTAGAAGTCATGCAGCTCCCAATCCTGTCTGAACCGATCCCATTCCATGCATTTGCGGCAGTCCGGATCGCCGTAACCGGTCAGTCCGACCTCATCCCCATAGAAAATGCAAGGCGTGCCCATATACGTAAACAGAAACACAACCGAAAGCTTGAGCTTCCTTTTGTCATGGCCCAGCCTGTAGAGCAAACGGGGCGTATCATGGCTGCACAGCATATTGAAAATAACCTCGTTGGTCTGGTGAGGGTAACGCATGAGCAGGGCTCCCATGGAGTTCGCAAAGCTGTAGCCGTCCATGCCGCCGTTAAAGAATTCAAGCACTTTGTCCGAGAAGGGATAGTTCATGACGGAGTCGAACTGATCTCCCTGAAGCCAGGTCAGCGAATCGCTCCAAACCTCGCCCACGATATACGCCTCGGGATTGGCCTCCTTGACGACTTTTCTGAAATCACGCCAGAAATGATGGTCGATTTCATCGGCGACATCAAGCCGCCAGCCGTCCAGCTGCACTTCCTTGATCCAGTACTCGGCGACGCTCAGCAAATATGTTTTTACTTCGGGATGGGCGGTATTGAATTTGGGCATATTGGCATAAAAACCAAAAGTATCATAGGTTGGAATGCCGTTTCTCGTCTGCAGAGGAAACTCGTTGACATGGAACCATCCGGCATATCGAGAGCGTTCCCCATGCTTCAGCACATCCTGAAACGGCGGAAAAAGCTCGCTGCAGTGGTTGAACACAGCGTCCAGAATGACGCGGATTCCTCTTTCGTGGCAGGCCTGCACTACTCTTTGAAGCAGCTGGTTGTCGCCAAAGTGCGGATCGACATGATTATAATCAACGGTATCGTACTTGTGATAGGATGGGGAAGTAAATAAAGGGGTAAAATAAATGGCGTTGATGCCAAGGTCCGACAGATCATCCAAATGATCCAGCACGCCCTGCAGATCCCCGCCGAAAAAGTTATCGATTTCAGGTCTTCCGCCCCAGGGTTGTGTCCCTGCTGGATCGTTCGAAGGATCCCCATTGGCAAAACGTTCAGGCATAATCTGATAAAAAACGGCTTCTTTGGCCCATTCCGGCACTTTAAAAACATCAATTTCATGGATATAGGCAAATTCATAGTTGCCGCCCGGCGGATACGGGGGATCATCATGAAGCCCCTTGTCATTGGCGTATACCGTTTTCATGCCGTCGATCAGCTTGAAGAGGTAGGACAATCGTTTGAAGGCCGGACGCACTTCGATTTCCCAATAGTCGAACATGTCGTCATGAGCCGCTTTTTCCATCGGCAGCTCCTTAAACGTCCCATCCCAGTCGTATTTGTCCCCTGTCCAGACGAGCACTTGATCCACATCGTCCCGTTTGGTCTGAACGCGCAAATGAATGGTTTCGGGATCATATGCATAGGCCCATTTATCCCGGGAAACATGGTAAAATGCTTCCAACTGCATCTGATCACCTCCAGAAACGTATAGCAATTCATTAACCATGGGCAGGGCAGAATGAATCAAAAGATTCAGATTCTTTGGCCAGCTCATGTTAATAACAATCAATGTAAAATGACACTAATTTGTGAATTTGTGAAAAAATTATTACTGAAAACACTTTGCATAACTATACGGTTTGTCCTATAATTAGTCCTGCTGCTAATTAATTTATTATATACAACAGGGAGAGAAACAAATGATGAAAAAATGGAGTTTACTGACGATTTGCCTGCTTGTTTCCGTGAGCCTCCTCGCTGCTTGCGGTCAAAATAAGAATAACAGCGGTGCGAGTGCAAATGCAGGAGGCAAAACCGGCACCAGCGCAAGCAGCGCGCCTGAAGAAAGCGCAGCTTCGAAAAAACTGGTTGTCGGCATGAGCGCAGACTTTCCGCCTTATGAGTTCCATATCAAGTCGGCGGACGGCAAAGATCAAATTGTCGGCTTTGACGTTGATATTGCGAATGAGATCGCCAAGGATTTGGGAGCCGAGCTTGAAATCAAGGATATGCAGTTCACCTCTTTGCTGAACGAGCTGAAGAGCGGACGCGTGGATCTGGTCATCTCCGGGCTAAGCCCAAAGCCTGAACGGGCCAAGGAAGTAGACCTGTCCAATATCTATTACAAGGCTGAACAAGCCGTCGTCGTTCTGGAAGGCGACAAGGACAAATACGCGACGATGGAATCTCTGGTAGGCAAGAAGATCGGGGTTCAAACCGGATCTATACAGGAGGATATGGCTAAAGAAATCAAAGATGCAAAGCTGACTAAGCTCGCCAAAATCTCGGATATTATTATGCAGCTGAAATCGGGGCGCGTCGATGCGGCAATTATCGAAGGGCCTGTAGCTGAATCTTTTGTTAAAAATGTTCAGGGACTTGCGATTACGGCTGCGAAGCCGGTTACCGAGGATGAAGGTTATGTCATCGGCGTGAAGAAGGGCAATACCGAGTTGCTGAACCAGGTGAATACGACATTGGAACGGCTTCAAAAGGACAATTTGATTGATCAGTTTGTGCAGAAAGCAAATGAGCTTGCAGAACAGAAATAATTAAGTTAAACGGTTTGTGTTTACAGAAAATAGCGGACCCTCGCTATTTTCTGTTTTTTTTGAGGGGACGGATACACTATAATTTTCGGAAAGGGATGATTGATGGATGAAATTATTTGAAATGTTCTGGGAATACCGGAGCTATTTTTTGTCAGGACTTCAATATACGCTGCTGCTGGCGGCCATCGGGGTGCTGGGCGGCTTTATAGTCGGGATCTTTATCGCGCTGCTCAGAATGTCACGCTGGCGGATTTTGAAATTCATCGGAACGGCATGGGTGGAAATACTGCGGGGCACTCCGATGCTGGTACAGCTGCTCATTATACACTATGGTTTTGCAACGCAGTTCCATTTGGAGTTTAGCGTACTCGAATCGGGTGCGATCACGCTGATCCTGAACAGCTCTGCCTATCTAGCTGAAATATTCCGCGCCGGTATACAGGGAGTGGACAGAGGGCAGACGGAAGCAGCCCGTTCTCTCGGTATGGGCAGCGGCATGACGATGCGATACATTGTTCTTCCTCAAGCGCTGAAAAATGTACTGCCCGCCATTGGCAACGAGTTTATTACGATCATTAAGGAATCTTCAATTGTGTATGTGATCGGTGCCGCCGAAATCATTTACCAGACCTATACCATCACTACGATCACTTATGACGCCATGACGCCGTATTTGATTGCCGCCATCATGTATTTTATTTTGACATTTATGCTGTCCAAAATTCTCGGCGTGTTTGAAAGGAAGCTGATGAACCGTGATAAACGTTAGAAATTTGAATAAAAGCTTCGGTCAGCTGCAAATTCTGAAAGGCATCGATCTGGATATTGTCAAAGGAGAAGTAGTCGTGCTGATCGGACCAAGCGGCTCCGGGAAAAGCACCTTTCTGCGTTGTCTGAATCTGCTGGAGGTGCCGACTTCGGGCGAAATCCGCTTCGAAGATCAACTGATCACGGACAAGAAGTACGACATCAACAAGTCGCGGGAAAAAATGGGGATGGTGTTTCAGCATTTCAACTTGTTCCCGCATAAATCCGTAATGGAGAATATTATACTGGCTCCCATCAAGGTAAAAAAGATGGACAAGAGCACGGCAGAGAAAATCGCGCTCGATCTGCTCAAGACGGTTGGACTGGAAGATAAGAAGGATGCTTATCCTTCCCAGCTGTCCGGGGGACAAAAGCAGCGGATCGCGATCGCAAGAGCGCTGGCTATGGAACCGCATGTGATGCTTTTCGATGAGCCGACTTCGGCGCTTGACCCGGAAATGGTCGGAGAAGTGCTGGACGTGATGAAGAAGCTGGCCGAAAAGGGCATGACCATGGTGATTGTCACCCATGAGATGGGCTTTGCCAAAGAAGTGGGCGACCGGATCCTGTTTATGGACGGGGGCAAAATTATCGAACAGGGCTCGCCGGAGCAGCTGTTTGGGAATCCGCAGCAGGCGCGCACCCGCGATTTTCTAAGCAAGGTGCTGTAGAAATCGTATAAAAGCATTCGCACGCAAATGGGCGATCCGACTTTCCTAGTCGGGTCGTCTTTTGTGCGCTTTAAGTTTACATAATATAAATTATATACACAACCTGATCATATTATTTCAAAATGGTAACAATTTCTTATCCATTGGTTACAAAATTGTGATATATTTCTATTGTCATGCTTAAAGCGGGCATAAGAATCAATGTTCCGCAGGCTCAGGAGGTTACATATTCATGTCATGGATTTCCACTTTCGCAAAAGCCCGTAAATCATTTATTGGAACAACGGCAGCACTCGTGCTCGGCATTTCGGTCTCGCTTCAGGCGATGCCGGCATACGCCGGATCGAATTATACGGCAAAAGAGGGCGATACTTTTTACCTGTTGTCCAAACGTTACGGCATGTCAGTCGATGCGTTGGTCAAGGCCAATCCTTCCGTCCGGCCCACCAATATTTATGAAGGGCTGAAGCTGACCATTCCCGGACAAGCTGCAGGCACAGGCACTACAGCCCCGCTAGCCAATATTTCCTCACTAAAAGTTTTTAGCGATAACAATGTGGTACAAGCCTGGGGCAAGACATTTAACTACTCCAAAACGATCAATGTGAAGGCTACGGCCTATTCTTCGGCGGCAAGCGAGAACGGAAAATGGGGAGCTGTCGATTACTTCGGCAATCCGCTTCAGCTCGGTACAATTGCCGTTGATCCGAAGGTAATCCCTATGGGAACCAAGGTGCTGGTAACGGGACATCAGTTCTCGGGCCTGCCCCAAAATGCCTTTGTGGCTACCGCCAGGGATCAAGGGGGCGCCATTAAAGGAAATCGGATCGACATTTTCATTCCCGGTTCCCCGAGCAAGGTCCGCACCTTCGGCATCCAGGATATCAAATTGTACGTTCTGGACTAGCAAACGGCTTATAAAATAGGGGCTATTCCTTCAACCAGCATAAGCTGCTTCAAAGGATAGCCCCTTTGCTATGCTTAACGCTGTATGCTTGAGGCTGTGGTTTTGCCTTCGGAAGTGTTGAGCAGCTCGGGAACGGTTACGAATTGGTAGCCGCGCGATTTCAGTTCATCAATAATGTCGGGCAGCGCTGCGATTGTACCGCTGAGGTCCGTACCAATTCCGCCTCCCGCATGCTGCAGAATAATTGAACCGGGCCCGGTCTGGCTGAGCACATTATGCTTGACTTCTTCCTTGCCGATTCCTTTCCAATCCAGCGAATCCACATTCCAGTTTACAATTTTGTAGCCATTTTGCTTCGCCCATTTGACTTGTTCCTCGTTAATTTCCCCATAAGGAGGTCTGATCAGCTTGGGTCTAATGCCGGTGAGGCGAAACACGATTCGCTCCGTTTTCAAAATCTGCTGCTGAAAGTCTGCCAGGCTCATTTTTTTTAATAGAGGGTGGCTGTACGAATGATTGCCGATGGCATGGCCGTTCTTTTTAATGGCTTTTACGAGATCGGGATGCTTGCGGGCCCGGTTTCCGACAATGAAAAAGGTTGCGTGCACCTGTTTGGATTTCAGGACTCGCAGAATTTGCTGCGTGAATCTCGGATCCGGCACATCATCAAAGGTTAAGGCGACCTCTTTTGTGCGGGGCCCCCGAAATTTGAACGTATCCGAATATTTTCGTCTCAGCTCGGCCAGTGTCATCGTATGTGCTTCAGATTGCTCAAAAGAAGGAGGATCCGCTTTATGCGTTTGTGTTTGCGGAGGCTCCTCCGCAGCGGTTCGGCCAGTAATCAAAAAGACGAGCAACAGGGCAATGAAAAGGGCCGTTCTACTAGGTCTATGATGGGTCATGTCTGCTCTCTCTCCTTTGTACATTGTCTTCATTGTTATCTCCTACTTGTCCAGGAAATATCCGGCTACGGTTTCGAGTGTGACATTTTTCACAGATTTAAGCTCGAAAAACAGGCATTTTATATGCAGCAGAACATGAGAAGGGGGAGCATATGACAACAGCAAGCATTCTTGATAATACCCGGATTAGCTCTGATGTGTATCTGATGACTGTGAGTACCGGCAAGGGCGGCAGCCCGGGGCAATTTTATATGTTAAGACAATGGAATCAGTCTCCGCTGCTGTCCAGACCGATTAGTATTTTTGACGCCCAAGGCGACAGCGTCAAATTTTTGTATCAGATCGTAGGGGAAGGTACAAAGCGCCTGGCAGGGCTTAGAAAGGGAGAGACAATAGACATAGAAGGCCCTTTCGGAAATGGCTTCCCGCAAGTTTCAGGCAGGATTGCAATCGTCGGCGGGGGAATCGGAATCGCCCCTTTTTACTATGCGCTCAGAACGATGCCGGAAGCCGATGTTTATCTCGGCTTTAGCCGTGAGCCCTATTTGGTGGACGAGTTCCGCAAGCTGACGGATAACGTAACCGTCGATGTTGGAGGATACATTCTCGACAAGGTTGATTTTGCGAGCTACGACAAAGTGCTCGTCTGCGGCCCGAACCCCATGATGAAGGCGGCACAGCGGAAAAATGAAGCTGCAGGCGGAGCTGGAAAGGTGTTTGTGTCCCTGGAGAACCGGATGGCCTGCGGGATCGGCGCTTGTCTGGTCTGCAGCGTCAAAAGCGGAAGCTCGAGGAAGAAGGCGTGCGCTGACGGGCCGGTATTTGCCGTAGAGGAGGTCGTGTTTGATGATTGATACTACTTGCACAATAGCCGGGATTCTGTTTAAAAATCCGGTTGTGATGGCCTCCGGCACATTCGGCTTTGGCCGGGAATATGCCAAGCTGTACGACATTAACAAGCTGGGCGGTATTTCAGGCAAAGGCCTGACTCTTAAGCCCCGGGAAGGCAACAGCGGAATCCGAGTTTGGGAGACGGCTGCAGGCATGATGAACAGTGTCGGATTGGAGAATCCCGGCATCCCCCGGTTTCTCAGCGAGGAAGCGCCATATTGGGAAGACCTGAACCTGGTCCGGATTGTGAATCTAGGCGGAGGCACGCTCGCCGATTATACCGAGGGTGCGGCTATGCTTGATGAAGATGCCAAGAAGAGAGCAGCCGCCGGACATCCAGCCGTCGATATGATTGAACTGAATATCTCATGCCCTAATGTGAAGGCAGGAGGCATGGCTTACGGCATCCAGACGGAAACGGCGCGGGAAGTCGTGAGGCTCGTTAGAAGCGCGACCGATCTTCCGCTGATTGTGAAGCTTTCCCCCAATGCCGAAGATATTGTGAGTATGGCCGTGATGTGCCAGGAAGAAGGGGCGGACGGAGTTTCACTCGTCAATACATTTTCAGCGATGAAAATCGATATCCGCAAACGCAGAAGCGTATTTAACAATCTGTATGCCGGCCTGTCCGGTCCGGCCATAAAGCCGATCGCTCTTCGAATGGTGCACCAGGTATGCAAACATGTGACGATCCCCGTCATGGGCATGGGGGGCATCAGCTCGGTAGAAGATATCGTTGAATTTATTATGGCCGGCGCGGAGACTGTGCAGGTTGGAACGCACAATTTCGTCAGCCTTCGCGCGGGTGAAGAGCTGGTTCAAGGCCTCGAAGCTTTCATGCGGTCTGAAGGGATTCGCTCGCTTGGCGAAATTCGCGGTATCCTATAATGCTTGAAGCAATGAATCCCCCGGAGGCAAACGCTGATGAACCGGTTTGACGATTTAAAACTCGACGCAATGCGGATTGGGCGGGATCATCTGCTTGTCATCACGGGAGGGGAAGCTCATATCGGAGCGGTTTCAACTTCTTTTTCTGCTGGAGGAAAAAGAATGGTGCACACCGCTTCCGTACCAGGGCATAAAGAACACACCATCAGCGGCGATCTTGCCAAAAGAGCGGCAGAACAGCTAAATGCCACGGTGACGCTCGTCATGGGGATCCATTATGATCATCTTTATCCGGATGACATCGAGGAAATTTGCCGCAGAAGCGCGGAACTGGTTGAGCAGTATATAAGGTCGTTTGTTATAAAAAAAGAAAGATCTGGAAACCAACTCCCGATTGGGCCGTAAACGAACATTATAACCCTTGTTTCTTCGGAGGAGGCTGCTGCCATGTGTCCGTTAAGAAATCTTAATTTGACCCGTGCTCGTATAAACGCCTTAATGGATAAAGCCGAAGATCCCCTCCAGATCATTAACCAGTATATCAGGGAAATGGAGCTGCTGCTGGAAGCCGCCGAGCAGACGGCCGCCAAGCAGCTTGCGGCCTTAAGCCAATTTCGGCTTCTCAGCGAGGAACAAAGCGAGCTTGCAAAGCGGAGGGAAGAACAGGCCTATATGGCTGTGCAAGCCGGTCAACTGGATCTGGCCCGTCGGGCGCTGCTTGCGAAAAGCAATGCCGAAAAAAAAGCTGCGAAATACAAAGCCAATGAGGACCTTTGCATGAGAGCTGCCGATTATATGTACGAGAGGCATGAGGAGATCCGGCTGCAGCTTGCCGAATTGATTTCTAGGCGGGATGCACTGATTAAGGTATAGAAGTGCACTGCAAAGAAGAACCCCTTTGAAAGGCTAAGAAGACGATCTGTTTCGCCGGGCAGTCTGCCATCAGCCAAGCTCCACGAAAGTGGGGCTGTTTATGTCTCTTTCGCCTATCTTTCATTTGCAATCGCCCGGTAATCCACTTACGATAATAAAGAGTGGTTTCAACGGTAATCATGATTAAATTGCAAATATGGCGGGAGGATTATGAAATGAATTCATCTAACGGACAATCATCCAAGTTCAAACGCAGCGCGGTCCAGGTCGACCAGGCTCAAAGCCTGATCCTTCCGTTTGCGAAGCGGATGGACAGCGAGCTTGTCCCTTTAGCGAAGGCGAGCGGCCGTATTCTGGCGGAGCCGGTGAGGGCGCCACATCCTTTTCCGCATTTCCGCCGTTCCGGAATGGACGGTTACGCCATAAGAAGTGCGGACACAGCAGGCTGCATGGCCGAGAAACCGGTTCTCATCGAAGTGATCGATGAAATTCCCGCCGGATCGCTGCCATCGGCCAAAATTGCGGGCGGAACGGCTGCTCGCATTATGACAGGAGCCAAGGTTCCGGATGAAGCGGATGCCGTTGTGATGCAGGAGATGACGGAGCTGAGAGAAAGCGGCGGCAGAACGTATATTGCCCTAAAAAGGGAGATTAAGGCCGGTGCCAATATTACGCCTATTGGACTGGAGCTGCAGGAAGGCGAGACGCTGCTGGAAAGCGGGAGATTGATCTCTGCGGGAGAAATAACGGTGCTCGCCACCTTCGGAATTCATCAGGTGAAAGTGATGCGCCGCCCTCGTGTGGCCATTTGCTCGACCGGCTCGGAGCTGCTTGGCGTCGACGAACCGCTGCAGGACGGCAAAATCCGCAACAGCAACACCTATACCCTGGCCTGCCAGGTGCAGGCGGCTGGGGGCGAGCCCTATATTCTGGATGCGATCGCGGATGATCTGCAAATGGCGAAGCGCAGGGTGGAAGAAGCGCTAGCGGAATATGATGTTGTGATCACGACCGGCGGGGTCTCTGTTGGCGATTATGATATTATGGCCGATCTGGTGCAGGAAGGCAGTCTGGAAATGCTGTTCAACAAAGTGGCGATGCGCCCGGGCAGTGTAACGACTGCCGCGGTATACAAAGAGAAGCTGCTGTTCGCGTTATCCGGAAATCCGGGCGCCTGCTTTGTCGGCTTCGAGCTGTTTGCGCGTCCGGCCATCCGGACCATGCTTGGGGCAGACAAGCCGTTTCTGCCCCGGTTTGAGGCACTGCTGGGCCGGGACTATGTGAAAATAAACAGCTTTACCCGGTTTGTACGCGCCCGCCTGGAGGTGCGTGAGGGCGTCCTGTATGCTACTCCGGCATCGCTGGATGAGTCGAGCGTCATGATCACCATCAAGGACAGCGACGCGCTGATCATCGTTCCGCCTACCGGCACCGGGCTGAGCATGGGTGAACGGGTTGAGGTCATCCAGCTTCCGGGCGATTCCTTTCAAACACCGCTTTAAGGGGAGGGGACGGTCGCGGTGCCTTATATCGTTCAGATTGTGGGATACAAGAACAGCGGAAAAACAACGCTTGCTGAATATTTGGTTCGTTATTTTACCCGCAAAGGAATTCGGGTTGCGGTCATCAAGCATGACGGGCACCAGTTTGAGGCGGACAGACCGGGCACCGACACCTGGCGGATGTCCCAAGCTGGCGCCACAGCTGTAGCAATCACTTCAGCTAAGCGAACGGCTGTGATTGAAGAGCGGGGAACCCCTCTACAGGACCTTGTTCACAGGTTCAGCTCACATGATCTGATTATCGTAGAGGGCTTCAAGCAGGAGGCTTATCCGAAAATCGTCATGCTGCGCAACGACGACGATGCCGCTCTCCTTCGGGAGACGGCGAATATCCGCGTTGTAGTTTGCTGGGAAGATGCCGCCGCCGATTTAAAAAAAGCCGCCGGGGAAGGTTACCCGGCAGCAGGGGAGCCATTGTGCCTGTTTCGTTTGAATGACCGGCTTCTTATTGCCGAGTGGCTTGAACGGGAAGCGGGCTTACAAGATGCTGCGCCCTGAATGAAGCAGGAGCCTTTCAAGAAGCGCCTTTACGGCTCAAGACGCCGCTCAATAGCCTGGGACATCGTTTTGTCGGTCAGATGGGCATAAACCTCCGTCGTTTCGGTAGAAGCGTGGCCAAGCTGCTCTTTTGTTTTGTAAATATCGTTCTGTAAATAATAGTCGGTGGCAAAAGAGTGCCGCAGCTTATGTACCGTCAGAAACGGCTTGCCGTAACGTTTGGCATACTTGATGATCATCGCCTGAATGGCGCGTTTGGTCATCCGCTTTCCTTCCTTGGAGCCGTTGGGGAGAGCGACGAACAGCGCCTTTTCTTTTTTGGGCGTACGGTAACGGGACTGCCTGAGAGCCATATATTCTACAAGATCGTCTCTGGCCTGTTCCCGGAAATAAACCGGCGATTTGAACGTTTCATCGTTGTGGCCTTTCCGGAACACATACAGCAGCTTGTTTGCCAAATCGAGATCGTCAATATTCAGGTTGACTACTTCGGAGACGCGCAGTCCCGAATTCAGAATGAGGCTGGCAATGCAGGCATCCCGTTCGCGGTTCATTTCGAAAGCGTGCAGCGCCTGCTTGTTGTTCTCAATGTCATGGCGGTAATTTTCATGGATGTAGGCGATAAAGTCTAACAGCTCGTCATCCTCCAATATTTTTCCCTTTAATTTGGCTGCCGTATCCTTGGGCTTGTGAATGCGCTTGATTTCAACCTTGGCCATAATGTTCCGCTTCAGCAGTGGGTAAAAGTTCTCGTCCTCGGCAATCTGGCTCAGGTAGTGAAAGAGGGAACGGAGAGAAGAGAGCTTGCGCGAGACGGTCACCCGGCTGTTGGTGCCCTCGGTCCGGGTGGTCAGATGGAGACGATAGGAGACAATGCTTTCCATATGGAGCACTTCCAGTTCCTGCAGGGTGACCTCAAGGTTGCTGGCAGCCGCGCTCAGGCCTTCGGCCCGCAGCCATCCGAAAAACTGCTCATAGTCCCGTATGTATTCCAGCAGCGTGGACGGGGAAAGATCCGGCAGCTTGTAATCAATAAACTGTTGAACGAACCAGGGCATCAGGACAACTTTTTCATCCAGTTTTTTGCGGTCGATTCCTTTTTGAATGTTCATGATTCATTCACCTTTTCGTCATGTTCAGTAATTACTATTCTATCACAATCGCAAGCTTATCTTAAGGAGAGACTAATGAACATGGGAGTTGTTTTGGAGCCTGTCACAGCCGGGCAATCCGATATTCTGCACAATTTGATGCAGCTGTATTTTTATGATTTCACTGCCTTTCTTGATATTCAGCTCGAGGAGAACGGCAGGTTTCAGCCTTATCCCGGACTGGACAAATATGTTGCGGAGCATGGGAACGGCTTGCATCAAGCTTTCATTATCAGAAGCAGCGGGCAGATCGCGGGCTTTGCACTGGTTGATCAGCTCACCGCGAATCCCGAAGGGGATTATTATATGGCAGAATTTTTTGTGGTGAGAAGGTTTCGCCGCAGGGGGGTAGGCCGTCAGGCTGCAATGAAGCTGTTCGGCATGTTCCAAGGCAGATGGTTCGTCTCCCAGGTAGCCAACAATACGCCTGCCCAGGCTTTTTGGAGATCGACAATCGCCGGATTTACCGGGGGAGTCTATACGGAGAAGGTGAGACCGATAAGCGGCAATATCGTCCAGTTTTTTAACACCGAGAAGTGATGAATGGGGAATCAGCCTGCTGGCTGCTGGCGAAACGGGAAGAACGAAAATAAGTTTACATAATAAAATTTTCGTTAACGGAAAGATAGGATATCCGAAGAATGGATGGTTTGCCGGTTAGCCCCGGGACTGTTTATTTTTCCAAGATTCAGATGCTTACAGACTTGTTCAACTGCCCATTCAAAGGATATAATGAACAGGGTATATAAATAGAAAACGGAATGCGCAGGCAGAAAAGAAGTCTTCATTCGTCATCCTATGAAATTTGGTTTTCTGAATATCAAGAATAGAAAGTGGGATCAGCATGGGTCGTAAGTGGAATAATATTAAAGAAAAAAAAGCTTCGAAAGATGCAAATACAAGCCGGGTATATGCCAAATTTGGCGTTGAAATTTATGTAGCAGCGAAGAAGGGCGAGCCGGATCCGGAATCGAACCGCGCTTTGAAAGTGGTCCTGGAGCGGGCCAAGACGTACAATGTGCCCAAAGCGATTATTGACCGTGCGCTTGATAAGGCAAAAGGCAGCGGGGATGAAACCTATGAAGAACTCCGCTATGAAGGCTTCGGTCCGAATGGCTCGATGGTGATTGTAGACGCGCTGACAAATAACGTGAATCGCACGGCTTCCGCTGTTCGTTCCGCATTCAATAAGAACGGCGGCAGCATGGGAGTAAGCGGTTCGGTATCTTACATGTTCGAGCCAACGGCCGTTATCGGCCTTGAGGGAAAAACGCTGGACGAAGTAATGGAAATTATGCTGGAAGCGGATGTAGACGTACGCGATATCGTAGAGGAAGATGAAACCGTGATCGTGTATGCTGAACCCGACCAGTTCAACGCCGTGCAAGAAGCGCTCAAAACCGCGGGGATCACAGACTTTACAATTGCGGAGCTGTCCATGCTAGCGCAAAACTTCGTAACCCTTGACGAAGAGCCCCAAGCGCAATTTGAAAAATTGATTGATGCGTTGGAAGATTTGGAAGATGTCCAACAAGTCTATCATAACGTCGAGTTCGGAGATTAATGCCTGGTCAAGGCTGACAATAAACAGGTTAGAAGAGAAACGGATAAAGGTTGAGTCGCGTTCAAGCGGCAATCCTTTGTCCGTTTTTTTTGTTTTATTGATCAGGAAGGCGATTGGCGATCAATCACCAACTTATCATCAAGCGACCACGAACAAAATCGGCAGCAGCAAACCGAAGAACGAAACGGCAGCAACCACTCTTAATTCCAACATTTCAATATATGAAAAATTCACAATAGAAAATCATTCACGTACCTAGCCAATTCGTGCTTATCTTCAACATCTCACACCCGAGAAGGATAAAGGGAATCATCATTTACAGAAATAAAATTATGTAAACTATAACTGGATTGCTGCACTCTATGGAAATTGCGGGCTACATGCAAGTGGAAGCTAAATGAATAGGAATTTTGAAGGAAAGTATTTCCTCGGACTCTATCAACTGATATACTGTGAGAAAATATAACATCTAAGCAAAATGAACTAACCGAATAAGCCCATAGAACTTTTCAAGAGGTTATACATAGTTTCTGTGAAGTGAGATTTGGTTCAAATTGAGTTATAAGTGGGGTGGGGAACATAATCATGAAGTTTCGCCGTAATTTAGGTCTTATTGCCGCTTTTCTGTTGATTTTCCTTGTTTATAGTCAGTTTCTCAAGGTGGATTGGGTGCACAAAGTCATCCTGGGACTTTTTGTGCTGCTTCTGGGGTGGATCGCAGTTCGAGTTTACCAGGGACAAAAGAGTCTGCTGAACAAGTTCGAACAGGCTCAAAGCGAGGTGAAACTGCTCAGCAACGAGATTCACGTTACAGCAGACCGGCTGCATGGAGCGTTGGAAGAAATCAGCCGGCATACTGATGGACTGCAGCAGACAGCCGATTATTCCCATGCTTATGAAACGGATTTACGGACAAGAAGCTATGAAGCTAAGAGCAATATTGAGGATGCATTTTCCAAGATGAATGAAGCTGCAGCCGCTACGGAACATATTTCGGAGCTGACGGACAGGCTTCGCGGCAATATGAACGATACAAGCCAAGGTGTCCGTGAAATGGTGGATTCCTTGCTTAATACACGCTCCGTCATGGACCAGCTGAAGCAGCAGGGCAGCGATATGCGCGAGAAATTCGAACATCTGACGGAGAGATTGTCCATGGTAGAGCAGGTCAACACACTGATTAACGGCATTGTTAACGAAACTTCCCTGCTTGCGCTCAATGCTTCGATTGAAGCGGCGCGCGCGGGGGAAGAAGGCAGAGGCTTCGCGGTTGTGGCGACCCGCATTCGTCAACTGGCCGATCAGAGCAAGGAATCGGTCGATCGGTCATCGTCCCTGCTCCAAGGCATTGCGGCAGGTGTCAAAGAGGTGGAAGGATCCGTCAACAGGGAGCAGGCTGCAGTCGATCTCGGCGTCAAGGACGTTGAAGCCGTTAACAGCCGTCTTGAAACCGTCGCAGCACTTGTCAAAGAGGTGGAAGGATCCGTAAGCGAAACGCTGCAAGCTGCGGCGGGCCAAAGCGAGTTGATCGACCAGACGTCTGGAAAGCTTAATGAAGCGGTTCAAATTGTAAATGAAACGATAAGCAATGTGGATTTGACCCTTGAACAGGTAATGAAGCAGCGGAGTCAGATTAATCAATTGAATGAAGTGAATGCCAATTTGCTGAACGAGTCCGAAGCGTTGCAAAATTCGGTTCTCGAAATTACCGGCGGGAAGGAACTTACGGAAGAGTTTTATACGGGAAAACTCCAGGAGATGCAGGCCCTTCTCGAAGTGATTGCCGCACAGGAGGAATTGTTCTCGCCCGATCCGGAGAAACACGCATCCATTCTTGGGCCTTATTTACACAAGTTACCCGATATTCAGGCGATTTGGTCTAACCGTACAGACGGCACATTTATTTTCTCGGAGCCAGCTGCCGGGCTGCTCAATGCCAAACGAAGAGAATGGTGGTCAGAGGCTATTCATCAAGGAGCTTTTGTGTCCAAGCCCTATGTTTCCGCTATTACCAAACGCTCCTGTGTTACGCTATCCCGCGCGATCATTAATCGAAGCGGCGAGGTTGTTGGGGTCGTAGGCGTTGATTTGGCGGTTTGATCAAGGCTTAAGGAATCAAGAAAATAGTCCGGAACCTGGTGGCAGGTTCCGGACTATTTTGTACTGTTTAACGCAATGCATCAGGACAGAGACACACACACAGCGATTGTTCAATCTTGGCGCTTTATTCGAGTCTTATGTTTCCTGAAACCGAGCGGAGCGTTAATTGGGGAGCATCCGCTTCTGCCGCGCCTACGCTTGCGTTTAATCGTTGACCGGCGCCTTTGGTAGAAATGGCAGAAGAGTCGGTAATCGACGATGTGATTTTGCCGGAGCCCGTTTCCGCATCCACCTTGCCTTTAAGGCCTTTGACTGCGATGTCGCCAGAATCAGCTGTCGCACTCATCTCTTTCGCTGTCAAATCCTCCACGGAAATGCTGCCAGAGGTCGAGGTAAGGCTAATCTTTTGATAGCTCTTAACGGGAACATCCACATATAAGGTCGCTGTCTTAAAATGAATAAATCCCGAAAGGGGGGCGAGGTCGATGGTAAGGACGCCGCCTTCCAGCGTGGCTGGCAGCTCTTTGTTCGTTTTCATGCTGACCTTGACTTGGCTATCGCTCGAAGGACGAAGCTTGATATTTTGTCCATTCGCGTGAATGTTTATCTGCTCTAATTGATCTCCTTTGAAAGAGATCACTTTATTTTTCGAGTTCAACCCGCATCCAGACAGGGAGGCAGCGAGCACTCCAATAACTAAGGTTGCTATCATATACGAAAATACTTTTTTCATCTTGAAACTCTCCTTTTTATGGATAGATGTCCTGACTGCATGATTTGAACCGCTGTTGAGGCTGCGATCAGGATGAATGTTAGGGCGATGTACAACCCTGCGTAACTCTTCGATATGCCCAGAAAATCCAAATACGGAATATCGTTGAAAGGCCCCAGATACCACCACAGCATATAGATGACCTCGAACAGCTTTCTTGAGCCGCTCATGACGCCGAGGGTTAAGGCCAATGTCGGGATAAAGAAGACGCCGACTCCCCATGAATAAACGGATGACCACTGGGCATGAAGCGCGAACTGAACGATAGCGCCCAATGAAAAGAGCAGGGTGACGACGATTCCTGCTACCCAAACTGCAAACCATTTAACGAGCCGCGGACAGCTGGATAACACCAATTCCCGGGTAAAATAATGCTTCTCCCGCGTCCCCATCTGCGACCAAATGGCGATCGGCAGCACCATCATAACCGGCAGCCAGGCACGGACGGTATCGAGCGGAACAAAGAAACTGCATCCTGCCAATCCGCCTGCCAACAAATACCACCAAACGGTTAAGCCCTTTAGCATGACACGGAGCTCGGCTTTGATCAATCTGAACAGTCGCACTCCTTTCTCTTTTTTCACAGGAGACAGCTCTAACAAGCCCTTTTGCTCCAGTGGAGCGGGGCGCTTCTTATTTGTGTCGTAAATGGATGCTTTGATCACCGATTTATTATCCTTGTTCGTCTTAAACCGGTTAAACAGCACGGAAGAAAGAAGAATAAGAATAACCGCAATGGCAACCCAGACGAGCCGAGGGGTTAACAAATGGAAATCCCACCGGACTCCCTGCCACTCGAATGTCGGGATCTCTCCTTCCACCGGATAATAGCCGAAGCTTCCGCCTGCCTCACTTTGCGCTATATAAGGATACTTGACAGCAGCTTCCTGCACCATATCCGATCGGATCGCATCGAGACCGAACAAATCCAGGACGCTGCTTGGACTGGCGATAGAAATCACGCTGAAGAATATCCAGAGCGAGAAGAAAACCAGATTTCCGAGAACGCCCTTCAGTCCCGGAAATAC
The DNA here is from genome assembly GCF_019904135.1 of Paenibacillus caui. Classification (GTDB taxonomy): domain Bacteria; phylum Bacillota; class Bacilli; order Paenibacillales; family Paenibacillaceae; genus Fontibacillus; species Fontibacillus caui. The sequence continues at coordinate 103,103 of NZ_JAIOGQ010000002.1, read as the reverse complement.
GTCAAACAACACCGTTAGAGCAGCCAGTACGAATAATGATGGAAGCCCGATGAACAAGAACGGAGCTGCATAATCCCAAAGCTGAAGATGGTAATCCTCGCCCCGAAGCAGCTGCATTGCCATGAATGCCATATTCAAGATCAATTCAATCACGATGAGAACAACGAAATTGGAAATCGCCTTCCCGGAAATGTAGCGAAGCTTGCTGATGGGTGAAGAGGCGATGATCTGGCCAACCTTTAGTCTCTGATCCTCCGAAATCTGGCTTCTAAGCATATAAAAGCCGAACAGCCATAACGATAGGGTGGACAGCATGGCAGCCATGCCGCCTAACCACGCGGAGTTATAAATGCCTCTTACTCCTCCGATATAGAATACCTCGTACCCATCCGCCGCAGACGGAACGCAAAAATAGCCCAGAAACATACTGATGCCGATCACGATTAGAAACGAATAGCTTCTCATTTGCTTGATCAAATTGTGCTTGATGAGATAGAAGTTGGATTGGAAGTTCATAGTTATGATTTCACTCCTAACGACGCGAAAGCGTACAAATATGCATCCTCCAGCGAGGGGGGCAATAGCGATGCGTTCGGGCCGGGACGCTGATCGGAAACAATCCGCACATGAATGCCGTCGCTGCGTTGAACGGCGCTGCCGATCGTGTAACACTCTTGCAAATCCTGCAAACTGGAGGCAGGCACGATATAATTCCATACTTTATGTTCCACGCTTTGAATCAATTGCTCCGGCGCTGCATGTGCCACCAACCGGCCTTTCGATAGAAGCGCAATATTGGGGGCAATCGATTCAATATCCGTCACGATATGAGTCGATAAAATAACGATCCGGTTCGTCGATAGCGTCGATAATAAATTTCGGAACCGGATTCTCTCCTCGGGGTCGAGTCCGACCGTCGGTTCATCAACAATTAATAACGAGGGATCGTTTAATAAGGACTGTGCGATGCCCACCCGCTGCTTCATTCCCCCCGAGAACCCTCCAAGCAATCGCTTGCGGTCATTGGACAGGTTCAGAATGTCGAGCAGCTCGTTAATCCGTTTTCTGGCGGATTTGATGGACAAGCCTTTCATTGCCGCCATATATTCCAGAAATTCAACCGGGTTCATATTCGGATACACACCGAAATCCTGAGGCAAATAGCCCAGTTCTATACGCAAGCGGTTCGGATGCATAGCTATGTTCACGCCGTTCCACGTAATCGTTCCGCTTGTCGGCGTCTCAATGGTTGCGAGCATCCGCATCAATGTCGATTTTCCGGCGCCATTTGGCCCTAGCAATCCCGTAATTCCCGGCTTTAACGTTAGCGTTACGTCATTAAGCGCTTGCTTCGAACCATAGCTTTTCGCAACCTGCTTCATATGTAATTCCATGTCCAATCCTCCATTATGTGTTGTTAATACGTATCTTAAGAGATGAAAGCATAAATAAAGTAAAATGAAAGTAAAAACGAAGCAGCAAACAAAACGCCCTTTGTTTATATGCTAAAATATTGATAGAGCTGATGCTCAAACGAAGAGGACGAGGCCAAATCATACATCGGCGTATGAATCGCGTCATTATTCTTTTGAATTGAAAATTGCAAGGAGGAAGACTGTTGTATAACGCAGAGAAAATCCTGCTCGTCGATGACGAGGTCGGGATTTTAACCCTTTTGGAAATTACATTGAAGAAGGAACGATATAACGATATCACTTGCGCTACATCCGGAAGCCAAACATTGGATTTCATTAAAAGCCGTACGTATGACTTGATTTTACTTGACGTCATGCTCCCGGACTTTAACGGTTTTGATCTATGCCGGGAAATCCGCAAGCATACGGACACCCCGATCATTTTTATTACTTCATGCGCGACCGATTTCGATAAAATAACGGGATTAGGCATTGGAGGGGATGATTATATCACGAAGCCCTTTAATCCTCTGGAAGTCGTTGCTCGGATCAAAGCTTTGTTCCGGCGGCAAGCTTGTCTCAGGTCATCGTTCGCTGTCAAGACCGAGGATAAACAATATCATTATGACCGGTTTATTCTTAAACCGGCGGATGCAGAGCTAATCGTGAACGGGCAGTTGGTTGAATGTACCGCCAAGGAGTTGGAACTGCTTACTTTTTTCTGCAGAAATCCGAATCGAATATTTACCTCCTCTCAAATTTATGAATTGGTGTGGGGAAGTCCCGGTTACGGAGAAGAAAAAACGGTAACAATGCACATTTCGAAAATTAGAAAGAAGCTGGAGGATAATCCGAAATCTCCCTCGATGATTGTGAACTTAAGAGGGATCGGATATAAATTCGTACCTCCGGCCAGGGGTTAAGGGATGAAAACAAAACTGCGTTTTAGCATCCATTTCGTCATCGGATTGTTCGGTTGGCTGGTAAGCATGGGCTTGACCGCTATGCTATCCATCGATTATCTATTTCCTCTGATAGGCATCGTTGAAGGCAATACATACTATGATTTATACGTACTGCTCGTTTTTCTCTTTAATATTATGGGTTGCAGCGTCCTTTTCAGCTGGTATTTCGGCGGTCCATTATGGTTTATGATGTCGTGGATTTCGAACTTATCGAAGGGTGTCTATGAACCGCCCTATACAAAGAGCAGAGTATATACGAGAAAGAATAAATTACGGAAGCCGTATCAGCTCTACGAGGAGGTCATTGAGAATATCCACTCCCTGTCAAACAGCTTGAAACAAGCAGAGAAGGACAGGAACAAGCTGGAGGAAGCCAAGAGGGACTGGATCGCCGGAATTTCCCATGATCTGAAGACCCCGCTTACCTTTGTTACGGGATACTCGGCCTTACTTTTGAATGAGGATTATATTTGGAGTGAGGAGGAGAAGAGTACTTTTTTAAACGAAATTCATACCAAAGGGCTTTATATAGAGGATCTGATTCAAGACCTCAACCTTTCTTTTCAAATGAATAATTCGCAGTCGCCGTTCCCGCTTCATCTTAGCAAGCTCAACCTGTTTGAGTTCATGCAGCGCTTGATCGCCGATGTCGCCAACGATCCAAGAGCGTTTCAATACGATCTGAGCTTTCATTCGGAAGAAGGGGATATGGAGCTTCATGCCGATGAAAAATTATTGTACCGCGCACTGCAAAACTTGCTTATGAACGCGATTGAGCATAACCCGGCGGGAACAAGCATTCATGTCACCCTGAACAGGGAACAGGATCAACTTGCCCAAATCGCGATCTCCGATAACGGAGTGGGCATGGATCAAGACATGCTGGACAATCTGTTCAGCAAATATTATCGCCGGAGCACTGCTAAAACTTCGAAGTACGGAACCGGACTCGGCATGGCCATCGTCAAAAGCCTCATCCTCGCTCATGGCGGACATCTAACCGTAGACAGTGAACTTTCGAAAGGAACGACTTTTACAATTACACTGCCACTTAAAGGCTAACCGCCTCAAGAAACAGTCCTCATCAAAAACATGAGGGTTGTCTTTTTGTTAAATGAACTGACAGGATAGCTGAAGACCAATATAATAAATCGTATAGATAAAAATAATAGAGACTGTGGAGTGATGTTCATGGAAATAAAACTCGATGATTTAACTGGACCTGAAGTAGCTGCATTAATCGGTGAACATCTTCAGAGTATGGCGCTTCATTCCCCGCCGGAAAGTATGCATGCCCTAAATCTTGAAGGATTGAAGAAACCGGAAGTTTCGTTCTGGAGCGCATGGGAACAAGGTGAATTAGTCGGTTGCGGGGCGCTAAAGGAACTTGATGATCGGCATGCAGAGATAAAGTCAATGCGAACCTCTTCATCACATCTTAGAAAGGGAGTAGCAAAGCAAATCCTTGGACACATCATTGAAGAAGCCAAGCAGCGCGGCTACCTTCGGCTTAGCTTGGAAACGGGCTCGATGGAAGCTTTCGAACCGGCTAGAAGACTATATGAAAGTGTTGGGTTTCAATACTGTGAGCCGTTTTCGGATTACATAGAGGACCGGAATAGTGTATTTATGACAATGGAGTTATGAGTTCATCCTTACGAACATAATTCGAACAGCAGATGGAAATGGCTGGATTTGCTCAGCATTTCGGTCCACTTATACAGAGAACGGAGCGGAGGCGGGACTTTATTTTTCAAGTCCTACGCAGCCGCTCCGTCCTTTGTAAATATTTTCAAATATTCCTCAAGCACGCATCGCTTCAACTTGTCTCTCGGCAATGCCGTTTTCCCGTTTAAGCAGACGCCGGTGGGCCGTAAGCAGAAGGGGGAAACCTAACGCAGTGGTCAATGCCAGCGGAATGAAGATGAACACACCATGGCTCGCACCAAATCCGTCAAGCAGCATGCCGCCGAGAATAGGGGCAAGCACATTGCCAATGCCATTGAATCCAATCGTTCCAAAATAAGTCCCTTTCCACTCCGGCTTCGCGATCCGATCGATCAGAACATCCATCAAGGTGAACATCAGCACCTCGCCGATCGTGAACAAGACGACGCCGATCATCAGGAGAGGCATGCTTCCTGCGATGCCGAACAGCAGCAAACTGCAGGCCACGCACAGATTGCCGATGATAAGCGGCACGATCGGTGGAAATTTGCTGGCAATTCGCACAAGAGGATATTGCACGACAAGTACGGTGATGGCGTTAAGCGTGAGCATATAAGAGAACAGCTTGTTACCATCTGCAAATTTGGGGCTCATCGCCAAGTATTGAGCCAGTGTGGAGCTGAAATGGCCGTAGCCCAGAACGCAGAATACCGTTCCCAGCAACACAGGAAGGAAGACGCGGTCCCGACTGGTCGTTTGCAGCGCGTCCAAGAGACGCGGCGTCTTCGTAACGGTATGAGCAGGCAAGGACTTCTGGTGAAGGTTAAACTGGACCAACAACATGATTCCGTAAAGAACATAGACCATTCCCGCGATCACAAACGGAAATGTCGTTTTTGCCGAGCCGAGCGCAAGGCCGATGATGGGTCCGAATACGACCCCAAGATTGACAGCCGCATAGCGCATGTTGAATACAAGCAGCTTATGCTCTTTTGGAGTAACATCTGACAACAAAGCCCTGGAGGCTGGTTCAAAAACGGATCTGCACAAGCCGTTCAGTGTATTCATCAGAAAGAACACCCATAGCACATGCGCGCTGGCAAAGCCGAAAAATACCCCTGCCCAGCTGAATATGGAGATGAGCATAACCTTTTTGCGTCCGATAATGTCGGAAACATAGCCTCCGTAAAAGCTGACTGCCACCCCTGCAAGCGAACTGACGGCAACGGTTAGGCCGGTTTGGGTGGAGGAGGCGCCAAGCACCTGCGTTAAGTATATGGATAGAAATGGAATACTCATGGAAGTAACCAGCCGGCCGAACATCGTTCCAATAATAATTGTCCAGGCGAGTGGGTGGATATGTCGTATCGTTTGCTTCATAGCGGCATTAGTTCTCCTTATCTCTCTTAAGTATTAAAGCTGTTTAGTATTTCCATAAGGTATAGCTCCATGTATAATTGTATCTAAGAAAAGGGGAAATAAAAGTGCAATATTTCATAAGGTTATTTCACCTTTTATTAAGATGAAGCAGTTATAGTAGTAAAAAAGGAGTTTGGACAATGGATAGTTACTCAGCCCATTATATTGCTTTGGTCAGCAAATTGGGCGGCTTTGTCAGCGGAATGAACCCGCTTCCTGTAACGATCGACAAGTTAGCCGAATGGCTAAGCTGCACACCCCGAAACGTAAAAATCATACTACGCCGGCTTGAAGAGATGAAGCTGATTGAATGGGAGGCCGGCAGAGGGAGAGGGCATGTGTCCAGACTCACTTTTCTTCGCAGCCCGGATGACGTGCTGACCGCATGTTTTGAGGAGTTTTTGGCACAGCGCCGCATCAAAGAGGCCATTGACTTTATTGGCGATCCCGCCGTTCACGAGCAGCTCAAAGACAGCTTGTGGAACAGGTTGAACCTTGAAATGGGTATCCAACGGGAAAATGTAACCCCGTCCGGATGTGATATTTTGCAGACGATCAGGTACAGGCGTCTTGAAAAGCTCGATCCAGCCTTCGTTTTTACAGCCTTTGAAGCCTATTTGCTGGGACAAATCTGCAGCACACTGGTGGTCTATGATGCGGAGCAGAGGACGTTTAAGCCCGGATTGGCCCATCTGTGGGAATGCAATGAAGAGTACTCTTGCTGGACGTTTTACCTCAGAAAAGGCGTGAGATTTCACCATGGCCGCCAGATGACAGCGAAAGACGTAAGGTATACGATGGAAAGATTGTTTGCCGTAAACAGCCCCGGCTTATGGCAGTACGCCGATATCGAGCGGATTGAAACCGAAGGCGATACCTGCATTCGATTTTGCCTCAAAAAGCCGAACCTGTTTTTCCTGCATTCACTCGGCTGTTTCCATATGAGCATTCTCCCTTATGACGTGGATCTGTCCGCGTCCGGGGAACTCATCGGGACAGGTCCTTTTCAAATCAGCAAAAAGAATGCAGACGTTCTGGAGCTCACCGCCTTTGATTCCTATTTCGGCTATCGGCCGCTCCTGGACCAGGTGCTCATCTGGTTTATTCCGGATACAGGATCGAGCGAACGCCGATATCAGCTCACAGGCGACAATCGGCTGAATTCCCCGGTCAGTCCTTCAGAAACGAGCCTGGATTATATGTCCGTCGGCTGCAGATATATTCTGTTCAACTTTAAAAAAGAGGGCATCCAGCAAAATGCCTTGTTCCGGAAGGCGATGAGGCTCATCTATGATCGAAATGCGCTGCTTCAGGTACTGGGAGGGAGCAGAATGGCTCCTGCAGCCAGTTTTTTGCCTTGGAAAAGCAAGCAAATAGAAGCGATATCCGGAACGCTGGAGGAAGCAAAAGCGCTGCTACAGGCAAGCGGATATCAGGGCGAAGAAATCAGGCTCGGCCGTAAAAATCTTGTAGAGGAACGGGAAGAAGCGGAGTGGCTGCAGCAGCGCTGCGCGTCCATCGGGCTGAACCTGTCCGTTTGTGAGTTCGATTATGTTGAGATTAAAAGCACGGTAGAAAGAGCGGACATGGTGATCGCCGAGGAAACGCTCGAGGAAGATTGGGAATGGGGAATGATTAATTATTTCAAATATACCTATAATGCGGTTCATCATTATTTGAACGAACAGCAAATTGCGGTTTTTGATCAAGCCTTGGAGCATTTTACTCAGCTGCCGAAGGAAGAAAGATCTTTGCTCCTTGACCGAATCGAGCGCATTTTGCGGGACAATAACTGGCTGCTCCATGGCTGTCATTTGAACAAGAAGGCACATTACAATCAAAGCCTGCAGGGACTGACAACCGCTAATTTTGGTTATCTGGATTTTTCGAAGTTATGGATTAAGAATGTCCAGTAAAGCATGCGCCAGTTATTTTTTTGGACAAGTTCTAAGGAAGATCATCGATATATCATAAACCGTTTAAATATAATAAATTAACAAAGTTAAATGGGGAGACTCTTTATGAATATGAATCAGAAATTGCCCTTATTTATTGTTACAGGAGCGAGTGGTGTAGGAAAAACAACTGTTATGCAGGAACTGCGGGTTCTTATGCCGGATTTCGTTGTATTCAGCACGGATATTGATAATTTTGGATCAACTGCTGCAAAGTTGGAATACCAGGACAGATACAACTTGTTGCTTCATTTTGCGAATTTTGTTGCGAAGTCCGGTAGAGGAACGATTATATGTGGTACGTTTATGCCGTGGGATGCAGAGAAATGTGATGATTATAAAGCGTTTAGTGAAATTTGTTTTATTAACTTGCATTGCGATGACACAACCCGTAATAATCGTCTTCGTAACCGAGAAGATAAAGCAATGTGGACGGATGACATGCTAAAACAACATGAACAGTTTGCCCAGTGGCTTCTAGACAATGCTGAAACTGCATACAATCCGCCGATGCCCACAATCGATACGACCCGCAACCCTCCCTCTGAAGTAGCAGAGCAAATAAAAAGATACGTCATGTTGAAGTGGAACGAGCGTAATAATACTGCTTAGACAAGTGACACAGAAGCACCCTCAATCAAAATGGAGATTGGGGGTGCTTTTGTGTCAAGGGACAGTTTTGCTCAGAGCCTGTCCAAATAGGATGGAGAGGCTAAAAAAACTGCGTATAACATAAATTATACGCAGTTTTGGTTCTAAGCGATTTTATGATTCACTGAATACAGTAGTTCAATTATGCTGCAAAAGAGGCTTCAAGTGAATCGCGCATTTTTTCATTCAAGATTATGATAAAATGGAAGGAAAAAGCATGATCCTCCCTTGAGCGGGGATCATTGGTATCAATAACATGCAAAGGAGCTGCTGCATATGATCGTTCGGGATCAGAATACGGAATTTGTGATGATTGAACAGCATGAGCATGGAAGGTTATCCGGTGATATGGCGGTGCAAATGAATTCTGCTATTCTAAGCGAAGAAGAACCTTATGCCGCGGATGTGATTACGGCGATCTACGAGCATGACAGAGGCTGGATTTCCCTGGACAAGGATCCAATCTGGAATGATCGCAGCCAGCAGCCTTTTACTTTTATAGATTATCCGCTGGAACCTAAGCTTGCGGCTTACCGGCTTGGCCTGGATGAAATTGAGCGGAAGAGCCCGTATGCGGCATTGCTGTGCAGTATGCACTATGCCTCTTTTACCATGCAGGCGCATGAGGAAGAATGGAAACGCTTCTATCATGCGGAGATCAAAAGACAGGAGCGGCTTCGCGCTTCGCTAGGGATTGAGGCTAAGGATCTGCGGGTTTACAGACATTTTCGCCTGCTGCAGCTGTGCGACGATCTTTCGCTGTATGTGTGCATGAATGAACCGGGCGTAAGCAAGAAAGAAGAGCATCCGTGGTTCAGAGAGGGCTTTGCCAACTCTTCTCTTTTTAGTCCGGATCAAGACCAAGCTCTTGCTGCTGAGTGGTTGGACCGGGAATCGGTTGCGGTGCATCCTTCACCTTTCCGGGGGCCGTTTGAAATCGGTATTCGCTACAAGCTTGTTTCGAAGGAATTGGCTCAGCAAGCAGGTCTCAGGCAAGCTATTGACTCGGCGAAGGAAGTCCTGCAGCAGGTTAGATTCCGCTGAAGCTGAGGAATAGGAGATTTCGTAATCAACATCGAACTTTATTGAAATACCAATATGCTCTAAACGAATCAACTTGGAGGTAATGAAATGCTTGAACGTTTTCAAGGCAGCCTGATCGGGCTGGCCGTAGGGGATGCGATAGGGGCTGCCGTCGAATTTCAACAACCGGGTACATTTGATGAAGTAAAAGATATGACAGGGGGCGGTGTATTCGACTTGCCAAAAGGTTGCTGGACGGATGACACTTCAATGGCCCTTTGTCTGGCGGAAAGCCTGATCGAGAAGAAAGCGTTTGATGCTGAAGACCAGATGAACCGTTATGTAAAATGGTACCGTTCCGGACATTTAAGCTCACTCGGGACTTGTTTTGACATTGGAAATGCAACTGCGCAGGCGCTTCATCATTATGAACAAACAGGAGAAGCATTTAGCGGCTCGGAAGATCCTTTTTCAGCGGGTAACGGCTCTATCATGCGTCTAGCACCGGTGCCCTTGTTCTTTGTAAATGATCTGGTTCAAGCAGCCAAGTGGTCCGGAATCAGCTCAAAACCAACACATGCTGCAAAAGAATGCATGGACGGGTGCCGTCTGTTCGGAGCCTTGATTGCCGCTGCCGCACAAGGGATGGAGAAGGAGCAACTGCTTCATTTTAGCACGTTTAACTTCCTTTGGGAGGATGAACCGCTTGCCCCAAAACTGGCTGAGGTCTATAAAGGCTCTTACAAAAGACTTCAGCCGCCTGAAATTCAAGGAAGCGGTTATGTAGTGAAATCGCTGGAGGCTGCACTTTGGGCATTTTATCATAGTCAAAGCTTTGAGGAAGGCGTGTTGCTGGCTGTAAATCTGGGGGACGATGCGGATACGACCGGGGCGATATTCGGTCAGCTAGCCGGCGCCTTTTATGGACTGGTTGGAATCCCGAGCCGATGGGTAGAGCCTTTGGCGAAGTGCGACTTAATCCTGGGGTATGCGAAAAAGCTATTTGAAATGAAAAAAACGTAACCTAAAGTGGAAGTGGCTTCTTAATTATTTTTAAAAAACTAAGCTCGGCGGCGAAAGTTATTTTTGATCTAAATTTAGTTTACATAATTTATATTATGTTAATTTAATAAGGGAACTGACTCTTAATTCGACCCAAAACTGTTTACAGCAAAGCTCCTAATGAAATATATTGGTGTAATGAGCCGGTTGGAGGGATTGTCATGAAGGAAATGCCTGAAATCTATGAAGAAGCGCTTGATGCCTTTCTAATTTGGATGAAAGACGCCGGATATACGACATACACGCAGAGATCCTATCTTGGTGATGTGCATGAATTTCTGGACAGCTTGAACGAAAAGCCTCTGGAACGCGTTAGACGGCTACATGTCGTCAGTTACTTGACATCCGTACGCGAACGCGGGGCTTCGGATGCGACAAGGAACCGGAAGCACGCTTCCATCAACTGTTTCTTCAAAGCGATAAATGAGCTAGAAGTGATGGAAGGGAATCCGGCGGCAGGCATCAAGAAATCAAAGACCGAGAAAAATCGTGTTCCCGTATTTTTGGATGAGAACGGATTAGAGCGGTTTCTGCAGCATGTCGAAGGAAAGTACAAAGCGCGAAATTTAGCTATTTTTCTGTTGATGGGCTATATGGGACTGCGGGTCGGAGAAGTGCATACGCTTAACTTGGCGGATTACAATGCGGATCAAAAAACGCTGCGCGTGTTTGGCAAAGGCCGAAAGTGGCGGGTGATTCCCGTTCCGGAAGCGGTGGCTCTTTATTTGAACCGGGCTGTGGAAACAAGACTTACGCCTTGGCGCAGCAAGGAAGACGCCATTTTTATTTCGCAGAAAGGAAAACGGTTGTCCATTCGCGGTATCCAGCAGATTGCAGCGGAAACGTTCGACCGTTTCCAGAGCGATGTTCCCGCATCCAGCCGGGTGCCTTATTCCAGCCATAAGCTGCGCCATTCGTTTGCAACTATGCTGCTGCGGCGCGGCGCGGATCTCAGGACGGTTCAGGATCTGCTGGGACATTCATCCATTCAGACGACCACAGTCTACACCCATATTACGAACCGGGAAAAAGAAGAAGCGATGGCCAAGCTGCAGCTGCACTTGCCTGTTTAGGAGAAGTAAGAAGAAAAGTGTTCGAAATATGTATTCTTGAAACTTGATTACATAATTAAAATTATGTTAACTAACACAAAAGGATGAGGCTTTCATGAAATTTATGGTTCAAATGTTGTCTTTTTTTGTCATTCAAACGGAGGGGCAGGAAAGCACAAACTTATCTTACAAGCATTTTCAGACGCTGGACGGCGATGAGTATATCGATAGTGAGATTCAGAAATTTCTAAGCGGGGAATTTAGCAGGATCGCGAAGCGGAAGGTAGACAAAAATCCGGCTGTCGAGCAGGCGCCGACGAAAATCGGACGTTTTATCGTAGAACCGGATTATGGACTCGATAGCAACCCGAATTTTAACATGTTCGCCCGGATGCGTGCAGCTGTGGATAAAGAGGAGTTCCAGTATGCGTGTGACGACGTTGTGCGGGCTTACCTAGGCACGAGCGCTGTGCGCGGTGGCGCGCTGATTATCGTTCAGGCCGAGCTGGAGAATTACTCGGACGATCCGTTCATTTTCCTGCTGAAGTGTGATTTTGAACAAAAAATTGCCCGTATTTCCGATGAAAAGAGCTTGGTCAACCAGGTAGAAATGGCGATCAGTGCCCGCGGCATGAAGTCTATCATGTATCCTTATATGCTGGAAGAAGGCATGGTGGACGAATGGGAGCTTAAAATCCATCAAACGTCGCATGCCCGGTATTTTGAGGATTTCCTCAAGTTTGTAACCTATGAGCAGTCCATTCCGGAGCTGGTCAATGATCACGTCATGGGATGCGTCCACAACTTTGTAGAAACGAATTGGCCGGATGAAACCCATGAGGAGCGCCAGCAGGTGGAGCGTGACCTGGAACTGTGGGCTGCCAGCGAAAAGCGGGACATTCAGGAGAAATGGGAACCCGCCGAAGTGGTGGAAGCCGCTGAACAAATCATCCAAATCAAGCCGGAGATTGAACTGAAGTTCAGAATCGGTGACACGCTGGTAAAAGGCAAACTTGCTGATTTCGGCGACAACATCCATATCGCCAAATTAAACGGCAGATACACGGTCATTCTGGAAGGCGATTCTTTCGTATTCGACAAAGGATTTTCTCCTGTCGAACTGCTGCAGCCTGAGCCGTTTCAAGTCGTTGCCGAGCGGCTGATCCATAAACAAACGGAAGAGGAAGATGACGGATTACCTTATTAGTTTGATATAGTTAATAGCATTAAATAATATAGTTAATGGCATTAAATATATAAAAAATGCTGATTTGGCGCCATTTTTTCGCTTATTGCATTTTTTTACATTATAGAGGTTATTAGTTTCCGGGGTTATTTTATGGTTTCGCTTGACTAAAAATGGATGGTGTGCATATAATAGCACCAATCGAACATGCATCGGCCATGAAAAGGAGCAGGCATGCGGGTCCTTAAGTCCAGAGAACGGCGTAGCCGCTGAAATCGCCGTCTTAATCCCGAAGCCGACTCGCCTTGGAGCCGTTCATCTGAACCGGTCTTGCTTGACCGTAAGGATGAACCGGAGCTGCACCCGTTAAAGTGCGTGGTTCAAATGGAGTTTGAACCACATAAGGCAGCTTGCCGCGAGGCTTGCTGTGAACCTGGGTGGTACTGCGGAAGAGTGATCCCTTTCGTCCCTTGTTTCCCGTTTATAGCGGGAAAGGGATGGAAGGGATCTTTTTGTATCGTTAGACGCGTTGGAATTATGCAAACAGCTAAGAAAAGGAGCAGGCAAACGGGCTCTTATGTCCAGAGAACGGCGAAGCCGCTGAAATCGCCGTCTTAATCCCGAAGCCGACTCGCCTTGGAGCTGTTCATCTTAAGCACGTCACATTTGATTGCCAGGATGAACCGGATTGGCACCCGTTAACAGTGCCGGATCGAAATCTCTCGCGCGCGGGCATTTCGGATCCAATGAGGCTGCGCGCCGCTAAAGGCGCCAGTGAAGCCGGGTGGTACCGCGGAAGGCAAGCTCTTTCGCCCCTGTATTTCTTCTTGTGAGGAAGCAGGGGCAAAAAGAGCTTTTTATTTTGCCAAAACCATTATTGCAATTACAAAAAAGAGAGGCAGATGAAACATGCGAAAAATTTATGTGTTCGACACGACTTTGAGAGATGGAGAGCAATCACCGGGTGTCAGTCTGACCATGGAGGAAAAGGTGGAAATTGCACTGCAGTTGGAGCGGCTTGGAGTTGACCGGATCGAAGCAGGATTTCCAGTCGTCTCGGCGGGCGAAATCAAATGCGTGGCGGAAGTGGCGCGGACAATTCGTAATGCCACAGTGGTCGGTTTTGCCAGATCCAGGGAGCAGGATATCGATGCTGTCCGCGAAGCGCTGCGCGAGGCGCAGGATCCGTGTCTTCATCTGTTTCTCGCCACTTCGCCAATACACCGGGAATACAAGCTGCGGATGGACCGGGCAAAAGTGCTACAAACGATCGACGCGGCCATACGCTATGGACGAAAGTATTTCAGCAAGATTGAGTTTTCTGCGGAGGATGCTAGCCGGACGGAACTAGATTTTCTGTGCGAGGTAACCCATACGGCGATTCAGGCCGGAGCGACCGTTGTGAACTTGCCGGATACGGTCGGATTTGCCACACCGGATTCTTTTGGAGAAATGTTTAAGGCAGTTCGGGAACAAGTCCCTGGAATTGAACGGATTCAGCTCAGCACCCATTGCCATGACGATCTGGGTCTGGCAACCGCTAACACGCTGGCCGCCATTGCCGCAGGCGTGGACCAGATTGAAGGAACGATCAACGGAATTGGAGAAAGAGCGGGAAATACGGCGATCGAGGAAGTGGCTTTGGCTTTGGAAACGCGGAGTGACCGGTACGCGGCCAAAACCTCCCTTGTTCTGAACGAGATTTACCCGACCAGCCGGCTTGTCAGCAAGCTGACCGGCATGAGCGTACCGGGAAACAAGGCGATTGTCGGCGATAACGCCTTTGCCCATGAGTCGGGCATCCATCAGGACGGCATGCTGAAGAATCGTACCAACTATGAGATCATCAAGCCGGAAACGATTGGACTTGGTGCAGGAAGACTCGTCATCGGCAAGCATTCGGGGCGCCATGCCTTCAAACAAAAGCTTGCGGAGCTGGGCTATCCTTGCAATGATGAGCAGCTGAATACCGTCTTTGAGAAATTCAAAGCGCTGGCAGATTTGAACAAACAAATTCGGGACGAGGATATTCGCTCCCTGTTTGACGGGAATACAGCCAGCGGATTGTCCTAGAGAGGAGCAACGTACATTTACCAAGGAGAGGAGGATAAACTTGAATAAAATCATTGAATATTATGGCGGCTTCGACGAATGGGGCCGTCTTGACCGGGAGCCCGTAGAATTTCTAGTGAACTGGCACTATATCCGGAAATATCTCCCTGAGCGAGGGCATGTTTTGGACAATGGGGCAGGACCGGGGAAATATGCGATTGAACTTGCCAAACAGGGGTTTGACGTTACGTTGACGGATTTGACGCCAAGACTCGTACGGTTGGCTAAAGAAAAAGCGGAAGAATGCGGCGTATCCGAGCGTTTTAAAGGGTTTCATTGTGTAAATGCGGTTCAACTGGATAGCCTTACGGATCAGCAATTCGACGCTTCATTGATGCTGGGGCCGCTGTATCATTTGCAGACGGAACCGGAACGAGTTTCTGCTCTCCGGGAACTGTACCGGGTAACGAAGAAGAACGGCTATGTATTTGTGGCTTTCATGACGAAAATCCGTCATTTGACCACATCTCTGACCTACCCGGAATTTTGGAAGCCGAACGAAACGCTTGGCGGGATCCAGGCATTTATGCAAACGGGGACTTTTAATCATGCGGATGAGGGGCGATTTACCGGTGTCTACTATTTTGATATCGAGGAGATAAAACCATTTATGGAATCTGGCGGCTTCGAAACGGTAGAGCTCATCGGATCTTCCAGCATTGCCGGCTCTTTCCGGCAAGAACAGTTCGATTACTGGCGTTCGCGCGGCGAGGAAGAATTTGAAGGAGTCATGAATATCATTTACAGGGAAGCGGGAAATCCGTACAATCTGGCGGCTTCGTCGCATCTTTTGTACATTGGAAAAAGAATATGAGGCTCAAGGATCGCACATAAGCCGTTCCATCCAAATCAGGAGGGAACGGCTTATTTCGCAGGGCGGTTATAAATCCAGATTAGCAATCTGCTCCTTCAGCTTGTTCGCGGAAGCCTGGAACTTGGCCAGTTCCGTCTCATTCAGATCAAGATCAAGAATTTCGCGAACGCCGCTGCGGTCTACGATGCAGGGAACTCCAAGATAAACGTCGGACACCCCATTGTAATTCTTGAGCAGGGTGGAAACGTTCAGCACGGAGGCTTCATTCTGAAGGATGGAAACGATAATCCGGTCCAGCGCAAGCGCAATGGCATAAGAAGTTGAGCCTTTGGCGTTGATGATTTCATAGGCCGCATTTTTGGTGCGGTTGAAAATATCCTCGCGCTCTTCATCCGTAAATTCCAAACCAATACCCGCGACGTTGGCGATGCTCCAGAGCGGAACCTCCGAGTCGCCATGCTCTCCGACGATATGGGCATGAATGCTGCGCGGATTGATTTTTTTGTTCTGGCCGATCAAATAGCGGAAGCGCGCGCTGTCGAGCAGGGTTCCGGAGCCGATGACCCGGTTGACCGGAAAACCGCTTTTTTTCAGCGATACGTAGGACAGAATGTCGACCGGGTTAGTGGCAATGAGAATGATGCCATGGTCGTTGTATTTCACGATGCTCTTGATAATGTCATCGAAGATGGCCGCATTTCGCTTAAGCAGATCAATCCGCGTCTCTCCGGGTCGCTGGTTTGAGCCTGCGGCAATGACGATCACATCCGCATCTTTGCAGTCGCTGTAATCACCGGCCCACAGCTTGACTCCGCCTGTAAACGGAAGACCATGGTTCATATCGAGCGCTTCGCCAAGCGCCTTGTCGTGGTTGACATCAATGAGTACCAGTTCTGAAGCCCGCTCCCGAAGAAACAGGGTGTAAGCCGTTGTGGCGCCAACCGCTCCTGTACCGATGACTACAACCCTGGTTGGGCGTTGTGCTGCATTTACCATTGTTCATTCTCTCCCTTGGCTCTTAATGATTTGGAAGGCCATCGTTACGATTTTGCTGAATATGTTCCACCGCGTACCCGAGCAATCATTTTCATATTACCCAAATAGCTTTCCATATACTCGCCAAATAAGGATTCGGCATCCGTATGTATGGTTAACCGCCGGGTGGATGATGCGCTTCCATTTTATTGTACCTGAATTGCTAAAATTTAATAGTATGCATTTTGGACTATTTCATATAAAATTTCCGTTTCGAAATTGAAGGTTTTTTCCAGCAGCTAACGAATCTTTCTATTTGATAACTTACATTTTCTTGGATTAATGGATTTTTATTCTTAGGGGAGGGAATCATGGCCGAATTTAAATTATGCTTCATAGCCATGGGGCAGGGGGACTGCTGCATTGTCCAATGTCCCGATAAGAGAATCGTGGTCGTGGACTGCGGCAGAACCTCGAACCGATACGGGAACCTGAATTACTTGACAGAAGGCAAAGCCTTATTAAGGGAATTTGCAGCCGAGAACAAGAACCGGGTGGATGCGCTGATTCTTACTCATTCCGATGCGGACCATCACAACCTGGTATCTGAATTTTTCAGCGAGAGCGTCATTTTTTCGTCGGTCACCTATCCATCTTCAGGAAATACGGCTACAAATGTGAAGTTCGGCAAACTCGGGATTCAGGAGATTTACATCAGCAACGCGGCCGCCAACGATTCCGTACTCGGAAATTACACGGGGGGAAATCTCAATAATTACATATACGCCAATTTTTTCTCCACAAGCGCCGTATACGAAGTAACCATTAACAATCCGGATGACAGCAAGAACAGCATGAGTGTCTGGAAGAACAGCGACAATTTTCGGAATAAGCAGGAGATCAAGAGCATTGCCGGAAAGAAACTCACGGTTCTAAACGGCAAAACGGACAACAAGAGCTGGAGTGTTTCGCTGATTGCAGGCAATGTGCCCAGATATTATGACGGCGTGGCCGACTTTGCCACCGAAGACAATGCGAAGAGCTTGATCACCCTGATTGAACTGGATGGAAAAAAAGTGTTGCTTACCGGAGATGCAACGACTTCAACGGAGGAATTTCTGCTGAAATGCAATTCGCCCCAAATTCAGAATATGGAACTTATCCAGGTGCCGCACCATGGAAGCGAGTTTGCGAGCACTAAGAAGTTTGTCAACAGCGTGAATCCGAAAAGCGCCGTGGTCAGTGTCGGATTTTTGGAGCATTCCTACAAGCTCCCTAAATACAAAGTGCTGGAGCGTTGGCTCAAGAAGGTGGAACAGAAGGGCTTCAATCTTGCTTATCATGATATCGATTATTGGACAAGCAAAATCGAGAAGAAAGGAAAAGAGGTTGACGCTACGCTTAAGGATTTGAATGCCATCAAAGATAGCTGGGATAAGAATCACAAGCTCTACGATTTAAACGGCTCCGGTACCTTCTTCTATCTGGAAAGGCCGGAATCTGGCGTTTATGCCCTTTCCAGCTTAGGCAGCATAGCAATGGTCCTATTTCGCGAGACGGTCAATTCCAATTTGACGATGACCTCGCAAAAAACGCAGTTTTACAAATTGAGTGAAACCGGAATTTCATACGGTTTTTAAAATGGGGGGACAAGGGTTGAGCTTGGATTTGAACACGTACCATTCGATCATTTCCTCTGCCCTGCAAAACAATGCTTATACGCTGGACATTAGCAGGCTGCAGTCCGAAGCGCTGACCAAGCAGGCTTCACTTTATTTTCCAAATAACGTGATCAGCCTGTCTGCTGCATCCGCCGAGGCTCCGGGTGAACAAGCGATTTATTCGGTGCTCGGAACCAATGCGTCGCCTCCCTGGGCCGGGGCACGGATCCGGCTGGATTTCTACTTTAAGCTGGAGCAGCCGCAGCTGTGTCTGACGGCCTCGCTGCCGGGAACATGGAAGCTGACCGACAGCTTTCCTGAAATGGCGGGCAATGCATTTGCGGCACTCAGCTTTGCAAGCTCCCCGTCAGCCAAGTTCGTGCTGCTGCTGGATCCAAATGGGCCGGAAACGCCAGCCCTTGCGTTTAGCGCCGTACTTGATGCAAGCCAGATGACAGGTGGGCTGTCCAGTCTGCTTCATGTGGAGGCGATGCCGCTTACCGGTTCTATCGGCCTAGACAAAGGGGGGGCGGAAGTCAACACTTTTGCGATAACGGGGCCTGTCATTCCGAATATAAGTCTTGGCATTGGATCGATAGACAAGCTGTCGGTAACAGTAGGCTGCAACTTTGTCTATAGAGTTTTTCAGGGGACCTACATTCCTTTTCCATTTATGTATCTGTCGGGGAGCATTCCTTTTCACTATTCGCAGGATGGCAAGGAAGTGCAGGGGGAGCTGCCGCTTTCCGTAGAAATTTTCGATTTTGAGAGCGACTATCGATTTTCGGCCGACTTGACCGACGCCCTGTCTGCAACGGAAGCGCAAATGGCTTCCCTGCTGAACGGGATCAGCCCGGTTTCGCTGCTTCCATCGGGTCTGAAGCTGGAGAATATGCTCCAGGTCCGTGATTTTTTTGTCGATCTGAATCCGTCCGACAGCCCGCTGGTTGCAAGAGTGGGCATAGATATCGAGAGTGCCGCCTCCTGGACGATTCTTCATCTAGATGCGTCTAACCAGGATCTGAGCGTGAAGAATCTCAGGTTTTCTTTCCGCTTAAGCGATCCATTCGGTGCCAAGAATCCCTGGATCGGTTTATCCGGCACCCTGGAGCTGGGGAAGAGCGGAGGATTACATATCGCGGCAGGCTTCCGCCCCAATGATTCGTCCTATACGGTTCAAGGCACGCTTGCTGAGGGGAAGCCGCTTTTCTTCCAGGAAATTGTCGCTGCTTTTATCGGGGAGGACGATGCAATTCCTCCGATCGAACTAACGCAGTTATCCTTTTTGCTATCCGATCAGGCTTATCATTTGGAGTTTCAACTGGATGATGTCTGGACGTTCAGCCACATTCCGATCGCGATCGAAGAAATCGGGTGTCTCCTCGACCATCAGCCGGACGGCATTACTTTGAAGCTGAATGCGGTTATTCATTTTGCCGGGTTGGAACTGGATCTGGGGGCTGATTACGATTCATCGCAAAAGTCCTGGACTTTTAAGGCATATACAATTGAGTCTGCTGTACTCGGAACCATTTTGGATGGAATCGAGAACTTATTTAACGTCAAAGCCGAATTTCCGGATTACATCCGGAGCCTGATGATTGACCGGCTGGATATTGAGTTTACAACCTCTGGCCAATTCACGTTTCTGATTGCCGCCCAATTTCCGGTTACCGATTCGGGCGATACCGTCTCATTCAGCTTTCAAGCGGATCTTGAATACGACGGTACAACAGGATACAGCGGCAGTGTGAGCAGCTCGATTAACATTTCGCTGAATCAAAGCAATTCTTCACTAGCATTCGAAGTCGATTTTGTGGAGATGGCGGAACAGAAGCTGTTTATCGGAGAGTATACTTCGAGCCAGACGGCAAGTATCTCCATACACGACCTGGTTGGCTGCATTTCCTGCGAACTCGCAGCGCCTATTCCCGAAAGTCTGAATGTGGAGCTGCAGGATGCGAAATTTGTATATTACGAGGACCAGACTGGCCCCAACTTTTTGTTTGGTTTGGGCCTTGGATCAGCGCTTAACTTGTCCAATCTGCCGCTGGTGGGCAAAGAGCTGCCTGTAGAGGATACGGTTTGTGTCCAGAATTTGCAGATTGTGTTTGCCAAAGCGGCATTTACGCAAGCTCAAGCCGGGCTTATCAATCCGCATTTTAAGGGAAGCGTAAAGCCGCTGCCCGCAGGTGGAGTGGCTGCCAGACTAAGCTTTGGTGCGGAGCTATTGCTTGGAAGCGCAAAGCAGACCGTTTCGCTTGAAATGGACAGCCCAGCGATTCAGGGCGGCGGGGCAGTAGATGACGCTGAATTCGCTGGCTTACTCACTGGCTTGCATTCTGCGACAGCGGCGGGGGATTTCGCCGCGGAATCAGCTGCTTCAGCAGCCTCCAACGCAAAATGGATCAATGTTCAGAAATCGTACGGCCCCGTTACGTTCAACCGGATTGGCATCAGCTATGCAAACAGCTCGCTTTGGTTTCTGCTGGACGGGCAGCTGGCCTTTTCAGGGTTGACGATCACTTTGACCGGCATGGGGATCGGTTCGCCGCTCGCTTCGTTCAGGCCAGAATTTCAGCTTACCGGTCTAGGAATTGAATACAATCAAAGTCCGATTGAAATCGGCGGATCTTTCGCGGAGGTACTGCCGCCGCCCGACGGGACGGCATTTATGTATGAAGGAGACGCTGTTCTTCGCGCGGCCAGCTTCTCGCTGAGCGCCTTGGGTTCCTACGCGCAGATGAATGACGGTGAGCCGTCGATGTTTATTTTTGCGCAATTGGAAGAACCTCTTGGCGGGCCCCCGGCCTTGTTCATAACTGGCCTGTCGGCGGGGTTCGGCTACAATCGGACACTGGCCGTTCCGAAGCCGGATGATGTATTTGCGTTTCCGCTGCTTGCGCTTACCTCGGACAGTGGTCCGAAGCCGGCCATGGCGGACGTGCTTCAGCAGCTGGAGGGCAGGAAGGATTATGCCCCCGGCAAGAGAAAAGCGTGGATCACCCCGTCGATCGGCGAATACTGGCTCGGCGTTGGCGTGGAATTTTGGTCTTTCGAGCTTCTTCATACCCGTGCGCTGCTGATCGGCAAATTCGGCCGGGAGCTTGCGCTTGCGCTATTGGGGCTGTCTTCGGTCCGCCTTCCGCAAGCGGGCGATGAAATCTATGCGTATATCGAGCTGGAGCTGGAAGCGGATTGGAAACCGGCAGAAGGCTTTTTCGGACTGACGGCCATGCTGACACCCAAATCGTTTGTGCTGGATCCACAGTGCCGCCTGACCGGAGGCTTTGCCTTTTATTTATGGTATGAAGGCGAAAGGGAGGGGCAGTTTGTCATCACTTTGGGTGGTTACCACCCGAGCTTTACTGCTCCTGATTATTACCCGAGCGTCCCCCGTTTGGGACTGCATTGGGCGGTCAGCGACAAAGTTTCGATTGGCGGGGACTTGTATTTTGCTTTGACTCCTGGAGCGGTGATGGCTGGAGGCGGGCTGCAGGTTCTTTTCCATGACGGTGATTTGAAAGCCTGGTTTACGGCACAGGCTGACATGCTGATGACGTTTCATCCTTTTCATTATGACGTTGACATCAGCATCAGCATCGGGGTTTCCTATCGGGTGGATTTTTGGTTCGTGTCCAAAACATTCTCCGTAGAGCTGGGCGCATCCCTTGTGTTATGGGGTCCATCCACTGGCGGAACCGCCCATATTCACTGGTGGGTGATCTCATTTTCGGTCAGCTTTGGAGCGGATCGAAGCAACCAGAATCGTACGCCGATTGCCTGGTCCGAATTCAAGCGTCTGCTACCGGACCTGTCAACCGTTTGCGGTATTGTCGCAAATACCGGCGTGGCTGGTTCCGCTAAGGACGAGAATGGGGAGACCGTATGGCTGGTCCGAACGGACCGGTTTCAATTTTCAACTCAGACGGCAATCCCGGCCGGTTGTTTTACCCATGGATCAGCCAATCAGTCTGTTCCCGATCCGCTCCATCCAGGCGGCTACACCACCCAAATTCGCCCGATGAATCTGACGAATGTGGATTCGGTTCACCGGCTCGTGGTATGGAAGGATGGTACCGAGCACGACGTGAGCGGCTGGTCCATCGTTCCTTATCAACGAAACATGCCATCGGCACTGTGGGGAATGCCGCTTAAAGACCGGTCCGGACAATTTGTGCTGAATCCACAGGTTCCTTCGTCGGACACGGTTCAGGATGTCCCGTCTGGACTCATGGTAACTCCGCCAGAGCCTGCCCTCGGAACATCTAACGGGGAACTTTCCGCGGAGCTGCTGGCCTATGACGAGCTGGCGCCTGACGGCCCATTGCCGCTGCTTCCGGATTCCCAGCCTAGTAACGAGTATGAGCCCATTGCAGCGGCGGATACCCCTGATGCAATCGCGGAAATTATGCAGGAAGCGGCAGCGAACAGAACGGCTATTTACAATGTTCTTAGCGCCTGGATGGTGTATGACGGAACCAATGACACGCTCGATCTGCTTGCGGGCAGTGCGGAAAGCTTGTATGCGAATTCACCCATGGTTTTAAACAGACAGGGAGGGGCCGAACGTTGAGCGACAATTTGGGTTTAGGCAACATTCGTTTCTATGATAATTATTTGCCGGGACTGGCTTCAGGAAACTACACCATTCAGGTCAAGCATGAACTGGGTGGGCTGGGATTGACGGATGAGGAACAGGAAAAATTGACGGCAGTGCAGGAGGTAGTAGTAATTGCTCCCCAATTTGCGCTGGATGATTCGGAGATTCACAGCCTCGTACCGCCAGCCGGAAGCGCCGGCCCATATGCCGATGAGCTGCCCCATGTGGTGCTGAACCGACGGGTGCTGCCGTGGGAAAGAGCCATGGACAATCCAGGGGTTCCCTGGATGGCGCTGCTCGTACTCCAGCAGGATGAACTGATTCGGGGTTCCGAAGACAAGACTGACGCAGAGACGTTGGCGATCCGCACAACGATTTCAGAATTTCTGCAGCTTGGAAAAGACGGCGACGTTTATATCCCTCCCGCTCTTGTAATGGACGACAACCTAAAGGGTACCGAATCCATTTATTACATCCGCATGTCGGGAGAGCAGTTCACCTTGCTGATGCCTACCCTGGAAGAGCTTCCCTATTTGGCGCATGTCCGGCATTTGAACCCTGACGACAAGGCGGGTGCCAATGGGGACGAAGAAGCGGGCTGGTTCGGCGTCATAACGGCCAACCGTTTTCCGGCAGCGGACAAACAGCGAGCGGCAGGCATTCAAAATATCGTTCATCTTGTCTCGCTCGAAGGCTGGAGTCCGGTTTTGAAGCAAGGTGCCTCCATCCCGCAACGGGATGTCGCGCTGGTTTCGCTCGCCCGCTGGTCGTTCCACTGTCAGGCGGACAGCGAGGCAGACTTTGAAGGGCTGATGAAAGGTCTGACTTCCGGACATGGACAGGAAGGGGACGCAGCGGGCTGGAATTTGCTTCGGCTGCCACAGGCCAGCAGACAAGCAGGGAACGATCCGGCAAGTCAGGAGGCTTTTGGCAGGCTGAAAAATGGCTTCGTTCCTCTGTCCTACCATACCCGGAGCGGGGAGGAGACGTTTGCCTGGTACCGGGGGCCGCTTTCGCCGGCAGCCCCGGCGCGAATGGACAAGCCGCAGCCGTTTACCACGGCCGATGCAGCGCTCATTTACGACCGGAAGAACGGCGTCTTCGACACTTCGCTCGCATCGGCTTGGCAAATAGGGCACAGTCTTGCTCTGTCCGACGCTTCATTCAGTCGGTTGCTTCTGGAATACCGCCGCCGCTGCCATCGCATCACGGATCAACTGTACGCTGCGCTTGAGGCAGCCGGAGAAACGGCGCCAGCTGATCTTGCAGAGCTGGTTCAATCGGGCGGTTTGGCCAAGGCTCTGCTGGCAGTGCTGGATTCGACTTTACTTCAGTGCATCGGGAGTGGCGAGATTAAGGCTTCTGCCAATGCCGGAACTGACTCCCGGCGGAAGGCGGTCTTCTTGCGAAAGAACGTAAAACGTCTGCTAACAGAGAATCCGGCAGATGTGCTGAAATCGTTTATGACAAGGCCCGATGTACGGGCCGCAGTGACGCAATTAACGCGAGAGGATCTGGAGCCGGTCGCGAAGTGGATGGCGCATAAAATGCTGCTCTATGATGTGCCATTCTACCACCTTGTGCCTGATGAGCGGATGCTTCCGCAAGAGTCGCTTCGTGTCTTCTATTTGGACCAGAACTGGACGGAGGCGATGCTGGATGGAATGACAAGCATTGGCCTAAGCAGCAGCCGGGACTCTCTTTTCCATGAACTAACGAAAGATGTCATCAAAGATGCCGTTTCAGCTGCCCTTTTGCATATCCGAAACGGGGGTTCTCCCGCGCAAGGCACAGGAAGCGCGTTTAATAGTGATTCGGGCTTGATCTGCGGATTTCTGCTTCGATCTTCGGTGGTAGACGGCTGGCCGGGCTTAACCGTTCGCGCTACAGACAGCAAGGGGGAGGCAGTAAGTATTGTCCGTCTGGATCACTTGTCCTCCACCGTTCTGCTTTGCCTGTTTCAGGGGGTTCCGGAGCGGATCGAGTTTACGGAGCCACAGGAAGGATTGCAGTTTGGGCTTTCGCAGGAAGGAAAAATCTTTCTGAGGAGCGTGGTATCCGGCAACACGGCACATCCATTTGGAGCCCAGCTGGATGAACAGCTGAACGTCAGGGATCGGTTTGTACGCGGAAGCCGTGTTTTGGATCTTCGACCCGATAAGGCAACCGGCCTGGTTCAGACGGCCGCTGAAGCGATCCGGCAAAAGCTGAATCTGTCCTCACTGACGCTGACTCCGTCGGATTTCGCTTTGCAAATCGTGAAATCACCGGAGCGAATGGCCTTTGTCTCGCAAGGGAGCTCCCCGACTAAGCACGAACAGGAGGTCAACCATGTCTGATCCGATACTGATTGTCCCTATTGGAGTTAACGCTTTGGCGGTTAACGCCAGCGTCGTATCCAACCAGCCGTTCCGCCGTTGGCCGCAGACCTATATCACACTCTCAGAATTCGGCAGCTCGGAGCCGAGCCCGTCTTCGATTGAACCTGGGATACCTGTCAGCCAGGGCGTATATTTGCATTGGTCTTTGCCGGATGCGTTAAAGCATGGCATTCAGGACCCTGTGACGCGGGAAATCCGTTTTCCGAAGACGCCAAACCGTTGGCTGATATTGAGACAAAGCGCTTCCGGAGACAAACGTTCGCTCAGAGCTTTTGTCATTGAAAGCGATGCTCCAGGCGATGAGGAATCCAGCAATTATATGTTTGATGCTGCTACGATAGCCGCCTGGAAGCTCAGCAAGGACCCGGCTCGCAGAAACGCTGCAGACAAGCTGAATCCGGCTGAGGGAGAAGCGGTCTGCGGACTACTGGGACAATCCTATAACCTGGAGCAGTGGACGGAGAAAGGGATAGAGGAGCTGTTTGTCACAGCCGTATCCCCGGGCAATGCCTTATTTTCGGCCTATCAGCCGCATTGCCAAAAGGTATTTTCCTTTCGTGACAAGCTTGAAGATCTGGCAGGAGCAAGCCAGTTGAGCTATACGGTTATTGGCTGGTACTCGAACAACGCCGAAGACCCGGTCGTGAAGTGCCGAATGGAGCTATCCGGCGGAATCACGCCGCAGGAAGCGTATGCTTCCTGGCTCGCGGCGAACGGGTGGAAGGTGCAGGAAACGGGTGATGGAATACTTCCCGCCGGAAGCCTTTATCAAGGGGTAGTGCTTAGTCTGGAATGGAATCCTGATGCGGAAATTCCGACGATCAAGGAGCACTATCAGAATGACGACGGGAACAACATTCATATCTCGGTCGGAAATACCTCCATTGATGCCTTCATAGCCCTTGTGCAGCAGCAGTTGGAAGACAGTGCAAGAGATGGCGAAGCCGATGCCAAACAAATACTGGGAGGCCTTTCCAATGCCGCCGATCTGCTTGAAGCCTTTCAATATGATTTGCTGCATGTGGCAGACCAGCCGGACGGCTGGAATCAGTTGGACCATCGAATCCGGCAGGAATGGTTCGGCTCGAAAGCGGGGGGATACCGCTGGATTATTGTAGATTCGGATGATGCGCCGGCGCAAGCACTGTCTCCCGCAGCCATAGAGGTACGCAGGCAGCAGGAGAGCTGGCTGGCAGATCTGAACAATGTGCAAGCCGCTTATGATCAAACGCTGAATGAGCTTTACAGCGAGCAGTGGCAGCTCTATGCCATATGGTGGAAGCAGGGAAAATACAACAGCTATCCGTCTTTCAGCAAGCCGGGGGGCGTTACCCCCGAACAATTCGCCAAGGCGCTGGCTCCGAAGGATGATGCTTCCTATAATCCTACTGAGCCGCCGGGCCCGTCCAATATTTACAGTATTCCGGCCAGGGTGGCGAAGCTGATGAACAAGCTGAATAAAGAACTTGCCCCCAAGCTGCCGCTACCGGTTTACAGCAGCGGCAAATCCACGCCTGAAGAAGCGCTGGCTGCCGGCATTGCCTCTTTCGAAGACGCCAAACGGAAGCAGGGCATGCTGTCCGCGGGACGGCGTCTGAAGGCGATCCCGCATGCCAGATACTGGTCGGCGAACGACCCTGTCGTTCTGATCAGAGGTGCGGGGAGCACAGCACGTATTCCGGATAAGGAAGACAGGCTGGCCTGCCGCTATACGGGTCAAACCGTACAGGGCGTCATAGCCGGGTCAACTAAAGTCACCGCGGCTGATCTTGCTTCGGAACTTCCGGTCCTGCCGCTGTCCCGGGACACGCTCGCCGCGTCGATTCAGGGTGATTACATATCGGCCGGTACAGCGGCGGCATTGACAGATACCCTTAACGCTCTAACCGTGGAGTGGTTTTTCCTGGATCCGATGAACGCCCCCGTCATGGCTGTGCAGCAACCCGAAATCACTCCACAGTTGGTGGCTTCCCATAATCCGGAACATTTTCAAGGAACGCTGCCGGCCATTCTGCCCGGCGTTTGGTCGCGACCTTGGAACCCGTTTATGCTCAAATGGGTAGTGAACTGGTACCCGATTCCTTATGGCGTTTCTGATGGAGGAACGCCGAACTGGAGGTTTGACGGCACGGACTACCGCTTTACAGGCACCGCCGGGCATGCGGATTTTCAAACGATTGGGGGGGATGTGCTGCTTACGCCGCAAACCTCATATCTGTTCAGAAACCGCATTGCCAAGCTGGCCGCGACGCAGTCCGACGCGGATTCCAAACTATTGGACGAGCTGGATAGCTACATCGAGCAAATCGACAAGTGGGATTTCATATCCCAGAAGCTGTCGGGATTTGCTGAACAGCTGTCGCTGCGGGACATTCGGACTCAGCTTGCGCCGGATCAAAACTTGACTTTCCAATTTGCAGATGGCAGCAAAGCTTCATTAAGCGATTTGGTCGGCGATCAGGTCCGCCAGCTGCCGTATCTTCATTCTTCCGGCGACTCAGCAGATTTCCAAGCCACACGGCAGGGTCAGTTTTATTTTTCATATCTGGCGGTTTATGATGCTTTCGGCCAAATTCTTGATATCATCGGCGATTCAGGGCTTTCCTCTTCCGATAAGTTTACGCCCATAGTGGCTGAAGGGATGAAGCCGGATCACCCGATCGAGGACGTGAATCCTGCAAAATTTGTGCAGCTGCCGCCCAGATTGATCCAGTACAGCCGGCTTCATTTTAATTTCATGGATGCCGCAATCCCGGATCTGTCCCTGGATATAGATCCGGAGATTAACCCGATCGCAGGCTGGCTGCTGGCCAATCATCTCGACAGGTCTATTTCCCTGTACGACGGCCAGGGGAAATCCATTGGCGAATTGGTCAAAGTGGTCGGACAGGGCGGGAAGGAGCAGCTGATACTTCGTTTTTCTATCAGGGGCGATTATGCTTCCATTTCTGATGTAGAGAAGAAGGCGCCGGAATTGGCGAAAGTGGCAAGCAGTCTGCTGACCAAAGACACCCGTGCTTTTGACCAGCTTCTTGCGGTTATCGACAAAGCGCTTTGGATGGTTGATCCGCCGGGAAGCGCACAAAGCCGGAACTTGTCTATATTGACAGGACGGCCTCTCGCCCTGGCCCGGGCAGAAATTCGACTTGAGCTGGATGGATTTCCGCTCGCGGATCCCGGTTGGAGAGCGACGTTTAATCCGCCGGCGCCCACATTTACGCAAAATGATTATGAAATCCGGCTCGGGGATCCGGACATTCGCCAGGATGGCTTGATCGGCTATTATGCAAATGGCGACTATGATGTCTTTCACTGCGTGGATACGGCTGAAGCTCAGGAAGAACAGGAGTCCTATCTGCAGCCTATTGGGCCGGGTGGTTTTTTAAAGCTCCGTTTTGACGGGCAAACAGCCATAAGTTTGCTCATGCTCATGGATCCGTGGTCCGTTGTTCATGCCGTTAGCGGGCTGCTGCCGGTACAGACGCTTCAGCTCCCCTCCGGGCTGGTAGATTCATGCTTAAGCAGGTTGAGTATTCAGTTCTTCACCGGACCGCTAATTACGGAGATCGGTCTTTCACCCGTTTCGAGTTCAGGAGACGATTCGCCGAAGTTTTCCATGACCATGCCTGTACCGATCGAAAAAGGCGGGCAGTGGCGCTGGCTCGAGAAAGCCGCACCTTCCTCGGGAACGCCCGTGCAAACCTTTGGCCTTTCTTCCAGTCAGGAGAAGGCGGAGCTGAGCAGCAGCCCCAAATCGCTGCGCGAAGGCGTTTTACAGTTTAGGCTTGGGGATGAATCCGATCAATAAACCAATGAAATTGGAGGAACAGCAATAATGGCTAACGAATCAAATTTACCGCTTCTGCAGTACACCATCACCACGGTCCCGGATCCGCTTCGGGCGGGAGGAGCATCGGCACAGGAATACGGCATGCTTTATCTCATGATAACGTCTCAGGATAACCATGATGTCTATTGCCGGGAAATCAATGTCTATATTCCTGCCGGGGTACTTAGCCAAAACGATGCCTTCAATCCGAACGTTAACACGGCAAAGTGGCAGGGGCTGTCAAGAACGATCGTAAAGCCCGTGGCCATTGGCCGGAAAGGGCCGTTCGATTTTGTGCCCATTCATTTTGAATGCACCGATCCGAGCAATTATTTGATCAATTATCCGCTTGTGCTTACAATCGGCATCGAGCAGGTGACGCAGAACGTGGGCAGCATCCAGCTGTATATTGAAGAAATATCAAGCACAAGCACTTCAGACAGCTATAAGGAGCGCAACAAGTCGTTTTACGTTCCGGTAGCGGCCCCTTCCTTTTTCCTGCGTAATTTTACGGCCAGTCATTATGATAGCACCAAACCGGAGCGAATTCCGGCAGGTAACTTTGCGAACGGGGAACCTATGGTTCTCAGCTGGGAAGGGGGTGCCGATGAATTTACGGTAACGACGGCAGCGGATGCAAATCCCTTATACACCGGAAAAAATACCTCTGTGATCCTTAGCGGCGGGCTGAATCAAACGACAACGTTTACGCTTACGGCTTCATACAAAGATACAACCCGAAGCGAGACCCTGTATTTGTACGATAATTTAACGGTCCATATCACTAATGCCGATGATACGCCAAATTCCTTGAATGTGAAGGGAACCGTATCAGCTTCCGGATTCAGCGGGATGGGAGCGTTTGTCCCGGGCATGATCATGATGTGGAGCGGCGACGAAAAAGAAATTCCAGTCGGCTGGGCTTTGTGCAACGGCCAGAATGGAACCCCCGACTTGCGGGACCGGTTTATTATCGGGGCCGGGCATTTATATTCGGTTGGCAAGTTTGGGGAACCCGATCAGCATGTGCATACTTTGGTTTTTGACAACCAGGATCCACCGGTAAGCACCACCCAAGCGGGAAACCACACTCATGGCATCCCCTCAGGATGGTATGCCAATACGGCCAGCAGCGGCCGAGGCAGAACAATTGTCGATAGACACAGCCAGCCGGTGGACGGTAATACGCAAACCCAGGCGGCGGGCGCTCATTCTCATAATGTCACAGGCAAGGCGGTGACCGGTTTGTCTTCCGGAGAAAACAAGCCCAAATGGTATGCCCTCTGCTTCCTGATCTATAAGGGACATTGAGATGAAAGAGTTGAATCCGTATTCGAGGCTTGGCAATCAAGTGACTGCCTTGCTTGGTCAGGCCTGGAATACAAAAGTTGAGATCGCTGACTTTAAGGTGCTGTCCTGCCGGCTTTCCATGGTAGAGCGCTTATCATTTTCTGGAGGCGCTGCCGCTGCCTTTCAGGTTCAAGCCGGAACTGCTCGCATGTGATCCCTGCGTAGGTCTGATCATACTGGAGGATTTGGGGGAAAATGAGCAGCAAGTCTCGATGGAAGACTGGCGTACAGCCTTGCAGAGTCTTTTGCCAATCTGCATGCCCGTAGGGCCGGTCAGGAAGTACTCTACAAAAATATCCGGGAGGAGCTCAAGCCAGTATGGAGTAGCTCTGGCAAGGAGGATCCAAGAAGATACGGGTCTTCGGCTTACCGGAGACGTGTTAGGCTGGGTATAAGCAAACTTATAGAGTTCAGCCATATTCTTGGGGTCAGGCTTTCTGCCCCCGTGCTGCAGGAGTGGGAGAACACGCTTCAAACAGTAGATTTTGAATCGCTGCTTTCAAAAATGCTCGTAGTTCCGTGAAATGATGAAACTATTCCAAAAACCGCCTTTTTGGCGGTTTTTTCAACCATTCACCTGCCAAAATGTATGTAATTTCTACCCCAAATGTAACCATTCTGTAAAAACAGCTCCCGCGATTTGTATTATTCTATTAATAGATCATAGAGCTCGTTGCAGAGAGGGCATTGGTGAAGGCGATTATGAAGGACATTAACAAAAGGAAAACGGGCCGTAAACGATTAACGCTGGGAAAAGTCAACACCGTGCTGGCCTCAGCAGTTGTCGTGCTGGCTTTGGTATCAATCTATTCGGCAAGAAACCAGGCGCCCACAGTTGTTAGCAAAACAATTGAAATTCCAGGTATGGCCTCATCAACCGGAGCGCACCAGGGACTTCCTCCATCGGCAAAATTGAACCCGGTCCCGAAAGGGACAGAATCCACCGATAAGTCCGGCACAGAACATCATACATATAGCGGACCTCAAAAAGCTGTCACAAGCGCAAAAGCGAGCAAGTCTAATTCGGTTAAAACAGACGAGACAAAGGCTCGCACAACGACAGGCAACAAAACGAATGCTGGTAATGCTGTCCTGGCCAAATCGGCAGCATCAAACAAAAGCAACAAAGCGGCAGCTTCCAAGGAAAGTAAGACAGCCAAGCCGGCCGAACCGTCACCGGTTTCAGACAAAACGGTTTATTTAACATTTGATGATGGGCCGAGCCCATATACCGATCAAATACTTGATATTTTGGACAAGCAAAATATTCACGCAACGTTTTTTCTGATCGGCAGCCAGCTTGAAGATCATCAGGGGCAAATCAACCGGCTGCTGAAGGAAGGGCATTATCCCGGTTTGCACAGCATGAGCCACAGCTATAAGAAACTGTACAAAAGCGGAAGCTCAGCCCATTTCATTAACGAATTCAAACAGGAACAGGCTTTGTTCAAGGAATTGACCGGTGAAGACGTCGATCTGATTCGCGCCCCGTATGGCAGTGCTCCGCAAATCGGCAAAAGCTTTCGGGACGATATTGCAGACGCAGGCTTCAAGATGTGGGATTGGACTGTCGATTCTAAAGACTGGAGCTACACCGGGGAGCCGGATAAAGTGATTCATCAAGTCAAACGGCAGGTTCACGGAAAGCTGAATGTCATTTTGATGCATGAGAAAAAACAGACAGTCCAAGCGCTTCCGCAAATTATCACCTACCTGAGAGAGCAGGGCTACTCTTTTGCCGTCTACAAACCGGATCATCACCTTGTCGTTAATTTTGCAAAAGATGACCGATTGTAGATGATTCCGCTTTCATAGACTTGCTATCAACTTTTTTCTATAATGGAGTATAAAGAGCAACCAACAAGAAGGAGGCAGGACGGCTTGAGCAACTGGCGAGGGGTACTTATTACACTTGTGGCGGGCTGTCTGCTGCTGACTGCCTGTACATCAAGACAGAATGATTCAAACACAGCCGCATTGAAAGAAAAGGATGTTCAGGAGGATGGACAAGTACTCACTGTGATCACTCCTACTGCGTCCAAAACCCAAAGCGCCGCTTCGGAAGCGAACCAGAAGTATCAAATTCAGACAAGATTGACGGATTTTCAGTTGCTGAGTGATACGACAGGCATTGCCTGGGGGCTTACCCGGGGCGAACTCCGCCTTTACATGACTCAGGACAATGGAGAAACCTGGACTAACATCTCACCTGCCGCGACGGTACAATTTCCCAAGTCGATCAGTTACGGTAAAGAGATGTTTTTTCTGGATCCCAAGCACGGATGGATTGTACGTAAAGCGCAAGGAAATACGGAAAGCATTATACTTCGTACGGAGGATGGAGGAACGAGCTGGAAAATTGGTACGCTTCCCAAAGAAGTGGAATTAAACAGTCTCTTCTTCCTGACTACTTCCCGCGGCTGGCTGATGTCCACGACGGATTCCGGCTTACCCGGCAATCAGAAGAAAACGCTATACAGCACTTATGACGGAGGTATGAGCTGGTCCAAGTCGAATGATCGTCTGGAAGAGTCTCTCAAGGAGAAACAGTCGAATCAGCTTCCCGATTTCGGTTATTTTCTGGGCATGGTCTTTAGAAATGTTCAACAAGGGTTCGTCATGCTGCAGGAACTGAATTCACCCAAGCTGTATGTGACATCAGACGGCGGACGCCATTGGAAAGAAAGTTCGGCTGTCTTCAACAAACAGATCCTCGGCAAATTTGACAAGTATACGGCATCAACGCCTTATTTCTTCAGTGCCGGCGATCATAACGGATTCGTTCCGGTCATGTACACGCAAGGAATGTCGAACAAGTTTAGCGGGTATTTTACGTCCGATGGAGGAAACAGCTTCCGCTACGTATCTTTTCCTCTAGCCTGGCAGACCGGCATGAACTCCATGCTGGCGCCGACTTTTCTGAACGATAAGGAAGGCTGGAATCTGCAGGGATCCGCTCTGTATCATACGGTCGACCAGGGGAAGACCTGGACGAAGCTTCCTGAGAGCGAAAAGCTGACCACGACCATGGAGGAGTATCCGGAGGTTGTCAAGCTGCAGTTTTTCTCCTCTAAACTGGGCTGGATTCTTGTACAGAACAGCAAGGAGAGAACTTCACGCCTGCTGCAAACGCAGGATGGCGGAATAAGCTGGCATATGCTGTAATAGGCATGATGCCGGCTTTTTTGCTTTTATGTGACCGATGAAAAAAATAAATTGTGACATAGATCATTTTGTGAAAATAATCACATAGTAATGATGGAGGTTGTGATACATTTTACTTGTAAAGAGGAAACCGCTTCAAATAAACAACAAAACCAAGGAGAGATCGGCATGAAAACCCCACTGTTTGACAACACCACGACAAGAAATCTGCTCCAATTTTGCTATACTTGCGCTGACGCCCATGAGTGCACGACCGAAGAAATTTGCAGAGAATGCTGGGCTGCGAATGGATTGCTTGACGAAGAAACCGAGGAAATGGGCGAAACGCAGCAGCTGTTAATGGGCTATTATGCCTGATTCGGCTTCAAAAAGCTTTGAATTTCGTCAGGCAGAAGAAATAACCTTTTCCGCCAGCATGCGAGCGCGGGAAAGGTTATTTTGTTACTCGGGCAGCGCAAAAGGGAAGTTTCCTGTTTCGGGAGACTATCAAGTTTCGGATTTATACGCATATATTTAAATTAAGCGGGAAACTCAAATGGTCACTGTTACCGTCGTTTCGGTATACCAAGGAGGGGAGAGGGCATGCTTACCGGTTTTGAGATGTTTGACGTCACAGGTTCGGTAATTCCCGTATTCTTCATCGTCATTTTGGGCATTTTGGCGATTTCGGCAGGCGGCGGCATTTACAGGTGGTTCCGCGATAACCGGCAGCCGGTTCTTACCGTAACCACCTTGGTTACAAGCAAAAGGACCGAGGTGACTTATCGGCATCATAGCGATTCCGACTCGCATCACTCCACAACCCGCTATTTCGTTACATTTGAAGTCGAGAGCGGGGACCGTCTGGAATTTGAGGTTCAGGGCGAGGAATATGGCCAAACCGCTGAAGGGGATCAGGGCAGTCTTACTTTTCAGGGAAGCCGCTATCTGGGTTTTCGTCGCGATGCCAGAGGCTATGCCCGCCAATTCCCGGATATTCACCGGAGTGTTTAAGTCAAGGTTTCCCCGATGCGCGAAATGTCGGGGAAGGTGAGGCGACCAAACGGGTGACCGCGCAGTCAAACAGCCCCGCGGGAATGTTTTCATGTTCCCATGGGGCTGTTTCCATGTCAAAACTAATGTTCAAGAGGAAAGCGCTTCCGATTTATTCAGATTGGCAAGCAGCGACTGAGCTACATTACGCGCACTGGAGAAGGCACGCTCGGCAAGCTCGCCCTTGCCCATGCAGCCGTCGCCGCAGAAGTAGAAAGGAACACCGGGGAGCGTGTTCGGAAGCAGCTGGTTCATGGCGATATTCTTGACGCTGGAGACCATTGCCTTTTTCGAAACCCGTTTGACTTCTACAAAATCGCGCCATCCCGGATAGTATTGATTAAACAATTCTTCCATGCGGCTCGTCTTGCCGTCCATATAGGCTTTGCGTTCTTCCTCGCTATCAAAATGATCGTTCAGATAAGCGATACCCTGCAGCAGTTGGCCGTTCTCCGGAACGACGGTATAATCTGTTGCCGAAACGTCGCTGATGAAAATTTTGTTGTCCATGTCGCTGATATAGTGGAAAGGGCGGGCCACTACTTTGGAGAAGCCTACATCATAGACCATGACCTCGGTTGGAGTATTCTTCTGATATGGCGAGAGAGCAGTTTCCCAAGGTGTGAATTCCGCGAGTTTGCTGATCTGCTGGACCGGAATGGCCATAATCACCGCTTCGAATTTAAGATTGTCACGTGTTTTTGTATTCAAAATGAGGGAATCGTTCTCCTGTCTCACTGATTCAACAGGTTCTTTCGTAGAAATCGTCCATCTGCCGCTGGCTTGGATTTTTTCCTGCAGCTGATCCGTAATTACCGCCCAGCTTCCCAGAATGTAGTTGACCGGTTTGGACGAAAGGAAGAGGTTGTGATAATAGTCGGCAATGACCGGTCCGGATACTTTGCGTGCTTCTTCGGGCGTAATGAAGAAATTGGAACATACCAAATGCTCCCATAGCTCTTTCACATCGCCAGATGCATGGGATTGGTCCAGATATGCGCCTAGCGTGGGATAATTCTTCAGTTGATGAATGTTAGCTATAATGGCGGCGACTTCGCCCACGAACCGGACTTTCTCCATCGCAGTCAACACATTTGTTTTCATAATATTAATGAAATCAAGCGGAGCCAATGTGAGCCGGTTATGTTTGGCGTAAACAACTTTTCGTTTATCAACTTGCTTGCTTTCAAAGCGCAGGCCGAGCTCTTGCTTCATTTGGGTAAGGGTGTTCCGATCGATCCCATAGACCGCGTGGGCGCCATAGTTCAGGGTAAATCCGGACTTTTGATACGTAAATGCACGTCCGCCAAGCTGGGGACTCCGTTCAAAAACAATGCCTTCTACATCGGGATTTTCGGACAGGTAGGCAGCCGCAGTCAGTCCGGCAAGCCCTCCCCCGATCACTGCGATTTTCATGAATCGTACCTCCTAAATTTTGTGGAGCAAAGCCGCTGTTCCCGCGATTCATCGCCCCAAATTGGCTCACCAGACGAAGGTTCTTTTTTATGAAATTTTACTAAAAGTTAAAAGGTTTCCTTTATCAGTATATGTTATTCATGTAAGCGCGTCCATAGAAATAGACACGAATTGTTCAAAAATGTAATCACAATCATTTCCTAGTTTTTTAGGGGCGATCGTAAAATTTTTTGATTCCTTTCGTAACCTGTATAGGCGATCGCACATAGTATGTAGCGATAAGAGTCAGAAGGAGGAAACGACTTGGCGGTCATTAAAGCAAACTCGGAAGACGTCAAGCTTCTGGCCCGGCTTATGCGGGCGGAAGCCGAGGGAGACCTCGAACAGGGGATGTTGATGGTCGGGAATGTCGGGGTAAACCGGATTTTAAGCAACTGCCTCGATTTCCAAGGAATCCGTCAGATGAAACAAATGGTGTTTCAATCTCCAGGGGGCTTTGAAGCGACCCAAAAGGGTTACTTTTATCAAAAGGCCCGGGATAAAGAGATCCGTCTTGCGCAGCGTGTCATCAACGGCGAAAGAGTCTGGCCGGCGAGCAATGCGCTGTGGTTCTTCCGGCCATCCGGGGCATGTCCCGCAAACTGGTATAACCAGCGGAATACAGGAAGATACAAGGCGCACTGTTTCTTCGCTCCGACGGCGCAAGACTGTCCTGCAGTATATTAGCAGCATTTCAAAGTTTATTCCATCTAATATAATTTAGGAGGAAATGTCATGTTTTCAAATGCTTATTATCGACCGGTAACTTATAAAATCGGAAACCAGGGGCAGGTGCAAACGCCTTCGCAAATGCCCTCACAAGTCCAAGGCGCTGCGACTATGCCCCCTTCCATAGCCAGCGGTGGCGCCATTACGCCAAGCGGAGTGGTAACTCCGACGGCTCCGCCTGCTTTTGAACAATCCTATATCGAGAATATTCTCCGACTGAACCTTGGAAAAATAGGCACATTCTATATGACCTATGAAAACAACAGCGAGTGGAATGCCAAAATCTTTAAAGGCGTCCTGGAGGCGGCAGGACGCGATCATATTATTATCAGTGATCCTGCAACCGGCCGTCGTACGATCCTGCTAATGGTTAATCTGGATTTTGCAACGTTTGACGAACCGCTGACTTATCAATATCCGGGTGTCATCGGAGCTCCTCCTGTACCTTCACCTCGATTTTGAATGCTGATGCAGAACCTTTTCCTGCTTCCGGGGAAGGTTCTTTTGTTTCGTGAGGAAATCAAGTAATATAACGGGGTTTGACTGTGTAGTGTATAAATATATAATGAAGTTAAGTATTATTGCAGGCTTGACAGGCACATTGTGAGGAAAGGGGATGGAACCATTGGGAAGTTGATGTTCAAGATGACGGTAGTCTGTATGAATGATCCACATTTTAATCCGCGAAGGAGGTGCTCCTATTCACCGCCTGAACGTGCGGGAATAGGATAACTATTGAGTGACCCTTTACCGAGTATTTTACAATTAGGACTTATTTTATTATTGGTCTTATTGAACGGATTTTTTGTATCTGCCGAATATGCGATCGTTAAAATCCGGAGCGGCCGGATCGACACGCTGGTAGAGGAAGGCCGAAGGAACGCGCTTGCTGCAAGGCGCATGATCAACCATCTGGACGGGTATATGTCAGCCTGCCAGCTTGGAATCACGCTTGCTTCACTGGGGCTTGGGTGGCTTTGCCAACCTGCCGTTGCGGCCGTTCTGCAGCCGCTGTTCGAAGCGTTTGGTTGGAAACAGGGATGGACTTATGGCATATCCTTTATGATCGCTTTTCTATTCATCGCCATTCTTCATATTGTGCTTGGGGAACTCGCGCCAAAGACCATTGCGGTCCGTATGGCCGAAAGAGTGACGCTCATTTCCGCAAAGCCGATGATCTTTTTCTATAAAATCATGTACCCGCTGATCTGGGTTGTTAACGGCCTGGCTAATTTTCTGCTCGGTCTCCTTCATGTTAAACCTGCCAGCGAGCAGGATTACGCGCATACCGGGGAAGAGATTCGAATTATGATGAAAGAGAGCAGCGAGAGTGGCCTGATAGATAGTACGGAAATGAAGCTGGTTGATAATATTTTTAACTTTGCAGAGACTACCGCCCGGGAGATTATGATTCCCCGTACGGAAATGATCTGCCTGTACATGAACAATTCACTGCAGGAAAATATCGATATTGCCATGCAGGGCATGCGTACACGCTATCCCTTGTGCGATGCGGACAAAGACCATATTATCGGGTTCATTCATATCAAGGACATGATTCGTTCAGACAACATAGATCTAAGACAAATGCTCCGCCCGATCCTGGCTGTACCCGAGTCGATTTCCATCAGTGACCTTATGAAACGCATGCAGAAAAGCAAAACGCAAATCGCGATCCTGATTGATGAATACGGCGGAACATCAGGGCTTGTTACGCTCGAGGACATCATGGAGCAGATAGTTGGCGAAATTCAGGATGAGTTTGATGAAGAACGTCCGGGTATTGAGAAAATTGATGAAGACGTTTATTCCATTGACGGTTTGATGCTGATCGAGTCCATCAATGACCGGTTCAATCTGCAAATGGATTCAGAAGACTACGATACGATTGGCGGCTGGCTGTATGCGCGAATTGACGTTCTTCCTCCACAAGTGGGGCAAACTGCCGAATATGGCGGCTATACCTTCACTGTCGAGGAAACTGACAACAAGAGAATTTCGCGCGTCAGACTGCTGAAGCAGCAGTTGATCCCGCTGAAAGAAGCGGGCGCTTAATTTATAGATGAGAGGAAGGCACGGTGTGTTCACCGTGCCTTTTCGTGCATAATTACGAGATTATTATGTAGAGTTTTATATAATGGCCAAGTTATAATAAAGGGTATTGGAAGGAGTGTTCCTTAAGTGGCTTATCAGTTGGATTTGCAGTTTGATCCTAAATTTGAATTTATAAGCAGCTTGCATAGCTATATTTGCAGAAAATCGCACAAAAAGCTGGATCTCACCCCCACTTGGGCACAGGGCGTTAAAAAGAAGCTAACACCCGAGCTGTCGGGCATCCTTGATGAAATGGAAGTGAATGCGGACTGGAAGCTGGCTTATCTTCTGATCGTATTATCAACGCATGCAAAGAGTCCGGAGGAAGTCATCGCCTGGCTCGAAAGCTTGTCCTCGGGTGACCTGTACGAGCTATTTGCTCCGTATGGAAACCAGTTCCCCGATCATATGGGTGAATTTCATGCGAAGATGATTAAAGTGTTTACAGGATGGAACGAGCAATATTTTAACAATAGCGATCCTGTTATCCTGAGTGCGCTTACGAGGCATGTTACCGAACGAAAAGCCGAACAGCTAAAGATCCCGCAGGATATGTTCATCGACGATACAACGAATGGACTCGTATTTGAGCCGGTCGAAGGAATAGAAACTTTGCTGCTCGTGCCGCAATATCATTTTCAACCGGTAAATGTCATTTTTCAGTATGGTCGTGTCCTGTTCTGTCATTATTGTTCGAGACTTGATCTTAGCGGCGATACTTTTATGTCCTTGCATGATTACCGTATGATCCGAAGCCTTGCCGAGAAGAGCCGGCTAAAAATATTGCGTTATCTGCAGGAGGGCCCTCGGTCGTTTATTGAAATTGTACGGGAATTGAAGCTATCTAAAGGAATTACCCATGATCATATTTCGAAGCTGCGCAGCGCTGGGCTGATTTATGCCCATGTTCAGGGGGAAACGATCACGGAATACAGTCTGAGAATCAAAGCTTTAGGCCAAATACAGGACAAACTGTTGGATTATATTGAGCATAGATCGTAATTGAAGCCTTTCATTCAACGCCAGTTCTCCTAATTTCAAGTGGGGGAAATGGCGTTTTTTTGTTTATATTTCTGTTTATTCAGAAAAGTTTTTGAGTTCTCTATTTACAGAACCGG
Source organism: Paenibacillus caui (assembly GCF_019904135.1). Classification (GTDB taxonomy): domain Bacteria; phylum Bacillota; class Bacilli; order Paenibacillales; family Paenibacillaceae; genus Fontibacillus; species Fontibacillus caui. Next base: position 63,389 of record NZ_JAIOGQ010000002.1, on the reverse strand, counting down.
ATAAGCTACTTATAATAAGTTTCAGTTAACCAAAAAGCATACTGAGCTTATCGGAATAATCAATTATACAAACGCCGATAAATGCTCTATTGCTGATTGGTTCGAAAGATATTAATTTTTGCGAAGAACAGGAGTGGGTTAGATGAGAAAAGGTAGTTTTTTATTAACCTCGTTGATTATTGCAGGATCGCTGCTGCTTTCGGCTTGCTCAAACGGCAATAACGCATCTCCGTCCGCAAGCTCGAATGAGACTGCCAGCACCGCAAGCAATTCGGGAGGCAGCGCTTCTCCGTCGGCCTCAAGTCAGACAGGTGCTCTGGCGCCTATTCAGGCAAGTGATCTGTCCAAACTGCCGCAGCTGGCGCAAAGCCGTACCGACACGATTATTGTCGGCCTCACCGATCCAAGCGGCGCATTTACGCCTTACTTCCAGCAAAGCGGATATGACGGAAATGTATCCTCGCTGTTGTATACGCCTCTGGTCACACAGGACGAACAAGGGCTTCCGGCTTCAGGGCTTGCGGAAAGCTGGGAAGTTTCCGCCGATCAGCTCACGTATACATACCATTTGCGTAAAGATTTGAAATTCAGCGACGGCACTCCGCTCACCGCCGATGATGTGGCATTCACCTGGACGCTTCTTTATGATAAAGGCTATGACGGGGATTCTCTGATTACTTCCATCGGCATCAAGGGCGGCCAGGCTTATAAAGAAGGAAAAGCCAAGACCGTTGAAGGGATCAAGGTGATCGATCCCCAGACCATTTCCGTAACGCTGGAATCGCCAAAAGCGACAGCTCTTCTCGTGCTGGGTTCCGATGTCCTGTCCAAAGCGTACTATGGCAAAGACTACAAATTCGGGCAGCTGGATTATATCAAGAAGCTGCATGAGAAACCTGTAGGTACGGGCCCGTACAAGCTGGAGAAGTTTATTCCGGGGCAGGAAGTCCGCTTTGTGGCAAACGAATACTTCTTTAAAGACAAACCGAAGACCGAACACTTTATTTACAAAACATCGGAAGGCGATACCTGGCAGTATCTGGAGACCGGCGAAGTAGATTATGCTTCATTTAGCGCGACCCAAGAGAACATCGACAAGCTGAAAGGGCTTGGTTTTGTCAATATCGTACCGTATACGCCCAGCAATTACGGGTATTTGCAAGTCAATCTGGAGCATGATGCGCTCAAGGATAAGCAGGTCCGCCAGGCCATTGCTTACGGACTGGATCGTCAAAGCATTTATGTCGATGCCAACCAGGGGGCAGGGCAGGTTGCCAACATCCCGGCTCCTCCGATTTCATGGTCGTATACGGAAGAAGGCATTAACCCTTACAAGTACGATCCGGAGAAAGCGAAGCAACTGCTGGATGAAGCCGGCTGGAAAGAAGGCGCTGACGGCATTCGCGAGAAGGACGGCAAGAAATTGTCCATTCATTATCTAGGCAGCAAAAATGCACAAACCGACATTCTAATCGCCATGGCTACGGAAAACTTCAAAGCGCTGGGTATTGACTTTCAGCCCGAGGTATTCGCGGATTTTAACGCGCTTGTCTCCAAGGTCGAGGGCGGCGATTACGATCTGGCATCCTTCTCTACGCCGCTTCTGAGCGACCCGGCCGATGGGGTAGTGCAGTTTGTGGACGGTGAACTGAAGGGGTATGACAACGCCCAGGTGAAAGAGCTTTATGACAAAGCGCTTTCTACAACGGACATTGAGCAGCGCAAGAAATATTACGCCGAGCTGTATAAGGTGCTGAACGACGAGCTTCCGATTATTTTCACCAACTATAGGAAGACGGTTTATGCCTACAATGGCCGGATCGACAACCTTGTCGTGAATCCGTTTATCGGAATCTCGCAAAATGTGAACAATTGGGCGCTGAAATAAATAACACCTTTTCCATCCCCTGTACTGCCTAAACAGTATGGGGGATGAATTATAAGGAGCCGATCATGAGCAGTTATCTTGTTAAGCGTTTATCGTATATCATTATTATTCTGTTTGCCGCATCTTTGCTCATATTTTGTCTGTATGCCTTTACCCCTGGTGATTTCATCAGCGGCAACATCAAATTAAGTCCGGAACGAAAAGCGGAACTGAGAGAAATTTACGGACTGAACAAACCGGTGCTGGAACGATATGGAATATGGCTGAAAAATGCCTTTCAAGGCGATTTTGGCTTTTCTCTGGCGCAGCAGAGACCTGTGCTCAAACTGTTTAATGAATATATTTGGAATTCATTTCTTCTGGCCGTTGTTTCTACCTTCTTTACCTGGCTGATCGCCGTCATCATCGGGGTCATTGCGGCTTACAAGCAATACTCCTGGTTTGATTCGCTGATTATGGTGTTTATTTTTGCGGCTATGTCCATTCCATCGTTTTTTATCGGTCTGCTTCTGATTAAAATATGTGCGGTGGATCTGAAGTGGCTCCCTCCGGGAGGGATGACGACAACCGGAAGCAACGCTACAGGATTTGCTTACATTCAAGAAGTCGTCCGTCATATGACACTTCCTGTCATCGTGATGACCCTGCTTGGATTAGGATCACTGACCCGTTATTTCCGCAGCAATATGATTGACGTCATTCAGCAGGACTATATCCGTACTGCGCGCGCCAAGGGGACGAAGGAACGCAAAGTGCTGTTTACCCATGCGCTTCGCAATGCTCTGCTCCCCGCAATCACCCTCGTCGGATTCGAACTGCCCGGCCTGTTCGGCGGGTCGCTGATCATTGAGAAGATTTTCAACTGGCCCGGCATCGGGCAGCTGTACATGTCTTCCTTTGCAACCCGGGATTATCCGCTGCTCATGGGATTTACTATGTTTATCGCGATTTTGACCGTGATCGGGACGCTGTTATCGGATTTGCTGTATAGCTTGGCGGATCCTCGCGTGAAACTTTAAGGGGGGAGTAATTCCTATGTCATCTGTTAGCGGCAATCTGGCCGCGGGGAAGGCGCAGTCGCCTCCGGTCAAATCTTCGCTCTGGAAACAATCGTTCAAGCGTCTGCGAAAGAACAAACTTGCAATGACGGGTTTTATCATCGTTGTCATTATGTTTCTGGCCTGCTTTATCGGACCTTTATTCTCTCCTTATACGGAAAACCAGATTAATATGAGAATCATGAACAAGGCTCCTAATCTAAAACATTGGCTAGGGACAGACAAGCTGGGCAGGGATGTGCTGATCCGGGTTCTGCTGGCTGGGCGGATATCTTTAACCGTCGGCTTTGCGGCGATGGCTTTGTCCGTGATTATCGGTTCCCTGCTTGGCGCCATTGCCGGATACTATAGAGGGATCGTGGACCAAATCATTATGCGCACCGCCGACTTGCTGCTGACTATCCCCGGCCTGCCACTGCTGTTCATATCAGGGGCTTTGCTGTCGGCTTGGAAGGTGCCGACCGATTACCGAATGTATATTGTCATGCTTATGCTTAGTCTGGTTGGCTGGCCGGGACTGGCGCGGATGGTGAGAGGAGAGCTGCTTAGTCTTCGGGAACGGGAATTTATGCAGTCCACGATTGTGCTGGGGCTGCGGGACCGCCGCAAGCTGTTCCATCATCTGCTGCCGAATTTAGCGCCGCTGCTTATTGTAATTGCTACGCTGAATATCGGCGGATCGATTCTGCTGGAATCGGTTTTAAGCTTCTTCGGGCTCGGTGTCATACCGCCGACTCCGACGTGGGGAAATATGATTGACTCAGCAAACAACCTGATCGATTTCCAGGAAAGACCGTGGCTGTGGATTCCGCCCGGATTTTGCATTTTTGCAACCGTCATAGCCATCAATTTGTTTGGCGACGGTCTCCGGGACGTCCTCGATCCGAAACACAAAAGGTAGGTGGCCATCAACATGACTGATCATTTGCTTGATATCGAGCATTTAAGCACGTATTTCTATACCGAAGAGGGAACGGTCAAAGCGGTGGACGACGTCACCCTGCACGTCCGCCCTGGGGAAACTGTATGTATTGTGGGGGAATCCGGCTGCGGAAAGAGCATTACGGCAATGTCGATAATGGGACTTCAGGAGCCGGCCGGTAGGGTTGTGAACGGACGAATCAGTTTGGAAGGTACGGATATGCTCACACTTTCCAAAAATGCCAAACGCGCCATTCGCGGCAAGGAGATCGCCATGATTTTTCAAGAGCCGATGTCCTCGCTGAACCCGGTTTTAACGATTGGGCAGCAGATTATGGAACCATTGATGGAGCATTTGAAGCTGGGTAAAAAAGAAGCGAAGCGCCGTGCCATCAAGCTGATTGAGCAGGTAGGCATCTCCCGCGCGGAACAAATTGCCGGTTCCTATCCGCATGAGCTGAGCGGAGGCATGCTGCAGCGCATCATGATCGCCATCGCTATTTCCTGCAAACCCAAGCTATTGATTGCAGATGAGCCGACAACCGCTCTTGATGTGACCATCCAGGCGCAAATTCTGGACATGCTGCGCCAGTTTAAGGCAGAGTCGGACATGTCCATTTTGCTGATTACTCATGATTTGGGAGTCGTTGCGGAAATGGCAGATTATGTAGTAGTGATGTACTGCGGCAAAGTGGTAGAGCAGGGCGAAGTATGCGAACTGTTTGAACATCCGAAACATCCGTATACGCAAGGCTTGCTAAAATCGAAGCCGATTCTGAATCAGCGGCAGGAAGAGCTTTATTCGATCCCTGGCCAGGTACCGAACCCGCTTGAGCTGACGGAGTCTTGTTATTTTCACGAACGGTGCCAACATTGTATGGACATCTGCCGCGTGCGAGAGCCGAAGCTGAAGAACGTGGGGGAAGATCAACAAGCGGCATGTTGGCTGTATGAAGAGGAGGTGCTGACTCATGGCTGATGCTCTGCTTGATATCCGTCACCTCAAAACATATTTCAAGGTCAAGTCCGGCCTTCTGAACCGTACGACGGGTTATGTCCGGGCTGTGGATGATATCAGCATTTCCATTAAACCTGGAGAAACCTTTGGGCTCGTAGGGGAATCCGGCAGCGGCAAAAGTACCGTCGGAAAAAGTGTTGTCCGCTTAACCGAAAAGACCAGCGGCGATATTGTGTTCAAGGGCAGGGATATGTACGCATTGTCCGCCGAGGAGCTCCGGAGGATGCGTCCGCAGATGCAGCTTATTTTCCAAGATCCGTACAGCTCTCTTAATCCGAGAGTCAGAGTAGGGGATGCCATCGGAGAAGCGCTTCTGGACCATGGTCTTATTCCCAAAAGAGAGGTAAGGGAGCGGGTAGAGGAGGTGATGGATTCCTGCGGGCTGGCAACTTACCACTTTGACCGGTTCCCTCATGAGTTCTCGGGCGGTCAGCGGCAGCGGATTGGAATCGCACGCGCGCTTGTGCTTAATCCGGACCTGATCATTGCGGATGAACCCGTATCCGCCCTGGACGTTTCAATTCAGGCGCAGATCATCAACCTGTTTCGCAAACTGCAGGTGAGCCGCGGACTCACGTACCTGTTTATTTCCCACGATCTTAGCGTAGTAGAGCATTTATGCACGCGCATCGGCGTTATGTATCTAGGTACGATGATGGAAACAGCCTCCCGTGATGAACTGTTCAAACATCCGCTTCATCCTTATACGAAAGCGCTGCTTTCCGCCGTTCCCGTCCCGATTCCAAAGCTGCGAAGAGATCGGATTGTCCTGAAAGGGGACATTCCGAGCCCGGTTCATCCTCCGGCAGGCTGCAAGTTTCATACTCGTTGTCCTTTTGCCGTTGAACGCTGCAAACAGGAAGTGCCTGTTTTCCGTAATGTGGGCCCTGATCATCATGTGGCTTGCCATTTGGTATAAACAAAATAGAGAGCCGTTCCCCACGTTTGAACTAAGCGTGGATGGAACGGCTCTTTTGAATGGGCCTGACGTCAACCCAATCTAGAATGCCCAGTTGCCCTTCTTAAAGATCTGCTCTTCTTTGCCGTCTTCGGTTACACCGAAAATGTCCATTTCTCCTGACCCGATCATGAAATCCACGTGAGTGATGCTGGTGTTCAGGCCGTTATTCTCCAGTTCTTCCTGGGACATCTCTTTGCCGCCCTCCAGATTGAAGGCATAGGCGCTGCCGATTGCCAGGTGATTGGATGCATTCTCATCGAATAGCGTGTTATAGAAAAGAATATTGGACTCCGAAATAGGGGAGTTATGCGGTACAAGGGCTACTTCACCCAAATAGTGAGCGCCTTCGTCCAGCGAAATCAGCTGCTTTAATGTTTCTTCACCCTGTTTGGCTGTCACGTCCGTAATTCGTCCGTTCTCAAACATGATGGTAAATTCGTCGATTATATTGCCGCTGTAGCTAAGCGGTTTTGTGCTCGATACTTTTCCGTTGACCCCGGTTTTCAGAGCCGCGGTAAAGACTTCCTCTGTTGGAAGATTGGCCAGGAAAGAATGGCCTTGTTCATTCGTGCTGTCTGCAGCCACCCACAGATGCCCTTTCGGCAGCTCGATTGTCAGGTCGGTGCCGGGAGCTATGTAATGCAGTTTGTTATATTTCTTAAGGTTCAAATATTCGGATTTCTCTTTCAGTGTGCGGATATGCTCATCCCAAGCTTCAAACGTGTCGTCCCGATCAATGCGGCAGGTGTGGAATATAGCATCCCAAAGCTTGCCGATCTGCTCGGATTCAGGCACATCCGGGAAAACCTTGGCTGCCCATGCCCCCGAAGGAACGGCTACAATGGACCAGCTGAATTTATCGGCCTGTTGGTATTGCCGGTATTTGCTCATCGCTTTGCCGGTTGCCTTCTGCAAATTGGTAATCCGCTCATGGGAAACTCCCTTCAGCAGATCGGGATCGGAAGAAATGACGTGCAGCACGGCAGCTCCGTTCTCGATCATCTCCAGCATTTCGCCGGCGTACCATTTCGGCTCGTCCAGAAATGACTCCTCAGCCGCAAGATCGTATCTCAGACGGGTAACCGTATCATCGCTCCAGTTCACTTTGACGAAGCGCGCGCCTCTTTCATAAGCTTTCTTGACAATGAGACGGACAAGCTCCGCGGAATCTACGGTCGCATTGACAACCAAATTTTGACCGGGCTGTACGTTTACTCCGATTCTGACTGCAAGCTCGGCGTATTTCTCCAGTTTTTGCCCAAATTCAGACATCTCTCTCTTTCCTCCAATCGGATATAACTACAGCTTTTATTGTACAGTAAATTTAGACATAATCAAAAAATGCAACAACTTTAATCGCCGAGCAGGGTGAGCACCCATTTGCACCAAGCGATTTCGGCCTCTTCAAGTTGAAGCTTTCGCTGATGCACAATATATCTGCCGAATTCGGAATGCTCCGGTCCCGGCATTGTTCCATGGCCTTCTTCACGTATCGTCTCAAGCTTTCTCTGGCGGGCTTCGGCTTTCGTTTCATAGAGTAAAATTCGATCCCGGAACAGCCTCTCAATCGTGCTTTTGTCGGACAGGGGGATCAAAAAGGCTTTAATCAAAAATTCATCCCGGGTAACCGGCGGGGAAGGGGCTTTGGAAATCCATTTCTTCAGAATCTCTTTGCCGGCATCCGTAATGTAATATATTTTCTTGTTGGGTTTGCCTGTTTGTTCCACATTTTCGGCTGTCAATAAGGCCTCTTCCTCAAGCTTGGCAAGGAGAGGGTAGATCTGGCTGTGCTTGGCCTGCCAGAACACTTCCATAATCTTGGCCAGCTCATAACCGGAGCACGGCTTTCTGACAAGCATAGCCAAAAGGGCATAACTCAAACTGTTCATGAAAGAAACTTCCTTTCTTATAAAAAAAACAATGCCTCGCCTGGCAAAAAAATGATAGGATAAAGCAAGGCTGTACTATAAAGTTACCACATTAATCTCTTTTTATGTGATATTTTCTTGAAGAGAATGGACCTGCTTGTCCAATCCCTGAGAAAATCTGCGTGATGAGTCGCATAATGCAGTTCCGGCTGGAGGAAAATAATCATAATCTTGACATGTAAACAAAGGAGAAAGATAACGGATGAAGATGATTATTAAAGAAGCTGAAATGCGCAAAGATCAGGAAGGCGCTTTGCTTGGCAAGACGGTGTTCGAATTAGAAGGACATAAGAAAGGGTATGAAATTACGTTCTTCAGCAAGAAGGGAAAGGAATGGGATTACAGTCTTCATTTTCATGCCGAATCGGGAGACGAAGAAGAGTTTCTTTTGGCGGATGCCTATTTGGAACAAAATGATGACGCTTTTGACATGCTGCTTGATGCAGCGCTGGACACGCTTTCCGAATAAGGAAGCCTGAACAAAAGAAGATTGACGTTTACGCTTAAATAGTTCCTTGTTCTTATAATGATAGGGGGATGTTAGCGTGCCGCAAAATACGTTCTTCAAAACATCGTTAGGAATCATTATGGTGCTTACGATTGTCTATTTGCTGCACAAAATCAGCTTCGTTTTTAATCCGCTCGTGACCTTGATCTCGATTCTGATTGTTCCGGTGAGCGTGTCAGGCTTCCTCTATTATTTGCTGCGTCCGATTATTCGCATTCTGGACCGGAGGGGGCTTCACCGGATCGTTTCTGTTCTCCTGATCTACTTGGTGATCGGCTTGCTTTTAACCTTGTTCTTCGTTGTGGTTTGGCCGCCGCTGCGCAATCAGATCCAGCAGTTTATCGACAATGTGCCGAGTCTGATTAACGGTCTCACCCTGCAAATGAATGAAATCCAGAAGAGTAAATACTTTGCGCTGATCAATACCGGCAATTCCGAGCTGACGAACCGGATTACGGAGTACACCAACCAGTTGCTTCAAATGATCAGCGGGTACTTGTCCCACATTTTCTCTTTCCTGAGCGGATTTTTTGTTGTGGTTGGGACGGTTCCGATTGTGTTGTATTACATGCTTAAGGAAGACGGGAAGCTCTCCGAAATGGTTCTGCGGTTCATCCCTTCCAAGTTCCGAAATGACGGAAAGGATGTAACGGAAGAGATCGACAATGCGCTGAGCGGCTTTATTGCCGGCCGGATCATCAGTTCGTTCCTGCTAGGCGTAATGAGCCTGATCGGATTTCAAATCATCGGTCTGCCTTATCCGCTGCTTTTGGCGAGCATCGGTGCGATATTCAATTTTATTCCTTATTTTGGACCGCTCCTTGGAGCGATTCCTTGTGTCATTGTGGCTTTCACCGAGTCGCCAAGCATGGTGGTTTGGGTGATTGTTGTGGTATTTGTGGCCCAGCAAATCGAAGGGAATCTCATTGCTCCTTACATTTACGGGAAAACGATCAATATCCATCCCTTGACAACCGTAGTGCTGATCCTGATTGCCGGTGAAGTGGGCGGGATTTTGGGGATGCTTCTGGCAATTCCGCTGTATATGATGGCAAAAATTATCGTCATCCGTATTTACCGTATTTTTCTGGCTAAGAGAGTAGAGGATTTTGTCGATTAAGTAAAGCATTTGTCTGAAGTGACAGATGTCATATCGGTTCCTTCTTTTTTTAGGGGATGATGAAGATATTAAATGTTCTTCACAATCTCCGGGAGGTCGGGTAACATGTCAATCACTGCCAAAGGCTGCAAGTTTGTTTATGCTTGGAGCATTATCGGCTCGGACGGTTCTTTATATTTGCCGGAGCAAGCTTTACAGGAATATCAAATCGCTCCCGGCCCAGTTATTTTAATGTCCGGACGAAATACGAACGGCGGATTTAATGTAGTCTGCAAGGATCTTCTGCCCAATTCGCCGCTGGCGAGCGTCTACGCCAACCTTCCACAGCTTCATAATTTTTCGATTGAGGAAGGCAGTGTCATTAAATTCAAAGAGCGTTTATTCTGCTGGACGCAGCTGAGGAACGACAGAACGATTACCATTCCGCTGCCCACCCTTAAGATGTTCGGCCTGAAGCCGGGGGACAAGCTGCTGTGCCTTCGAAACTCCCACTTGTCATTTTCCTGCCTGTCAAAAGGGCCTTATGTCGAAAGAGCGCTGCCTGCGTGCGGCATCAGGGTATACCAGATCTGAAAGAAAGCCGATCTTCGGGGGAGGTCGGCTTTTTTTCATGGTTCCGCCAATAAAATCTTGGATGTCAAAATCGTCGCTTTTGGGTTATGATGTAACAGAACCTATAATTTAACATGGATAATGATGGGCGGGATGAGATGGAAAATTACCCTGAGGAGTTTATTGATTGGTTAATCAATGCCATGCAGCTTGGCGGCTACTCGATTCTGCTGATTACGATTCCCCTTGCGCTTATCCAGTCCTTTACGGGCATATATCCATTTGCAGCCTTGATTGTGCTGAACATTTCCGCCATTGGCTTGATAGAAGGGCTTCTGGTTAGCTGGTTAACGGGTACGCTTGGAACCATAGTCGTCTATCTCGTATGCAAACGGTTTTTATCCGACTGGATTAAACGTAAATGGCTAGGACGGATGAAGCGTTATGAGAAATGGCAGAGATACATGGAGCGCTATGGAATCTGGACGATTATTGTACTTCGTACGGTGCCGGTCATGCCGAATAATCTGATATGCTTTATGGCTTCCTTATCTTCCATGAAGTTCTCGAAATACTGCTGGTCCTGTGTCTGGGGCATGTTCTCCTATATTTGGCTGATGGGAATCCTCAGCTCAGCCGTTCTGATGCCGAATGTGAATATAGCTTTGTCAATCGGACTATATTGCGGTTTTTGTCTGCTTTTATTGCTTTTATTTTTGTTCCAGGAAATGCGTCAAACGCGAAGACAAGCCACGGAACAGGAACCTCCGTCGACTAACCATATTTTGTAACATAAAAATACGGCTGTATGGTCTGAAGAGACTTTGCGGCTGTTTTTTTGCCTAGGCAGCGATTTGACTTAGGGACCGGGGAACTCTTAAAATTTAAGGCAACTGATATAGAGAGTAGGTGTGAAACCTGAGAAAAAATCAACTCGGGAATTCAGATTTATGGGTATCGGAAATCGGATTCGGCTGTATGTCGATTGGAACTGAAGAGCCCGAAGGCGTAAGACTCATTCATGAAGCGCTTGACCGGGGCGTAAATCTGCTGGACACCGCGGACCTGTATGACAGCGGCCGAAACGAAGAAATTGTCGGCAAGGCGATCAAGGGGCGCAGACAGGACGTGATTGTTGCAACCAAGGTCGGCAATCGCCGCATCCAGGGGCAGGAAGGCTGGGTATGGGATCCGTCCAAATCGTACATTTTATCAGCCGTAAAAGAAAGCCTGCGCAGGCTGGATATTGATTACATCGATTTATATCAATTGCATGGAGGGACCATCGACGATCCGATCGATGAGACGATTGAAGCTTTCGAACAGCTGAAGAAGGAAGGTCTGATCCGTTATTACGGAATTTCGTCCATCAGACCCAATGTGATTCGGGAATACGTGAAGCGTTCGGAGATCGTCAGCGTGATGAACCAGTACAGCATTCTGGACCGCCGAGCCGAGGAGGAAGTGCTGCCGCTGCTTCGGGAGAACGGAATCAGCATCATTTCCCGCGGGCCGGTTGCCAGCGGCAATTTGGCAGACCACGGTGAGAAGAAGGCGTCCAAAGGCTACCTTGACTATAAGGAAGAGGAGCTGCTTGAGATCAGAAGAGACCTAGAGGCGCTCGCGGACGGGAAATGCACGATGAGTCAACTGGCCATCAGATACAGCTTGTCGGATCCCGCTGTGGCATCCGCCATTGCCGGAGCAAGCTCAATCGCGCAGCTTATGGAGAACGTCAATGCGTCAGAAGTACCGCCGCTAAGTACAGAAACAGTGATGAAGATCAGACAGATCAGCCGCGCTAACTCTTATACACAGCATAGATAATCCACATTATAGGGAGGACAACAAGATGATCCTAGAAGTTGCAATACTGCATGTTATCCCGGGACAAAGCTTGGAATTTGAGGACCATTTCAAGCAAGCATCCAAAATTATTTCTTCTATGAAGGGATACATCAATCATGAGCTTCAGAAATGCATGGAGGACCCGAATAAGTATATTTTGCTTGTGAAATGGGAAACTTTGGAAGACCATACCCAAGGTTTCAGAGGATCTCAGGAATATTTGGAGTGGAAAAAACTGCTCCACCATTTCTATGATCCCTTTCCAATCGTCGAGCATTTCGAAAAGATAGAACCATAGCTTTGGTGGATCAGGCCTCCCGGACTAAGCCGGGCGGTCTATTTTTGTCTATTTCTAGTGTTACTTGCATTTAGGGCTGACATTCTGCGAATACTAAAATATAATAAGAAACATTGTGAATAACATAAGGAGGGTTTTATGAATCATTTACAACAAGAAGAACATCTTGGAGCAAGGAAAAAGGACCGTTTTTCTTCAGCCGGCTTCATTTTAGCGGCAATTGGAAGCTCGGTGGGCCTAGGGAATATGTGGAAATTCCCATATATTACAGGAGAGAATGGAGGAGCGGCTTTCTTTCTGCTCTTTATTGTCTGTCTGCTCGTGATTGGACTGCCGGTCCTGCTCGCAGAGCTGGCGATCGGACGTTCGGGGCGCGGCAGCGCGTCCACTTCATTTGTAAAAGCAGGCGGAGGCCGGATATGGGGACGGCTCGGATGGCTGCAAGTCATATCCCCTTTTATGATCCTATCATTCTATGTGATCGTAACGGGCTGGACCCTTCATTATGCCGTGCTGGCTTTTAGCGGCCAGTTATTTAACAATAATGATTTCGAGGGCCAATTTGGCGGCTTTATTGGTGGGTACTCGCCAATCTTGTGGCAGCTTGCGGCTGTTGCCATTACGGGCTGGATCGTAATCCGCGGGGTTTCAAAGGGAATTGAAAGATTCAACAAGATCGTCATCCCCGGGCTTATCATTCTGCTCATTGTGCTGCTGATTCGTGCTGTAACCTTGCCGGGAGCGGGAGAGGGCGTTTCGTTCTTCTTGCAGCCCGATTTCTCTAAGCTGACTCCAGAGTCCGCCTTGGTTGCGTTGGGACATGCCTTTTTCTCCCTGTCACTCGGAATGGGTATTCTGATTACTTACGGAGCTTATGTAGACAAGCGGCAATCGCTGGGGACAGCTACTGTGGCTATTGGAGCGGGTGATCTGATTTATGCCTTGATCGCAGGATTGATTATATTCCCGACTACGTTTTCTTTCGGAATCGACCCGGCCCAAGGCCCGTCACTCGTATTTATCGCGCTGCCCGCGGCCTTTTCGGCGATGCCTTTCGGCACCGTGTTTGGCGGATTGTTTTTCGTCCTGCTGGCGATCGCCGCTCTGACATCAGCGGTATCCCTGCTTGAAGTGCCTGTGTCCTTTGCCATGGACCGCTGGGGCTGGAGCCGTTCCAGGTCCGTTATCATCATTTCATTGCTCTGTTTTGTGCTCGGGGTTCCTTCCGCTTTATCCCTCGGTTTAGTTCCGGAGCTCAGTTCAATGGGCGGTAAGGCATTCTTTGACTGGATGGATTTCATTGCCTCCAATATCCTGCTGCCGATTGGCGGTCTTCTCACGACCATCTTTGCGGGATACTACTGGAAGAAAGCTTCCGAAGCGGCCGGCCTTAGGGCAGGCTGGTTCCGGGTGTGGCTGTTCATGCTCCGGTACATCGCTCCGATCTTGGTTGTACTGGTGCTGCTGCATACAACAGGGATTATCCAGTTCAAATAATGACGGAACATGCGACCCAAAAAGCAGACCCTTGCGGTCTGTTTTTTTGATTAAGCAGAAAAGTAAACGATTCCAAATATATTAAAAGTTCAGATCAAAAAATAATGAATTTTATTCCCGCGCCGCTCTGTTATGATTCAAGTATGAAAGTGAAGCTTAGCTGAAAGGGGTAGTCACAATGAACAGAAAAGCAACAATTATTCTTGGGGCTTTGCTATCGATCGGTTTGCTAGCGGGATGCGGCAACAGCGCTTCTAACAACACGGCGAATTCCGGTAGCGGTTCCAAAGGGGAGAAAGTAAAGCTTACCTTCTGGAGAAATTCAGGAAACGATTCGGAGAATTCGGCGTATGACCAGCTTGTTGCCGGCTTTATGAAAGAGAATCCGAACATCAAGGTTGAGATGACGCCAATTCCTTATTCGGATTATGACACCAAGCTCAGAACGTCAATCGCTTCGAGCAATCCGCCGGATATTATGGCGCTCGATGCACCTACTATGGCTTCCTACGCGGAAGCAGGCGCTCTTACACCTTTGACGAATTATTTCAAGCAAGACGGGAACTTGGATGATCTCCCGAAGTCGACAATGAGCACCTACACCTATAAAAATGAAATTTATATGGCTCCAATGACAGAGTCCTCCATCGCCTTGTTCTATAACAAAAAGATGTTTGAAGCAAAGGGTATTCCGCTTCCATCCAAAAATGTCGACGAACCCTGGACCTGGGATCAGGTGCTGGAGGCCGCTCAGAAGCTGAACGATCCGGCGAACGGCATCTATGGCATCGATCCGGCTCAAGGCTTCCAAAATGCGGGAGCTACCGCTTACTTTAAATATCCGATTATTTGGCAGTTCGGCGGCGAGATTATGAGCGAAGACGGAACGACTTCCAAAGGTTATCTGGACTCTCCGGAAACCAAGAAGGCTCTTCAGTTCTTCAGCGATTTGTACAATAAATATCAGGTGTCGGCGCTGGAGCTTCCTCCGGATCCATTTGCCAATGGCAAGCTGGGCATAACGATCGACGGTTCCTGGTCACTGTCCTACATTGCAGAAAAGTTTCCAAACTTCAAGCTGGGTGAAGACTTCGACATTGCCCCTTTGCCCAAAGAGACGAGACAAGCTGTCGCTAACGGAGGCTGGGCGCTCGGCATATCTTCCAAGGCCAAAAATGCCGATGCTGCGTGGAAGTTTGTAAATTATGTAACAAGTCATGACGGCCAGCTCGCCTATTGCAAACTTACGAAGGACATTCCGTCCCGCTATTCCGCGGCTAAGGAATTCCCTGAACTGAGCCAGTATCCTAAAAATATCTTCGTAGAACAGGATCAGAAATACGGAAGACCGCGGCCTGTCACACCGGTATTCCCGCAAATGTCCGAAGCGGTCAATAAGCTTTTCGAGGAAATTGCCATCAGCAAGCGCAATGTTGACGCAGCAGTCAATGACGCTGTGCAAAAAATCGAAAAGGCTTATGCCGATAATAAATAAGGCTGCTGACGCGGCTGCTAAAGCAAAGAGACGTTTCGCTGTTTGGAACGTCTCTTTTACCATTGCAATGAAAGAACCTGGAAAAAATACATAGACAAAGAAGGAGCGGCTGAGGCATTATTCAATTATAGGATTCTATTATGTGTATAAGAGGTAAGGATATGTTCTATTCTTTGCGCAGCCGGTTAATGGCGGCATTTTCAGTGCTTTTGATATTGCCGTTCACAGCGCTGGTCATTATATTAAGCGAAGCTTCAACCAAGGAAATCAAGCAGTCGATTGAACAGTCGGTTTCCCAAACCATCGACCAGTTTGCTTCCCATGCGGAAACTTTGCTGGTACAGGTTGAGGATACAGGCAATCAGACTCTAAGCAGCAAAGTGACCCAGAACTGGATCGCAACCGAGCTGAATCTGGATGTTTCTACAGCCGAACGGGTACTTGCCAAGCAGCAGCTTCGGGACCTTTTTTCCTCATACGCTGTTAATAACTCAAACGGCATTTCCTTAAGCGCTTTCACAAAAGAAGATGGCGGAATGTGGCGGCAGGATAAAGGATATGAGATCAGCGAATGGTATAAGCTGTACGTCAATGACGGAGCGCGCTGGACCCGTTCCCATCTCGATCCCGACCAGGCGGAGGAAGGAATGAGATCCCGCCGGGTGAACAGTTATATCGTTCCTCTCGTACAGCTCCAATCTCTTAGAACTGCCGGTGTGCTGAAAGTCAACTTTCCGACAGAACTGCTGCAAGGGGCCATCGATAAAATTTCAATCGGCAAAACCGGGCATGTCTTTCTTCTGACCGCAGACGGTTTACCCGTTCTGGATCAACCTATTGATGGTAAAGAGGATGTGCTCCATTCCGCGCTTGCGCGAATCGGTCCCATGTCCGGTTACCCGCAAAGCGGGGTGTTCCCGGTTAAGGAACATAACACTTCGTATTTGATATTCTACTCCACGCTTCCCGAGCAGGGCTGGATTATCATGGGCGAAGTTCCGGAACAGGAGCTGTACGTCAAAATTACGAAGATCAAAGAGAATCTGCTGCTGATAAGTCTGGGCCTATTAATTACGGCCATTATCTGCGCTTTCTGGCTTTCCGGCGGAATTACCAAACCGCTAAGCATGATGGCGAAGGCCATGAAGCTTGTGCAAAAGGGTGATTTTGAGCAAGGCCTGGAACTGCTGCCGATGGCTAGAACGGGGCATAACGAAGTCAGCAATGTTGCCAGAGTGTTCGAGCATATGACGATTAGGCTCCGCAATTTGATCGAGATCGAATTTGAGACAAATTTGCGCCGGAAAAATGCAGAGTACAAGGCGCTGCTGCTGCAGATCAATCCGCATTTTTACTATAATACGCTGGAAATCATCGGCGGACTTGCGGCTATGAAGCGCGAAGCTCTGGTTATGGATGCCACTGAAGCGCTCGGCAAAATGATGCGATATTCGCTTGATCTTGAAAGCGAACAGGTTAAGGTAGCGGAAGAATTGAATTATATCAGGGAATACTTGTTCATCCTGAAGCTGCGTTACGGGGATGTGCTGCATACCGAAATATCGGCCGATCCGGCTGCCGATTCCATGAGAATGACCAAGTTCATTTTGCAGCCTCTGGTTGAGAATGCCGTGAAATACAGTTTGGATAAAGGAGACGGGGCTTCAGTCAAGGTTTCCACTCTATTAAAGGGAGAGGTTTTGCAGCTCCAGGTCAAAGATAACGGCATCGGAATGACGGCCGATTTGGTTGCAGACTTGTTGAGATCGATGGGAAGCACGGATCCCTCAAGCTTGCTGAGCAGCCAGGGAGAAAGCATCGGACTTCGCAACGTGCTGTCCCGTTGCCGGCTTATTTACGGGGAGAAGTTTGGGGTCACCCTGAATTCTATCCCCGGGGTAGGCACGGAAATCACATTAACCTTTAATAAAATCGGGAGTTGATAACTATGCATACTGTAATGCTGGTGGATGATGAAGCAGGGATCAGGGCGAGCATCAAAGCGAAAGTGGATTGGGAGGCAGCCGGCTTTCAAATCGTCAGTGAGGCTTCGAGCGGGGAAGAGGCGCTAAGGCTGCTCGACGAGCTGCCTCAGCCGGATCTTCTTATTTCGGATGTAAGAATGCCGCAGATGGATGGCATTAAGCTGGCAAGCGAATGCAAGAAGAAATACCCCGGACTGAAGATCGTCATGCTGTCCGGTTATTCCGACTTTGAGTATCTGAAATCGTCCATTCAGATCGGTGTCAGGGATTATTTGCTGAAGCCTGTTGTTCGTCAGGAGATCATCTCGCTGTTGGCAGAATTGGATAAGGAAATTACGGCTGAACATAAAGAGTTTCGCGAGAAGCTGCAGTCCCGTGAGGCGAACAGGCAGCAGCTGCAAATTTTGCAGGAGCAACTGCTTTTGCAGCTTGTCAAGGATGAATGGTTCTCTCTTGCAGCCGTCAAGGAAAGACTGATACAGCTTCAAATGCCGGACTTGACTGCCGAGCAGCTGCAGGCGCAATTCGTGACCGTGGAAATGCGAATTCCAAACGGTAGGCTTGAGGAGGAAAATTCCAGACGCGATCTGCTTCATTTGGCCTTTCGTTTAATGTGCAGAGAGACGGCTGCCAAATACGAACGAATTTATCCTTTTTATGACTTGAATCATCCGGCGCTGATGTGCTTTATTGTTTTGCTGCAGTCCGAAAGCAAAGACGGCGGCTTTGCTTTGCAGTTCTCCCGTGAACTGCGGGACAACATCAGCCGCTATTTGCGCCTTGATTCCGTTTTTGGCATAGGGAAGCCCATTGACGGACTTCGCCAGTTGAAAGAGGGTTATGCTTCCAGTATGCTGTCCTGGAGCCAGGGGATTGTGGATATGGATCTTTCGGGCAAGGAAACCGATCAGCTCGAGTGGAATCTTCTGTTCTCTCCCGAACTGGACCGGAAGCTGACGCTGGCCATTGAAAATCTTGATTTTCAAACGTTTAAAGACCTTTTACATGAGGTATTTCCGCCTGAAAGAGAAACTTCGATGTTCGTGTTTACTTTTCTGGCGCTGCGGGTCATCCTGCTGTTCAGCACTATTGCCAAAAAGTTCGAGCTGCATGATTCCACCCTTCAGCAGACGCTCTGGAACTGCCAGATCTCGCTCCGGGATTATCAGTCCAGAGAGCAGGTGCTGGACCAGCTCCATGAGCTCGCGGTTCTGGTCATGGATGAGGTCAGAGTGATGCGTTTCTCGAGCGGGCAGCATATCGTAAACGCCATTCAAAAATTCGTCGACCAAAATTACTGCTATGAGATTACGCTTTCTTCGCTGGCTGAGAAGTTTTATATTAATGAAACCTATCTTTCTTCAATCTTCAAGCAGAGCGTCGGAATGACTTTCAGTGAATATGTCATCTCACTGCGCATGCACAAGGCGAAAGAATTGTTAAAAGAGAACAAGCTGAAGCTGACCGATATTGCTACGCTTGTCGGATTTTCCACATCCAGCTATTTCAGCACTTCTTTCAAGAAGTTTTACGGTAAAAGTCCGAAAGAATTCAGGGAAGAGCTTTTCTCTTCGGACCAATCTGAGTAAATGAATAGAGTCAGGAGGCTCCCCGGCGGCATTCGCCGGGGCTTATTTGCGTGCAAAGTAAAAAGATTGAAACAAACAAACCGATAATAGTGAAATTTTTTTGTTTGCCTCTTCGGTACAATGGATTCATAGCAACATTCGACAAACAGATATCGGAGGGGGAAGCTGCTGCTATGCTTGCATCCAATCAAAAAACGGAACACGAGGAAGTCATCAGGAAAGCTAACGAGCATATTAACGAGCAATCCAAGGGGGCTCAGGAGGAGCCATTTCGTTTAAATTATCATTTCATGCCGCCGGTCGGATGGATGAACGACCCGAACGGGCTGATCCATTTCCGGGGCGAGTATCACTTGTTCTATCAATATTATCCTTACAAATCGATATGGGGTCCCATGCATTGGGGACATGCCAAAAGTAAAGACCTTATTCACTGGACCCACCTTCCGGTTGCTCTCGCCCCTTCGGAAGAGTACGACAAGGGCGAGGAAGGCGGCTATGGTGTATGGTCCGGCAGCGCCGTTCAAGCCGATGGCAAGCTTGTCCTGTTCTACACCGGGCATGTAGACGGGAGAGCTCCGGTGGAAGTGCAGTGCATGGCCGAAAGCGCGGACGGAGTTGTGTTCAAGAAGCATCCGGCCAATCCGGTTATTGGAAAGGCGCCGGATGGAGCGCGTTTCGGCTTCCGTGACCCCAAGGTTTGGAAGCAGGGGGATTCATGGTACATGGTGGTCGGCTCCGGCCAAGACGGGAAAGGGCAAGCGCTGTTGTACCGTTCCGCCACTCTGACGGAATGGGAGTACATGGGCGTCGCGGCGGAGAGCGACGGAACGAAGGGAGACATGTGGGAGTGCCCCGATCTGTTTCCGCTTGGAGACAAGCATGTGCTTGCTATTTCTCCCATGAATATGAACGGAGCTAAGAATTGGCTGATGGTCGGTGAAATGGATTATGAAACCGGCAAATTCAAGCCAGAGTATGAGGCGAGGCTGGACGAAGGATTTGATTTCTATGCGGCCCAAACCTTGCTGGATGACAAGGGCAGACGGATTGTTATAGCCTGGATGGATATGTGGGGCTCGAAGCTGATTTCCGAAGAACGTGGATGGTACGGGGCGATGACGCTTCCGCGTGAACTGGTTCTGACGCCGCAAGGAACGGTTGTCAGCCGGCCTATCCGTGAGCTCGAAGCTCTGCGTGAGGCCCATTGGATCAGCGAGAGCCTATTGCTTCAGGACGGAGAAATTCGCTGCTGGAATCAGCCGGATGGAAATCCGCTGGAGATCATAGCTTGGCTGAGCAAGGGGGACGACGAGAAGGTCTCGGTGGTATTCAATTTGTCTTCCTCGGAAGATGACCGGGAGAAAACAACCGTTGCTTACTCATTCAGGGACCGGATATTGACCGTGGACCGCAGCGAGTCGGGGATTGGGGACGGGGGTGTCAACCGGATCGTACTGCCGGAGAGCAGCAGTTCCGAAGTGAAGCTCCACATGTTCCTGGACCGTTCTTCACTGGAGATTTTTGTGAACGACGGCGAAAAGGTAATCACAAATCGCATTTATCCCGGGGACGACAGCCGGACGTTTAAGGTAACGGCCACAGGCGGGAAGGCGAAAGTTACGCTGGAAGGATGGGAACTCGGCAATATCTGGAACTAAAAAGGAGGACTAACGCATGAGCAGCAATACCCGCAAAAAGGTCCTGGTCACTTCCAGAGTTCTGCTCGCGGCAGCATTCGCCGGAGCCACCATGCTGGCTGGATGCACAAAAACGGATAGCGGAAATGATGAGGAGCCGCCTATAGACTCCCCTCCTCCGTTCGTTTACAATTCCGACCGGTCTTATCATACGGAATTGTACCGGCCGCAATATCATGTGTCGGATGCAACCGGTAATATGAGCGATCCGAACGGTATGGTGTATTTCGCTGGCGAGTACCACCAGTTTTACCAGAACAGCGGTCAATGGGGGCATATGGTAAGCACGGATCTGATTCACTGGACCGAGCTTCAGCCCGCCCTGGTTCGCGATGCTTTGGGTGAAATCTGGTCTGGCAGCGCGGTTGTCGATCGCAAGGATACGAGCGGATTTTTTGGAGGCAAAGCAGGGCTAGTTGCCATCTTCACCCATTTTAAGGATGGCGTCCAGTCGCAAAGCATCGCTTACAGCAGCGACAAAGGCCGAACCTGGACCAAATATGAAGGCAATCCGGTTATTCCGAATCCCGGACTCAAAGATTTTCGGGATCCGAAGGTTATCTGGTACGGGCCGGCCAAGAAATGGGTCATGGCTGTGTCCGTCGATCAAAAGGTGAGATTTTACAGCTCCAAAAACTTGAAAGAATGGACCATGACCGGCGAATTCGGGTCGGACCAGGGATCCCATGCCGCGGTTTGGGAATGTCCGGATCTATTCGAGCTTCCCGTGGAAGGAACTGAGCAGAAGAAGTGGGTCCTTACCGTAAGCATTGGAAACAATGAAACGACAAAGGGGTCTACCGCTCAATACTTCGTCGGTTCATTTGACGGTGAGAATTTCACGAATGACAACGCGCCTTCCGATGTACTATGGACGGACTTTGGCAAAGACTTCTATGCCGCCGTTTCCTTCTCGGATATCCCTGAAAAGGACGGACGCCGCATCTGGGTCGGATGGATGTCGAACTGGAGATACCCGTTTAACATGCCGACATCGCCCTGGAAAGGGAATATGTCCGTGTCCCGTGAACTCACGCTTCGCGATATCCCGGGCAAAGGCATCCGGCTCGTACAGAAACCGGTTAAGGAATTGGAAACGCTTCGAGGAAAGGCAACCGAGCTTGCAGAGCAAGAGCTGACGACTAAAACGAATCCGCTTTCAGGCATTCACGGGACCTCCTATGAACTGGATACGGAATTTACGGTCAACTCGGATTCCAGGTTCGGCTTGAAGCTTCGAAAAGGGACGAATCAGGAAACGGTGATCACTTACGATCCAAAGGCGAAGCAATTGATTTTCGACCGGACCCGCTCCGGCGAGTCCCAGTTTGAATCCGGATTTGCCGAGGCGATGACAGCTCCCCTGGAACTCAAGAACGGGAAACTGAAGCTTCAAATCTTTGTAGATGAATCAACCGTTGAAATCTTTGCGAATGACGGCGAGATCGTTTCCTCCAATCTTGTTTTTCCGGGCGCGGTTAGCAATGGTCTTGAGCTCTTCTCCGAAGGAGGAGGCGTTGTGCTTAACAAGGCGGCTTATTATCCGCTGCGAACGATTTGGCGGGATGAGGATCCGGATTCCAAAGCACCGCTAAGAGTGCTGCTTGAGCAGACAAGTCTGGATATTCCCGTAGGCTCTATACAGTCCATTAAAGGAGCGGTTGTTCCGCTTAGCCTGCCTCAGCAGCTGAACTGGGTCTCCAGCGACGAATCCATCGCGAAGGTGGAGCAAAGCAAAGGAACGGAAGCCCGGATTAAAGGACTGAAGTCAGGCAGCGTCGAGATCAAAGGGGTCACTTCGGACGGAACCGTCTCGGCTGTGCTGAATGTATTTGTATATCAAGAATAAAGGGGTTATGCCGTATGGAATCCGCAATTAAAGGAAAAAAAGGGTCGGACCGATTTTACAGACATGAGCAGAGAACCGCACTCTGGTTCATCCTGCCTGCATTTCTGCTGCTGCTGGTATTCGTTTTTTATCCGATGATTCAAGCCTTTATCATCAGTTTTCAAAATTATTCGCTAATAAGTTCAAATAAATCCTTCGTGGGGCTTGATAACTACGTGCAGCTCTTCCGCGACAAAGAGTTTCTGAGCAGTCTTGCGCACTCCTTCTATTTTGCCGTGATCGTCATTCCCGTGCAAACCTGCATTTCGCTCGGGCTTGCGCTGCTGATCCAGAAACGGCGTCCGGGAACGGGACTTTTCCGCACGTTTTATTTCATCCCGGTCGTAATTTCGACTTCGGTGGCGGCTATTGTATTTAAACTGATCTACAACAAAGACTTTGGCGCTCTGAACAATTTTTTGAAGCTGCTTCATCTGCCGACAACGAGCTTTTTGTCCAACCCGGATACGGCGATGAACGGGGTCATTATTTTGGGCATCTGGAAAGCCGTCGGATTTTTCATGATCATCTATTTGGCTGGACTGAATAATATTTCGCAGGATTTGTATGAAGCGGCAAGGGTAGACGGAGCGTCGAAGATACAACAGTTCTTCCGGATCACGCTGCCGCTGCTTAACCGCACGACGGCATTTGTCGTCATCATTACGACGATTGACGCCATCAAGCTTTCGGGACTTATTTTCGTGCTGACCAACGGCGGTCCAAACGGCTCCACGGAAACCGTCGTGTTCTATATCTACAAGCTGGCCTTCCAGCAAAGCCAAATGGGCTATGCCACCTCTGCGGCATTTGTGTTGTTCGCCATTGTGCTGATCATCTCGCTGGTGCAAATGAAATTTTTCAATAGAGAAGACTAGACTTATTCATGCAGGAGGTACAAAAGCCATGAAGATAACTCTGTTAACGGTAAAATATACGGCCATGGTCTTGATCGCCCTTATTTGTCTATTTCCCGTCATCTGGATGATTCTCGGTTCGCTTCGTCCATATCAGGAACTATTCAAATATGCGTCAGGGCTCAACATTCATATGCTCATTCCGGTGGATTTCACGTTCTCGAATTACGGGAAAGTCATTTTTAATGAAACGAACCCGTTCTTCCGGTACATCGGCAATACGTTATTTGTAGCGGCTACGGTTACAGTGGCTGTTCTGATTATCAATGCCATGGCGGCTTTCGCCTTTGCCAAGCTGCGTTTTCGCGGAAAAAATCTTGTGTTCATCCTGTTTATGTCCGCCATGGTCATTCCAGGCGAAGTTACGCTTGTGCCTAACTATCTCACCATGCATTATCTGAACTGGCTAAATTCTTATGAGGCGCTGATTATTCCTTCGATGCTGTCGGTGTTCGGGATCTTTCTGCTGCGGCAGTTTTTCGCGGACATCCCGAATGAAATTATGGAAGCAGCCAGAATTGACGGGGCATCGATTCCACGGGCCTTCATGAGCATCGTGCTTCCGGCTGCCGTACCTGCTCTGGTTACGCTTGGACTCATGACCTTTTTGGGCAACTGGGACTCCTATCTCTGGCCGCTTATCGTAATTAATGACAACGCCAAGCAGATGATCCAGGTGGCCATCGCTTCTTTCTCCTCCACGGAAGGAACGGATTGGTCCAAAATTTTGGCGGCGAGCACGATTTCTACGCTTCCGATTCTTATCCTGTTCCTGTTCCTGCAGCGTTATTATATTCAAGGCATCGCCATGTCGGGGATTAAAGGCTAAACAAAAGGGGAGAGAGAAGGATGAAATTTGATGCGGTAGCGCTTGGGGAATATTTAATTGATTTTCTGCCTTACGGCAAATCGGCCGCAGGAGAAACCCTTATGAGCCGAATCCGGGCGGCGCTCCGGTGAATGTGGTGGCTACGACAGGTGCAGGAGATGCATTTCTCGGTGCCTTTTTATACAGGGTAAGCACAAGCGGTAAGCACGTTACGGAATGGACGGAGGCCGAGCTTATGGAAAGCATTCGATTTGCAAATGCGGCAGGGGGGCTTGCCACAACGGGCAAAGGCGCGATCCCTTCGTTCGGGGGATTGGAGGACATCCGGAAGCTTATGGACGGATTATTGTCCCGATAATAACCGCGGATTACGTGTGCGTAAGCTGTCAAAACCGGCGATTAAAAGTCAAGACCTGTCTCATATATGGGTAAGGGGTTCCGCTCGTGTAAATCGGCGTTCTCGTTTAAACCCGGGTAAGCATCGCTTGATGGAAGCGTATTACCCAGGTGAAACATGAACACGATGCGGAACCCCTCTTTTTTGTTGCTAATACTGGAATAGAACAACGATTTGAAGCCGGATCGGACAAACTGTCTTTACAGCAGATTGTTCGGAACTCTGCCGTCCAATCTATAATGGCTTCGGCCGTCAGCAGACCGACACTTCGGTAGGTTTCAAAAGTTTCCGCTGCGGTATGCGGCGTCGCGATCAGATTCGGAAGGCCTAACAAGGGATTGCTTGGGAGTACCGGTTCATGTTCATACACATCGATGGCCGCAAGCTTCAGGCTGCCGGAAGTGAGCGCACGGTACAACGCGTTTTCCTCAACCAGAAGCCCTCTGGATGTGTTCACAAAATAGGAATGCGGTTTCATCATTCCGAATCGTTCATCATTCATAAAGTATTTGGTTTCCGGAAGGCTGGGCAGATGCAGGGTAACGATATCGCTCTTTTGCAGCACATCTTCCAAAGAGACAATCTCAACACGGTATTCTTTGGCTTTTTCAACATTCGGGTATTTATCAAAGGCGCGTAGCTGAACATCGAAACCCTGCAGCTTTTTGGCCACCATTTGGGCGATGTTTCCGAATCCCAGCAAGCCGATTGAGCGGCCGTCCAGTTCATCGCCGACGAAACGCTCCCAGCTTCCGAGTCGTGTCGAGTGATCCAGGGCCGGAATATTCCGCAGGATGCCGAGTATAAGTCCTACGGTCAGTTCAGCTACGGCATTCGAATTCAGCCTGGGGGCGTTTGTCACTTTAATGCCGTAATCCCGCGCTTTTTCAATATCGATATTGTCAACGCCAACACCAAAGCGGGCAATGGCCTTTAATTTGGGAGCAAGCTGGAAGACGGCCTCATTCCAGGTGTCGATTCCGGCGATTACAGCGTCAATATCTCCAATCCGTTCGCGCAGCTCCTCAAACGTCAGGGGACGGCCGAACGGATTTTCAATAACCTCGATATCGTAATTCTCCAGCCGCTGTTTGGCTTCCCCGCACAGTTCCCCGTAGTTGGTAGCGGTTACCAGCACTTTGAAATTTGTCGGCATTTTCCGCACATCCTCCTTATGAATTAAGGCTGGGTTTCGATGGTTTTAACTCGGCCAAGAAGAAGCAAGTAATTCAGCGCTCCAAAAATAACGAGTCCAGCCGTCAGCATAAGCGCCGGAACAAACGAGCCGGTCGCCTGAACGATAAAGCCGGTGATAATCGGTCCGACGATCCCCGCCATATTGGAAAAGGTGTTCTGCAGCGCTCCCAACGTGGAAGCCATGTTTTTGGGAGCAAGGTCTGCCGGAAGGGCCCAAACCTGTGAGCCGGCAAAAGTTAAACCGCAATAGGAAAGCGTCAGAAGTCCAACGGTAAGCCAGATTTGTTCCGCAACGGCTGCAAAGCCGATGGAAGTGGCTACGATCAGTCCGCTTACGAGGAACGTTTTTCTTACCCGCGTAATCGGCATGCCCCTCTCATACAGCTTATCGGACAACCAGCCGGCAAAAAGCTGGGAGAGGATGGCTGCAAGGGGAGGGATCATCGCTACAAACCCCATTTTGATGGAGCCCATGCCTTTTTCCTCAACCAGATAGGTAGGAAACCAGGTGATAAAGAAGTAAGCCGTGTAGTTGATGCAAAAAAATCCAAGACATATCGCCCAGACATTGCGGTATTTAAGCAGCTGATACCATTTTAGCGGGCGTTCGTTATGAGATGTGGTCTGCATTTGCCCATTCTGAATAAAAGCCAGTTCTGCCTTGTTGATATATTTGTGTTTCTCTGGATCCTGATAATAGAACCACCAGATCAAAATCCAGACGAAACCAAGCGCACCGGAGATGACAAAGGCGATTTGCCAATTGAAAACGGCCACCAGCCAGACGATCAGCGGCATCGCAATGGCTGTTCCCACTTTGGAACCGCTATCAAAAATAGATGCGACTCTTGCTCTTTCAGTAGCGGGGAACCACTTGGAGGTGATTCCGGCATTGCACGGATAGGCGCCAGCTTCGCCCATGCCGAGCAGCACTCGAAGCGCCACCAGCGAACCGAATCCGCGGGCGAAGCCCATACATGCGGTTGCGAGTGACCACCAGCCTACGGAAACCGCGAGCATAATCCGCTGCCCGATCTTGTCGGCAATCCACCCGGACGGAATTTGCAATAAGACATAGGACCAGAAAAAGGACGACAGAATGATACCCATTTGACCTTCAGTGAGCTGAAAATGCCGGGAGATCTCGGGAGCAGCAACGGAGAGAACCGTACGGTCAATGTAGTTGATCGAAATGGCCGCCCACATGAGAACAGCCACCTTCCAGCGAACGGTTGTTTTTTTGCCGATTGGCAGAGGGGTTAGTAAATTGACTTGCATTTCTTTATTCATGCTTGCTATCCTCCTCATCAAATTTGGGGAAATAGAGCGCCTGCGAATAATGGAAACGCTATCAAATTAACCTGAACGAAACAGGCTGTTATCACCGCCTTTAGGAAGCATATCACAAACCTTAAACATTTGGCTTGGCAAAAAGATAAGGTCATTCAGGTTGGACAACTGGCTTAATCGTTATGCTAAAACGTTATACCCAATTTATAACAAGCAATTTTTGATCTGTCAAACAAAATAAATTCTTTTTTTTTCTTACGTTGACGCCGTCATTTAATTGTATTAAGCTGGAAAAAAAGAGCAGCTATAACGTTATTGTTATCGCTTTTTCCCAGATTATAGGAGCTGAGTTTATGGCAACGATTAAAGAAATTGCTTCAAAGGCAGGCGTCTCGCCCGGAACGGCATCCTTTGTCCTCAGCGGCAAAGGAGACTTGATGAGAATATCCAAATCCACCCAGAACAAGATCCTGGAAATTGCTCATAGCGTTGGGTATAGCCCCAACTTGTCTGCTAGGCGCTTAAGAAGCAAAGGCGAGCTGCTTCCCGTGATTGCCATTTTGTGGACGCTGGATTCGCGGGCATCCCTGATCAGTCCTTTTCTACAGGGAATACAAAGCCAGCTTTCAGGTGATCTTGAAAGATTTGAACTGCTGATCCAGCCTTATGAGAACTCGCGTCTTGACAAGGTGGATTCCTTGCTGACCGGAATGCGCTATAACGGCGCCATCATTGCCAATGCCTCGGATGAGGATCTGGACTTTCTTGACAATAGCGAAGTCAAGGTTCCGCTCGTCATTTATCAGCGAAAATCCGAGAAATACAGCTGCGTTTACGTTGACAGCTACGGGGTAGGCAAGCAGGTTGCAGAACTGTTTGCAGACAAAGGGCATTCACACGTCGGCATGATTGTGCCGGATAGCCCCTCCCAAGCGATCTACCTTCGGTTTAACGGTTTTAAAGATGCTGCATGGGAGAGAGGGCTATACCTGCCGGATCGAAGTATAGTTTACGGTTGTTTCTCGGAAGAGGGCGGATACAAGGCGGTTAAAGAAATGGCTTTGACCGGCCGGCTCCCGGCAGCAATGTTCTTTCTGAGCGAGACGATGGCGATCGGCGGACTCGCCGCACTCCACGAACTCGGTGTGCGCATCCCACAGGATATCGAGATTGTGGGACACGACAATCACGATCAGACCCGTTTTACCATTCCGTCGCTAACCACCGTCAATCTGCCCGTTGCCGCTATGGCCAACTCGTGTGTCGATATTGTCATGGACATGATTGAGCATAAAGTGAAGGAGCCCGTGGCCATTGTTCATGAGACATCGCTTGTATACCGGGACAGCTGCGGCTCTTGTCTAAAGCCATGAATATGATGACTAATAGGGGAGGGGAGTATCCGTGATGTATTTATGCCGCAGCCCTGATAAGCATTGTAGAGCTCACGCAGAGCCAGGCAGAGAATGACGCAGCCTGCATTACGCATTATTGTAACCGCTTTATTCATCATCCGATTGTAATTGATATTGGCAATATCGTTATAACTGCAATTCATGAAGGGAGAGAAAAGTATGCGCGCAGATGATCGCTGGAGTGGCCATTTTTCCAAAATCGGCATCAGACCCACGATTGACGGACGCAGGGGCGGGATTCGTGAATCTTTGGAGGAAGTCACAATGAATCTTGCCAAAGCTGTTTCCGACTTGCTTAGGGAGCATATCCGCTATCCGGACGGCTCCCCGGTTGAATGCGTCATTGCGGATTCCACGATTGGCGGTGTGGCGGAAGCCGCAAAAACCGAAGAGAAATTCAAGCGTGAGGGCGTTGACATTACGATCACGGTCACACCTTCCTGGTGCTACCCGACGGAAACTCTGGATCAGAATCGGCTTACCCTTAAAGCCATATGGGGATTTAACGGAACAGAACGGCCCGGAGCCGTTTATTTGGCGGCTGCCGTTGCCGCTCACAATCAAAAAGGTCTGCCTGTTTTCAGCATCTATGGCAAGGACGTCCAGGACATGAACGATTCTTCAATCCCGGCCGACGTTCAGGAAAAGCTGCTTCAATTTGCGAGATCAGCATTGGCTGCAGCCTTAATCCGGGGAAAATCTTATCTGTCCATGGGTTCTGTATCCATGGGGATTGCCGGCTGTGTGGTTAACGAAGACTTTTTTAGCCGCTATTTGGGCATGCGCAATGAATATGTGGACATGAGCGAATTCATTCGCAGGATAGAACTGAACATTTATGATGAAGAGGAATATGAGAGGGCACTGGCGTGGGTACGGTCGAACTGCAACCCGGGAGAAGATGTGAATCCTCCGGAGCTTAAACGCGCTGATAAGCAACTAGAGCAGGATTGGCAAACTGTCGTAAAAATGGCGCTGATCGCCCGCGATCTGATGGTCGGCAATCCCAAGCTTGCCGAAAAAGGATTTGATGAAGAGGCTCTAGGGCATCATGCGATCGCCGCAGGCTTTCAAGGACAGCGGGCGTGGACCGATTTTATGCCGAACGGGGATTTCATGGAAGCCATCCTCTCTTCCTCATTCGACTGGAACGGCATTCGAGAGCCTTATATCCTTGCCACCGAAAACGACAATCTTAACGCTGTGACGATGCTGTTCGGTCACTTGCTGACCAACGCAGCACAAGTCTTCGCGGACGTTCGTACTTACTGGAGCCCGGAAGCCGTCGAACGCGTGACCGGTCAAAGGCTGACTGGGCCCGGTTCCGAAGGTTTTATTCATTTGTCCAACTCGGGGCCGGCAGCGCTTGATGGCACTGGCAAGCAGCTAATAGGCGGAAAGCCGGCGATGAAGCCTTTCTGGGAAATCACAGAAGAGGAAGCGCAAGCCTGCCTTGATGCGACCAAGTGGTGTCCGGGCGTCGATTTTTTCCGCGGTGGAGGCTTCTCTACACAGTTTACAACAGGCGGAGGAATGCCGGTTACGATGGCGCGGCTGAATATTGTGGATCATTTGGGGCCGGTGCTGCAGCTAGCGGAAGGCTATACGATTGAACTGCCTTCGGGCATTCACGACATGATTACAAAGCGGACCAACGTCACCTGGCCGACAACTTTCTTTGTTCCCAATTTGACAGGGAAAGGCGCGTTTCGGGACGTATATTCCGTCATGCGCCATTGGGGATCCAATCATGGAGTGCTTAGTTATGGCCATGTGGGACGGGATTTTATTACACTTTCCTCCATGCTGAGGATTCCCGTTTCGATGCACAACGTCGCCGAGGACAATATTTTTCGGCCCGCCGTCTGGAGCGCTTTTGGCAGCGAGGATAGCATGACTTCTGATTACCGGGCTTGTCAAGCATACGGACCCCTCTATTAACGGGCCTGAATACGGAAAGGTGGGCAGCATGAACTCAAAATATACGATAGGTGTCGATTTTGGAACGGAATCCGGGCGCGTACTGCTGGTTGAAGTGCGGACAGGGAAAGAAGCGGCTTCCTCTGTAACCGCTTATCCGCATGGCGTGCTGGAACGGAGCCTGCCGGATGGGACGCCCCTGGACAAAGATTGGTCGCTGCAGCATCCAGAAGATTATTTGGCGGTCCTGTACCGTTCCATCCCGGAAGTGTTGGATACCGCGCATGTTCTTCCCGAGGATGTGATCGGGATAGGGATTGATTTTACTTCGTGCACCATTTTGCCGACAGATGGAAGCGGAATCCCTTTATGCGTGAACGAACAATGGAAGCACCGCCCGCACAGCTGGGTGAAGCTTTGGAAGCACCATGCCGCTCAGCCGGAAGCGGATGAAATTACTGCGCTCGCAGCCAGCCGTAAGGAGCATTTTCCGAACCAGTATGGCGGAAAGATTTCGTCCGAGTGGATGTTCCCTAAATTGCTGGAGGTGCTTCGGGATGATCCCGAAGTCTATGAAGCGGCTGATCTTTGGCTGGAAGCGGGGGATTGGATGGTCTTCCGTTTGACGGGAGAATTGTCACGCAGCAGCAGCACGAGCGGTTTCAAGGCGCTGTGGAGCAAACGCGAAGGTTATCCGGATCCTCACTTTCTAAGCATGCTGGATCCAAGACTTGCCAACGCGGCGCAAACGAAGCTGCGCGGCAAAATCCTGCCTCTCGGTGCGAAAGCGGGAGTTCTAACGCAGGAGATGGCGGCTAGGCTGGGTCTGAAGGCAGGCACTGCAGTTGCCGTGAACATTATTGACGCCCATGCCGCCGTTCCCGCTGTCGGAGCCGTTCGGCCGGGACAGCTGGTCATGTCGATGGGCACTTCAACCTGCCATATGCTTGTTTCGGACCGGGAAGAAGAGATAGAAGGGATTTGCGGCGTTGTGGAAGACGGCATTATTCCCGGCTTTTATGGCTATGAAACCGGTCAGGCCGCCGTAGGGGATGCCTTCTCCTGGTATGTGAATCAGGCGGTCCCCTCATATGTTCAGGACAAAGCCGTCAAAAAGGGAGTATCAATTCATGAATGGCTTGAAGGTCAAGCCTCCCGGCTATGCCCGGGCGAATCGGGTCTGATTGCCCTGGATTGGTGGAACGGAAACCGCTCGGTATTGGTGAACGCCAACCTGTCCGGATTGATCGTCGGCTTGACGCTGGCAACGCGTCCGGAGGAGATCTACCGCTGCATGCTGGAGTCTACCGCTTTTGGCACTCGAAAAATACTGGAGACCTTTGCTGACGCAGGTCTTATCATCAATGAGATTTTCGCCTGCGGCGGCCTGCCTCAAAAAAACAACCTGCTGATGCAAATTTACGCGGATGTCCTTAACCACGAAATCAAAGTGGCCGATTCATCTCAAATTACCGCTTTAGGTTCGGCCATGTACGCTGCGGTCGCAGCCGGGGGGTGGGACAATATCGCCGAAGCGGCGCAGCATATGGCCAAAGTGAAAGAAGACAGCTATAAACCAAATCCTAAAAACGCGAAATTGTATAACCTACTGTATGCAGCTTACTTGCAGCTTCACGATTATTTTGGACGCGATTCGCCCGCGTTCATGCAGCAGCTGAAACAGCAGAAAATGAGCACAAGTTCGGAGGTGCCGGAATGAATAAACCTTTTCCCGGAGGCGTATGGCCGGTTATGCTCACCCCGTATACGCGGGACAACCAGATCGATTACAACGCCCTGGAGCAGCTGATGGAATGGTACATTGGCCGGGGCGTGAAGGGCTTGTTCGCCGTCTGCCAATCCAGTGAGATGTTCTTCCTGTCGGAGGAGGAGCGGCTTAAGCTTGTTGGATTCGTCAAAGAAAAAGCTGCGGGACGAGTGCCTGTCATTGCTTCGGGACACATAGCCGAAACATTGGAGGAGCAGGCTGAAGAAATTCGGAAGATGGCCGATACAGGAGTAGACGCCGTCATTCTCATTACAAACCGTCTGGCCGCTGAGCATGAAACGGACGAAGTGTGGAGAAACAATTTGCATAAGCTGCTGGAGCAAATTCCGGATGACATCCCCCTCGGTTTCTACGAGTGCCCTTATCCGTATAAGCGACTGATTTCGCCGGATCTGCTGAAGAGCTTTGCCGGTACGGGGAGATTTTATTTCCTTAAGGATACAAGCTGCGACGTTGCCCATATTCAAGCCAAATTGGAGGCGGTACAAGGAACAAATCTGAAAATTTACAATGCTAATTCCGCCACGCTGCTGGAAACCCTGAAGATCGGAGTGGAAGGCTACAGCGGCGTTATGGCCAACTTTCATCCGGAACTATATGTGTGGTTGCTTCAGCATTGGAAGAACGCTCCGGACGAAGCCGACGAACTGATGAACGCGCTGTCGATCATGTCGCTGATCGAAAGACAGGTTTATCCGCTGAATGCCAAGCATTTTCTGAAAATAGAAGGCGTTCCTATATTTCCGTCAATCCGGACTAATAATGTAAACGAATTCACAGCTACAAATCTGTTGGAAATAAGACAGCTGTACGGGTTTTCGGCATCATTGGCACAAAAATATTTGGGGCGTGATGCTGGGACTCGCATATAGCGAGTTTTGAGGTTTGCGAGCGTGAGATCATGATTGTTTAGTTACTCTGTCTTAGAAAAAAAGATATTCCTCGCCCTTCTCACTAGAGTCTGTAAAGTCACTCAAGAAGATGTTGCGCTGACCGTCGAGCACAACTACGGAATGTTTGTGCCTGTCGAATACGCGACAAACACTTACAGCTACGGTGGCGACCAGGGTTGGTATGATACCACCACGACGATTGAGGGAGCCAAAGATCGCCCGATCGACGGTTATAAATCATGGTACTATGATGATTTTAAGACCAAAGCCGTACCCGTAAAACCGTGAGATGGGAAGTCAGGTGAGTCGATATTAGCGCGACTCCTATAAATATCCGAATAGAATGATCTCGGGAAGTGCCCTTGCCCATGGGCGCTTCTTTTTTATCTCATTGTGATAAACTTATAGCTTTAAATGTATTGTTTTGATAGAGCTGGAAATGGCAATGATTGAATCTAAAGGTGAAAGGGGTTCTTATTGAAGAAGCGGGGGATATTTCTTCTACTAGGGACTTGGAAATCGGCAAACTTCGCTGGCAGTTACTCCTGCTTGTCAGAAACGTCGATCGGTTTGCCCACCGCCGATATCGCTCTTACGATCATTTGCTCGTGCGTAATCTCTCATGTTTGAACTTGGAGACAATGTACGCTGGTACTAGGCCTATTCATAGTCCAAGCCCATCATATGATGATTCTTACGGACTCCTAATATTGTGGTTGTCCCTGCCATGCGGCTGAGCCGGTGATTGATATAGCGAAGCGTTTGGCATTTTGCAAATGATATTCCGTATAATCCTCCCAGCGAATGATGTTTTCTATAAATGGTTTGAATGAAGCGGGGGCGGCGTCCCTCATGGTTTGCAAACCGGCGTACACGTTGCGGTCTCTCTGTTCGGCGTTTTGTATGCAGGCAACTAGCGTCTCCACAATGGATGGCGCGCTTTCGCCGTTTAGCAGCCTCTGTGCGGATCCGGCCGCAGTTACGCGATGATAAGAAGCCGGAACAAGATGCGTGTGCATTTCCAGATTTCCTGGCAAATCTTTCGTTTCAGGAACATGAAACAATTGTGTGCTCATGGAGCATACCATCTGTTCACCATACAGGCTTCGGTATAATTCGGTCGCAACGGATTGCCACACTTCATTTTGTCTCAACTATAACACCTTCCCGAGTCATTTTTGGATAAACGCCTACAGTAGGGTATGCTGATATTGTTCAGGTTGCCTCAAAAAATCTTATTGAAATAGGGATCACACTATTTGGGCGTAAGTAATACCGTATATGAGGTGAGTGTGTTTTCTTATGTGGTGTATTTGCAGTTAGGCAAGGACACGGGTCTACGGCCTCCGTATGAAACGAAAGATTGCATAACCAACAACTCCCAAAAAAACCGTAACCATGGCAATGATCCACCAACTGGTGGAATCTGGTTTTACTTCAACCCTTGAAACTGGTTCTTCAGTTTGGCTAGGAGTGTTCTGTATTGTGATTTCTTTATCTTTCAGAAATTCAAGCTCTTTTGATGCGTCAGCAACCTTCATGGTTGGAGCGCATAAAGGATTTTCCCATTCATTGTTACTCTGTCTTAGAAAAAAAAGATATTCCTCGCCCTTCTCACTAGGCCCCCAAAATGCCCCCCAAGTGATGTCTTCTCCTACAATGAGCTTATTTTCTTTGATGCCTTTAAAGCTTCTTTTAACTAAGATATGGATTTTGTTGTTCTGATCCGTACGAACGACATCATCTACATAACCAATCAATACCCCGTCATATTTTTCATAAGCTTCCTCAACCGACGGAATTTCTGCGCAAGATAAAGCAGACGATTTATTTGCTGGAGCGAGTAAGATCAAAAGAAGTGCCAGCATGAATACTTTTCTCAAAATTAACACCGTCCTTTTGAAATGCAGACGGTATAGGTTAATGAAATGTTGCAATGCTCTGTCCCAAGGTTGTTGCGAAATTAGCTTTCCATCAGAATATGAATTTGATGATTGATAAAAATGGAAAATCCCATTGACATACCTATGGGGGGTATTGTATATTTAGGTCGAGGAGGTGACGCAGATGGCCGATGAGATGACTCTTCAGGATGTTGAATGCTGTGACGCCGCGACTGAACGGAAAAGTCATCACTCGGATAAAATAAAGTCGAATCTTGTGTCAAGACTCAGGCCGATCGAGGTCCAAATTAGAGGCGTTAAAAATTTGATTGATAAAAACTAATGAAATAAATCCATAATACTTATTGGAGGGGTACAGATGGTAAATGTTACATTGCAAGTGGAAGGCATGTCCTGCGGACATTGTGTGAAATCGGTTGAAGGTGCTGTTAACAATCTTGGCGCTTCCGCCAAGGTCGATCTTGAAAGCAAATCGGTAGCGGTTAATTACGACGAAACAGCGGTTTCGCTTGAAGCGATTAAAGAGGCTATCGAAGATCAAGGTTACGAAGTCGTTTAATTGAATCCGGAGCCATCACCCATGTTGGCTCCTTTCTTTTACAGATTCATATACCCTAATGGGGTATAAATAAACCATGAAATAAGGGTGATTATGATGAGTACGGCTGAAGCACGAACAAGCGAACATACAACTTTGCAGATTACGGGAATGACTTGTGCTGCGTGTGCGAACCGAATCGAGAAAGGTTTGAAGAAAATGGAGGGAGTGACGGACGCCAATGTGAATTTTGCCCTCGAGCGAGCAACCGTCACTTATGATCCGAAGCAAGTAGCGGTTCCCCAAATGGAGGAACGCATCGAGAAGCTTGGTTACGGCACGGTCAAAGAGTCGGCCGATCTGCAAATTACCGGGATGACCTGCGCCGCATGCGCTGCCAGGATCGAAAAAGGCTTGAGTAAACTGCCGGGCGTGAGCAAAGCGAACGTGAACTTTGCCTTGGAAACGGCACATGTTGAATATAATCCGGCAGTCCTATCCGTTCCCGATATGCAGAACAAAGTGGCCCAGCTCGGATACAAGGCGGAAGCGAAACAAGAGCAGGCGGATCCGGGAGAGCACCGGAAACAAGAAATTTCCAGGCAAAAACGCAAGTTTATCATTTCAGCCGTGCTATCCCTGCCGCTGCTTTGGTCCATGGTCAGCCATTTCTCATTTGCCTCCTGGATCTGGATGCCGGAACTGTTCATGAATCCATGGTTCCAGCTTGCGCTGGCAACGCCCGTTCAATTCTACATTGGGGGTCACTTCTATGTAGGGGCATACAAGGCTTTACGCAACAAGAGCGCCAATATGGACGTACTGGTTGCACTCGGTACCTCGGCAGCCTATTTCTATAGTCTTTATTTGACGCTCGATTGGGTATGGTCCGGTGCCGGCATGCACCATGAAGGACCAGCCATGTATTATGAAACGAGCTCCGTGCTGATCACATTGGTCATTCTGGGCAAATTGTTTGAAGCATTGGCTAAAGGACGCACATCGGAAGCGATCAAAACATTGATGGGACTTCAGGCCAAAACGGCGCTCGTCGTTCGAGACGGACAAGAGATCAGCCTGCCAATTGAAGCTGTCGAGACTGGGGACATTGTGATCGTAAAACCGGGAGAGAAAGTACCTGTCGATGGCCAGGTCATTGATGGCGTTTCCTCCGTGGATGAATCGATGTTGACGGGAGAAAGCCTACCGATTGAGAAAAGAGCCGGAGACACGGTAATAGGAGCCACGGTGAACAAGAACGGATTGCTGCGGATTCAAGCAACCAAGGTCGGGAAAGAAACGGCGCTCGCCCAAATTATTAAAGTGGTGGAAGAGGCCCAAGGCTCCAAAGCTCCTATCCAAAGGGTTGCGGATGTGATCTCAGGCATCTTTGTGCCGATTGTCGTTGCGATTTCGGCCGTGGCCTTCCTCGTGTGGTACTTCTTCATTACACCGGGACAATTTGCGAACGCCCTTGAAGTGGGTATCGCCATTCTGGTTATTGCTTGCCCATGCGCGCTCGGACTTGCGACCCCAACTTCCATTATGGCCGGATCAGGCCGGGCTGCGGAACTTGGCGTGCTGTTTAAAGGCGGGGAACACTTGGAGGCCACCCACCGGATCGATACGATTATTCTCGATAAAACCGGAACGGTTACGAAAGGCAAGCCGGAGCTTACGGATGTTGTAGTCGAGTCCGGTGACGAAGCCTCGTTCTTAAGATGGGTCGGCGCCGCCGAGAAAAATTCGGAACACCCGCTGGCAGAAGCCATCGTAACTGGCATTATCGAAAAAGGGATTGAACTGCCCGCCGCAGATGAATTCGAAGCGATTCCCGGCTTCGGCATCCGCGCCTTGGTAGAAGGCAAAGAAATCCTTGCCGGTACCCGCAAGCTGATGGGAAAATACAATATTGCGTTTGAACCTGCAATTGCCATGATGGAGCAGCTTGAAGAGTCCGGAAAGACGGCGATGCTTGTCGCCGTGGATCGCCAGTATGCAGGGCTCGTTGCAGTAGCAGATACGATCAAGGAGACTTCGAAAGAAGCCGTGGAACGTCTGAAGCAAATGGGCGTCCAGGTCATTATGATCACCGGCGACAATGCCCGCACCGCAGCAGCGATTGCCAAGCAGGCAGGTATTGAGCATGTCTTGGCAGAGGTGCTGCCGGAAGGCAAAGCGGAAGAAGTGAAGAAGCTTCAGAATCAGGGCAAAAAAGTAGCGATGGTCGGGGACGGAATCAACGACGCGCCTGCGCTCGCGATGGCGGACATCGGCATGGCGGTAGGCACAGGCACAGACGTGGCCATGGAAGCTGCCGATGTGACGCTCATGCGGGGGGATCTGAACAGTATCCCCGAGGCGATTGAGATGAGCCGCCGCACGATGAGCAATATCAGACAAAATCTGTTCTGGGCGCTCGCATACAACTCCATTGGGATCCCGATTGCCGCCATTGGCCTTCTTGCCCCTTGGGTTGCCGGAGCTGCCATGGCACTCAGCTCTGTATCCGTCGTCTTAAATGCGCTTCGCTTGCAGCGTATGAAGGTGTAACCGAGAGATGAAAATCAAGGGAGAGGAAGATAACGATGGGGACAGCGAAATTTGCAGTTACGCCTGGATTTGAGGTAGGCGGAACGCTTTTCAAACCCGAGCAGCTGGCGGTGCTTGGCTCAATTGTCGGAGAAGACGCCAAGATCGAAATGACTACATTTAAACAGCTCTATGTGGAAATGCAGGAAGATCGGGTTCAAGAAGCTCAGGGGAAGTTACGTGAAGCGGGTCTTGAAATTCACCCTGCAGGATTTTACACCAAAAGCTTGATCACCTGTAATTTCTGCAGGGGCGCGGAAGATGCCGGCATGCAGGTTGCTAAGGAGCTCGATCAAGCGATTGCCGGCTACGAAACTCCAAGTCCACTCAAGATTGGTTACTCCGGTTGCGGACTCGCAACTGGAGAGCCGCTTCTTAAAGACATCGGCGTTGTAAAAATGAAGGACCGCTTTCATATTTACATCGGTGGCGAAGCGAAGACATTAAAACCGACGATTGGATTGCTATTCATGACCGATGTTTCTGCGGCCGATCTTATCAAGGTAGTTGTAGGGCTGATCCGCCATTACCAAAGCAATGGGAAGAAAAAAGAAAAGTTTGCGAAATTTATTGAACGGGAGACGGCTGAAAAATTACGGCAGGTCGCCCGGAGCTCAGCAAGAATAATTTGAGAGGTGCTGGGCACATGGATGATTGGTTTCAGGCGGAACAGTTTGCGGAATGGTTAAGGAACATGGGAGGATGGGCTATTATTGCCAGCCTGATGCTTAATATTGTGATCAGCGTTCTTGGCGTCATTCCTTCCGTGTTCTTGTCCGGCGCCAATGCCATTGTGTTTGGACTTGTACCGGGTTTCGCGATCTCATTAACGGGTGAGGCGATAGGCGCAGGGATTTCATTTTGGCTGTATCGCCAGGGCATCCAGAGGCTTAGCGCAAAGAAGAACGATACGTGGAGATGGGTAAGGCGTTTAAATGGAGCGAATCGAACACGAAAATTTTATATGTTAATCATGGCTCGGCTTACTCCATTTCTCCCGTCAGGGATCATTACCTTCGCGGCTGCGGCTACGAATATTGCCTTTCTGGATTTTCTGCTGGCGTCTTTGATTGGAAAAGCTCCTTCTGTAGCCATTGAGACGCTGGTTGGACACGACCTGTTTTATGTGAAAGACAACTTTATGCGCCTGTTGATATCATTGGTGCTTCTTAGCTTAATTTACTGTTTGTTTCGCAAGAGGGTTGGGTCAAGCGATGAATGAAGAGACCCTCAAATAAAATGTACAAAAGGCTGTCCCGCTAATGATATGCTCCCCTTAAGGTAGACAGGCCAAATAATGAAACCTGCTGCTGAGAGGGGAGCTTTTTCATGCCTAAATTACAATATAGAGCACGAGTACAACGCCTTATGAAACTAAAAGGAATCCAATCGGTGATCCGCAGAAAAAAGGAAGAAATATGCCCGTTCAATTGCAGGCAAAACTAAACGGCCTCAGTCCCATGGAATTCAGGACCAAGGCCGCCTAACTCATTATATTTTTTGCACTGTCTCAGTCTACGGTACGTTTCATTTGCCATACCCGCAGCGAATCGACATGAGGGAGCCCGTCAATTCCGTAAATCTCCACGCCTTTCGATTCGGCGAGCATCGGGAACACGCGCACCGAGATGCTCTTCGTTTCGCCCGCGAACACTTCAAGCATCGATTTGTCGACAAAGATCCGAAGATTGATTTTGTTGTTTTGAAGGGCCAGCGGACCGCCCTGAACTCCTTTTTCAATTGACGGGTGCAGGCTCGAACGGCCGCGGTCGACATTGATCGTCTGCGTGTCGTTGTTGTAGAGGATGAAGGTTTCTTCCGCCACATCCGGAGCCTTCAACACTTTGACGCCCGAGTGCCTTGTCCCGCTCACATCGAGGGTCACCTCGATTTCAAGCAAGTCGCTTTGAACGGAAGACAACGCATTGTTGGCTTCCTGCGTCGTTACGTTTTGCAGATCGACCAGGAGGCTTTCGCGAGCGTTCTGCGTTTCGTCAACCGGTCGAACCCCAAGGGTCGCACTGTCTTTCAAAAATAGCTGCAGCGGCAGTCCCGCGCCATGAGCCCAGCCGGAGTCGAATTTTTCTTGTTCGGAACGCCGGTCTTGAATGATATCGGTGACAATCGTCCGATTGTTCGGGGCGATGAATGCTTGAGCGCCCGTCAAATGCTCGCCGTAATCGAATATTCTCGGTTCGGCATGGTCCGGCGTGAACGTCAGCGAACCGGCATCCCAGTGCCCGATCCAATAAAAGGTATATCTCGCCGCGTACGGGCTTGGCGAAGTGAAATACGGGCAGATCATGAAAAGATGCTTCGTTTCGCCCGTTGCCGGGTTGGTCACCGGAGTGAGGGACGGCATTTCCCAGACATCACCCGTCTTGGGATAAATCGATTTATCGCCAACGAACAGCTCCTTCTGGTACGTCCAGTTTTCCATATCGCTCGAAGTATACAGAAGCGCTGTTCCTCCGACTCCTTCGACGCCTGAACCGACAAGTTGGTACCACGTATTTCCCTCTTTCCATACGAACGGATCGCGGAACTGTCCGAACATGACGGGACCTTTGGATGTTTGAAGTCCCGCGGCTTGGATTGTGACGGGCTCTGCTTTCATATTCCAATTTTGCAAGTTTACATCGGTCAAATCGGATGGGCGGGCGATTCCCGTCATTTGGTTTGGAGTCCAGTCATCATGTCCTGCCGTATAAAAAAGAACGGGATTACCATTGCTGTCGAAACTGGCGCTGCCTGACCACACTCCGTCGCGGGCCGCCATCTCTTCCGACGGGGCTAGCGCGATCGGCGCATCCTCCCAGTGCATCATGTCGCCGCTAACCGCGTGCCCCCAATGGATTTGATGCCAGAAAGGTCCGAACGGGTTGAACTGATAAAACAGATGATATTTTCCATTGTAATAAAACGGCGCATGAGGCTCGTTCATCCAATGGTTGGGCGCCGTGAAATGATACTGCGGCCGATAAGGATCTCCATCGTAGATCGTCCGGTTAAAACGCAAATCCGGCGACGGCAATTGACCGCCGTGCGCTTGCCGAACGCGCTCCATCTCCATTTCCATATCAGGTTCGAATACGACTTGATTGTATATCGTAAGGTCATCGATTAATCCGTTGAACATATTGGCCTGAAAGGGGCCCGTAACGGCTGTCGCCTGGTTGTGCTTGCCGATGCGAAGCGGCTGATCGGCCGCAGGAACATACCAGCTGTTGACGGGGACGGGTTTGGTTGCGACCAGGTCTCCGTCCAGGTAAAGCCTCATGATGCTCATCGGCTGATCAAACACCGCAACGACATGCGTCCACTTGTTTTTCGGGGCGATCTTCCCGGCGGGCGACCACAGCTCGTACCAGTTGCCGTCATTCAAACCGATCTGGAAGGTCACATATCCATGACGGCCAAGACCAAGAAGATATCCCTTTTTTTCCGTTTCATTGTGCTGGTTGACGATCACCGAAGAATACCCTTGATCCCCCCATTCATAGGCGCGCGGGGCGATCCATGTTTCGATGCTGAATGAACCACCCGGGACGGTCGCTTCATTCGGAGCGATGTCCAGCCACGTCGAGTACCCGTCGAACAGCAGCGCCCCGTTATTGACGCCCGGCCGCCATTCGGGATTTTTCCCTCTGGATGACAACACGTACTGAAGCATGCCGGTCGTCCCCTTCGCGCTGTCGAAGACGTTCCGCCCCGTTCCTTCATCGAATTTCCATTGATGGATGATCTCGTTGCCCAATGGTTGAAACGAAGCCGAAAAAGTTGGCACAGAGTTGGCCAGAATGAAGACAACGAAAATGATCATGACAATGCCTGATTTAACTTTTTTCCCCAAAACAATACCACCTTCTCTATCCTAAAAGTTATATTTGAGTATATCGTCAGCCACTTAAGTAAAATTAATATTAAAGTTTAGTGTGTTAACTAATATAAGTGAGAAGAAACATAAATTGCGTAGAGGGGAACGTGGACACGATAATGGCTAGCTGTTGGACAGTTATTTTTCAAATGTAATATTTTTTCACAAAAATGTTGTTTACCTCACAATGGTTATTTGATATTATAATCACAACGTTTAAATGCGATGAAGAGAAGAGTAAATAATTGGATTCTTTGGACAGAGAGCTCCGGCAGCTGAAAAGGAGTAAAGGATTATTTATTGAAGAAAGTCTCAGAGCAGCACATCGGAACCTATACAAGGGGATGGCGTGACAGGAGCTCCTGTTACAGAGCTAGAGTATAAGCATTGCGCTGCAATGCCGTACTTAAAGAGGCTAATATGGCGACATATTAGTGAATTTGGGGTGGTACCGCGAGTATACAATCTCGTCCCTGAGACTAAAGTCTTGGGGGTGGGATTTTTATTTTTGCATAGGAAAAAGCAGCACACATTCGGCATACGGTACACTAAATTAAACTATCGAGAACTAATTTAAAATAGCCATTGAAAGGATTTGAATACGAATGACTGAAAAACTGAAAGTCGGTATTGTTGGAGGAACGGGGATGGTTGGCCAGCGCTTTGTTCAGCTGCTCGATCAGCATCCCTGGTTTAAGGTAACGGCCATTGCAGCAAGCAGCAAATCGGCAGGCAAAACTTATGAAGAATCTGTGCAGGGAAGATGGAAGTTATCTGGCCCAATTCCTGAAGATGTCAAAAATATCGTCGTTCAGGATGCTTCGAAAGTCGAGGAGGTTGCCGGTCAGGTCGATTTTATTTTTTGTGCCGTTGATATGAAAAAGAATGAGATTCAAGCGTTGGAAGAGGCATATGCCAAAACAGGTACGCCCGTTATTTCCAATAATTCGGCTCACCGCTGGACGCCTGACGTTCCGATGGTCATTCCGGAAATTAATCCAGGGCATATTGAAGTGATTGCTGCCCAGAGAAAGCGGCTTGGAACCAAGACCGGATTTATTGCCGTTAAGCCCAATTGCTCTATTCAAAGCTATGTGCCTGCCCTTCATGCATTGCTGGATTACAAACCAACCAAAGTGGTTGCCTCGACGTATCAAGCGATTTCCGGCGCCGGGAAAAACTTTACCGATTGGCCTGAAATGTTAGATAATGTTATCCCTTATATCGGCGGCGAGGAAGAAAAAAGCGAGCAGGAGCCATTGCGCATATGGGGCAGCATTGTAAATGGCGAAATTATCAAAGCCAGCGCTCCATTGATTACAACGCAGTGTATTCGCGTACCCGTAACGGATGGACATTTGGCTACCGTATTTGTCTCGTTCGAGAACAAACCTTCGAAAGAAGAAATTCTGGATCGCTGGCTGCAATTCAAAGGACGGCCGCAGGAGCTTGGTCTGCCAAGCGCGCCAAAACAGTTCATCACTTATTTTGAAGAAGAGAACAGACCGCAGACGAAACTGGACCGTGACATTGAGGGCGGAATGGGCGTTTCAGCCGGCCGATTGCGTGAGGATTCCATTTACGACTACAAATTTGTAGGATTGTCGCACAATACATTGCGCGGAGCAGCAGGCGGTGCTGTTCTGATTGCCGAACTGCTTAAAGCGGAAGGGTATATTCAGGCCAAGTAAAATTCAGCGGGAACTTTGATGCAGGAGCTGCCTTCAGGCGGCTCCTTTTTTGCTTAAATCTTCATCCGGTTTCTTTGTTTAACTGTCTAGCTTTTGAAGGAGATTTCGTGTTGCCAGTTGTCAGAACGATGCTAAGAAGAAGGAGCAACGCACTTTCTTGCTCCGTTAAGCCGAAAGTCAAGTATACATTAGGGGATGGTTACGCCATTATGGCGATG
The DNA here is from genome assembly GCF_019904135.1 of Paenibacillus caui. GTDB lineage: Bacteria > Bacillota > Bacilli > Paenibacillales > Paenibacillaceae > Fontibacillus > Fontibacillus caui. The sequence goes on along the minus strand of NZ_JAIOGQ010000002.1, from coordinate 19,668 downwards.
GAGTGTATAATTAATGGGCAGAAGCAAACACTAACGGGCAAAATATCATAATGAAAAATGGAGATACCATGACAGAGGAAAAAGCAACATTTGTAGCAGGATGGAACTTCGACAACAGTTATGCTCGTCTGCCGGAATTATTTTTTACAAGGCAAGCCCCAACTCCAGTAAAATCGCCAAAGTTGATCATTCTTAATGATTCTTTGGCAACATCCCTGGGGCTGGACATTCAAGCGATTCAAAGCACTGATGGCGTAGCCGCGCTTGCTGGCAACCGGATTCCCGAAGGCGCTTTGCCTCTTGCTCAAGCATATGCAGGGCATCAATTCGGGCATTTTACCATGTTAGGGGACGGCCGGGCTCTGCTCATTGGCGAACAGATTACTCCCCAAGTTGAGCGGGTTGATATTCAGCTTAAGGGTTCTGGCAGGACGCCATACTCCCGCAGAGGCGATGGCCGGGCGGCACTTGGTCCGATGCTGCGCGAATACATCATCAGCGAAGCCATGCACGCGCTTGGTATTGCGACTACGCGCAGCCTGGCGGTGGTGACGACAGGCGAGTCGATCATCCGCGAAACCGAGCTGCCCGGTGCCGTGCTGACCCGTGTAGCGGCCAGTCATTTGCGCGTCGGAACCTTTCAATACGCTGCAAAATGGGGCACTGAAGAGGACCTTCGGGCGCTGGCTGATTACACGTTGCAGAGACATTATCCGGAAGCCTCCGCTGATGGGAACCGCTATCTTGCGCTGCTTCAGGAAGTGATCAAGCGTCAGGCCGTGCTGATTGCACAGTGGCAGCTCGTCGGCTTTATTCATGGGGTGATGAACACAGACAATATGACCCTTAGCGGAGAGACCATTGATTATGGTCCCTGCGCCTTCATGGATGTCTATGACCCGGCAACGGTATTCAGTTCCATTGACATTCATGGCCGCTATGCCTATGGCAATCAGCCCCAAATTGCGGCTTGGAATCTCGCGAGATTTGCAGAAACACTCTTGCCGCTGCTGCATGCGGACGAGGCGCAGGCTATCGAGCTTGCCGAGGATGCGATTTCAGATTTTACCGAGCTATATCACCGTAATTGGCTCGCGGGCATGAGGGCAAAACTGGGCATCTTTAATGAAGATCCGCAGGATGAACCCCTTATTAAAGGCCTCCTCAGTTTGATGTATAAGCATCGCGCGGACTATACCAATACCTTCCTTGCCTTAACTTTTGATAAGAAGGAGGATACGGCCCTGTTTGGATCCACGGAATTTGCTCAGTGGCATGAGCTTTGGCAGGCCAGACTAGGCAGGCAGCAGGAAGGAACAGACGCCTCGCATCAGTTGATGCGAAGCAGCAATCCCGCCGTGATCCCTCGTAACCACCGGGTAGAAGAGGCGTTAGAGGCCGCGGTGAAACAAGGAGATTACAGCGTGATGGAGCGGTTTCTCGATGTTGTTTCGCGCCCTTACGAGTACTCTCCTGAACAGGCTGAATACTCCAGACAGCCAGAGCCAACGGCCTGTCCATACCGAACCTATTGCGGTACCTGATATTAAGGGAAATCCAGATAGAATAATGATAAGCGCGTCGAAGCCTGAGACTCTTCATGTTCATGAAGGGTCTCTTTGCATTGCTCTGATTCCCGGATTAGCCTCAATTCTGTCTGGCAGATCCGCAGCGGCTTTATTTTGTAATTAATGAGCTTCATTCATCCTTAATATTGACTGTCCAAACGAAATAAGCTATTGTCATACATGTATTTAATAGTAATAATTACGATTAATTATGGACTTCTGAACTTTATTATTTCAAATGGGGGAGTTGTGGGAGGAATGGACAACTGGTATGAGAGATCCTTTGGCGAAGATTACATACGTGTCTACAAGCACAGAGACAGGCAGGGAGCTGCTGACGAAGTTAGAAGTATGGTCGGCTGGTTAAAGCTGCCTGTGGGCAGCCGAATTCTTGATCTCTGCTGCGGAGCGGGAAGGCACGCCATTCCTTTGGCTAAGGCGGGATACCGTGTGACGGGCGTGGATCTTTCCCCCGTGTTACTGCGGGAAGGGCGTAACGCAGATAAAGGTCGCAAAATTACATGGGTGCAAAGTGATATGCGCAGACTGCCTGAAGATGTGATCTTCTCAGGACATTTTGATGCAGTCACGAACTTGTTTACATCATTTGGGTATTTTGAAGAGGACGAAGAGCAGATTAAGGTACTGGGTCAAATGAAGAGAGCTCTAAAACCGGACGGCAGATTTGTCATGGACCTCCTTAACGATGGATACGTAAGGAAATATCTCGTGCCGCATTCAACCCGGGAAATAGACGGAATCATCATTACCGAAAACCGGAGGATAGAGCACGGATTTGTATTTAAAGAGATTGACATCCAGGAAGGAAACGCACCGGCAAGAAAGTACCGGGAACGCGTTAAGCTGTACCCGCTATCCATGATGATAAATATGCTTGAAGAATCAGGCTTGATCGTCGACCAAGTTTACGGCGATTACGAAGAGTCCCGTTATGAGGAACGGGAATCACCGCGCATGATTATGGTAGGACACTCAAGATAATTGATTGTTCAATGGGGAGAACTGATGAAAGAATTGTAGCGAAACCTCTTCGATTCTTGGTCAGCCGAGAACGGGATTTAATTATTTTTTTGAATAGTTTTTTTTGAATTTGGAAGATACTTAATTTAAGGTCAGAACCATAATTCAGAAAATTCCCGAGATCGGAGACACAAAATGTTTATTACAAAAATGTTCCTAGCCTTATCTTTGGCGATAAGCATATGGGGACCACAGGATATGGATCGATTAAACAGGCCACTTGGTGACGACTTAAGTATAAGTGACGGTGCTATTCTTTTTGAAAGACTAGCCAACAAAAAAGCTGTAATACCGAATTTTTTACCTTTTAGCCCTACACATGCCGGTGCATCCTACCATAAAGTAATAAAATCACTAAGAATCAGTTTCCTTAATGATAATACAAACCAGTTTATTGCTATAACACAACAAGCTTTTGAATATCCACCAAATGACTTTAAGGACAAGCATTCAGATCTAAAATTAAAAGACGGTACTAAAGCATTTTATTTACCAAATCAAATTAACCGGCTGCTGTTTTTCAAAAACGGGGTAATCTATGTTATTTCAGATTTTACACAACATAATAAATTACCGCTGGCAACATTAATCGAGATTGCGAATTCGCTTACTACTTTACAAAATACTTTACAAAATAAAGCGAGGCTTACTTCAGAAAACCTTTGAACCGGAACTAGGAACGAATAAGAGGACAATAAATAATTATTGGGATCCGCGCTTGGCGCGGTTTTTTTACTTTATGGATGCAATTCCATGCCAGCGACATAGTTCGACAAAACTAGAAAAAAGGAAGTGGTATGATGAACAAAAAAGTGTAAAATGGGGGCTAACCATTGAAGAAGTTTGGTATTTTATTATGGGTTGTCGTTTTATGGTTTTCCGCTTTTACGGGCGTAGACATGGCTGCAGTTGCCGCGGATCAGGGGCAAGTACCAGGTAATGATCAAACAGATACTGTAAAAACCTTAGCGGAATTACCAATAGTCGAGCTTAAGGAAAAAGGGGTGGTTCTCAAAAACAATACGATGCTGCCTGCAGCTGCCCTATTTAAAGAGTTGGGTGCCCAAATACAATACAACAGTAAAACGGATGACATAAAACTCGGGCTTGGGCATACGACAGTTGCCGCTAAAGTGAATTCCAAATATGTATGGATCAATGGAGCAAAAACCTTTTATAACGTTCCACCCCAAATGATTGAGGACAAGCTTATGTTACCTTTGCAAGTGATTAAAGATGCTTTTAAAGTAACGGTTACAGTTGCTCACGGTACATTGGACGATCAATCCAAATTCTTAAGATCCGTAACGTTGACGAGCGAGACGAAAAAGATATACATCCAGGTCAATAGCGCTTATGAAACGTATCAGAAATACTTGGGAAAAACCGCTTGGATACATAACACCTCGGTCTACATAACCGAACTTGACGGGACTCTTAGTTCATCCGTTAAAAATATGGCGCAAGTAAAGATTACGAAGATAGAACGCGATGAATTAATTGGGGATTGGCTGACCGTTTATTTTACTCATAAGAATAAAAGCTACAAAGTCAGACATTTGCATCAATCTAATTTTCCGTTTACTTTCTATATGACAAGTCCTTACAAGACCTATAACTTCCCGCAAAAATATTGGCAGCAAATTGAGAATAATCAGATCAGCGTTGGCATGACCAGCAATATGGTCTATTTAGCCTGGGGCCCCTATAGCAGGCATTACTTGGATAACTACTCGTCGGGGTCGACGGATACGTGGGTCTATGAAATTACTTCTACATTATCCGAATATTTATTATTTAAAGATGGGGTCCTTCAGTCGTTCTCCCGTCACTAATCTCCCGAGTGAAGCTTTCGAAAAGAAGGGGTTTATGATGCATGAGAGAAAGAATGAGCGAACTTCTGCTTTTGTCTAAAATAGAACTACCGAAGCCCCTACATCCATCCTTGCCGCGTCCCCGGCTTATTGAGCGATTGAATGAGGGACTAGACTGCAAGGCGACTTTTATTACGGCTCCTGCCGGATACGGTAAAACGACATTGGTCAGCGATTGGGTTAGAGAGCTAAACACACCTGTCGGATGGCTGGCGCTGGATAACAAGGATAATGATTTAATCCGTTTTTGGCATTATGTCACGAAGGCGATCGAGCAGGCGCTGGGCAGCTTGTCCGATTCGCTCCATGCGGCTGCCGCTACGCTGACCCCCGGCCAATACGAGCCGTTTATCGTCGCTTTGCTGAACGAATTGAACGGCTTGCAAGAGCCGCTTGTCCTGGCGCTCGATGATTGGCATGTAATTCATGATACGGATATCATAGCGTCCGTCTCTTATTTTCTGGAGTATTTGCCTCCTTCCGTACATATCTGCTTTTCCAGCCGAACGACTGGCGGATTCTTGAAGGCGAGATGGATCAGCCGGAACTGGGTCCATGAAATCCATGCCAAGCAGTTGTGTTTTGATTTGCACGAAACGGAAGATTTCTTTCGCATCGTTGAGAAGAAGGAGATGCAAAGGGAGCAGATTGAACGAATCCTGTTCAAAACCGAGGGCTGGGTGACAGGACTTAAGCTGATTTCGTTGTCTTTGCGCGATGAGGAGTGGACGGGAGCTTTTAAACGTGTGCATTCCAGTCATGCAGCTGTCGAGCGATTTTTATTCGAGGAAGTGTTTGAATCGCTGGACGAGCCGACTCAGCAATTTCTGTTGAACGTTTCCATTCTTCAGCGGATGAACGGGCCTCTGTGCAAAGCCGTGGCCGGCAAGAACGGTGCAGAGAAGCTGGCGGAGCTGGCAAAACTCAACTTGTTCCTCACTCCGCTGGATGAGGACAAGGAATGGTACCGATTTCACCATCTGTTCGGCGAGTTTCTGCTGCAGCAGCTAAGACGCCGTGATCCCGCCAAGATGAATATGCTGTTCCAAGCGGCTGCCGCTTGGTGCGAATCGGAGGAACTGCTTGAAGAGGCGGTAGATTACTACTTGGCCGGAGCGTGTTATACAGAAGCCATTCGGTTGCTTGAACAGATGAGAAGCATGATGATTCGCAGGGAATTCTCGACGATGAAGGTCTGGCTGTCGGCTATCCCCGAGAAACTGCTTATGCAGCATCCCTATCTCTATTTCTCGTACATCTATTCTTTATTATGGGCTCAAGACCTTGATCTGGCGGAACAGCATTTGAAGCTGGCCGAGCAGCATTATGCGGCATCTTCAGCCAACTGGAGTCCGGAAGAGAAGAATCGCTATTTGAGCTATCTGTATTATGTAAGGAACTTTAAAGCGACCCAATATGACATGGATATGATGAAAGGACTGGAATATATCCAGCTCTCGCTTCGGTATAATCCGAAAGGAACGGATCTGATATTCGCCTCTCCTCAAATGCCGCTGTCTCCGTCCATATACAGATCATACAACGGCAAGCGCGGCAAGCATTTGCCCCGAGGCCTTTCGGATACCTTCTTTTTGAGCATGATCGAATTCATGGAGCACATTGGCCTGCAGGATTCGGTTCTTGTCTGCTACGGAGAATTGCTCTATGAACGGGGCGAGCTGGAGCAGGCGGAGCATTATTTGAAGCGGGGATTGCAAGGCCGAAGCCAGGCGCATTATCAGCCGGAGAAGGTTTACGTTCCCGCTAGCCTGTTCATGTCGCGCATCAGCAAATCCAGGCAGGACATTCCCCAGGCCAAGAAATGGCTGGAAGATGCCTGCCAGAGAGCGCTTGAGGATGGCGCCAAGGCGGCCCCCATCCTGCTCGAAGCGGAGATGGCCGCGCTGAGGCTGGATTTAGGGGACCCCTCTGCGGCTGTCGAATGGAAAGATCGGTACAAGGTCTCGGCGGATGATCCGGTATCCGTTTATCAGCTATTCGTCTATATCTTCCTCGTTAGAGTGTTGATGGAAACCGGGAAAGGCCAAGAGGCCTGGGCGTTATCTGAAAGATTGCTGCGAGTCGCGGTAAGAGGCCATCGTCCGATGGACGCCTTGGACATTCAAGTGCTGCAAGCGGTAATGCTGAAGCTTGCGGGCAAGCCGCAGCAAGCGCTCCTCAAACTGGAAGAGGCGCTGAAATACGCGAAACCCGATGATTATATCCGTGTGTTCGTTGACAAGGGCAAGCCGGTTGCAAAGCTGCTCGCAGAGTATGTGGAGCAGCGCCAAAAGGGGAATCTTCGGGATAAAAACGCGCCTTCGCTTGTCTTTGTGCGTAAAATTTTGTCTGCTTTCGGGGCAGCAGCCGAAACGCCGCATCAAGGCAGAGCTGCACTAGAGATGCTTCTGACGCCACGGGAATATACGATTTTCCGCTATATGGAAGAAGGGATGGACAACCCGGCTATCGCCCAGACCCTCGGCATCGGCATGGGAACCTTGAAAACGCACATCAATCACATTTACAGCAAGCTGCAGGCAGGGAACCGGGTGGAAGCCATTAAACGCGGCAAAGAATTGCAAGCTTAAAACGGTAAGCTTTATATCTCTGACTCGCCAATTGGCGGGTCGCTTTTGTTATATAGACTTTCTATAACCGGACCTATAACCGGGGTTAGATTCGCAATATTACAAAATTTAATATAATTTTCGGGGTGACAAAATGAATAACGAAAGGAGGAAGCGAACAAATGAGACGTACTCACTCGAGTTTAATGACATTATTTCTATTGATAGGTATTGTTCCGTTTCAAGCCTTCGCCGATTCGGATGCCGCCATGCCCGGTGACGGGTCGGCCGGCAATCCCTACATCATCACGACGTTAGATCAATTGAACGCCGTCCGCAATGATCTGGACGCGCATTATCAGCTCGGGGCGGACATCGACGCGTCGGAAACCGCGGCTTGGAACAATGGCGGAGGCTTTGAGCCGATCGGCAGCTTTAGTCCGAATGGCGGGGGCAGCGCGTTCACCGGCGTCTTCGACGGTCAGGGACATGTCATCCGCGGTTTGACCATTCATCTTGCGGATGTTTCCTATAGCATCGGTCTGTTCGGACAGATCGGCGAAGCTGGCGTGGTCCGAAATGTCGGCCTTGAGGGAGGATCAGTCACCGGCAGAGGCTTTGCCACGGGAAGTCTTGCCGGGTTTAACAAAGGCACCGTCGAGCGGTCATACAGCACCGCGAGCATAAACGGTGACGGCTATGCAGCTGGGCTGGTAGGATATAACTACATCGAAGGCAAAATAATTAACGCCCACGCCACCGGTAATGTCCGCGGAAGCAACGAAGTTGGAGGATTGGTGGGACGCAACGACGGAGGCATTGAGTTCTCTTACGCCACAGGCGATGTCAGCGGTAAGGATTTCGTCGGTGGCCTGGCAGGGAACAGTGAAGCCGGAGAGATCAGCCAGTCCTACGCCACCGGCCACGTTAGCGGCAACCAAAATGTGGGCGGGTTGATCGGCATCAAGCTTGCCGGCAGCGTGTACAACACTTACGCCACGGGTGCCGTAAGCGGACAGGCGGCGGTTGGCGGACTCATCGGCCAGACGGTTGACTTTGGTCCGATCACAAGCTCCTATGCCACCGGCGCCGTAAGCGGGAAGAGCTACGTCGGCGGGTTTATCGGGACTAATAGCGGTGCGGATCCGGAAAACATTTATTGGGACAAGGAAACGACCGGACAGGATAAGATGTGCGGGGCCGACGTATATGGAGTTTTTTGTGACGACGGCAGCGGCCTCACAACTGCACAGGCGCTAAGCCAACCGAGTTATTCCGGCTTTGATTTCGCGAATGTCTGGTATATGTTAGATGGTTCGACTCGTCCTTTCCTGCGGTCGGAATGGTCCAGTACCATCCGTAACGCGCATCAGCTGCAATTGATCGCAATGGATCTGACGATGAATTATACGCTGGCGCAGGACATTGATTTAGGAGCCGACCTCCATGACGATGCCCGATCAGATCTGTGGGCGACAAGCCTAAGCGACGGTTTAGGCTTTGAGCCTATCGGGAGCGGCCTAGAAGGCGAATCCTTCTCGGGCACACTGGACGGCCAGGGCCATACGATTACGGGGCTTTATATCAACAGGAGCAATAGAGCCAATATCGGCATGTTCAGCCATATTTCCGGCGGAGATGTACACGATCTTCATTTGAAGGACGGAAGCGTTACCGGCGGATCTCGGACAGGCATGCTGTCGGGAGAGAACGGGCTGGGCGGACGAATAGAAAATGCATATGTGACAGGACGCGTTACCGGAACAGACAACGCCGGAGGATTGGTCGGGTACAACTCCGGCACAATCAGCAGTTCCGGCTCGGGCAGCGGTGTCAATGGGAATAACGGTGTTGGCGGTCTGGTCGGATGGAACAGTACGGGCAGTGTCACTGAAGCTGTATACGCCACGGGCAGCGTGAGCGGGAACTCTAACGTCGGCGGTCTGGTCGGCTCTAATGCGGGTACAGTGCGCAGCGCTTATGCAACCGGCAGCGTGGGCGGCAGTTATTACAACATCGGCGGGTTGGTGGGGCTGAATGATTTTGGCAGCCAAGTCAGCCAGTCCTACGCCGCCGGCAGTATTACCGGTATGGATTTCGTAGGCGGATTAATGGGGAAAAATGAGATGACCGGTATGGTGAATAATGCGTACGCTACCGGTTCAGTCCGCGGCCGTTACGAGGTTGGCGGACTTGTAGGACGGAATGTCAGCACGATCGACAATACTTATGCCGTCGGCGGGGTCAGGGGGAGCGGCGATGTCGGAGGGCTGGTAGGACGGGATTTCGACACGCCATCCGCGAGCTTTTATAACAAGGAAACAGCCGGCCAATCCGACTCCGGCAAAGGCGAACCGCGAGCCACTTCGGAAATGAAGCAGCGCGCTGCTTACGGTGCCGTTTGGGATTTCGGCGAAACCTGGGTCTTGCAAGAAGGGAAAACTTATCCCGTCCTGCAAGGAATCGCAGCCAACCTCGGATGGGACGCAGCTCCGCCGACTGTCGTGGGCGCGAAGATCGAAAGCGAGCATCCGGACCAAATCATCGTGACATTCGATGAAGAAGTCAGCCTGGCGAATGCCGGGGGGATCGCGATTATTGCAGACGGGAAGGCCGTAACGGTTACCCGAGTCGACGGGACAGGAACGAAGGACCTGGTCTTTACGATTGACAAAACTTTTGAACAAGGCGGGCAAGTGCTCCTGTCTTACGATATGCAATCCGGAAATATTTTCGACCAGGCTAACAATGCGCTGCTCAGCTTCACGGATCGAATGGTTGAATGGATCCCTCATTCGGACAAAACGCCGCCATCGATCGCGATTACGATGACCGAAGCGGACGGAAATGCGTATGTTGATGGTGAATGGACCAACCAGAGTGTCCGTGTGAGCGTAGAAGCGACAGATGAGAGCAGCGTGACTTCGCTCACATATTCGCTTGATAGCGGAGCGACGTGGAGCCCTTATCTATCGGATATTGTCCTGCGTGATGACGGCGTTCATCGGCTCACGTTCAAGGCCGTCGATGCAGCGGGTAATGAATCGGTTGAAAGCCGTACAGTCAATATCAGCATGGCTGGAATAACTCTCACGCCGACGCTCGTGAAAGCGGACGGAAGGGATTATGGGAGCGGCGAATGGACAAATGAGAGCGTTACCGTGAGCGTCTACGCAAAAACGGGAGTCAGTGAGCTTGCCGATTTCACCTACACGCTCAATGGAGGCGCTGCACAAGCTTACGGGAACAGGACCCCGATCGACATATCGGACGAAGGCATTCATACGATCCTGTTTCAGGCATCGGACAAGGCGGGAAATACACTCTCTATGGAGCTCACAGTGAAGCTCGACATTACGCCGCCAGTGATCCTTTTTCGTCCGAATGGTAGCGAAATACAGACTGCATCGGCAGCGCCAATGGTGACGGTCACTGATGAGGGAAGCAGCACGGACGCCTCCTCGCTGCAGTATGTATGGACAACCGATCCGTCTGCGCCTGCTGGAGGCTGGATTCCATTTACAAGCGGTTCAACGCTTACAAAAAGTGGAGCCGACGGAGACTGGTATTTGCACGTTCGGGCCCTTGATCAGGCAGGCAATGAGAACACTGCGACCTCCAGCCGTTTCCGTCTGACCATCCAGCGGCCGGGTGATGCAGACGGATCAGACGGTTCAAGCGATAAAGGTGAAAATCCGCTGCCGAACAACACGTTCCTGGTGGGGATTGAGGGAAGAACGATTGCTTTTGATGGGGGGCAAATCACCATCCCTGCCAGAGCATTGAACCGCCCGTTTTATTTAACCATTGCCGAAATCACCCGCCCGGATGCCCTTCCTTTATCCGAAGGAGAACGATTGGTTAGCAAAGTCATTGAGTTTAAGAAAGATTTAGCAGGGAACTTCGACAAAGACGTAACCATCAGCCTGCAATTTGACAAGGCTTCCGTCCAAGCAGAAAACAATGAACTCAGGCTCTGCCGATTTGACGAAGATACGAATGAATGGGTCGAACTGGACAACGCCGCTGTAGACTGGAGTAAGGGCACGGTAAGCGGCACTACCGACCGCTTCGCCAAATTTGCGATAATAGAGAGACCCATAGTGAAAGAGGACAATGGCGTTCATTTTATGGACATAAAAGGTCACTGGGCGCAAAAGAACATTGAGAGTCTTGCAGCAAAAGGCGCTGTGAACGGTTATCCGGACGGCAGCTTCAAGCCCGACCTTACAATCAGCCGAGCAGAATTCGCTGCGATGCTGGTTCGAGCGCTGGGCCTCACCAATAAAGGAAGCAAGACATTCAGCGATACGGCTGGTCATTGGGCGGAGCAAGCCATTTCCACGGCGTATTCGTACGGGATGGTTCAAGGATACGATCCGAATACCTTTGCTCCCGACGACGCTATTACGCGCGAGCAAATGGCGGTCATGACGGCTAATGCCTTGCAATTGGACGATGCGCCATCCCATTTAACCTTTGCCGACCAGGACAGCATTGCCGCATGGGCACAGAAGGCTGTCGCTGCTGCAGCAGAGTATGGATTAATAAACGGTTATCCGGACAACACGGTGAAACCGAAATCTCGTGCTACACGAGCAGAAGCGGTAACGATGATCTGGCGTGCCACTCAGAGAAAATAAATAAGCAAGCTAAGAGAAAACAATAGGATCCCCCTTCGCTAAACATGCAGATCAGATTGGATGTTTGTTAAAGGGGGATTTTTTTCATTCATGATCAAGGATGAAAGCACCTCTGACGGAGTACGATCTACATAGAAGTATTGAAGAAAGAGAATCTTTCAACTTCATAGTATCCACACATTTATCAGTTACATTATTCCCAGTTGAAAAGATTTGACGACGGAAAAGAACATATTGAAATTGACAAGGGGATGAATATGAGATGAGAAGAAAAATCTTGGCTTCTATTGGATTGGTGGCCATTGCGTTAGGGGCTTATTTTTTTGCAGGAAGCATAGAAAGAAATACGTCCAAGGAAAAAGGAGCACAAGACATTAAGCAATTGGTGGAGGATTACAGTGCAGGCAGCATAAAAACTCAGTCGGCTTCCATCACATCTCACGAACTCATCGTGACCGATGGCGACTCAAACTCGCAAACCTATGACTTACCCCAAAACGAGTTTTTTGTTTCGATCGCGCCCTATGTTGAGAAATCGCACCCATGCGCCACCCACAGCTTAACAGGTTGCCGTGGAGAATTGGCGGAAAAAGAGTTTGACTTAAGCATTGAAGATATGAAAGGAAACACGATACTGGAACAAACAATGAAATCCAAAGCTAACGGATTTATCGATCTGTGGCTGCCGCGCAACAAAAAGTACCGCATAACAATTACTTACAATGGAAAAACGGCTGAGTCCGAATTTTCCACGTTTGAAGGAGACAACACTTGCATTACGACCTTGCAATTAACTGATAAAAGCGCCTAAGCAGGCGTTTTGGTTTCGGACTAGCTTACTTGGAAAGCCCAAGGTATTGTACAAAAACTCCAGTCCTGGCAATACTGGCTCCATTATCCTCATAACGATTTGGTAACCAAAATGATTCTTTCCCGTATTAAGATATGAACATGATCCGACGAATTTGCTGAAGCATAAATTCTAATCAATTTCCGTCGATGGAGAAATTTTTTCTCCCCTAACGCATACATGTTTAACAAAAACAGAAGTAGAGGTAAAGAATCGTATGAATGAGGAATTTACAGGTCATGCCGATACATGGTATCGTCTGGCTGAGCAGAAGGCAGCTCAGTATTTTGCATCACTTTATGAGGAGGTTATGGAGAAGACTTATGTGCCTACCCTGACTAAAGATATCCAAATGTGGAAACGGAATCATATCCATCGCCATTCGTGGCTACCCTTTTTTTCGTGGGGAAAGAGAAAACCTGATTCTCGAGATTATCATAAATATATAAGGTGGCTGAATTATACAGGCAAATTGGATGATTACCTGGATCGAAGCGTTTCCTATATTTACATGAGGGATTTGGGCAAAGCCCTTGATTCTTCCGGCACGCAGACCCGAATTCAGCAAGTAGTTGCCGACATCAAAAATCACCTGCTTCATTCCACCGCAATAAACCAGGGAGCCCGCCCCGAATTTTTGAGTTTAGCCGGATTCTATAGGTGGGCTCAGAAAGAAGGTATAGAAACCGCCGCGATTTGGGTGATAGACAAACTTAAGAATTTCTCCGTCCATTTTCCGAAAGAAATGGATGCCGAGCAATCCGAGCGCAAACTGATCAAGATTATTGTCGGGGTTGTTCTGCATGTGATAGAAGAGATGGAGGGTGGAATATCGCCTTCGGAACGTGTACGGAGACTTGATGAAGCCATCAGGCTTGGTTATTCCTATGGTCTGACCTATCCTTTTATTGACGATCTTCTCGATTCCCAGGTCTTAACCGCTGAAGAGAAAGAACAATATTCCCGTATCATACGTGACGTGCTCCTCAGTGGAGAAGTACCGGAGCTTAGCGAGTGGGCCGGGAATAAAACGGAACTCATTCAATTCGTACATGCAGAGCTCCGGGATGCTTTTGAATATATGAAGAGTGTTCAGCGGCCGGAAACACGGACAAGATTTTTTGAGCAGTCCTATGTGTTTTTTCATTCCCAGCACACGGACCGTATCAAGGATCTATCTAACGCTAACTACACCAACGAAGAGCTTTATATACCGATCATTTTAAAATCCTCTTCTTCCAGGTTGATCGTCCGTTCCGTAATTAGTGCTCCCGTGGATGATGGCTTTGAACAACGGACATTTTATTACGGGATTTACAATCAGCTGGCCGATGATTTTGCGGATATGTTCGACGATATGAGAGACGGTACGGTAACGCCCTATACCTATTATTTAAAATATCATAATCAGCGCTTGGATCTTATAAACCCCTTTGAATTATATTGGACGGTCATCTCGCATTTGATCCATAACGTATATCACTCCGATGCCAAGAGCTGTGAGGTGATACTGGATCGGGCAATCAACGGTCTAAAACGTTGTGAAAAACGCATAGGTTCAGAAAAATACAACGAAATCATGGAGATATTTGCTTCCGGAACTCCAGAATTCAATCGTCTCGTTCAAAATATGGTTCGAAAAGCAGAGGATGTTGATTTCTTCGATAAACTGCTTCGGGACCAGATAAATACCAATTTGAAAAACGATCGGAAGGAAAAGGAGAATTTTCAGAGTACGATCAAAACTGTCCGCGATCAGATCAACCATCTGTTGGAGATTCCCAAAAATAACGGGATTCCTCAGGTAAAAGCGTCGCTGATTGATGCTGCAAATTACAGTCTCCAGGGGGACGGGAAACGAATTCGGCCTATATTGACTTGGGTCATGGGCGTAAACGAATATGGATTAGATCCATCGGCCATCGCGCCTCTTCTGAGATCATTGGAATATATGCATACCGCTTCCCTGATCTTCGATGATCTGCCATCCCAGGATAATGCTTCTACCCGAAGAGGGCGTCCAACACTGCATCAGGTCCATAATAGCGCCACGGCGGAACTAACCGGTCTGTTTCTGATCCAGAAAGCGATCCAAGAACAAGCATCGCTTGACCAGTTCGATCCGAAAATCGTGCTTTCCCTGATGCAATATTCGGCCCAAAAGGCTGAAGATATGTGTATGGGACAGGCGATGGATTTGCAATCCAAGGGAAAAGCACTTACACTGGAACAACTGAATATGATGTGCTTTTACAAAACCGGAATTGCCTTTGAAGCTTCTTTAGTTATGCCGGCCATTCTTGCTCAGGTTAAGGCGCCGGAAATCGAGGCTTTGAAGAAATTCGCCTATCATGCGGGCATTGCCTTTCAGATTAAGGATGATTTGCTTGATTTGGAAGGGGATCAGCACTTACTCGGTAAACCCACCTACAACGATGTCCAAAACAACAACTCAACTTTTGTAACCATCCTTGGTCAAGAAGGGGCCAGAAAAGAAATGTGGGAACACTACTGTCTTGCCATGGAAGCTTTGAAAGAGGTGCCCCGCAATACTGCTTTTCTTAAGCATATATTGGATTATATTGTTAGCCGGGACCGTTAAGTGTCGACGTGCGAGGCAACGGAAACATTAAAACGGGATAAATCTAAGGGGCTTTGGAGGTTCAGCTTGTTGGCCCGCAATCGTGCGAGGCATGTTAGGTTGGAACCTCATTGGGTAATTACAGAATAGAATAGAACAACCAGATTTATTTCTGAATACAGAGGAGGAAACTAAATGTTTAAGAAACTATTGAGAAAAGTGATTCATTCCATTGAGGAATCCAAAAGCGAATATGGCCATCGCCGGTATTCGAGCAGTGACCGGGGTAGAAGGGGAAGGGCAGAGTACTATAGCTCCCATCATAGAGAGCGTTCCTACAGCCATTCCAGCAGTTCGAGGCCGATGTTCAAAAGGGGTTCTTCCTCGGACTACCGTCATCATGGAGGGCATAAGGGACATAAATTTTATAAAAACAGGAATGGCAGCCATTCAAGCTAATCCTTGCTAAGATTCGAGCCAAGCGAGGCTGCCATGTAAATCAGCGACAAAGTCAGAGCAGTGTTGATAAGGCTCATCCTCTCCAAAAAGTCTGCGAAGGATGAGTCTAAGCTGCTTGGAGAGCTTCAGTTCTTCCGACCAGTGCCGCTCCATAACTCCGGATTCGGGGGTGAAACTGGAATAAAGCATGAACAGCATCAGATGCCCGATATCGAACAAATCCGATTGAATATTCGCAGGCTTTCGGGATGTTAAGCTGTGAGTGACTGTTTGTTTTAGTATTTGCTTAACTGGCGGGCCGTCGCCAATAGGTTGGGCCAAGCCGAAATCGATGAGATAGAGATTCCCCTCACTAATAACGATGTTAGGAATACGAAGATCCAAATGGACGAACCCTTTATGATGAACGTGCTGCACCCGGTCCATAAGTTGAAGCGTCCATTCCACTGTATCGCGCTCTCGGAAGATTCGTCCCTCACCAAAAATCATATCTTCAAGCGTTTGTCCCTTCACATAATCCGTAACCAGCCACAATGAACGACCTTCCTGAATATAATCACGATAAGTCGGGATGAACGGATGATCCAATTTGGCAATAATTTCTCTTTCCCGCGCCAACAGGATTTGGCCGATTCTCTTTTTACTAGGTTTGGCCTGTTTCACTGCAACCTTCCGCTGTTCCCGTTCATCAAGACAGTAGTAAGTGATTCCATAACTGCCGACGCCGATCTGCGCTATAACTCTGTACCTCTGTCCGATAAGGGTTCCTTCCTGCAGCGGATAGTCCGTCCAGGCACGGACAAATCTTTCCCATTTTTTATACATATGGCTGTACCTCTTCATTCATAAGCATTGTCTTAAGGGCTAAATTTTTTTCGTGGTCCCATTATAACATATTCGCTGAACTGTGATCCTCTCACGGGTCTATTCGTGCGAGCAAAGCAGCAGAGTGTTTCACGGTGGATGGTATTCGTTGGCGAGCGCATTCGATTTAAATTTTAAATAAAATATTGACAATTATCACGACTTGCTTTATGGTATTTCTGGAATATTATTACACTTAAGGGAGTGATATTTTTGAAGTATATCAAATCATAGTGTTGTTTTCGTTGCAATGGATAGGATCATGTTTAGTTTCTTTGTAGCCCAGGAGGGATTGTAAATGAAAAAAATGATAGGCAAGAAGATTTCCAAGGGATTGTATGTAGGTCTATTAGTTACTTTTTTCTTAAATCTGTTATTTACGGTTGGACCAACAGAAAAAGCATATGCCTTATCATATGATTTTACAGATCCTATTGCGACAGGTTGTGCGTATAAAAGTCTAATCACCTATGAAACCAAATATATCTATAAAAGCGGTGTGCAAATTGGATATGTACAGCTAAAAGGAAGTGCTTATTGTCATACGGCTTGGGGCTACATTAAGCTTTATTCTGCTGCTCCATATGATAATTATGCTAATGTCTATCTTGATGGTTTTTATGGTACTACTCGAAGAGCATTTACAAGTTGTTATAAAGGTGACGGCGGCAACGGGGCAGTCATGAATGGTCAAACCTCCTGTTATACGGGGCAATTATATGATAAGGATCCGTATAAAGCTTCGGCCAGCGCATACATTTATACTTCAACTGGTGCCATTGCTGCGAGTGCGACTACCAATCGTTATTAATCCAATGGGAGTGATTCAAGATGGGAAATTTAATATTACGTAAGTGCCGTCATCTAAAAATAGTAGGTACGCTTGCAATAGCTGTCTTAGTTCTGTTTAGTTTTCAAGCAAACGCATTCGCTATCTCTGATTTAAGCTATTATTATGATGGGAAGAATCCAACAACAACCAAGGTTTATGGGGGAAGCACTAACTGCGATTCTGATGCCTTTAATGCGAAATCTGCCGGGGTTTACAAGAACGGGGTAAGAGTCGGTACGATCTATTTAAGATACAGTAACCAATGTCATGCAGCATGGGCTAAACTTGTGTTGAATAGTCCTGCACCTGCTGTTGACGGAGGGATCTATGCTTACGCTGTTGTAAATAAGTACAAAAATGGAGTATTTCAAAAGTCTGTTGACTCTAACAGCGGAAATGGACCGATTCAAACAGGGCAAACGAGCACGTATACAGGTATGGTGTTTGATGAAACGCCCACCTGGGGATATACGGCTGATGCCGAAGGTGTTATCTATCCTAATGGCTACGGAAAAACTGCCCGTTATTAAATCATAAGAAAGGGTGAATGTTTTGAAGAAAAATCTTTGGCGGATTGGTCTCCTTGCAATAGCTTTTTCAATCATGTTGGATGTGTTCGGATTAACGAATAGACAGGTGTTCGCAGAAACTCATTATTATGATGGAAAGAGTCCTTACTACAACAGCTGTGCCAGTAGTGCCGTCACGAAAGATAAAGTATGGATTGATTCCGTTTCCTATGTAGAATTGAAATACAGCACTACGTGTAAGACGGCATGGGCCAAGGTTACGCTGACTCGCCCGGCCATATACAATAATGAATTGGATGCCAGAATCGTACGAAGCACAGATGGCAAAGCCTTCACATGCAGCAGCACTGGCGGAAATGGTGTAGTGAATATAGGACAAACATCTTGCTACACGCCGATGGTTTATGACTTAGACCCTCGCAAAGCGCAAGCGCAGGGAAAACATTTGATTGCCAATAGTGACGCCTCTATAATAGCGACAACCATTTGGTATTAATTCTAAAAAGGGTGCTTAAGGCGCTGTGTGATTCAGCGCATTTTTTTGTCTTTTTGATTCTGACGGAAGCGATTTCTTTGAAACATATGAGGAAGCTCAGGCAGGTTAAAGTTGTTTTTTATTATGGGAGGTGCCTGTATGAAAAGAAGGCATGAAGTTTTGTTTGAGCAATTACGTACATACCGGGGCGAGCTGCTTGAAATGGTTGAAGGGGTATCTGAGGAAGAGGCCGAGATTATACCTAAAGGATTTAATAATAATATTCGGTGGAATCTCGGTCATGTTTATGTGGATCAATACTTATGGATCCGGGCACTCACGAAAGAGGAGATGCCAAATCCTATGGCATTCAATGAGTGGTTTGGTTATGGTTCCAGCCCTTCCCGGTTCACTGATGAAACACCGACATTTTCCCAGCTCATTCCGATGCTGCAACAGCAGCCCCGCATCATTCAGGAGAAGTATCAGGATCGTATGGAGGAGGAATTTGCGCCAGCAGAAATGGGGATGCATACCACCGAGCAGGTACTTATCAGAACTATTTTCCATGAAGGACTGCATATAGGCGCGATTCAGGCTTTGAAGCGGCAGCTGAGCAGCGAAGCAGGACGTAGTTAATTACGGGTCCCGCAACACTTGAACTTATACGTTTGGATTAGAAACAAAACAGGCCAGGTTAATGGGCCTGTTTTGTTTGGGTTCGGAGTGAAAATATAGACAAGTAAAGGAATTAATATGCCTTTACAGGAATATTCCCCTTATGGTATATTCGGAATACAAAATATGAATCACAAAGGAACATCCGAATGATGGAAATCACGACATTTAGTGCATTGGGTGAACCTAACCGCTTTCGCATGGTAGGGGTGCCGCCAACATTTTAACGAAAATATACGCTAAGCCCTTCGATTGCTGAAAAAGCCGACTATTCCTTACTTTAAGGAGTGGTCGGCTTTGATAGAAGAACTTCGATCCATGCGTGAAAAAATGAAAGAAGGGTTAGCGAAAGTCGATAAGCATCTCGATAGTGTTCACTCGAAAATAGATTGGGCTGTTGCTGAGCTAAAGCTAAACGAAGGAGTAACCAAAAGACATTCGGCCTGTACGGTCCTTCCGAAGATACCGACGCACTCAAGCAGGATATCCGCGATCTATAGGTCAGACTGTTTGATCTCGAAGCAAGAGTAAATAATCACTGAACCGAAGGCCCGAGCGAAAGCTCGGCTTTTTTGTTTGGCGTGCCCAGAGGCACGCATCTTCTAGCCGGTGAAAGTCCGGTCACGGGAGGGGCCAAGCCCCCGTGTAGCTTGGATACCTGCGTACGGCGAAATCTGTGCGTAGAAGCGTATCGACGAAAGTA
>NZ_JAIOGQ010000019.1 GCF_019904135.1 Paenibacillus caui | reverse complement strand
GGACGAGGCGCTGCTAAAGATGCTGTATCTGGTCACCATGGATGTCACCCGCAAATGGACAGGCCGTGTCCAGAACTGGGGCCAAATGCTGTTGCAGTTCTCGGTCTTCTTCCCCGAACGCATCGGCCAACATCTGCCGTAAGGGCAATCTCCCCCATGGGGGAGTCTCTATAAATGAGTTTACACAAAATTATTGACACACCCCGCTAACACCGTATTCCGCTGCGGAGCTGACGCTCCTTGGTCAGCAGATGCAATAGGGATAGAAGTAAGTTCAGCAGACAACCCTGCACCACCTAACCGCATCGCGGCCGGGACTGGCGTCCCTTAAGGTGGAGAGAGTTCGTGAATACAAGAACGTTATTTGAAATTGATGTAATGGAAATAATAAAAGCAAAAGTTCAAAAGATGCACAATCAAATCCATTTTTTTAACTACCAGAAATACAAGTGTACCAATGATTGTGGTCGCGGAAGATTCTGAAGCAAAGAAACAAGGGCAAGATGGAATATTTGTACTCTGTAGCGATAAGTGCGGAATAAAGATGAAGAAGACCTTAAACGAAGAGATCAATTTATTTGAACCTGATGGTGAAATATTAAATCTAAAGTAATGGCAATAGATATCTGAACGTTTATTCGATGAGGACATCAACTATACAGAACACCGTATTCACGCATCGGGTCGGCATTTCGCCCCCTCGATCTGCCCGAGGCATCTCGAGGTAGCGAATTAGGTGGACTAACCTGCTATGCTGGTCTAAGAAATTTAGACAGCAAAAAAGGAGTTTCTTAGTTGTATGGCAACGATGAGACGGAAGTTTACATTCGAACAAAAAGCACTAATCGTACTGGGAATTCTGAAGGAGGATAAGTCGATTTCGCAGCTGTCATCCGAACATGGCATCCATGCGAATGTCCTCCAAACGCCGGCTTCTGTTTTCACAGCATGATGTTGATCCCATGGGGATATCTCCCGCACCTTCGCTTGGTTGTGTCCTCCAACAGTGGACAACAACATAGGCATTCTATATGTTCTCTTTTCCAATTATCGGTGGGGAAACTTCCATGTATTTGGATCAACTTAGGCAGCGCTTCGTTGGCTGCTTTTTTCGTTGTCATGCCGAGCAGACGAAGCTCGATGACTAGACGGTCCTGGAACGTTTTCCAAAGGCGATCCATACGGGCCCTTAGTTTGAGGGGGAATGGCTTTAATATGTTCCATATTCAGATCCGCCATTGCCTTACCTAAATGGAAAATGGGCTTGACAGTGTTAAGAGCTGCTGCCCGGTTCTCGATCTCTTCGCTTCATGCATGGGCCAGTTTTCTTCCTTGATTTGGATGAGCAAGTCCCTGTGCTCCTTTTGCTTTATACCCATCCATAATTTTTTCTACGACCAGTACCTTTGTGTGCTCAATGTCATTGCTTCCTGTACCAAAGTGACATTATCTATATATTGACATTTAAGCGCTTTCATGATTTAATTTATTTAACAAGCAATCGAATATCTAATGGACTGGAGAAGATGAGAAGTCCGAATCAATGGCGTGCCTGCACACAAGGTGAGACCTTGGAGTGTGCAGTATTGACTCGGTTCTCATCTTTTTTTGTTCCCAAGAGATTCGTAGGGCCGTCATATTACGCCGAATCGGCGTTAACAAACCGCTGATAAATAGCGGAAAGTTAAAGGGGGAACAGAATGGAACAGACAAATTTGCCTTTGAGGAGAAGAGGGTTACCGAGAGGATCGCTCGTTTTTGGCGGTTTTCTTAAGGCGGTTAAAAGCCACTGGCAACTGTATCTATTAATTGCTCCGGTTCTGGTTTATTTCATTGTTTTCCAATATTTACCCATGTACGGAGTGCAGATTGCTTTTAAAGATTTTATCGGCTCGCGGGGCATTTGGGGCAGTCCCTGGGTCGATTGGAAACATTTCGAACGATTCTTTGAAAGTTTCTTTTTCGAAAGATTGCTGTGGAATACGATTAGCATCAGTTTCTATGAACTGGCGGTCGGGTTTCCGATCCCGATTTTGCTGGCATTGCTGGTGAATGAGGTGCGAAGCAATCGTTTTAAGAGATTTGTGCAAACGGTAACATACGCGCCTCATTTTCTTTCCACCGTCGTTCTCGTCGGTATGATCATTATTTTCCTGTCACCAGCAACAGGGTTTGTGAACAAATTCATTACGCTTTTTGGCGGGGAACCAATTTATTTCATGACCGAGCCGGGGTGGTTCAAGTCCATCTATATTTTCTCTGGCGTTTGGCAGCAGATGGGCTGGAGCTCCATCATTTACCTCGCGGCATTGACGGGCATCGATCCGCATTTGCACGAGGCGGCTCGCGTGGACGGCGCTTCCCGCCTGCGGCGGATTTGGCATATTAATCTGCCCGGTATCCGTCCGACGATCATGATTTTGCTCATTCTGAATATCGGATCGCTCATGAGCGTCGGGTTCGAAAAAGTGTATCTCTTGCAAAATTCGTTGAATCGTGAAGTGTCGGATGTGTTCTCAACCTATGTATACCGAAGCGGGATTCTCGGTTCGCAGTATAGTTTTTCCGCAGCTGTAGGACTGTTTAATTCCATTGTAAACTTTATCTTGCTGCTAACGGTCAACCGGATCGTCCGCAAGTTGAACCAGGCAAGCTTGTGGTAGGGAGGCGAGAGGGATGAGAATTCGCAATGTCAGTTTATTCGATGTCGTCAACGGCGTGATCTTGGTTCTTGTCTGTGCGGTCGTGGTGTACCCACTGATCTTTGTGTTAAGCGCCTCGATCAGCAATCCTTCGGCCGTGCTTTCCGGGAATATGTGGCTGTGGCCAGTGGACATCACCTTCTACGGGTATGAAAGAGTGTTTAGCAATTCGGACATCCTCACGGGATATACCAACACGATGATTTACACAACCGTCGGTACGGCCGTCAACGTTGTCATGACGGTGATGGCTGCGTATCCGTTGTCCTTGCCGAGCTTTAAAGGACGCAACGTGATCATGGCCGCGATTGTCTTTACCATGTTCTTCAGCGGAGGACTGATCCCCACTTATATGGTTGTTCGCGACCTCGGGCTGACCAATACGATGTGGGCGCTCATCCTGCCGAATGCGGTGTCCGTCTACAACATTCTCGTGATGCGCACCTATTATCAATCGAGCATACCCGGAGAAATATTGGAGGCTGCCGCCATTGACGGCAGTTCGGATTTCCGAACGCTTACAAAAATCGTTCTGCCGTTGTCCGGACCGATTTTGGCGGTCATGGTGTTGTTCTATGCCGTAGGACATTGGAACGCTTACTTCAGCGCCCTTATTTATTTGACCGATCGGGAACTGTATCCGCTGCAGCTGTTTATGCGGGAGATTTTGATTCAAGGGCAGATGGAAGAGATGGTTAATGCCGCCGATAGCTCGCATAACCAGACACTTCTCAACGAGGAAGCCGTCAAGTATGCAATCATTGTCGTGGCCAATTTACCTATTCTCCTTCTGTACCCGTTATTGCAAAAATATTTTGTAAAAGGCGTCATGATAGGAGCTATAAAGGGGTAATCGCCTCTTTAAGCAATTTAGAACGTGTTAAGGAGGGGATTCAATGAAGAAGTTCCACAGAAAATGGGCGAGGGGTGTGCTCTCGCTCTTCATTGCGGCAAGCTTGATCACAGGATGCACGCAAGGGGATGGAAAAGAGCAGGGAAGCTCGCAGAAAAAAGAGGCAGAGGCAAGCGAAAACTTGAATCCGACGGGAATGCCGATTATGAAGGAACCGCTTGAGCTGACTTTTTTTACGGGGCTTTCGGCGACAAATGGCAATACTCCGTTCGAAGAGCGGCTCGTCTATCAGGAAATGGAAAAGATGTCGAACATGAAAATCAATTTTCAATTTGTGCCGTTCGACGCTCTAACGGAGAAGCGAAATCTGGCGCTCGCCAACGGCGATTATCCGGATGCGTTCTTTACCGCCCGGGTGCCCGCGAGCGATCTGATGCGGTACGGAGCGGAAGGCATATTCGTCCGGCTGGATGAGCTGCTCGAACAATATGCGCCGAATCTGACGGCATTAATGGAGAAATATCCGGCGCTTCGCAAGGCGTTGACGATGCCCGACGGCCACATCTATTCCATGCCGTCATTTTACGATCCGGAATTCCTGTCGATGCTGATCGGCGCGCCGCTGTGGATCAAGAAAGACTGGCTGGATCAGTTGGGCATGAAGGAACCGCAAACCATCGAGGAATATTACAACTTTCTGACGGCGGTCAAGAAAACCGATTTGAACGGGAACGGAAAAGCCGATGAGATCCCGTACAGCGGAACGAGCATCGGCTCGTTAATTGACCAGATTAAAGGCGCATGGGGTGTTGGAACTCGCGGGCTCGGCCATAAGTATGTGGACGTAGATCCGGCAACGAACGAACTGCGTTTCTTCCGCACCAGCCAGAACTTCAAAGAAGTGCTGGAATTTGTTCACAAGCTATACAGCGAGGGCTTGATCGATCCTGATATCTTCACGCAGGACAGCAAAATGTTGTACGCCAAAGGGGCGAATATGCAGCTCGCCTCGACGATCAATCCGAGCCCGGTCACGCAGTTTGACGGCGAAAACTACATTGGATTGGGCGCATTGAAGGGGACGCACGGCGATCAACTGTACACGCATTTCAAAGTGCCGATGGTTTGGCCGGGGGCTTTTGTGATTACGGATAAAAATCCGAATCCGGCAGCGAGCGTCCGCTGGATGGACTACTTCTTCGGCGAGGAGGGCGCAACGCTCTTCTTTATGGGCAAGGAAGGAGAATCCTATACGGTCAAATCGGACGGCACGCTGGAGTTTATGGACCACATCAAAAATAATCCGGACGGTCTTACAATGGATCAGGCGCTGACCAAATACGTCAGCTATATGGGGGGCAGTTATCCGGGCTACGTGAACATCAAATGGTTCAAAGGCTCCGAATCACTGCCGGAAGCCGTTGAGGCCGGCGAGAAGGCAAAACAGCACCAGTTGAAGGAGCTCTGGTACAACTTTAACTACACCCAAGAGGAAACGGAGTTTATGAGCACGACCGGCTCTGACATCGAAACCTATATTACGGAAATGGAAGCCAAGTTCATCAACGGTTCGACGCCGTTCTCCGAGTGGGATAAGTATGTCGAGACGGTTAAAGACATGGGAATGGATCAATACCTGGAGATCTATCAAGCGGCGTTCGACCGTTATAACGCCAGCTGATTCGGCTATGCTCCCCTATTATTATACAATACCACCTTGTTGTTGCCATTCACAAAAAGGAGGTTATCATGGATATCGATAAACGGTTGAAAAGCCTGGCGATTATATTGATCGTTTGCCTGTTCGCATCTTTGGGAGTGCCGCCGGGAGGAGGCGGGATGGCGCATGCGGAGAGCGGTGGGGCGGCAATTCCCCCGTTTCTGATCACGGAGCTCGTACCGGACACGACCAATGTGAATGATGCGGACGGGTACGAATTTATCGAAGTGTATAACAATACGGATCGGGCAGTTAACGTTAAGGACTATAAAATATTGTACCGGTATCTGGAAAGCGCCACGATCTGGTCCTTCGCACCGGAAGATGTCGTCGTTCCGCCGTCTGGCACGCTCGTCATGTGGATCATCAATGCGTACAATACGGAGAAGACGGCAGCCGATTTTAACGCGCATTACGGAACCGAACTGGTCGAAGGCCGCGACCTCGTGCGGATTCATTCCGGGGGCATGGCCAACACCCGGATGCGGGAAGTCGTGTTCCAGACGAACGCCGGGCATGAGCTGGTTTCGGCTTTTTACAATGAAGGGACGGAAATCACCGAACCGGACAAAGGCATTTTCTATCGGTACCCCGAGGATGGCAGCTACCGGATGGCGCTGATCGGCGGAGGAACGGACCCCGCCACCCCGGGAGTGGTGGAAGCCGGGCAAGTTCCAGAGCAGCCGATCCATATCGAAGACGGTTCGGCACCGGTCATTGTCAATCTGACGAATGCGGAAGTCGATCCGGCGCAAGGCGTCGACCTGGTCGCGGAGGTGCGGGATGACAGCCTGGTGAAGACGGTGACGTTCTTTTACAAAACCGAAGATGGCACCGAATACCAAACGGCCAACCTGACGTTTGACAAGACCGATTTCAAATACCGATATCATGTCGGGTTTCTGGAACTGCTCGGTCAAAGCCGGCTTGATTACTATTTCGTCGCGACGGACGGGATCCATACGACGACGAGCGAACGGTTCGCCCTGCAGCTCGCGTCCGATTCGAGCGACCCCCGCCTCAATGTGCTAGACGGCGGAACGGTCCGCGGCGAGACGACAATCCAAGCGTCTTCCGACCGCCATGATGCGGACGAACTTCGGCTGCTCATCGACGGCGACAAAGTGACAGATACGTATCGGGGTCTTGAATCTTCGGCGTATTTCGTCTTCGAGGCCCAGGGCATGAATGCCAAAAATGCCATCACCACCGATAAAGAAATTCTGTATATGGCCGACCAGGCCGTCAACAATTTCGACTCGGTGATTGCACCTATCGACGCGGCCAAACTGCGGGAAGGAGAGAATGTCATTGCGCTGCGCGCGGGGTCGAGCGAAAGGCCGTATTTCGAAGACGACCCGGAGACGAACCTGGACGATTACGACGTTCGCGACGTGCGTCTCATCCTGTCGGACGGGACGGTCATCAGGCCGGCGGAATATGCGGATCCCGAACAATTGATCGATGTGGGAGACAATGGACGTTTCCTTCCCGTGGTCTACTTCACGTTCGACATTCCGCAGAGTAAGCTGCGGTCGCTCGTCTACCGCTGGGATACGGCCGACGCTGCGGACGGAGAACATATGATCGGGGTGCTGGCTCCGGACGGTTCCGAAGCGAAAGCCCGGATTCTGGTGGACAATACGGGTCCTGTTCTGCAGACGGAAGTGGAGGAGGGCAAGTTATACCGAGGCGCGTTCGTTATCGATGCATCGGCTTCGGATACCGTGTCGGGAGTCGCCGGCATGCGCGCCCGCCTGGATGGCAAGGACATCGAGCTGCCGTACCGCATCTCTTCGACGGAACTGAGCGCGGGCGAACATGTGCTGACGCTAGAAGCAACGGATCGCGCCGGCAATCGGAGTGAGCGAACCGTCACGTTCCGGATCCCTGAGGAGACGCCGGACGCTCCGGAAGTCGTTTCCCCGCCGGATGGCATGGACAACGTTTCCGCTAACGCGAAGCTGCAGGTTCGTGTCAGCGATCCGATGGGCGACTCGCTCGACGTAACCTTCTATGAGGGAGACAAATACGACGCGACTGATCGGGAGCGGGTAAGCTTCTACACGAACGCTGCGGCATGGGAGCCGCCGCCGGTGAGCGTTCCGGGCGGCGAGACGACCGTCGGCGGCGAGGAGCTCGATCGGTTGTCGGCTTCGGACGACAACTATGTCACGGTCGATTCGACGACAAGCTTCCCTTATGTGCGGATGGAGGTCGTGTTCGACCGCGACATCCGCGAAAGCGATACCGTCCAGTTGCGTTGGGAGGGCAAGTCGCTGGCCGGCAGGAAAGTAACACTGTACGCGTGGAATCATCGCACGGAGCGCTGGACCGCTATCGACGATTTTGTGCCGTCGTCCGAAGAAGATTTCGTGCTGAGGGGTCATGTGAACGCGGCGGATTATGTGCGCGACCGCAAGGTGAACGTCATCGTCCAGGATCAGATTCCTGCGCGCGGCGATTACGATTACACGCTCGTTTGGATGTCGGATACGCAATTTTATTCCGAGCTGTATCCGCATATTTACGAATCGCAGGTGAATTGGATCAAGGAACGGGCGGAGGAGATGAACATCCGCTATGTGATCCATACCGGCGACATTGTGAATGAGCCGACGGCGATCTATCAGTGGGAAGCTGGGGACCGGTACATGAAAGTGCTGGAGGATGCAGGCATACCGTATGGCGTGCTCGCGGGCAACCACGACGTCGGAACGACGGACAGCGACTATACGACTTATTCGAAATATTTCGGCGAGCCTCGCTTTATCGGCGAGCCGCATTATGCGGAATCGTATAAGGACAACCGCGGCCATTACGACTTGATATCGGCGAACGGCAATGATTTTATCTTCTTGTATATGGGATGGGGCGTCGACGCTGACGACATGGCCTGGATGAACGAAGCGCTGGCGAAGCACCCGGACCGGATCGCCATCATCGCCCTGCATGATTACTTGCTGCCAAGCGGCGTCAGGTCGGGTATCGGCAACGAAGTGTACCGGGAGGTCGTGCTCAAGAATCCAAACGTGCTGGCTGTATTGAGCGGTCATTACACGGGAAGCGCGCTGCTGACCGATGAAGTGGACGATGACGGCGACGGAGCTCCCGACCGGAAAGTTTACCAGATGCTGAACGATTACCAGGACTTCGAAGAGGGCGGCATGGGTTATATGAAGCTGCTGCATATCGATTCGGACAGCGGAGCGATCTACGTCAATACGTATTCGCCGTACAAGGATGATTACAATTATTACGACCCGGCAGAATACCCGGACAAAGACGAGCTGACGCTCGCGATGGAGCTCACGCCGCGGCTGAAGCGGGTCGCCACTGATTATATGGAAGCGAGATTGTATACCGGGACGGAGATCGGCTCGGCCCGGAATGTCGAGAGCGGCGGGACGGCGGAGGTGGCCTGGAGCGGACTCGAAGGCCGGCAGCGTTATTCCTGGTACGCGGAGGTCAGAGATCCGTACGGCGGCCACGTCTTGTCGGACGTCTGGAGCTTTACGACAGGAGCCGTCCTATCCCCGCCCGCGAATGTGCGGGCGGCAGGCGTGACGGATACGTCCATCGATCTCGCTTGGAGCAAAGCCCCGGCGGAAGACGGCGTGCGCATCCAGTACGATGTCTACAAGGACGGGCAATGGCATGCAACGGTGACGGACTCGGTTTATGCATCTGATTCGCAATTCTACTACACAGTGGAAGGGCTCAAGCCGGATACCGAATACCGGTTTCATATCGTCGCCAAGGACGAGAGGGGGGCCGCTTCGGAGCCTAGCGCCGAAATCGCGGTTCGGACGGAGGTAAACCTGGCTGTCGTCCGGGCGCTTCTCGAACAGTTCATCGCTTCCGGGGAGCTTGCAGGTCCGTTGGCTGTGCAGCTGACGAACCGGCTCGAGCAGGCCGAACATCATGCCGCCAATGGCGCCATTGCACAGGCGGCGAAGCATATGGAAGATTTTCTGGCGCACCTGAATAACCCGGCCATGGAGCCACATGTGACGCCGGAGGCCAAGCAGCGTCTGGCGGACAAAATAGCATTGCTTCTGGAATAAGTTCTCTTTTTATAAAAGAATTTACAATCGACCTTGCTCCTCGATATACTTCATTCATAACGAACGAGTCGGTTAGGCGGAGACTAAGAGATCAACCCTTACCCGTATTCGCATCTTCTCCCCAGGGAGAGTGCGCATATAGCGGCTAAGGGTTTTTTGTTTATCCGCGGCCGGTCAAGCTTAGACTTGGAGGGAGGGCAGCATGAGAGGCTATATTTTTGATTTGGATGGTACCGTATATTTGGGTGATCGGTTGATCGAAGGAGCGGCCGAAGCGATTCAAACGCTGAAGGAGAGGGGGGATAAGGTTGTTTTTTTATCCAACAAGCCCATTGCGACCAGACAATCCTATGTTCAAAAATTGACCAAAATGGGGATTCCGACCGATTTAAGAGAGATTCTGAACTCTTCGCTCATCGTAGCCCGTTATTTGCAAAAACGGTTGAAGACGGGGGAAAAGGTGTACGTGATCGGCGAGGAGCCCATTAAAGAGGAACTCCGGGAGCATGGAATTACCCCTCTTGACGCCTATGACACATCAATTCCAGATTACGTCGTGCTGTCCTGGGACAGGGAGTTCAATTACGATAAATTAAACCGCTTATATCAAGCGGCCGTACGCGGAGCCTTTATTATCGCGTCTAACCCCGACTGCACATGCCCGCTTGAGGATGGCCAACTGCCGGATACGGGCACGTTCATCGCTGCTCTGGAGTCGGCGACAGGGAAGCCGATCGATATCGTGATCGGCAAGCCGTCACCAATCTCGGCCATGGCAGCCGTAGAGCAAATCGGGCTGGATTGCCGAGACTGCGTCATGGTCGGGGATCGACTCGATACGGATATTAAGATGGCCTACAATACCGGCATGCAGTCTGTGCTTGTTCTGACCGGAGTAGGAACAAGGGAAGCGGCGGTGGCCAGTCCGTATCCGCCCGATCATATTCTGTCAAGCATCAAAGACATCATTTATCTCTAAGCATCGCGTGATATAATCGACTTACCAAAGCTTGGAGGGATAGCCATGTATCCGATTGTAGATTTAGTCGATCATCAGACGATCGCCGCCGTGCAAAAAACGGAACTTCTGGATCTGGCGCTGGAGTCGCAGGCGAATATCATCTTTTTGTTGACAGGTACCATCTTCAATGTGAAGGACTTGGTCGAACGGGTAAGAAATTCCGGCAAACAGGTCTTTCTTCATATGGAGTTCTTAGAAGGCATTGCGGCGGACCGAACCGGCCTTTCCTATGTGGTGGAGCATGTACGGCCGACAGGTATCATTTCGACGCGAAGCAACTTGATCCGATTTGCCAAGGATATGAATCTGATGGCGATTCAGCGCATGTTTCTAATTGATCGCAACGCGGTGGTTAAAGGAATCAAAGCGGTCGAGCAAAGCTTGCCGGACGCGATTGAAGTAATGCCCGGCATTATGCCGCGGATTATTCGCGAGATGACGAATTTAACCCCGTTGCCGATTATCGCTGGCGGGCTAGTCGGGACACAGAAGGAAATCGACGAAGCGTTGGAAGCGGGCGCACTTGCGGTATCGGTCGGTTCGTCCGAGCTCTGGTAACGAAAGCAAACCTATAAACAATATTCAAAGCGGGCGGAGACGAGGAGAGCCCACTTTGGAGCAGATTAACTTGTTCCTGAAGGGGATGGTGTCTGTTTCAAGGTGGGCTCTTTTATTAAAAAGGTAAGCATTTAACCCCGGTCGCCCATCCTCGAAGGATTTGTTAGAAGTGTTCTCATTCAGAAGGAGAAGGGGGATTTGGAATGAATTTTTCGGCAAGAAACCGGCAAAACCTGCTTCAAGGTATGCAGGAGCAAGTGATGGACGTTCTCATTATCGGCGGCGGCATTACCGGGGCAGGTATTGCGCTCGATGCTGCTGAGCGGGGGATGAGCGTCGGTCTGATCGAAAAGAATGATTTCGGCTCGGGCACGAGCAGCCGATCGACAAAGCTCATTCACGGAGGGCTTCGCTACTTGAAGCAAGGGGACGTCAAGCTGGTGCAGGAGGTAGGTCGCGAACGTACGATTTTATACAAAAATGCTCCCCACCTTGTCATCCCTGCGCCGATGTTGCTACCGATTTATAAGGGCGGTACCTACGGTTACCTGATGTCCTCCATTGGCTTGTATGTCTACGATTGGCTGGCCGGTGTAGCGTGGAAGGAACGCCGCAAGATGCTTGGCAGAAAAAAGACGATGGAGCTGGAGCCTCTGCTGAAGACGGAAGGACTGAAGGGAGCCGGCCTTTATTTCGAATATCGCACCGACGATGCGCGGCTAACTCTCGATATTATGAAAACCGCTTCGATGCGCGGAGCCCAAGCCGTCAATTATGCCGAGGCGGTCCGTTTCCTGTATCGGGACGGGAAAGCCGTCGGCGTGGAGGTTCGTGACCGGATAGGGGGCTGTACCTATAAGCTGCATGCGAAGCACATTGTCAACGCCACAGGTCCATGGGTGGACGACGTACGCAAGTTGGATGGCTCGATGCAGGGCAAGCGTTTGTTCTTGACCAAGGGAGTCCATCTCGTCTTCGACTCCGCGAAGCTGCCGGTGAAGCAGTCCGCTTACTTCGATACGCCCGACGGGCGGATGGTGTTTGTTATTCCGCGGAGTTCGGTCACGTATGTCGGAACGACCGATACGGCCTACGACCAATTGATCGATTCGCCACGCACGACCTTGGAGGATCGCGATTATTTGCTAAGGGCCGTTAACAGTATGTTCCCCTCATTGCAGCTGACTCCAGGTGATGTCCGCTCTCATTGGGCCGGCCTGCGGCCGCTCATTTATGAGGAGGGGAGAGGGCCCTCCGAGCTTTCGCGGAAGGACGAAATATTCCATTCATCGACCGGCCTCATCACGATTGCGGGGGGCAAGCTGACAGGCTTTCGTAAAATGGCGGAGAAGGTCGTTGATCTGGTCGCTCAGCGAATCCACGCTGCGGAGGGCCGCATGTTCCCGGGCTGCACAACTGATAAGATTACGATCAGCGGCGGCGAAAATATGGGGAAAGGCACATATGCGGTTTGGAAGAACGAGATGTTGCAAAGTGGCGTCCGGCTTGGAGTAAGCGATGCGGCCATGCAGGAGTGGATCGATATTTACGGCACTGGCGCTTTGGCCATTGCGGAGCGTTTTGCAGCAAGAGGCTTAAGCGGGCTGCCGCAAGGTCAACGGGAGCTGTTTGCGCTCGTAAGCTACGCGGTCGAGAATGAAATGACGGTGACGGCCGTCGATTTTGTCCGGCTGCGTACGGGCTGGTCCTACTTCCAGCTCAGCAAGGCGGAGGACAACGCGAGCCAAGTTCTGAAGTTTATGGAAGAGCTGCTCGGTTGGGACGCGGTTGAGCAGGAAAGGCAAGGGCAAGAGCTGGAGCGGCTGTTCCGTTCGATCCGAGAGCTGCCCGCCAACGATAAGGCTGTGGGAATGCGTGTAATCGGTGAAGATAAAATACCGGTGTCTCGATAATCCGAGAGATCACCGGCCGAACCGGGCGGCTCTCAGCGGCACAGTCTATTACATGAGGAGAGGAGGTGAACCGATTTGAGCAGCATATGGCAAATATCGGATTGGGATCTCACGCTCAGGCTGCTGCTCGCAGCAGTCTGCGGCGGACTGATCGGGCTCGAAAGGGAATGGAGCAATCACGCGGCGGGTTCCTCGTTATGCTGCTTATTTGATGGCGGCCAGTGTTATGATTATTAGCCCGATCGTGATCATATTCGTTTTTACACAGAAGTATATCGTCGCCGCAATGGCGAATTCGACATTCAAGTAAGGAGGCATTCTTCTATGACGCAGCATTCAATACCACTCGTTATAGCCCATCGTGGAGCGGCCGGGGAAGCGCCGGAAAATACGCTTGCAGCCTTCCGGCTTGGCATGGAGCAAGGCTGCGATGGCATCGAGCTCGACATTCACCTGACAAAGGACGGCGAGCTCGTCGTTATTCATGACCCTACGCTGAATCGAACAACGAACGGTATAGGCGCGGTGGCCGAGCAGAGTCTGGCTGAGATTCGTCAATACGATGCAGGCGGCTGGTTTCATGAATCGTTCGCAGGAGAGCGGATTCCGACGCTGGAAGAGGTGATCGACCTCGCGCCGCCCGAACTGCTGATCAACGTAGAAATTAAGGGTGGCATCGGCAAGGGTGTGGAAGAGACGCTGGCCCGGCTGCTTCGCCGGAAGAACCGATTGGATACTGTTGTCGTATCATCCTTCGATTTTAAGAGTTTGGCAATTCTTAAGGAGCTTGAACCGTCCGTGAAAATCGGGCTTCTGTACAACAACAGACTCGCGCACCATTGGAAGCTGCCAGCTGCAGCTGGGATAGAGGTATATTCCCTGCATATGAGTATGAAACGGCTTGACAAGGAGGACGCAGAAGCCGCCAGGCAGCATGGCTACGCTGTATACCCTTGGACGGTCAATGACGCGGACAAAATGCGACTTGCCATTTCCTATGGCGCAGATGCTATCATCACCGATTATCCAGGAAGGCTTCGCGCCCTTCTTCGCGAAGTGGCGACCGGATGATTCGGCGCTCATTGATGCATAATGCCGCCGCTCCTCCGATGACCGAAGGGATCGTCCAGACGGAGGGAGGACTGTATGTCCTGTTCGAGTCGGGTGCGGCATCCTATCGCTCCAATGGGGCGTATCCGCTTGATCATTTATATTTGCTCGATTGCAAATAATTCCATCCGTAAGCCTTTACCCAGGTTATGGGTAAGGGTTTTCATGTTATACTGGTTGAGTATCGCATTCAATTAGAATCGGAGGAAAGCCAGCCATGTTGATAACAGGCCTTGCTCATCACGGCTACCCGAAGAAATACCCGGATCACCTTACCGCCTCGCGGCCAGGAAACCGGGAGACTAAGATAAGATCTATCTAAATTTCCTCGCTTCCTTTAAGGTGGTGGGGGTTCGTGATACAAGAACGTTTGCAGAAATCATTGAAAAATATAAAGAAGAGGCGATAAACTTGATCCTTTGGATTAATGGAGCGTTCGGGTCCGGAAAAACGACAATATCTTATGAGTTGCATAGAAGATTACCAAATTCGTTTATTTATGATCCGGAGAAGATCGGTTACTTTATCAGAAGAAATTCTCCAAAACAAATAGTAAAGGATGATTTTCAAGATTATGAAATTTGGAGAACTTTCAATTATTCAATGCTCAAAACGATACATAATGATTTTTCTGGAATAATCATAGTACCAATGACTATAGTAAATCCTCAATATTTTTACGAAATCATTGAAAAATTAAGAGACGATGAAATAGAAATCAAGCACTTTACATTGCTTGCTTCGCATGAAACATTATTGAAACGATTGAAAAGGAGAGGAGATGGAATCAACTCATGGCCTGCACAACAAATAGAAAGATGTATAAGGGGTTTGACGCAAGATTTGTTCAAATTCCATATAAATACAGATGACTTAACTATTGAAGAAGTAGTAGATCAGATTGCTCAAGAAGCAACAATTAAATTGCTCCCCGATAATCAAAGTGAAATACAAAAGAAAATTGCTCGATTAATTATCAAAATAAAACATATCCGGATATAAGCAAGAAGTTTGGATGAAAATTCGAAGAGGGGAACTTCAGCTAACATCGCATTCATGCTGCTGGCATCCGCCCTCGGTCCGACAGAGTTTATAGGCAGGGGAGAGTAATCAGTAGGACAACCGCTGGGAGCCTAAGTCTGGAGCCCCGTTCGATGTGCTTACTTTAGGCTTTAGCGTTCGTAAACACAAAACGTTAGTGGAAATTGGCACAAGACTATTTTTAAAGAGGGATCAGAGATGCGTAAAAGAAGAAAAGTCTTACATTATGATGCTTTTTCATCAAAGGCTAATAAGGGTAATCCTGCTGGAATCGTATTGAATTCAGAAGATTTAGACGAGAAATCTATGCAATCAATTGCAAAGTTTGTGGGATTTAACGAAACCGTATTTATTACGAGATCAGACAAGGCTGATTTGAGGTTGAGGTATTTTACACCTGGTCACGAAATAAATTTATGTGGTCATGCTACTGTGGGATCGATGTATTGCTTAAAGACATTGGGAATAATTGAAGAATTAAGAGATGAGATAACCATAGAGACGAATGTTGGTATTTTACCGATCAGTTTCGAAACAAGAAATGGTGATTTATTTGTTACAATGAAACAAGATGAACCCCAATTTATTCCGTTTCATGGTTCTACTGCTAAGCTCGCAGAAAGTATGGGGATATCCGAAGAAGAAATTGATGATTCTATGCCAATTGTATATGGTAGCACAGGGGCATGGACTCTATTAGTACCAATTAAAAATCTAAATAGTTTCTCAAAGATGAAGCCCAATAATCAGATATTTCCCGAGATTTTAATAGAGAATTCGAGATCATCAATTCATCCTTTCAGTCTGGAGTCTTTTGACAAGTATTCAATGATGCATGCAAGACATTTTTCTTCTCCATATTCAGGAACGATTGAAGATGCAGTGACTGGAACGGCCTCAGGAGCCATGGGCGCATATTATTTAACTTATCTGAACAATGATGTTTCACAGGTAGAATTTGTTGTTGAACAAGGACAAGAAATTGACAAAGATGGAAGAGTGTTTGTAAGTGTGAGGCGTACCGAAAGTAGTATGAATGTATATGTTTCAGGGACAGGTGTTTTTGTTCAAGAACTGGATATTTTGTATGCCTAATCGAGGAAGAGCAGACAACGGCACTTTCTAAACCGCAGAGCGGCCAGTACTGACGTGCCTTAAGGTGGTGATGGTTGGAGAATACACCAACGTTTGGCGAAAAACGAAAACCCCTTGGACATGCAGCGAATGTGCCAAGGGGTTTTTCTGCGGAAGGATTCGTTCAACTTATAAGTTCCAATGCTTATTCTGCTGCAAACAATTCGGTTGACAGATATCTTTCGCCGGTATCAGGGAGCAGGACGACGATGTTTTTGCCCGCATTCTCAGGTCTCTTGGCGATTTCGAGAGCCGCAAACGCAGCCGCACCGGAAGAAATGCCGACAATCAGGCCTTCGCTTCTTGCCAGCGCGCGTGCGGTTTCAAAGGCATCCTCATTTTTGACGGTAACAATTTCGTCCACTACAGATCTGTTGAAGTTATCCGGAACGAATCCGGGACCAATGCCCTGGATTTTATGAGTCCCTTTGGCGCCTCCGGAAAGGACAGGGGAACTAAACGGCTCCACGGCGATGATCTTCACAGATTCCTTCTTCTGCTTCAACACTTCGCCAACGCCGGAAATCGTACCGCCGGTGCCTACACCGCCGACAAAAATATCCACTTCCCCGTCCGTATCCCGCCAAATTTCTTCGGCCGTTGTTGTCTTGTGGATTGCCGGGTTGGCCGGGTTCTTAAATTGCTGCGGAATGTAGGAGTTAGGCGTGCTCGCCGCAATCTCCTCGGCCTTCTTGATCGCGCCGGGCATACCGTCTGCGGCCGGCGTCAGCACAAGCTCCGCGCCCAAAGCTTTCATCAGCTTTCTTCTTTCAATACTGAAGCTTTCCGGGAGGGTGATGATCAGCTTGTATCCAAGGGCAGCGGCCGCGAATGCCAGGCCTACGCCGGTATTTCCGCTGGTAGGCTCGATAATGACGGAGTCCTTATTGATTAAACCCTTGTCTTCAGCATCCTTGATCAAGGCGTAAGCAATCCGGTCTTTCACACTGCCGGCGGGATTGAAGTACTCAAGCTTGGCGATAATTTTTGCTCCGACATTCTGCTCTTTGTTGAAATTGATGAGTTCCAGCAAAGGGGTATTCCCAATCAGTTGCGTAAGATTTGTTGCGATTTTGGCCATTGTTTTTTTCCTCCACCTTTGTGATAAGTATTCCGACCTAATTTATCGGCTATATAGAATTTACTACTTTTTGGAGTAAAAAACAAGATCATCTGTCTAAAACAATTACTTTAGTTCCTTGTCAGGGCCGCTCCGACAGCAACAAGATCCCGCTTCAAAAGATCCCTTTTGCTCTCGTCTCGGAAGACGGCGGAAGGGTGGTAGGTCGGCATGATACGAATTCCGTCCTTCTCCTGCCAATTTCCGCGGATCTCCGTAATTTTCGCTTTCCAGTCGATTACCGCTTGCACGGCAATACTTCCGAGGCATACGATGAATGACGGGCGAATGATTTCGATTTGCCGAAGCAGAACGGGCAGCGCTTCTTTGACTTCTGATCTGCGCGGCGTCCGGTTCCCGGAAGGTCTCACCTTGATCACGTTCGTTACATAGGCCTCTTCCCTAGCAATGGATACCTTCGATAAATATCGGTCCAAAAGTCTGCCCGAATTGCCGACAAACGGCCGGCCTGTTTCAGCTTCCTGTTTCCCGGGCGCCTCCCCGATCAGCATCAGACGGGCATGCTCGGGACCTTCGCCGAAGACAAGCTGCTCACCCGGTTCAGGTTCAAAGGTTCGTAGGCAGACATTGTTCAACGATTCCAAATTGTCAATCTTCTGCAAATCGAGAGTAGAGACGGTCTCGCTGCTCATTGGTGATGTCAATTGTGGATTCATTGCGGTAGAGCCGCCTTTTCCAGCATTTCCCGCAGCATCCGTCCGTTGATCACGGCTTGCGCCCGGTAGTGGTTGTTCATGCTGACGAACGTTTTTTCCGTTTTGTCCGCGAGTTTTTGAATGTTCGGAACCCACTGCTCCAGCTCGTTGTCGGTATATAAATAGTCGTAACGTTCGTAGGTTTCTTTGTGATGCCACCACTTTTTGTAATTCCTCCCGTGGAACCGCACGTAACCGATCCGGCCGGTTGCCCGAACCACTGGAGGAACGAGCGTTTTGAACTGCGGTTCGTCGACGCAAACATAACCGAGCTGTTCTTCCTCCAGCAGATCGAAAATCCGGTCATCAATCCACTCCTCGTGACGGAATTCCACGACTACCGGAATGTCCCCCATCATTTCCCTGAATTCCTTCAAATAATCGCGGTTTTCATCCCGGTTCCGAAAGCTTGTTGGAAACTGGGCGAGCACACAGCCGAGTTTTCCCGCCTCAATTAACGGTTTAAGCGCTTCCTTGAAATCGACAAAATGTTGTTCGTTATCCTCCCGTTTGTGCGTCATGCCACGATAGGCTTTCATCACGAACTGAAAATTGTCGGGCGTTTTCTCCCGCATATGATACAGCATATAACGGTTCGGCATAGCGTAATACGACGAGTTCACCTCGGTAAACGAAAATTCGCGCGCGTAAAACGGCAGCATTTCTTTTTTGTCCAATTTCTCCGGGTAAAAAATTCCACGCCAATCCTCATAGCTATATCCAGCCGTTCCGATCAGAAGCATAGTCATCCTCCAAACGCTTTGATTTTCTCGGCAATCATATGTGTGTTCATATCATTCGTCCGTATGATGCCTTCGATTAATATGCCCTGAGGATTCAATTCGTATAAAAAAGATTCATAAATCTCCGGGTACAGTATCGTTTCAAGCATACCGGATTGATCGAGGACGAGGAGTACCAGCACGTATTTCCCGCCGGCTGCCGGTTGCCGCCTGCTGTGAATGATCGTTCCGCAAATGCGAACACGGGTACGATCACGGGATCGGGACAACGCTTCTTCGATCGGAACAACGTTGAAACGACGGGCGAAAGCTCTCCATTTTGCGGATAGGGAAGACTGCAGCGAAAAGCCGAGCCGTTCTTTCTCCATTCTTCTTTTTTCAATCTCCGTAAAATCGGGCGGGGCTGCAAAATGAGGGGTGTCGAAATCACCGTTTGACCTATCGCTTAAGGCGGCGAGCATCTGGCGTCTGCTCCCGCCCAGCAGGTCGCAGGCTCCGGCGGCGATCCAGGCTTCAAATACCGGCGTCTTGATCTGGAATGGGCTCATACGCTTGATCAACTCGGCAAAAGAACGGAATTCGCCATCTTGGTCTCGTGAGCGGAGCAGCGCAGTCACCGATTTTGGCCCGGACCCGCGTATCGCATCCAGGCCGGCGCGAATTCCTTCGTTCTCCGCCTGAAACCCGATCCGGCTGCGGTTGATATCGGGGCCAAGTAGCGGAATGCCCCATCTTCCAAGCTCCATGATATATACCTTTTTGTCGTAGTATCCACCTTCACCGCTCAGCACGGAGGCCATGTATTCTTTAGGATAATGCGTTTTCAGATAGACCGTCCAGTAAGAAAGATAAGCATAGGAGACGCTGTGGGCTTTGTTGAAGCTGTATCCTGCAAACCGCGCCAAAAAATCGAACACGGCCACAGCCTCTTGTTCCGTTATTCCTCGCGCCGCCGCTCCGCAGATAAAACGTTTCTGCTGGTCTGCGAGCGCATGCGCCGATTTTGAAGAAAGAGCCCGTCTTAGCAAATCCGATTCTCGCATGGAAAAACCGGCTACTCTGTGCGCGATAGCCATGACCTGCTCCTGATACAGGATCAAGCCGCAGGTTGGCGACAGGATAGATTCCATTTCAGGGAGGATCACTTTAAATGTTTCCTCGCCGCGTTTTCTTCGCAAATACGTTTCCACAATGCCTTCACTCCAGGCGCCGGGGCGGTACAATGCGAGCAGATCAGCCAAATCGTCGATGCTTTGCGGCCGCATTCTGCGCATTAATTGGCGGATTCCCATGCTTTCTAGTTGAAAGCATCCGATTGTATCGCCGTTTGCGAGCGTTCGAAAGGTATCGGGATCGTTCAGGGGGAGACAGCTAACTTCCAGACGGATGCCCGTTCGTTCCTGAATAGCGGCGAGCGTATCGTGAATGATCGTCAGATTTCGCAGGCCCAGCAGGTCGATTTTCAATAAGCCGAGCGTTCCGATGTCTTCCTTGGTGAAGGGGGTCATCGGTTCTCCGTTTGGTCTTGAAAGTAAAGGAATCGTCCGGGAAATTTGCCCGTCTCCAATTAAAATGCCCGAAGGATGAGCGCTGTAATTATGGGGCAGCCCTTCGATCCGTTCGGCCAGTCGAAACAGTGACCGGAACGGCTCTTGGTCGATCGGCAGCTTTTGCAGTTCCGGAAGCGTGTCCAGGCAATGACGAAGTCCGCCTTTTCCGGAAAAAGCGGGCATCAGCTTGGCCAAAACTTCGATTTGCTGTTGCGGAAGACCGAGCAGGGCGCCTGCTTTCCTGACTGCGCCCCTCGTTCCGTAAGTGTTCAGAACACCAACACGGGCAACCCGGTCCGATCCATACTTTGACTTAATGTAATGCAAAATTTCTTGCCGCCGTCGTTGGCAGACATCCAGATCAATATCCGGCAATGTGAGACGGTCGGGACTCAGGAAGCGTTCGAACGACAGCCCGTGAAGAAGCGGATTGACTTCCGTAATGCCGAGCGAATAAGCCACTAAACTGCCGGCTGCGGAGCCTCTTCCTGGTCCAACGGGAATCCCCTGGGTTCGCGCAGCCTGTACAATATCCGACACGATCAGAAAATAATCGGATAATCCGCGTTTCGTAATGACCTTAAGCTCCCGGTGAAGCCGTTCAATGACCTCCCGGTTTTCCGGTGCTTTGAAATAGCTTGAACCGAAACGTTGTTCCACTCCTGCCCGGCATAGACCGCGAAGCATATCGTCAGGGCTTAGCGGTAGAATCGCAGTCCCGGTAACGGCCGATTCCGGTTCAGCAAACGGCCCCTGATGCTTCGGCCAGACTCTTTTCCTCCCCTCGTGAGAACCAGAGAAGCTCGGAAGGCGGTATTGTCCAGGTTCAGGCCGAAACCGGCACCGCCGGGCGATTCGAACGGTATTTGCCAAAGCTTCCGGAAGATGGCGGAATTTCGTCTCCATTTCAAGCGGAGAAGGGAGGTAGAAAGGTCCTGATTCTGGTAGTACGGCAGGGTCGTAAGCAGTTTTACCATGCTTCAGAAGTTCAAGGAGCGAAGCATCCTCGGGATCAAGGTAATGGACATCGTGAGTCGCCACTAGCGGAATTCCCGTGCGGCGTGAAAGCTGTACTGTGCGCTCGATACAAGCCTCATCATCCGGGAACCCGTGATTCTGTACCTCGAGAAAGAAGTTATCTCTCCCGAATATCTGCAAATAGTGCAGCGCTTGCTCTTCAGCTTCGGCTATTTTTCCGGACGCAACCAGACGGTGAATGGTCCCTGTTCTTCCGCCGCTTAGCGCAATAATATCGCCATGGGATACGGCTGAACGAAAAGAACCGTCATTCAATCGTTCAATCATCTGCGTGTATCCCCGGTTCGTTGCAGCTAGTAAAAGAAGAGACTCTCCGCTCTCGCCTACGGTCATCTCGCAGCCGATCACAGGATGAATCCCGTGGCGTCGCATAAGCTCATAAAATCGCACAGAGCCATTTAAGGTTCCCTTGTCCGTGATTGCAAGTGCCTCCATATTCCACTTCTTGGCCGATTCCGCAAGATCGTCCAACCGGCATAACGCTTTCGTCAGGCTGTATTCTGTATGGACACGCAGATGGACGAAATTTGAACCGGACTTTTCCATACCAATCCCTCCTCCCGAATAAGAACATTTGTTCCATCATACCGGGATGAATCGCCAGTGTCTACGGATGGTTGTTTCCGGTTCATGAAATAGAAGGAAACGAAGGTGAATCTTTCAGTAAGATGTTGTGTCTTTGTTAGTCACTATTTAGCGGCTTTTACTATGGAAAGAATTAAAGGAAGAGAAAGGAATTGAAGAAACAGATATTGAATTAAGTGGGAGGATTAAAGATTAAAACCAATTAGTGAGGTACTGTAGGATGCATACGATTCATACTGGAACACAAACGATTGAAACCGAAAGATTACTTTTGAGGAAGTTTGTC
Organism: Paenibacillus caui; assembly: GCF_019904135.1. Lineage (GTDB taxonomy): Bacteria > Bacillota > Bacilli > Paenibacillales > Paenibacillaceae > Fontibacillus > Fontibacillus caui. The sequence goes on along the minus strand of NZ_JAIOGQ010000019.1, from coordinate 73,858 downwards.
GTAGAAGATGCTGGAGATATGTTCGAAAACTGGATAAACGACAAGGAGGTTCAATCAAATTATGGTGAACCAGTGTATGGAAGCATAGATTTAGTAAAGGGGATTTTAGAACGATAGATTTCATCTTACTCAAGCAATGAATTTTACAGATGGGCTATTGTCTTGAAAGAAAATAATGAGAATATCGGACAAATTGCTTTTTGTAGTATCGATCTAAAAAATCGTTATGCTGACATAGAATATTGCATTAGCAGATTTTATCAGGGTAAAGGATATGCATCAGAAGCCTTACATGCAGTCATAAAATTTACATTTGAAAATACTGGATTAAACAGGTTGCAGGCTTTTCATGGAGGAAATAATGTATCTTCAGGAAAAGTTTTGCAGAAATCATTAATGATGTATGAGGGGACTTTAAGGAATTCCTTCTATTCTGAAGAAAAAAATGAATACTACGATAGGATATATTATGGAATAATAAAAACAGATTATCTCGATAGTTTTCTATCGTGAAGTTCCATTGGAACGTTAGCTGGAATACCCTAATGATCTTATCTAATTGAAGTGAATTTGAGAATTAGGGCATTATCCCTCAGTCTTTGATAAAAAAGTGGCTTGGAGATACCTTGCATCCCGTGTGCGATCTGCCTATTCGAGAGGCTTAATATAAATCAAAAAAGAAGGGGGTGTAATGACTTGAAAATCATTGAGGAACAATTCAATCTTTACGGGGAACCGGATTATGATACTCAGTATATCAATTGGAGAGTTGACGATTTGGAAACACATATGTATGTGACTTTTTATGATTTTACATCCATTGATGATAGTAGATTAAAATTTGCTGTTATTCTAACGAAATACAATAACCAGTGGATCTATGTGAAACACAAGGAACGAACAACATGGGAAATTCCAGGAGGGAGAAGAGAAGTAAATGAAGCTATTGACGAAACGGCAAGACGCGAACTTTATGAAGAAACAGGAGCCATTTCATTTAGTTTACGCCCCTTATGCGCATATTCTGTGAGACAAGATAATGGTGAAGAATCGTACGGGGGTTTTTATTATTCAGAGGTCAAAGAGATTGGACAGTTGCCAACGGGAAGTGAAATTGGCCAAGTATCCTTTATGAAGGAGATGCCAAAGGATTTGACATATCCAGAGATCCAACCGAAATTATACAACAGAGCTTTGCAGATCTTATCATTAGGATAAGACTATCCATCGCGCAAAATTATAGAATCAAATAACGGGGGTGGCATGTTGAATACTAATCGTTTTCCAATTGGCCAATTTACAGCGTACGAAAATCCTGACATGGAACACATTAAAACTTGGATATCAGAGATTGAAAAAACACCGGATTTAATAAGATGCAGCGTAATTAATCTTACTGATGAGCAATTAAATACGCCATATCGACCAAATGGCTGGACAATAAGACAGGATTGTTCACCATATAGCGGATAATGATATGAATGCGTATTTTCGATTTAAAAGAACTTTGACGGAAGAATGTCCTCAAATACCATCATACTCGCAAGATAAATGGGCTGAGTTGATAGATTACAGCGAGCCGATTGCCATTTCTATCAATTTAATCGATTCAATATACCACCGATTTCGAGTATTACTTCGAAGTTTAACTCCTAATGATTTTAAGCGCACAATGAATAGTGTAACTTTTGCAATAATGAGTTTGGAGACAGCGGTTCAAAGACTCTTGTGGCATGATAGACACCATCTGGCTCAGATTCAAGAGTTAAAAAAGATAAAAGGATGGTAGGAAAATATAATGAAATCCAGGAGATGGTAAAATTGCCAAAGGTAGAAATGACAAATATGTGTATGATTTATGATAAAACAAGCGGCAAGGTCTTAGTTCAAGATAGAATCAAATCTTGGAAAGGAATCTCATTTCCAGGAGGACACATCGAAGATGGTGAGAGTATTGTTGATTCCACAATTAGAGAGATCAAAGGATAAAACAGAAGAAGGCAGTCTTTTTTGGGTAGATAAGAATGAATTAGGGTCACTTTCTCTCGCAAATGGTTTAAAAGTAAGGTTACCCATGTTTTTCGATAAAAAGTATTCTGAAGGATTTGGAGTTTGGAATGAAAATAATAAAAGTGAATTAAAATGGCAGTAAATATCTATGCGCATTTTCATAAGGGTAAGGTTTTCAAAGATTGGGAGAATAACTAATTGAGGGTGATGATCACATGGATGCTTCGTATTTCCTTAGACATTTCCTTGCAGGTATAAAATATCGCTGTACTAAAGCAATATCCAGTGCGAAAGAAAATTACCCAACTTTTGAAGTCGGAAGTGGCGTGAGAACTCCTCTTGAGATCTTGTCTCATATTTCTTATGTTCTTCGCTGCGCTCAATCGGTTTTTAATAGCGATACTAAGTTAGATGTTAATCTAAAGTCTTGGGAAGAAGAGGTAGAACAGTTTTATAAGGAAATAGAATTGCTAAATAAATACATTTCCAATGGAATACCTGACCGTGAAAGAATAGTCGAAAAGCTTCTGCAAGGACCATTATCAGATGCAATGACACATGTAGGACAATTATCAATGATAAGAAGAATAGCCGGAGATCCGATCACAGGAGAGAGCTTTTTTGATGCCGATATAAAGATATAAAACCCACGTTAGAGCATTTCAAAAAGGCCGATGTCATCAAACACCGGATTCACGCTACCCCTACCAAACTATTACTAATTGGAGGCGATTGAATGAACCCAATACAAAACCAAATTGGAACAGTATTCATTCCGGTAAGCAACATTGAACAAGCCCGTGATTGGTATTGTGACATTCTGGGCCTACCAGTTGATGGAGAAATATTATATGGTCATCTCTTTGTAATACCGATGAAGGGTACCAGTATTGTTTTGGATAGTAAAATTTATTCTGAGGACTCTATTTTTAGAGTACCAGCATTTCATTTTAATACAGATAATATAGAAGAAGCATATGAATATATGAGATCAAAGAATGTAAATTTAACAACTTTGATAGAACATAATCATTGGTTTAACTTTAAAGATCCCGATGGGAATCAATTAATGGTATGCAAGTGTTAGATAAAGGGAGGCATTCAGCCCTCGATCCGGCAAAATTAATTTCAGAACTTACAATCGTCTGCAGCAGGGAGCACATTCAGCTGTACCATTCATGAAAAGAAGTGAAAAACATGGCCCCAAAAATTTGGAAAAAGGAGCTTATTGGCTTAAGCATAGGTCAGTCCTTCGGACACTTAGATCACGATGAGCATAAAAAACCATTTGACATGAAAGTTATGGAGGACTACAAGAGCGATAAAATAACGGGCATCATGATGTCAACTAACCTTTGAGGAGGTAGGTAACATGATCGTTTTAAAGCTGCCAAGAGAACAGAAGGAACAATTGATAAAACGCGTACAGGATTATTTTTATGAAGAAAGATCGGAGGAAATAGGCGAGCTATCGGCGGAATTATTTTTAGATTATATGATAAAAGAGATCGGCCCCGTTATTTATAACCAAGCCATCCATGATGCAATAAAAACGGTTAACGAAAAAGTGATATCCCTGGAAGATGATCTACATTCAATGGAAAAGCCAATTAGATAGACGTTTAGGTTGTAATGGTATAAAGATAGGAAGCTCAAGAAGGGACAAATACATGACTCAAAACGGAATTGTCTTAGTTGCCAGTGTATCCGTAATTCGGGATGGCAAAGTGCTGATCATCAAAGAAAATAAATCATCCGTCAGGAATCAGTGGAATTTCCCATCTGGACGAATAGAACCTGGAGAAGATATCCTGGCTGCTGCTTGCAGGGAGGTGAAAGAAGAAACCGGATATGATGTCAAGCTTACGGAGACAACGGGTGTCTATAATTTTGTAAGCAGTACGAACGATCAAGTCATCATGTTTCACTTTATTGGTGAAATTACTGGAGGATCTCTTCAGTTCGATATGAATGAGATCATAGATAGCAAGTGGGTCATGATATCTGATTTCATGATTACGGATCGAATTGAACTTCGTAATGCAGATGTCATTAAACAAATTGCCGAAAATCTTATGGCTGGGAAATTTTATCCATTAACTTTTTTTAATCAACAATTGGTCAAGTAGAGCTGGTCTAGTGGATAAGGAGTTTCCCTGAAAGCCCGGTTGAAGGAGCTATTAGAGAAGTTAAAGAAGAAACAGGCTTGGATGTTACGAATTTAAAATTCAAGGGGATTTATGAGTATGTTAATGAAAAGGCAAGGGACCGATACATAATTTATAACTACATAACGAGCGACTTCACAGGTGAATTATTATCGAATACAAGAGAAGGCAGGCCAAAATGGATTCACATTGATGATTTGAACAAGCTTCCAATGCAAGAATCGGTTAGAAGAAGGCTGCCTTATTTTTTTAGAGAGGGAACATTCGAAATACATGTTGTATGGGATGAGGGAGAAAAAGAAGTACGTATCAGGGAAACCTAGTTTTCGAGAATTTAGGTTGAAGGGCTAGCGTCATTCTTAATTTCATTGCAAGAGCGGAGGAGTCTAATGGTTAAAGAGCTTAATTTTACCGAGATATTCAATACTCTAAAAGCGATTTTAGAACAGTACGAATCTGAAATGGATTTGAAAGTCAGTACCAATGAACAGTATTACCTGGATACATTTAAAATCAATCCGATCAACAAGAAGATATGCTTTTTCGCCTCTACGATGATCAAGAAAAACTATGTTAGCTACTATTTAATGCCCGTATATGCCTATCCGGAATTGTTATCTGGCATATCTGATGACTTAAAGAAACGAATGCAAGGTAAATCGTGTTTTAATTTTAAGCAAGAAGATAAGGCTTTATTTGAAGAACTAAAAAAATTAACTCATAAAGGCTACTTGAAATATAAAGAGGAGAATCTGATTTGAGGAGATGGGTAAAGAATGGATCTGCAAAATATTGCAGAAGCTCAAATGGATAAATGACTAAAATAATACATTTGCCTTATCTTATTTGAAATTATAAATAAGTTCGTTATAATAGATAAAATATTCATCTCAATGACAACAAGAGAACACAAAGCAGAGAATGAGGTGATCATTTTGAAGAGAAGAGTATTCATATTCATCATATTATTAAGTATTTTGACGATAGGGATAGGGTTAGCAGTGCAGTATTCCGAAAGCAATAAGAAGCTCAGAACAACCGTCACAACCGTCGCTGATCAAAAGCCAACCTATCGAGCCAATTATCATTTTGCGACTCCGGACAAATGGAAGAATGACCCTCAGAGGCCGATTTATTTCGATGGAGAGTATCATTACTATTATCTCTATAATCGTGATTATCCAAAGGGGAATGGAACAGAATGGCGCCATGCTGTATCCACGGATTTGGTGCACTGGAGAGATGAAGGAGTGGCCATCCCTAAATATACAAACCGTAATGGTGATCCATGGACGGGATCCGTCGTTGTGGATGATTCCAATACCGCAGGCTTTGGGAAAGGGGCACTTGTGGCGATTGTGACTCAGCCCTCTGCCGACGGGGGGAAGCAGGAACAATATTTATGGTACAGCACAGATAAAGGAAAAACGTTTAAATCCTATAGCGACAAGCCCGTTATGCCGAATCCAGGCCCGAAAGATTTTAGAGATCCGAAAATCATTTGGGATGACCAGAATCATAAATGGGTAATGACCATGGCTGAAGGGGCGAAAATAGGCTTTTATGAGTCTCAAAATTTAAAAAATTGGACCTACACCAGTGGTTTCTTTACGGAAAATATCGGTATTGTAGAGTGTCCTGATCTTTATCAGATGCGAGCGGATGACGGGACTACTAAATGGGTTCTTGGCGTCAGCGCAAACGGCAAATCGATAGGACAACCAAACACTTACGCCTACTGGACTGGAAACTTTAACGGCAAGGAATTCTTCCCGGATTACAAAGAACCGCAGTGGCTGGATTATGGCTTTGATTGGTATGGCGCTGTAACATTTGAAGAAGGAAAAGACGGCGATAAATTAAATCATCGTTATGCTCTCGCTTGGATGAATAATTGGGACTATGTCCATAATACGCCAACCTTGCAGGAAGATTTTAACGGTATGGATTCCATTGTTCGTGAAATTAAACTAAAGAAAGCAGGCGATCAAGCGTATTACTTGGCTTCTCAACCCATTGAAGCATTGAATCAATTGGCCGTTTCAACGGATTCTTTAGATCAAATAGAGGTTAATGGCTCCAAAACGCTTGACGTAACAGGCGATACGTACCAGCTTGAAACCGATATCTCTTGGTCGGAGCTCAAAAATGTAGGATTAAGACTGCGAGAATCCGCAGACAAAAACCGCCACGCAGATGTCGGAGTTTTTACAGAAGGCGGGTACTCGTATGTGAATAGAGCTTTCACCGGACAGCCGGATAAGACTGGAAAATACGTGGAGAGCAGAGCGCCTTTTGATCAGAGCAAGAAGAATGTTCACTTAAAGATCCTCGTCGATAAAACGAGTATTGAAGTTTTTGTTGATGACGGGAAAGTCGCTTATTCAAGTGAAATTTTCCCGGATTTCAACGATCAGGGAATTACCCTATTCTCTGAAGGAGGCACTGCAGTCTTTAAAAATGTCGTGATCAAGCACTTCAACAAAGATCAAAATGGATGACCATCCGCTTTAAGGATCAACCTCGGGAAGCACAATAAACCGCAGAAAAAGCCCTTGCCATCACATCGACTTCAGGTCGATCCTGGCAAGGGCTTTTTTTTTCAAACGTTACGTGAATTACAACGCTGCTTTGCTTTTGGCTTCATGATAAACATCCAGCGCGGCTTGCAGGGCTTTGCCGGCATTTACCGGTGCGCCGTGCCTGATTAGTACCGCCTCAAGCGCACCTAGCACGTGTAGGACGTTCTTCTTCCTGCAGCTATAACCCATAGTACCAATTCTCCATATTTTTCCTTTAAGTGGGCCAAAGGAGCTCGCAATTTCAATATGAAAATCCTCGAGCAGCATGGAACGAACGGATTCTCCGTCGACGCCTTCCGGTATGGAAATGCAGGTTACGACCGGGAGCTTGCAGGCAGGGTTGCCGTACAACTCCAAACCCATCGCTTTAATTCCTTCTACAAGTGCTTGTTCATGCAACTGGTGTCTTGCGAACCTGGCCTCAAGGCCTTCATCCAGCACAATTCGCAGACCTTCACGCAAAGCATACAGCATGGTGGTTGCCTCGGTATGGTGGTTTAACCGTGCAGGGCTCCAGTAATCCATTAACTGGCTGAGATCGAAATAGTTGCTGCGAATCATTCGGGTGAACCTGGATTGCTGTGCATTTGGATCCGCCAACCCGCGTTCAATTTTCTTTCGCTGCAGCAGAATCGACTCCACTCTTGAGTTAAAGGTGATGGGAGCCATTCCGGAAGGGACGGACAAGCATTTTTGCGTTCCGCCAATGCAGGCGTCGATTTTCCATTCGTCAACCTTAACTTCTGCTCCGCCTATGGAAGCGACAGCATCGACGACGAAGAGGGCGTCCCTTTGACGGCAAGCTTCCCCGATTTCCTTAAGGGGCTGCATGCAGCCGGTTGAAGTTTCCCCGTGAACCATCGCCACAATTTTGGGCTTTACTTTGTCCATTTCCTGAATGACGGCTTGAGGATCAAACACCTTTCCCCAGGTAGTATCCATAGTAACGACATCAGCGCCGTAACGTTCTGCGATTTCAGTCAGCAGATGCCCGAAACGGCCATAAATCGGAACCAAAACGCGGTCTCCGGGTTCGATGATGCTGCACAGAACGGCTTCAATCCCTGCTCTCGAAGTTCCGTCTACAGGAAATGCCCACTGATTGTCCGTTTGGAATAGCTGTCTAAGCATCTCCATCGTTTCATTCATGATATCCGTAAATTCCGGATCAAACTGTCCGAGAATTGGCGTGGACATGGCTCTCAGCACTCTTGGTTCAGCCTCGACAGGGCCCGGTGTCATAATCGTTCGCAAGGAAGTATCAAGGTCTTTGTACATCGTTATAGCATCTCCTTTTCATACCCGAGTTTATAAAGCATTTCAATCAGTACGGAAACACCTGCTGCCAAATCTTCTGTGGCGGTATACTCCAGGGGAGAGTGACTGATTCCTCGGTGACTTGGCGTAAAAATGAGCGTGGTAGGACAAAAAGATGCAAACACCTGTGAGTCATGTCCTGCGCCGCTAGCCATGTATTTATAGGCCATGCCTTGATTCTGGCAGATCTCTTCCCATTGTTTAGTCAAGCGAGCGTCCATTTCAATCGGAGCCGCATCCAACCGCTTATCGATGATCATGTGCAGTTTTCTCTGATCTGCGATTTGTTTGAACATTTCCGTAAATTGAAGGGCAAACTGGTCCAGCATGATGCCGCTAGGGTGTCTGACATCAATGGAGAAGGTCACCTTGTTCGGAATGACGTTGGATATATTGGGTTCCACCGCAAGCTGCCCTACAGTGGCTACCAGCGGCGCGCCTGTTTCGTCCGCGGATTCCATTAAATAATGAATCATCTCGCTTGCGCCTCGTAACGCATCTTTTCTCCACCGCATCGGTGTTGTCCCGGCATGGTTGGCTTCACCGGTCAGCTCAATCGTGTAGCGCTTTTGTCCAACAATTTGCTGGACGATGCCGATCGACTTGTTCTCATACTCCAATATCCCGCCTTGTTCTACGTGAAGCTCAATAAATGCCTGAATATCGTCGCGCTTGCCAATCCCGTGCGATCCTTGGCCAAACCCAGCTTCTTGCATGGCCTTTGTAAAAGAAGTACCTTCTGTATCCTTCAGCTGTTCGATTTGCTGATAAGACGCTTTGCCGGTAATATTGGTGGAACCCCAGTAAGTTAAAGGGAATCGGCTGCCTTCCTCTTCACACAGGGAAACCACTTCCAGATGCCTTTTCGGTGGGCCATAGGTTTCTTTCAAATATTGTAATGCAATCAAACCGGCAATGATCCCATAAGCCCCGTCATATTTGCCTCCGCATTTTACGGTGTCGACATGAGATCCTGTGACAATTGAACCGGTAGACTGGCCAGAAGCCTCAAGCCTTCCGAACAAGTTGCCTACATCATCATAAAATACATGCAATCCCGTATCCTTCATTTTTTGTTCCAGCGCATGTTGTGCCTGAACCCAAGAAGGGGAATACAAAAGACGGGTTACTCCACCTTCCGGATCAGCGCCATAGGAAGCCAACCAATTGACCATTTCTTCCGTAATCGCTGTTAATGACGGCAGAGCCTGAAAAACCGTATGCTCATTCATGTCATTCCTCCCGCCTGCTGTTTAGTGATAGAATTATACATATTCTTTAAGTTTAGTGGAATACCTTCCATGATTCATTGTATAAAATATATAAAAATTATAAAGAATATCATGCATAATAAACAAACGGGGTTGTTTGACCGGGGATGCTGTTATAATAACGGGCGAGGTGACTAGACTTGAAAATACAAGATGTTTTAAATATGTCTCTGCTTAAGGGGGCCCGGATCGCTGCGGGGCAAAACGGAATCACGAGAAACGTAGAGAGCGTAAATATGATGGATGCTCCCGATATAATTGATTTTCTCAAAGCGGACGAGCTTCTGTTAACGACTGCTTTTAGCATGAAGGAAAATCCGGGCGGCTTACTGGAGCTGGTCAGGCAAATGGCTGCAAAAGGGTGCGCTGGCCTTGGAATCAAAACAAAACGCTTCATATCCGAAATCCCTGCGGAAGTTATTGATGAAGCAAACGAGCTGGCTTTTCCGATTATCGAAATTCCGCTGGATGCTCCGCTTGGTGAGCTTTCAACGCAAATTTTAAGTTTTATTCTGGAAAAGAGAACTGAAGAACTGCGGTACGCTCTTGATACGCATCGAGATTTTTCGGAGCTGATCATGAAAGGGGGAGGGATTAAAGCCATTACAGACAGTCTGGGGAAGCTGATCCAGCAGCCTGTTCTAGTCCTGAACCATCGCTTGGAAAATTTGGCGCAATCTCATTCGGATCGAGCCGTACCTGTAGATCGTATGTTCGATGCCATAGCACAAACGAAGAAAAAGCCGCTGAAAGAAAAGACCGGCGTGCTGCATCTTTCATTGTATGAACCTGAAGATAGCAAGAAGCAAACCATCACTTTATTTCCGTTTGAAATTTATGATGAACAGCTGGGCTATATTGTCGTCTTCGGGATGATTATGCTGGAGGATACGTTCTCCGTGCTTGCCATCGAGCAGGCCGCGAACGTCATCGGTTTTGATATGATGAAGCATCGCGCCATTGAAGAGAATTCAAGGCGGATCAAGAATGAGTTTTTTGCTGATTTCCTGGATGGGGATATGGTGTCGGAAGACGAGATCCTCAAGCGAGGAAAATATTACGGGCTGCTAAAAATGCAATCCTACCACTGCATCGTAGGGAAAATAGACGATAGCGCCGAACTGTACAGCAAGAAATTTGTGCACACCGAGGAACGGATTCGCAAATTTAAAGATGCCATCTATGAGCAGCTTGAAGCTGCCATTGTCAGAAAAATAAAGGAATCAATTCTGTTTACCAAAGGGGATTTTTTTGTCATATTAATTCCGTTAACTACGTTCGGAGAGGAATCCGAGCAAGAAATTACAGGGATCGTACGAATGATTCAGGATGAAATATACGAACTTCTGCACGTGAGCATGTCCTTTGGCATCAGCAATTTCGCCAAGCAGGTTGCTGATATACCGAACTGCTTTCATAAAGCCATCGATGCACTGCGCACGGGCTATTTAGCGAAGCAGACGAGGTTTATTCAATCTTATCGTGTCAAAGAGCTGACCGAACTGCTGCGTATGATTCCCGAAAAAAGTCTAAAGCAGTTCTATAACACGGCGCTAAAAGGACTTGCGGATACAGCGGATAAAGAAAAAATCGATCTTGTTCAAACCCTTGCCGTTTATTTGGAGAACAACTGCCAAATTTCAGAAACCGCCAAACAGCTTTTCATACACCGCAACACGGTAACTTACCGTCTGGAGAAGTGTGAAGAAATTCTTGGCAGAAACTTGAAGGACCCGAATGAAATACTGGGGCTTCGGATCGCGCTGCTGGTGCGCTCGCTGCTTTAGGGGCTCAGTGACTATATAAGCCTGCACAAATGATTGAATCATGTGTCACTGCGAAGATGGATAGTTCCTACGATCGCTGTTCCCCCCGGATTTCTTTGAATAGGCTTAAGTAGAAGAAATCCGGGGGCAAAGGCGAACGCTTCGCTTCTTCTGAACTATCCATCTTCTCCGTTCTCTATGCTGTTCTTTAGTTCAACTTATACAGAAACAATTAATTCAGTTTAGAAACCGGGAAACACAGGAGATCGCCTGCGTTTCCCGGTTTTTTTTGAACATATAAGAAAGTTTAAATCCTTTACAGAACTAAAGCGTAAGGGGGCATTAGGCGAGAAAACTGATCGATGATTGCGGTCAGTTTATGTAATCTCCGCAGACAGGTGCAACGGACATAGCTGACGCTTTTTTGAAGAAGATAGACATTTGGGTAGGCTAACGGACCGCAGCGATGTAATAAGGGAAAAAATCGCACGTGAGTGGCGATTTCTCCTGACTAAGGGATGAGGCACACAAGAACGGACTAACAGAAGAAATAACGCCAATAAAGGCGCTTAAGTGCGCCAGAGCAAATAGATGCAAGCGCGGAGGAAGACCGTCGATTTCAGCTGGAAGTCGATCAAAAGAGGGACTGGGTGTGGGGTGGAGAGCGGAGCGGCCGCCTTTAGAGTCAGGTTCTAACCATATAGCAAGTTCCAAAGAACATGGCTCTAACAGCGGTGGAACCCCATACCCAGTCCCTCCCCCTCCCCCAAACACAAACGTAGCACGTAGCACGGATAAAGGACGCCCCTAGGCGGTTTTCTTATTTGTCTGATAGACATTTTGCACAAACAAATGTGATTTTTTCGTCTATGTTGCTCAATGACATCGATGTGATCTTTTTCTAGAATGAGAACTGGCAAAATAGGTCTTATCGGGCTATTAAAACAAATCGACAGGTGGCTTGCATGGTATGGAATTGCAAAAATCGGCAAATATTAAATCTGCCTTCACAATCCCTTATTGGTTCAAAATTGTCGTCGTGTTCTTTCTGGGCTGGGTATTTATGTACGCCGACCGGACGATTCTGAACCCTGTGATGGGGAATATAAAAGCGGAATTCGGCTTAACGAATGCGCAAACGGGCTTGATGAACAGCGTCTTTTTTCTTGCTTACGCTGCTGTCCAAATTCCCTCAGGGATTATAGGAGATCGTTTCAGCAAAAAATGGGTCTTGGTACCCGGATTTATTCTGTTTGGCTTATTTACCGGAATAACCGGTTTAGCATCAAGTTTTGGAGCTCTGCTTATTGCCGGAGCCATAGTGGGTGCAGGTCAGGGAACCTATTTCGGTCCTCAGTTTGCACTTGCCTCAGAAATCATTCCGCAAAAATATCGTTCACTCGGCAGCGCGTTGATTAATAGCGGCGGAGCTTTTGGCACTGCGCTGGGATTTATTGCATCCAGTTATATTACATTGGACCGGGGGTTTAACTGGCGTACGAGCTTCTTCGTGTTTGCTATTCCTACAGTTCTTGTCGGTCTATTGATCTGGTCGGTGTTGAATGCGAATAAGCAGAGAAAGCCTGTCTCAGCAACCAAGCAGCCTACACAGGCGAATAAGACGTCCTTTCTTTCCCTTTTCAAAAATCGAAATCTGGTCGTGAGCTATATTGTAGTCTTCTGTTCCATATACGGGTTTTTTATGATTCTTACCTGGCTGCCTTATTATCTGCAATCGGAACGCGGACTTGCGGGCAGCGAAGTCGGTTTCATTTCATCATGGGTCGCTTGGGCATCCATTCCCGGAGCGATCGTCTGCAGTATCATTTCCGATAAGCTTGGGAAAAGAAAACCGCTGGCCTTTCTATTGATCCCGTGTGCTGCTGTCTCCATTTGCGCAATAGCTTATATTCAGGATATTAAGCTGCTTATTGTCGCATTGATTTTTTACGGTTTCACAGGAAAGCTTGCGCTTGATCCTGTTTTGGTCGCCTTTGTTGCGGATAACACACCTAAAGAAAGGTACAGCACCGCTTTTGGTGTCTATAACTTTATTGGAATGTGTTCATCGATTTTTGTCCCGGTCGTTACAGGGTATCTGGCTGATCAAACAGGCAGCATGGCATCCGGGTTCTATTTAGCAGGCGCGCTGCTGCTGGTTGGTTTTATCAGTTTGTTCTTTGCCAAGGAGTCAAAAGAGGTCTGAACGCCCGTTTTGTGGAAGGGAATCTTACATCAATATCGATTCGGAAGGCGGTTAAAGGAGCGAAAATCCTTTGGCCGCCTTTTGATGTGTCATTGTTTTATGCAAGATGTACAATCAGGAGAAGTCGATTTATAAGAGTTGCCTAATGTTTTTACATATGAAATCCAATATATTATGTAATATAAATTTACATGTAAATTAACGAGGAAGCTTCGAAAAGGGGGAAATGTAATGAGTGGACAATCAGCAGCAGCCAAGAAACCTTTTTATAAGGGACTCTTCTTTCAAATCATTGTGTCGATCGTTGCAGGTATTTTAGTGGGGCATTTTGGCCAACGATTGGCGTTGGGTTAAAGCCGGTCAGTGACGGATTCATCAAATTGATTAAAATGATTATTTCGCCGCTTGTTTTTGGTGTCGTTGTCGTTGGCATTGCCAAGGTTGGCAACATCAAGACCGTCGGCAAAATCGGAGGCAAAACGCTCCTCTACTTTGAGATCGTAACCACCTTTGCGCTGATCATCGGTATGGTCGTGGCGAACTTGTTCAATCCTGGAGCAGGAATGAAGGTCGATCCCGCTACTTTGTCCACGGAAGCTGTAGATAAAGCAACGAAGGGGTCACATCTTCCCAGTGAGGCCGAGTTTTTGCTGAATATCATTCCGGATAGCGCCGTAGGAGCTTTTGCAACCAACACCATGCTTCAGGTGCTGCTGGTCTCCTGCTTGTTTGGTTTTGCGCTCGTCCATGTAGTGGGACGCACTACCGAGGTACTCGTCGATTTTCTGGAACGGGTTAACGAAGTAATGTTTAAAATTGTTGGCTATATCATGAAGCTTACGGCTTTAGCCACATTCGGCGCAATGGCTTTCGCTGTGAGTCAGTACGGAATTGATACCCTGGTTTCGTTCGGCAAACTGTTTGTCGCCATGACAGTTGCTTGTCTTGTCTTCATCGTTGTACTTGCCATTATCGTACGGGTATACCTTGGCCTAAGTCTCTGGAAAATGATCCTCTATATCCGGGAGGAAATCATGCTCGCATTCGCAACAGGTTCGACAGAAGCGGTAATGCCGCAGCTGATGGACAAGTTCGAACACGCCGGCTGCAACCGCGCGGTTGTCGGTCTTGTGGTGCTGACCGGTTACTCCTTTAACTTGGATGGAGCATCCATCTACCTGTCGCTCGCGCTGGTGTTTCTTGCCCAAGCGACCGGCGTCGACTTGAGCATTGCCGAGCAGCTTATGATTCTGGGCGTTCTACTGCTTACGTCTAAAGGGATGGCCGGAATACCGGGTTCCGCATTTGTCGCATTATCAGCGACGGCTGCTGCAACGGGATCGATCTCGATGGCCGCGGTGGCGCTGATGCTTGCCCCAGACCGGTTCATGGGTAATTACCGTACAACGGTCAACATTATCGGCTACGCAGTTGCCACGTTCGTCATTTCCCGTTGGGAAGGCTTGCTTGATAAAAACCGGGCCAAAGATGTCCTTGATGGCAAAGTCAGCGTTCATGCTTGAAAAATAATAGACGACTAGCTAAGCAGCCTAAGCGGCGACTGCTCCCCGGATGTTGAATCCGGGGGCGGTCGCCGAATTTTTTTTATAGCCATTATTTTTTAACATGAATAATTGCAACCATCCCCGCCTCCTGGTGTCCGGGCAAAGTACAAACCGCCCTATAAGTTCCGGGTTTGGAAAACCGGATGTTGTCGCTCTTTTTGTGACCTGCTTCAGCATGGATATGGACGCCCGTTCCAACTACTTCCAAGTCATGTTCGACTTTCCCCTCGTTATCCAAAGTCACCAGAACATTGTCATTTACGGCAACTTCAATCTTATTCGGGGTAAAAGCAAATTCCGACGCCTTAATTAGCAGTTCATTGCTGCTTGGGTCTGTTCCCATGTCTGCTAAATCAGATTCTATGATAGAGTCATGATGATGAAGATGTTCAGCAGATAGCGGAGTAGAATTTAGGCTGGATGCTTGGAAGAAGAACAGGAACTGAAAGGCAGCGATCATACTGAACAATACCCCGGGCTTCCCGATAAATCCGGCCTGTTCCCTATGGGTTTCTTGCAGCAGCAGCAAATGAACGGCGAACAGGATCGCGGACCCAACAATGGATAATAACAGAACAGTTGTGTGTGCAAAAGATGGCGGAACCATAATAATCAGCATCGTTCCCATCATACCGGCCATAAGACCGGATAGCGTTCCGTCCAGAACGGCCAGCATGCCGAGCGGAAGCCCGCTGATCAGACCGCATAATCCGCCGGCGAGCATGCTGAGAACGGTTGCCTGAAAGAAATACCCGGGAAGCATTAAGCCCGTGGTACTCCCTATCCCTAAACCGCTGATCATTCCAACCGACATGGAAGTCATCATGCCGATCATGGTGTCAAGCCATCTTCGATGGATCATGACATAACTTACTACCCAACCCGTTAGCAGCAGATAGAGCGCTAGGACCGTAACATGCAGCATACAAAGTACCCCCATAAGGTATAAGATGAGACATGTATATGGCTGTCCGAACTTAAATATGTGCATTTTGCCGGGAATAGGTTGGAAAACCTTACTATAAATCTGCATCATAATACGCTATACTGATGTGAAAATAGCAAAAGAAAGAAGAGAAGCCGGCTATGGATACATTAGTTGCGATTTTAGAAAAACTTCATATTGAATATGAAATTATCAAACATGCCAGGCAACTTCATACTGCACAAGAGGGGGCCGATTATTTCGGGATAGAAATTGGACAAACCGCAAAGACGCTGATTTTGAAAACAGAACAAGGATTTTACGTTCTAATTGTTTCAGGCGATTATGCCCGGGTGGATTTCGATACGATAAAGAGCATATTATCGGTTGAACAGGTCAAATTGGCATCGCCCAAAGAAGTGGAGCAGGTAACCTCCAGCAAGATCGGCAGCGTATCCTTAATCCAGACCGAATTGCCAACGATATTCGACAGGCAATTGCATCGGTTTACATATGTGTATGGAGGAACAGGAGTTCCAGAGACGACATTAAAGATACGCCCAAGCGATATTGAGAAAATCAATGAAATTGCAGCTTTCATTAGATAAGATTGTTTAAGTCAGGAGATGAATAAACCTATGCTCGTCAAATGGATTCAATGTACAGTTCCCGAGCAACATGTTCAGAATTTCTCGCAAGGCCAGGAACATTGGAGCGCTCTTCGAGAATTACCCGGTTTCCTAGGCCAAATAGGGGGATGGAGTAAAGCACAGGATGGCACAGCGCATGTTTTTGCATTTTGGGAGGATCAGGAAAGCTATGACCTGTTCATGACCCGTGCACACGATGATATTTTTTCGAAATCCAAGCAACAAGTAACATACAGTAAAATCACAATTGCGTTTGGAAATGCAGAGACAAATCTTGACAGTCTGTCAAAGGAAATAAGGGATGCAGAGTTCATCGCATTGAAAAAGATCGCCAGCCTGGATCAATCCGTTATCCTGAAATTACAAGCGGGAAGCGCGGATGTCTCTAATTACAAGGTCCAATTTAATGAGCTGCCGTTCGAACAAAATGAAATGATGATAGCAGTTGAAGAGAGTTGGAAGGTAATCCCCAAAGTGAGTGGTGTCGATGAAGGAATTTGCTAGTATAAAAGGGATTCTGTTTGATTCAGGGCGAGTATTGAATCATCCAAGCACTGGCCATTGGTTTATTCCCCTAACTTCGATCAATTTGTGAATAGAGAAACGTTTGCTGCTTTGGAGCAAGATTTGAAATAACGCGCTTTTTATAAAGCTGGTAAATATATGGAGCGAAATCCGCTAATTTTAACCGAAGACGAGGAGTATAAAGCATTTTATACAGTTTTACAGCATTATTGCAGAAGAACTGCCTGTCCTCAAACTAAATGAAGAACAAGTAAAAGGATTAGCTCACGATACGGTGCTGCGAGGCCAAGATACAGTCGAAGCTGATAGCGGCCATATTGTAATCAACCATTTATCAGCTCTGCGGGATATATTAGATAAGTCTGAGTAATGGGAGAAGGGGGGGATTTCATGGAGGTTCTATATAAGGATTTCATAATCTCTAATGACAAAGACAAGATCAACAATCAAGTAGTGCTTGATTACTTGCAAAGAAGCTACTGGGCCAATCAAAGACCGTCTGAACGGATTTTGAAATCGATTGAAACTTCGAAATGCTTCGGTGTGTACCATGATGACAGGCAAATAGGGTTTGCGCGAGTTGTCACGGATGAAGCCACAATTTTCTATTTATGTGATGTGTTTGTTTTGGAAGAATATCAAGGCTTGGGTATCGGAAAAAAATTAATCGAAGTCATTGTCAGCTCTGAAGAATATGCGGGAATGAAAGGAATTTTGGCTACTCGCGACGCGCATGGTTTATATGAGAAGTACGGGTTTGAAAAAGACCCGGAAAGTTATATGCGAAGAACAGCGTCAGGAAGCAAACCATCCTTGCCGGAAAATGAAAAAGGATGAGCGATACTCCTGGATACGACGCAAAAGCAGCGGGTTCCAGTGGAACGTGAATCTTAAATCATGATAAAGAGGAGAGAGCCGTTTGAGCAAGTTGATGTCATATACGCATATTTTATTTGATTTGGACGGTACATTGACGGATCCAAAGGTTGGCATAACCAAAGCGGTGCAATACGCATTATCGCAATTCAACATCATTGAGAATGATTTGGATAAGCTGGAACCGTTTATTGGACCGCCGCTTGCCAAATCTTTTGCCGAATACTATTCATTTTCGGAACAAGACGCTTGGACAGCCGTGGAGCATTACCGGGTTTATTACAGGGAAAGGGGAATGTATGAGAACGAAGTGTACAACGGCATCACGGAACTGTTAGCGCTTCTGCAATCCCAGGGGAAAGTTTTAATCGTAGCCACCTCAAAGCCTACGCTGTTTTCGAAGCAGATTCTTGAACACTTTGATCTGGACCAATACTTTACATATATTCACGGCAGCGAAATGGATGGTACAAGATCCGATAAGTCAGAGCTTATTGCGCATATTTTAGAAACGTACAATCTGGCCAAGGAACAGGCGATCATGATCGGCGATCGGAAGCACGATATGATTGGGGCCAGAAACAACAACATCGACACCATCGGGGTAGGCTATGGTTATGGCAGCGAGCTGGAGTTGAGAACAGAAAATCCTACCTATTACTACCGAACAGTAGAAGAACTCATAAAGGCATTCACGTGAAATTTCACAGCACGTAAAAGCCGCGCTTTCCAGACACCTCATCTGGTGCCAGAAGCGCGGCTTTTGACTTTATTTCATCGTTCTTTATTCGGCATCGATCAGCAGAGACACAATCTTGCCTTGGCCCACATCGATCAGGCCCTGGTCGGTAATCTTCAGCGCAGGGCTTACCGGCAGCGAATGGGTGCTGATCGACATGATCGGGTTGTAGTGTTTGTAGCCGAGCGACGTCATCGCCGAGCGGAGCTCCTGGACGCTTCGGCCTGCTTCTTCAAGCGGTGCTTCTGTCAGTATGCCGCCTACCGGCAGCTTCATCATGGCCAGCACCTGCCCATCCTCCACGACGCAGAAGCCGCCCTGGCTTCGGATCACCTCGTTGGCTGCAATCAGCATATCCTCAGGGTTTCGGCCGACCACGAGCAGGTTGTGGTTATCGTGCGAATAGGTTGTAGCCACAGCGCCGCGCTGGACCGTGTCACCGCCTATCAGTCCGTAAGCACGGTTCCCGTTCTTGCCGTAACGCTCGAACGTGGCGATCAGTCCGCAGCCGCTTTGCTGCCACTCCAGCTGTCCGTCCTTGACGTTTACGGGAACGTGACGTTCCTCGGTAAACGTGGAATTGTTCCGTACGAACATCACGCGGCCCGTATACTGTCCATCTTCTGAACTGACCTGAACGCGGAAATCGTCAAGCGAAAGCGGGTCAAGCCGCACGCTTGTGTAAAAATGCGCAGGGAACTGCTTCGAAGGCGCCAAGTGTTTGTACGGCTCGTTCTTGCTGTACGCCTTGCGGCCATTCTTGTATACCTCATCGATTTCCAGCTTCTCCAGATCGGACAGCAGCAGGAAATCGGCGATCTTATTCGGTGCGATGCTGCCCCGGTCGAGCAGCTTCATCCGCCGGGCTGACGTGAAGGTCGCGGCGTAAATGGCGTCTTCAGGCCTCATTCCCATAGAAATGGCTTTGCGAACGATATGGTTGAGATGCCCGGTTTCAACGAAAGCGTCTGTCATGACGTCGTCGGTGACAAAGCAGAAATGCTCGGCTACATCGTGTTCAAGCAAATAATCCATCACTTCGCGGGTCATCGATTTTTCCTGAATTTCTAGGAACATGCCTGCCGCAATGCGGGCCTCCATTCCTTGGACGCTCTGGTGAGTATGGTCCGAGTCGACACCGGCAGCAATGAGCTGATGCAGATCAAGATCGAGCAGCTTGGGGGTATGGCCCTCGATGGTCAGATCGGGGTAATTAGCGCGAATATGACGCAGAATGCGGTTCGTCTTGCAATCCGGATCACGGATGACATCGACATAGTTCATAATTTCGCCGAGGCAGATCATCCGCTCGGATTTGAGCAGCTCGTCCATATCTTCAATCTCAATCGAACCGCCTGTTGTCTCCATCGAGGTAGCCGGTACCGAGCTTGGAATCGCGTAAAACATGTCAGCCGTACATTCCTTGCTCGCTGCGATCATTTCCCGAACGCCTTCTACACCGAAGACGTTGGCCATTTCATGCGGTTCAGGAACGATCGTCGTCACACCGTTCTTGATCAGGCCGTAAGAGAAGGTAGCCGGGGTAATCATGGAGCTCTCGATATGCAGGTGGATGTCGACCAGTCCCGGGATCATCCAGCGACCGCCGGCGTCAATCACCTCACTGGCCGTAAACGTCTCTGTCCCGCGTTCTCCGATGTACAGAAATTTGCCGTCCGATACCGCAACATTAGCCTCTTCAAATCTTTTAAAGTAGCTGTTATATACTTTTGCGTTCACAATCAGTTGGTCTACATTCATCGTTTATCTCCTAATTATCCTTATTCTACCAATACCATTTTCTCTTTGGGGAAAATGAGGTTTATTCGTTGGCCGCTGAGATAGGGCGTATCCATTTCCTGGTTGACCGTGAATTCTCCGTATTCAGTCTCGACCGCATACTGGTAGCTTCGGCCCAGATACGTGCTGACCTTGATGATGCCCGGCAGCACATTGTCCGTCAAACGGTTCTCTTGCTCGGTAAGCGCGAGATCGTCAGGCCGGAATGCGCCTTTTCGTGCGTCTGGATGGGAAGTGCCCTGATGCTTGATCGCTTTGAATTTTTGCGATCCAAGCGTAAGCTCGATCTCCCCATCTGTGTCTTGGCGTTCCGAGAAGTGAAGGAAATTCTGAAATCCGATAAAACGGGCGACATACTCGGTCGCAGGGTATCTGAAGATCGTGGACGGAGCGTCAAGCTGCTCGATATTCCCCTGGTTCATGATCGCCACCCTGTCCGAGATCGAGAAGCATTCCTCCTGGTCGTGCGAAACGTATACAGTGGTAATTCCGAGCTCCTGCTGGATCCGCCGAATTTCTACCCGCATGCTGACACGCAGGTTGGCGTCCAGGTTGCTGAGCGGTTCATCGAACAGCAGCAGGTCGGGCTCAATGACGAGCGCGCGTGCGATCGCCACCCGTTGTCTCTGTCCTCCGGACAGCTCGCGCGGGAAACGCTTTTCAAAGCCGGCCAGACTTACGACCTCCAGAATGCGAAGCACGCGGCGTTTGACCTCGTCTTCCTTCATCTTGCGAAGGCGGAGCCCGAAAGCCACGTTTTCAAAAACGGACAGGTGAGGAAACAGCGCGTAGCTCTGAAACACAAATCCGAAATTGCGCTTATTGACCGGGACGCGGGTGTAATCCTTGCCGCCGAACATAAATTTGCCGTCTTTGGCGACAAGGAAGCCCGCAATCAGGCGCAGCGTCGTCGTCTTGCCGCAGCCGCTGGGACCGAGCAGTGAAACAAGCTGCCCTTGTTCGATGCTTAGATTGAAATCTTTCAGAATAAGCTGGTTGTCATACGCAACCGAAATATGATCCAAAGTCAAGAGCGACATCGTACCTAGCCTCCATTAACGTTTTGTAAAGTAGGACAGTCCCATCAGCCTTTCAATGACAAACATCAGCACCGCCGTCAGGATCATCAGCAGCATCGAGATGGCCGCGATGGTCGGGTCGAAATAATTTTCCACGTACGTCAGCATCTGGATCGGCAGCGTACTGATTCCGGGTCCTGTCATGAACAGAGAAATGTCGACGTTGTTGAACGACTCCAGAAACGCAATCAGCACCGCGGCAATGATGCCGGACCGGATGTTCGGCAGCACCACTTTAAAAAAGGTCCGCAGCGGACCTGCGCCAAGGCTGAGCGCTGCTTCTTCTATCGCAAAGTCGAAGCTGGACAGGCTGGACCCGATAACCCGGATGATAAAGGGCAGCATAATGACCGTATGCCCAATCAGCAGCCCCGTATAGATCGGCAGATGGTACACAACGATCAAATACTTGAGCATGGTGAAGCCGAGCACGATCCCCGGAATCAGAACAGGGGAGAGGAAAATGGCGTTAAGCGTATCCTTCCCGCGGAAGCTGAAGCGGCTGAGCGCGTAAGCGGCAGGCACTCCGAGCAGTAGCGCGAGCAGGTTGCCCAGCAGCGAGATGACGATCGAGGTTTTGAACGTCTGCGGGAACAGCTCCACCTTGAAAATATTCTGATACCACTGGAGAGAGAAGCCGCTCGGCGGAAACTTCAGCACGGTTCCGGGCTCGAACGAAGTTGCCGATATAATGAGAAGCGGGCCCAGCAGAAAAATATAGACCAGCAGACTGAACAAGCCGAGTCCGATGTGTTTATTCCGCATGTTGTCTACCCCTTCGGATTTAATTTATTGGACAGTTTGTTCATCAGACCGACTACCACAAAGGTGATGGCGATCATAATGGTGGCGATGACGGATGCCGAGAACCAATCGTTCAACGTCATCGCGTTCTGATACAAGAACGTCGAAATGACGCGCTGCTTGCCGCCGAGCAGAGCTGGGGTCGTATAAGCCGTCAAGCTGCCGACGAAGACAAGAATCCCGCCGATAATCAGGCCCGGCATCGCGAGCGGAAATACGACCTTGCGGAAAGCCTTCACCCGTGAAGCGCCGAGACTTTGGGCGGCTGTAATCAGATCGGAATCGATATTTTCCAGCACGCCAACCAGGGAGATGATCATCATCGGCAGGAAGAGATGCAGCATGCCGATCATCATCGCCACCGGCGTGTACAGAATTTCGAGCGGCTTGTCTACGATCCCGAGCCAGATGAGCGCGTTATTGATCAGGCCTTTTCGGCCGAGAATGACCATCCAGCTGAATGACCGAACGACCGGACTCGTAAGCAGCGGGAAAATCGCCAGCGCGAGCAGAACGCCTTTTCTGCGGGGCGCTTTTTGCGAAATGTAATAAGCCACCGGAAAACCCAGCAGCACGCTTAACAGGGTGCTTGCCACGCTGACCTCAAGTGTGGTCAGAAGAATTTTGAGAAAGTACGGGTCTTTGAAAAACTGCAGGTAGCCCGCAAATGTAAAGCTTCCTTCCTTAAAAAGAGTCGAGCCGATCGTCAGCACGATCGGTATGATCATGAACACCGCCAGAAACAACAGTCCCGGCAGCAGCAGCCAGTATAGGTACGTTTTCTTCATATTCAGCTCCTGTTCCACCTGATAAAGCGTCTAAGGGCGGTTTAAGGTATCGATGAACAGCCGCATAAATGCCTGTTCGTCCAAATCAAGGCACACATCCATGTTAGCCACCCGCTGCAGCCGGTTTTGGAAATCGCATACCGTTTGTCCGTCGCACAGCTCGCTCTTTGTTTCTACATCCACAAAGTGTGAAGCAGTGCCGACGATTGTACGGTCCAAAGCAACCGCAACCGCGAGCGGATCGTGCATGGCACAGGCACGGATGCCGTTTCTTTCCTCGTAGCGATTGACATAGATTTCTGTACTCTCCCGCACGTAGTTCCGGATTGCTTCATTGGTAAGGCTTGCAATATGTTCATCCCGCAGCAAAGCACGGCGGGTGACATCAAGACCGACCATCGTCAGCTTGGGGAACCCGGCCTGGAAAACGATCCGGGCTGCTTCGGGATCGGCAAAGATGTTGTACTCCGCCATCGGCGATACGTTGCCGAAGCTGGTGACCACGCCTCCCATGAAAATCACTTCATCCACTTGCTCGATAAGCTCCGGGCATTTGCGCAGCGCAAGCGCCAGATTGGTGAGCGGAGCCGTCATAATGAGCGTCACTTCGCCCGGATGGCGTTTAACGGTGTCAATGATGAAATCCGGCGCGAAGCCGTCATAGGGGCGCTTGGTCGGCCGCATGTCGGCAAGGGCGCCGCCGATTCCGTCACTGCCGTGAACGTGATGTTCAAACCGGGGCTGGCGCAGATAGGGCTGATTAGCCCCCCGGATAATCGGAATATCGTTCGCTCCGAGAAACTCGGCAATTTTGCATGTGTTGTCCGTCGCCTGCTGCAGCGATACATTTCCACTTACCGTCGTAATTCCCTCGATGTTAAATCTGCCGCTCTTAACCGCCAGCATAATGGCGATAGCGTCGTCGATTCCGGTGTCAACATCCATAATGATTCGTTTATTCATAAGGGCTCACGTCTCCATTTTTCAAAAAGAATAGAGTTGCATCCGCCGGGGTACGGCGGATGCAACGTGGAAGGGGTGTTCGATTATTCAAACGCATCCATTACTGGGCCAGTTCGCGGTTCCAGCGGTCTGTCCAATTTTTAATGTTTTCATTGACATATTTCATGTCAAGCTTAACAAGTTTATTGATGACATCTGCGCCGTATGTGACGCCTTCCGTTTCATCGCCAGCAAGCTGAACCTGCGTGTTTACCGGTGAATCGACTTTAGCCTTGGCTGATTTCTCCTGGACTTCCTTGCTCAGATGCCAGTTGATGAATTCCTCGGCCAGCTCTTTATTTTTGCTGCCTTTCACGATGTTGACCGTGTTCATGACCGCATACGCGCCTTCTTTAGGAGCGACGAATTTCGCGCCGGGAACAGCGGCTTTCAAATCTTTAAAGTACATTTCCATGATCGGTCCGCCGGCAATTTCTTGTTGGGAGAACATATTTACGAACTCGGAAGTCTTGCCGTAATATTTAACGACGCTAGGGTTGAGTTCCTTCAGCTTGGCAAATGCGGCGTCTTCATTGAGTGTTTGCTGACCTGCCACTTTGGAGGCGATGTCGATGATCATCGGTCCGGATGTAGTTGTAATGTTAGGCATGGTAACATTGTTCTTAAATTCCGGGCTCCACAAATCGCTCCACGATGTGACATCTTGTTTCACCATATCCGAATTATAGGCAATACCCAGACGGCCAATGGTGTAGGCTGGCCCGTATTGTTCCCCAAGCGGAGCCTTGGCGATATCGTAAATGTTATCGAGATTCGAGATTTTGCTGCGGTCAATCGTTTCGAACAGCCCTTCGTCAATGGCTTGCTGTGCATAGTAGTCGGACAGATACATAATGTCCACATCGGAGCTGCCCTGACGGATTTTGTTCAAGCGCTCGGCGTTGTTGCCGATCTCCGTTACGATTTTGACGTTGTGTGCTTTCTCGAAAGGCTCATACACTTCTTTCTTGAAAAAGTCTTCCGAGAATCCCCAGGTGGAAATGACGAGTTTGGTCGGTTCGCCCTTGGCATTGGAGTCGGAAGCAGATGCGGATGGGGATGCGCCGTTATCGGCTTTCCCGCCGCCGCAGCCGGCAAGTAGAACAGAAGCTAGTGTCATGGAGAGCAGTCCGCTCATCAGTTTTTTCATTGTTTTTTTTCTCCTTCTAAAAGTTTTGTGAAGCATAAGCTTTGGTTTTGTGAAGCATCAGGCGTTCTCTAATTGGTTCCAGTATGATCCAGCTTTTAACGCGAATTTCCTATTTCATGCACCCCCTGAATGGAATAGGAACATGCGTTCCTTTATAAAAAAAGAAAAGTATTCTTGTAAAAACAAGAACACTTTTCTTTGTAAACAAAGTAAAGCGACACCCGCTGCGATCGGTAAAGGTCTTCCTTTAAGATAGATCAAAAAGAAAAATCCTTCCTATTAGATTGTCTTAAGTATCGCGCAAAATAACGTTAGTGACTGCCCACTGCGTGGCCGCGTCATAGTCGCGCAGCACCGTTTCAATATCCAGCCCCATCTCTGAGAGCTTCTTGCGAAACTTTCTCTTGTAGAGGTGCGACATCCGGAAGTCCACTTCCAGCTTCAAGCCGGGCGCTTCATCTTCCAGTGCCGCCGAACGGGGAGAACGACGGTGTTTCGCATACAGGGTGGCGATATTTCCTTCTACGGTTACCCGCAGCAGAGTAGTGCCGAAACCGAACAGTTCCTTCG
This sequence comes from Paenibacillus caui, assembly GCF_019904135.1. GTDB lineage: Bacteria > Bacillota > Bacilli > Paenibacillales > Paenibacillaceae > Fontibacillus > Fontibacillus caui. The sequence continues at coordinate 48,065 of NZ_JAIOGQ010000019.1, read as the reverse complement.
AAATTTCATTATAAATCTGGCACATCTTTTTCTTGCTTTCGTTACTGTCCAGAAGGGTCATACTACCACCATCCAGAATTCATCGGATCTTCGATAACGTTTGTTATTATATCTAATTTTTTGCGATTAGGCAACAAAATCATCTCGATTTCTACGAAATACATAATAGAAAACGAACGTATAATATGGATGTATATGTAAATGTACGGGTTTCCTTCACTATAGGATCCTGAAACGGGATCCGAATTAGCCGCTTCCGGCATACAAAATCAGTGCGGAGATTCTCTGCAGGTTGCATTGATTTTCAACCAAGGATTATGACATCGCCATATTATTTTAAATATTGACTTGCAAAAACCTGCCCGATTCTGGAAAATAAAGTTTCAGAAGGACACTTATCGCTGTGGAGATCTTTCAATGAAAACTACGATTTATATGGTAAGACATGCTGAGTCTCCTTTTAGATTCGGACAAGAGCAAACCAGAGGGCTCTCTGAAGAAGGATGGGCAGCTTCCATGAAGGTCGCCGATGTGCTGAGCGGAATTAAAGTGGATTATATCGCCTCCAGTTCTTATGCTAGAGCCGTGCAGACCTTGCAGTATTTAGCTGAGCAGAAAGGACTGCCGATCATCCAATATGAGGAGTTGCGAGAAAGGCCGATCAAAGGGCTGGAGCACGAGGCAGACTGGGCTGAAATACTGAAGGGCATAGAAGAATCTTTTGTAAACATCGACTTTGCGCTTGAAGGCGGGGAATCGACAAGAGAGGCTCAGGCCAGGTCCATCCCGGTTATCGAAACAATGCTGGAAGAATACCGGGGCAAGAACATCGTCATCGGAACTCACGGCAATATCATGACGATCATTTTGAATTATTATCATTCCGCTTTCGGATATGAATTCTGGAAGCGCAGCTCGATGCCGGACATCTATAAACTGACTTTTGATCAGAATCAACTGGAGAGCGTTGAAAGAATATGGGATGACGGAAAGGAGAAGCCATGAAACTATTATTGCTGGAAGAGAAATACGGTATTGTCAAATTAAGTCCAAACGAGGAAATCCCCCGGTGGGCTGCGGCTCCCGTTGGGGGATTGTTGTCGATCACCTATACACCTGACGAGTTGTCCATCGTATGCAAGGAAGAACAAATACCGGGAGAAGGACTGGAGCATATCGAAAAATCATGGAGCTGCTTTAAGGTTGAAGGGCCGCTTGATTTCAGTTTGACAGGCATTCTAAACATGTTAACCCGGCCTTTAGCCGAGCAAAATATAAGTATATTTGCTATCTCCACTTACGATACGGACTACTTGCTGGTCAAGACGGACAAGACGGAGCAGGCGATCCGGACGCTCGCCGATGAAGGCCATGAAATTTTACATAACCTATAGGAAGGTGGAAAAAGGATGCAACCAGCTAAAATGAACATTTATGAATGGACCAAGGGGATTCATGATTACGCCAATGTTGTGGTTGGCGAAGTGAACGATCATGTTGTCCGGGCTGCAGTCATATCGGGAGACTTTCATTGGCATAAGCATGAGGATTGTGATGAGCTGTTTCTAGTATTGGAAGGCGAGTTGTTTATTGATTTTGAAGATCAGGAGACCGTTTCTTTAAAGCCGGGCGATGTGTATACCGTTAAAGCCAATGTGCTGCATCGTACCCGATCGAATGGAAGAACGGTCAATTTGTGCTTTGAGAAGGCAGAGAATGACATAAACGGAGATTAGACCGAACTTTCAAAAACGTTAAGGAGCTCATCATGATGAAAGTTGCTTACTTGGGGCTGATTACTGTTTTATAAAAGAACGTGCCGGAAAACCGCCGCGTTAGGAAAGGAACTTTGCTATGGATCGAAGCTTTACACTTGCCCCAGGCAGCCAAGTGGGTTTGATCGCCTGTTCTGACGGGCTCAGGCCTGACTTCAAGCCTCAGCTGGATGAATTAATCCGTTGTTTGAACGGATTTGGAGTTAGACCCAAGTGCGCATCAACTTTAATGAGGAAAGACAGCTATTTTAGCGGCAGCCCGGCGGAACGCGCGCAGGAATTGAATAAACTGTTTTCGGACCCTGGCATTAGCGCGATTTTTGATATTTCCGGCGGCGATTCGGCGAATCAGATTCTGCCTTTTGTGGACTTTGAGGTGATCCGGGCAAGTCGGAAGCCGTTTTTCGGCTTGAGCGATTTGTCCGTCATCTTGAATGCTATTTATGCGGCAAGCCATGTGCCCGCCTTTCATTATCAGGTTATGAATCTGGTTTATGACGAGAGCGGGGAACAGAGGCGGCGGTTTTTCGGGACGTTGTTTGAGGAAAGCCGGGATTTGTACGATTTCAATTATCGCTGGATTCGTGGAGACCGGATGCAGGGGACTGTCATCGGAGGGAACATCCGCTGTTTTCTGAAGCTGGCGGGAACGCGTTTCATTCCAGATCCTGCGGAGACAATCATCTTTCTGGAGAGTTTGGGCGGACGAGCGGGCAGAATTGCATCTTTAGTGGGCAGCTCGGGCAGCTGGGCTATTTTGACAAGTGTAAAGGAATCATACTCGGCTCGTTCACCGAGCTGGAACAGCACGGGGAACTTCCGGTCGTACAGGAATATATAGAGGAAATGACCGCCGGAAACGAAATCCCTATTGTGAAAACGAACGAGCTGGGACACGGCAAAAACGGTAAATGTATTGTGATCGGGAGCAGGATTGAATTGGCGTAAAACTGCGGCAAAAAAATTAGGACAACCACAGGCGGCAGCCCTAATTTTATCTTTTCAAACGTCCACCTTGTAGTTTAACTGAAGTTCATCTCCAGGCAGCCCTCTTATTCCCCAATTGGATTTAGGCGTCTCAAAGATGGTGATTTCAATATCTTGCGGAGATATCTGTAATTCGCTGTGAATCCGTTCAAAAAGCAGGCGTATGAATTGTTTCTTCGATTCGGCCGAACGTCCTTCAAATATGCTGATTTCAATGATCGTATAGGCATCTGTTCGTCCGGGAGCGTAATAAAAATCGTCTTTATCCATTGCAAAAAAACGGTGAAACTTCTTATCTGGCGGGAAGTGGAAAGCTTCAACTACGCAAGAATGAATGATTTCCGAAAACCTTTCTTTTATGGGGTTCAGATGGTCCTTTAGACCAAAAATTTTGACTTGAGCCATGCTTCTCATCTCACCTTTCTCATCTCATCTCATTTTGACTAACGATTTTCTGTTTCACACTGATTTTAACATGATTTACCTGTAGGCGTATGCCTCTATTTTCTATTCGGTGTATAATCAAGGAACATACCGGAATTAAAAAAATATGCTGCAAAACTGTTTTCTTCCGAGAGACAATCTTACATAAGTCGGCAAAGGGGAAAATAAAATCATGTCCAAGGCGATTCAAGTATTTCGCGGTGATTATCTGGAAAGTACGCATGATATTCATGTGGCGGTGGTCGATTCAGGAGGCAAGCTGCTGTATTCGTACGGGGATCCGTACCGGCCAACATTTCCGCGTTCATCCATGAAGCCGTTCCAGGCGGTGCCCATTCTCGAAACCGGAACCGCGGAAAGCTTCGGCTACAGCATGGCGGACATAGCGCTCAGCTGCGCCTCCCACAGCGGGGAGCCTTTCCACCGGTCAGCTGTGCTTCATATTTTGTCACGGGCCCATCTTGGAGAATCGGCCCTGCAATGCGGAACGCACGTCCCCAGAGACAAGGAAAGCTACAAGCAGCTGATCCGGGAAGGCAAAGAGCTGACCCCTGTATTCAGCAACTGTTCCGGCAAGCATTCGGGCATGCTGGCGACAGCTGTTCACATGGGAGAGGACACTTCCACCTACCGGGAAGTGGCGCATCCCGTTCAGCAGCGAATCCTGCAGGTGATTTCGGACGTATGCGATATCCCGTTAGCGGATATTGAATTAAGCGTAGACGGTTGCGGAGTGCCGGTGCACCGGCTTCCGCTATACAATACCGCGCTTGGGTTTGCGCGATTGGCCCGGCCTGCTGGATATAGCGGCCCCGCTGAAAGAGCGAAAGCGCTGGACATGATCTGCAAAGCGATGATGCAGCATCCCGAAATGGTCGCGGGTACGCGCCGTCTGGACACGGATTTGATGCGCGCCTTTGGGGGCAATCTCGTATCGAAGGCAGGCGCTGAAGGCGTGCAGTGCCTGGGCGTCGTTGACCGGGGCATCGGCATCGCCATCAAAACGGAAGACGGAACCGCCAGAGCCGCCGGCGTTGCCGCGATGGAAGTGCTCAAACAGCTAGGCGTCGGTGACGCTTCCATATACGAAGCGCTAGAGACCTATGCCCACGCCCCGGTGTTCAATGCCCGAAACGATAAAATCGGCGTGATCGAGGCCAATTTCGTTCTGAATCCGGCTAAATAACAAGACAAGACCAGACCAGGGCCCTGATTTTTTGGATCGGGCTCTTTTTTATGCTTTTAACTCCTCTTTCGATTCTACTCTTCAAATCATGGAAAATGAATTGAGGGAAAATAGGCAAACTGCTAGAATAGGTTTGATCATTCTTCCCAAAATATAAGTTCGGCAGCAGGTATTCAAAAAATAGGAATGGGAGGCTCTTATGAAAAATAGTTTCGTTAGAAACTCCTCGGTAGCGGCAGCGGTGCTGCTTTCTTTAGCTCTAGCTGCCCAAATTGCTTCAGCGGCAGCGGTAACTTTCAAAGATGTTTCTGAAGCGCCTTGGGCACAAAAGTACATTGCGAAAATGGCTTTGGTGGGCATAATGATTGGAAACTCCGACGGTTCGTTTAAGCCGCAAAACTACGTTACGCATCAGGAAGCCGTCATGATGGCTATTAGGCTCATGGGCAAAGAGGATGAGGCGTTAACAGCGACTTCTGAAAGCCCGGCGTTAACGGCGGACACTTGGGCCATCCCTTATGTATCCTTGGCAATCAAAGACGGTCTGGTCCATGTTGACGAAGAGACTGCGGCCCAAGGAAAGTTATGGGGCCAGCAAGCCGCAAGCCGCGAATGGGCTACGCGGCTCATCATCCGCGCAATAGGACATGAAGCGGATGCCGAACGTTTGGCGGATGCCGTTACTCTTTTTACCGATGTCGGAGAGGATGGGACCGCATTGCGGGGATATATCAACGCGGCAGTCAGCCTTGGTATTGTTAAAGGCTTCACAGACAATACGTTCAAACCGGGTCAGCTTTTAACTCGCGCCCAAATAGCGTCGATTTTTAGCAATTCTCTTCCTTATGTGGCAGAGGAAGCTTCCGTGTCCTCCAAATGGAATGGTAACGTAACCTTCGGCATCTTAACAGCGATCAAGGGCGGCCAATTGACCGTCAAGCATGGAACCGCTTCTGAAACCCTTACTACTTCGGCGGATACTCAGTATTACGGCCCAAATTCCGCCAAGCCATTGACGATGAGTGCTCTTCAGACCGGCATCACCGTTACGATTATTCATAAGAATGGTGCCGCATATTTGATTGAGTCATTGCAGCCGCCGGCAGAAGGGGAGAACGGTCCGTAGGTTAGAGATTATTATTTTGATTGGGAAGGTAATTTTCTAAAAAAAGGCGGGATTGTTATGAAAAGTCAGTTCGTTCGGATGTTTGAGCACGCCGCTTGGGCCAATCAGCAGATTCTTCAGGCTTTACAGTCTATAAGCAGACAGCCGGAGAAGGTGGTAACTCTGTTTGCTCATGTGCTTTCTGCGGAAAAGGTGTGGTTAACCCGTTTATGCGAACAGGACAGCTCTAAAATGGCTATTTGGCCCGAGTTTAGTCTTGCGGAATGTGAAAAGCTGCTCGCAGAAAATCAGGCCGGCTATGCGGCGTTTTTGGAACAAATCACCGAACAGGACTTGATGAAATCCGTTGCTTACCGGAGCAGCAAGGGCCAGGAGTTTCATAACTCTATCCAGGATATTCTAACCCATGTCTCCCTGCATGGCAGCTATCACCGCGGCCAAATTTCCGCATGCCTTCGCAGCGAAGGTTTTGAACCGGTAAATACTGATTATATCGTCTTTACCTGGCAAACGTAATGATTTTAATCAGCAAGCGGAGCTTTGAGCTGCCGGGCAGCTCTCTGAGCATTGAACAGGCCGTACGGCCCGCCGGTCCAGGCTCATGCTCCATATCGTGAGCAGGAGGCCGATCAGCGTGACCAGTGAAGCTGTCCATGGCACTGCAGGCAAGCCCAGCGGACTATCGATCACCATTCCGCCGACGAATGCGCCGATCGCATTCCCCATATTGAATGCTGAAATGTTAAGCGTCGATGCCAGTTCCTGAGCATCCCCCGCTTTCTGCAGAACCCGCATATTGAGAGGCGCAATAATGCTGTAAGCGGCAACGCCCCAAATAAAGACGGTGACAATTGCGGCAGTTTGCCCGTGACTCGTCCAGGAAAATATCGCCATGGACGCCGCGAGCAGCGCCATGCCGCCAAACAGGGCAGGCAGCAGCCGTCTGTCGGCCAGCCTGCCGCCAAGCAGGTTGCCGATTACGCTGCCCAAGCCGAAAACAAGCAAAATGAGGGAGATGGAACCGCCTGAAAAGCCGGATATGTGCTTCAGAATGGGAGTGATATAGGTAAACGCGGCAAACGTGCCGCCGGCTCCGAACACGGTCATTAGAAGGACCAGCACGAAGGCGGGGCTGCTGACGGTGCGCAGCTGCTTGCTTAAAGATACGCCTTGGGCACGCGGCAAATCAGGAATCCATTTCAGCATGCCGAGCAATGTAGCAAGTGAAAGCAAGGTGACCGCCAGAAACGGCATGCGCCATCCAAGCCACTCGCCAAGGAGGGTGCCAAGCGGAGCGCCAAGGATGACGGCCAGGGTCAGTCCGGTTCCAACCATCGCGATGTTGCTTCCTTCCTTGCCGGGCTGAGCCAAATCCTTGGCCGTGACGACAATAATGCCGTACAGGGTGCCTTGCGCCAAAGAACTGATAATCCTGCCTGCGAACAGCACCGTATACGAAGGTGCAAACGTGCAAAGCAAGCCGCCAATCATAAATAATCCGAGGAAAGAGCCCATCACCATTTTACGGGACAGTCTCCCGGTCATCGCTGACAACACCGGCCCGCCGAATACAACGCCAAGCGCGTAGCCGGTCACAAGCATGCCGGCGGCGGGAATCGTCACCCCGGTTTCGCTCGCTATAGGCAGCAGCAGTCCCATCGGCAGCAGCTCGGCGGTGCCGATGGCAAACACGGCCAACGTTAAGAGCCATAAGGCTATCGTGTTTTTCCGGCTGGATCGTCCGTTTCTGCCGCCTTGCTTTTGATTATTTTGGACCGTTACCATTTGTTCATCATCTCCTTATTTCTTACTTTACGAACCCGCTCTTACAATCGGCATCTGACTTTCGGTCACATACATCGGTTCGCTGTCTTCGTTGGGCGATACATAGATTTCCCTGCTCGGCATTTCCGGGCTGATTTGGTAGCCATTCATTTCGATCCATGAACCAAGATCCATACTAATGGGCGAATCCGAATCCGGGCGGCTCAGATGAGTGACGGCTGCAACGGTCATTTCCGGGAGCACCTTGGTCTTAAACCTTGACGAAGCCGGCAGCTGATGCGAAACCTGACAAGCTACCTCCAGATTGATGTTCAATTCGCATTCCAGACAGCTGTGCCAAACCACCATATGGGAAACAGGCTGCGGCAGGCCGTTCCATGTTAAATATTCATCCATCTCTCTGAACAAGTCGGGGATAGCGGCTCTGCTTGTGGCCTCTTCAACCGATACAACCCTTAACGGGCCGATCCTTTTGACCAGAACCTCATGGCGGGGCATCCCGTCACCTCCGCGCTCGATTTGTTTCAGCCTCGCCTCGATCCGCCATAAACGCTCCATTTCCGCCTGAATCAACGACTGAACCTCTGCCTGCTTAAGCCGGAACATGCCGCGAATTTCGGCGGGGGACACGTTATCGTTTAGAAGCTGCTTGATTTGTTCAAGCGTAAATCCAAGATCCTTGAACGCGAGGATCCGGTGCAGATGAAGCAGCTGCTCGCTTGAGTAATAACGGTAGCCGCTTTGCTGATCCGTATAGGCTGGTTTGAGCAGGTCCAGCTGGTCGTAATACCGGATCGTTTTGGCCGGAACCTGGCTTAGCTTGGAAAATTCGCTGATTTTGAACATAAGATTCTTTCCCTCCCCTAATCCGGAAGAATTATTCTGTGTAATTACTATAAACTTTCCACATGAGGGGAAAGTCAAGCAAATTTAACAGCAATTTAACAGCAAATTGTGATCAGTAATCGAAAAGACAGCAGCGCCGTCCTGAGCCTGAGGATATTAAAGGCTTGGGGTTCTGTTCATTTTTTCCATATTAAAATATACTTATAGGAGTATCTTATCTCAGGCTTCGCACGATAGGGGTCATAAAGAAAGGGGCTTCAAACCATGAACAACGTGAAACGCATTTCCATTTTGGGACTTGGAGCAATCGGCTGTGCTTATGCCAGCAAGCTTTACGATATGGATCCGGATGCTGTACAAGTGATTGCAGGAGGGGAGAGGGCCGAGCGGTACAAGAAAGAAGGTTTCTTCATCAACGGGAAGCGGTATGATTTCAAGTATGTAAACCCGGAAGACGAGGCAGAACCGGCGGATTTAATCATCGTTGCGGTCAAGGCGAATCAACTGTCCCAGGCCATTCAGGATATGAGAAACCATGTCGGCGAGGGAACGATCATTTTATCTTTGCTTAACGGTATCACTAGTGAGGAGATCATCGGGGGACAGTACGGTTTGGAGAAAATGCTCTATTCGATGTGCATCGGCATTGATGCCAACCGGGAAGGCAACCGGGTTCGCTTTACCAGCTACGGAAATATCACCTTTGGGGAAAAGCTGAACCAGGATTATTCGCCTCGGGTGCTGGCGGTCAAAGACGTATTCGACCGGGCCGGCATTTCCTATATGATTCCGGATAATATGGAACGGACCTTGTGGTGGAAATTTATGATCAACGTCGGGATTAATCAAAGCTCTGCTGTGCTCAGGGGGAGATACGGCGTCTTTCAGACCGACGAGCACGCCAGAAAGCTGATGGATTCCGCGATGCGGGAAGTGATCCGAATTTCCGGGAAGGCAGGCGTCAACCTGAAGGAGGACGATCTCGAACAATGGTACAAAGTGCTTGAAACGATGAATCCGGCGAGCCGAACTTCCATGCTTGAGGACATTGAAAGCGGGCGGACAACGGAGGTTGACATATTTGCCGGTACCGTTTGCGAGCTTGGAGAGAAATATGGCATCGAAACGCCCGTGAACCGGGCATTATTCCATATCATTAAAGCAATGGAGAATCTTTTATAATCAAAGGCGGGTGTTGGCTTGAGACAGATCATGGAAACAGAGCGGCTTTATTTAAGGGAATATGAACCGGAGGATTTTACCGCATTGCATGACATTTTCTCAGATCCTGAAACGATGCGTTTTTATCCATCCGCTTTTACTCCTGACCAAACGAGGAAGTGGATTGCCCGTAATCAGGAAAGGTACATGGCGGACGGCTTTGGACTATGGGCCGTTTGCTTAAAAGAAACCGGTCAACTGATCGGGGATTCCGGCCTGATCCGGCAAAATATCAACGGCAAGGTGGAAGTCGAAATTGGATATCACCTGGATAAACGTGAGTGGGGCAAAGGATATGCCACTGAAGCAGCCGCAGGATGCAAGCGGTATGCATTTGATTTTTTAAAGCTGAACAAGGTCGTTTCGATCATTGACCCCGGCAACAGGAGTTCCATCAAGGTAGCGGAAAGAACGGGGCTGAAGCTGGAAAGGCAGGAGCGGATCTTTAATAAAATGCATTCTATCTATGCCTTGGAAAATAGCGCCGAATCCGTATCATGATGGATTGAATGAGGAGATGGAAGCATGGGTCATTTTGAACCTATAGGGTTTGCCGACAAACAAGGATGCAGCATAACATTACGAGCTGCGGCTCCGGACGACGCCGGGAAAGTATTAAATTACGTGTTCCAGATTCTAAGCATGGATCCGTTTATGCTGACAACGCCAGTCGAATTCAAAATGACGGAAGAAGACGAAAGAGAATGGATCGGGGACACGTTGAAGAAGGAAAATGATCTGATCCTGCTGGCCGAGGATGAGCATGGAGAAGTTGCAGGGTTAATAAATCTTCACGGAGGCCATAAACGCCGAATGGCGCATACCGGAAGTTTTGGGATAAGCGTGCGACGAGATCTCAGGGGACGCGGCATCGGAAAGGGCATGATTCAAGCTCTATTAGAGTGGGCAAACCGGAATCGCCAATTTGAAAAAATAACCTTGGAGGTATTCTCGACCAACCATGCTGCAATCGCGCTGTACCGTCACATGGGGTTTGAACAGGAAAGCCTCCAGAAACGGCAGATCAAACTGGAGGACGGGGAATATGTAGATTTAATAGGAATGGGTTTATTTCTAAAAAAATGATTCAATCGGAGGAGAACATGCAGTCAACTTTACAAGAGGCCATTGAGTTAAGAAATGCGGGCAGAGCGGAAGAAGCCAAAGCCATGCTGCTGGAATTATTGGAAGAGGATAAGGACAATCCCATGCTTCTGTATCAGCTGGCATGGACTCATGATTCACTTGGATTGGAAAGGGAGGCCGTGCCCTTTTACGAACAATCGCTTGCAAACGGGCTGCCGGAAGAGCAGAGACCGGGTGCGCTGCTTGGCTTGGGAAGTACCTGCAGAACATTGGGCGAATATGAAAAGTCAAAAGAAATTTTCGAAATCGCGCTTCGGGATTACCCGGCCATGAGACAGTTCCGCGTTTTTTATGCCATGGTCCTATATAACCTTGGAGAGCATGCTGACGCCATGAATCTATTATTGACGGATTTGGTCGACACGACAAGCGATCCGGGAATCTTGAAATATCAAAGAGCCATCAGGTTTTACGCAGACAAATTGGACCAGGTCTGGAAGTGAGCGCATTCATGAATCAATTGCAATCCGTTCGGTTAAAATTGCAGGGTACGCGGCGGCCTTTGTTTCTGTAATTCTTTGGATCATCTTGCTGTGGGCAAATCCTTATTTTGTCCAAAAGTGTGATGATGCTGACAGTATTTATATGCAGCCTGTCCTACATGTCGTCGGAAAATAAAGTATTACCATACCGCTGACACGGCACCATCTGATGATGAAATAAAGTTATTTCATGATAGACTGGCAACGGTGTTATTCTAACGGGCAGTTTAACGAAGTTGGATGGTCCTTAAAAGAAACGTTTTATAGATGGATGTGGTAATATATAGTAAAATATGAAGGAACCAGATGGATAAGGTTTTCGAAATTACTGAAAAGTCATGAGAAGTTAAATGAAGTAAATAAGAATTTGTGGGAACTATATAGACGGCACTAACTTTTCCACAAAAAAGATTCCGAGGCAGTCATGTCTAATTACTTCTCTAAAGGATTCGAATCGATTTAGAGGAGTGAAAGACCATGCCGAAAAAGATCGTTTTTGAAAATAGCGCAGAGCGTTTAGAAGTAGTAAAAGCAGCGATGCGTGAGACAACAGATAAGCGGTTATATGAAAGATATTTGTGCATTCACTTGTTGCTCATGGGCGAAAGCCAGTCCAATATTGCAAAGTTGCTAGATCGTGGTGCAGATACTGATAATATATGAGTCCAATATATGGATATCTTTTTAAAAAATAGGAGGGTTGACATGAAAAAGACATTATCATTAGTTCTCGCTTTTTTCCTACTCCTTGGTCAGACTGTATTTGCTCAGCAGGAAAACCCGCAAAACCAGAAACCAGAATACGATATTGTTAAGGCAAAGAAGGAACTTGCTGAAAAATACGCTGATAAGAAGAAAAGTTATCTTAGTGAAGAAGAGATGAATAAACGAACTAGAGAAGTTGAAAAAGTTTTAAATGAATTGGCGGCAGACATAGCAGCTGGAAAAAAAACCAAGGAAGATGCAAAAAACATACTTGAGAAGATGGAAGTTTATATTTTAGAGGAACCAGAGCAAAATGATATAAGTATCCTCTCTACGGGCACAGATTTAACCTTGAACCCAGTAATGATGACTTTTGATTCAAACACCTCTAGATGGACTCTGACAGGTGGTGGATACTGGAAAAACGACAATTGGTTCTATGATAAAACAGGCGTTTGGTGGGGGTACGTTGGCGAAACAAAGAACATGGGCGGCGTTGATTCAATCGGAATAACTTTATTCAATACAGGCGGATCTTACAAAACTTCTGTAGTCAGTTCTTTGGGTTCCGTTACTGACCATAATGGATGGACAGTATATATGTATAACCCTAGCCATGGGGATGGTAAATATGGTGTTGCTTTTGATTATCAGGACAAAATTAAATTGACTAAGGTAGATAGTTTTGGTCCTTATGATTCGAGTGATTTTACGTACTTTGGATCAGGATTTGCTGCTTCAGTATCATATGATTCAAATTTTGTTTACTACAATGGATATGCGAGAACAATGTACGCTCACACATGGGATACAACTACAATTAACAACATAGGGTTCTCCGGTAGTGGCGGCCAATATGGCGTTACTGTCAACTTTTCTACCTCATCAAACAAGTTTCTCATCTTTAATAATTACGATACTACTTTCTAAAGTGGGGTGCTTACCCTGATATGATATATTCAAATATTTTAATTCCTATACTACTTCTTATCAATTTCATCATTTGTTGGGCACTTTTTAAAAGTTTTAAGAGGATTGAAAAATTACACTTTATTCTCTTAGGAGTGCAGTTAACCATCCTTGGATTCTTCCTACTAGTGCTGTGGAAATTAATTGAAGATGGCACTGGAATACTTTTATATTTTTCTCTTTTCTTCAGTATATTAGGAAGTGTCTTATCTATTGCATCTACTTTCAAAAAAAGCTAGTCTTTATGACCTGTTTCAATGCAGTACAAAGCATTTCCAGTCATTAATTTTCTGGCCATGCAGTCTAATACTATCTTTTCTTTTTGACTAAGCCGACCCCCTTTAATGGTCGGCTTTTCTGCGTGCGCCACGCATGGCGATTAACTAGGCGGTGAAAGTCCGCTGTGGGGGCAGGTAGTGGCCAACCACTAGCCAAGAGCAAGGGTGTCCATCGTGAGGTGGAATCTGAAGGAAGCTGGAGGCAAACTTCCGGCCCGAGGAACACGAACATCATCAGGCACAAGGAATGGGATGAGCTTGCGCAACAAAGCAAAGTCCAATACACTACACAGACATTCCAGTGTAAATGGTGCGGGTAGATGGAAGGAAAGTGAATCGTCTTACCGTGGGAGGTCTCATGGGCGTGAGGAGATAGATTTCGAATCACGGTTGAAACAAGATTTATCATGAGAAGTCAGCAGAGGCCATACTACCTCAAGCAGTCGACGGCTAGAGGGAAGGGCTGAACCTTAGGAGGTGTAGGTCAAATGAAAGTTACCAAAACAGGAGTCAAGGGCAGCCAACTTCCATGGGAAGGCTCTACGCAGAAAGTACGTGCGGAACACGAAGGATATGCGGGAGCGCACATTCCTGCGAGGATACCCGAAACGGACAACACCAACGCAGGCCGAGTCGAGGAATGGCTTGCTTGAGAAAATCGTGAGCAGAGACAACATGAACGAAGCGTTCAAACGGGTCAAAGCAAACAAAGGATCTCACGGAATCGACGGGATGGGAGTAGATGAACTTTTACCATATCTCAAAGAGAACGGAGAAACCATCAAGCAATCCATTCTGGACGGAACCTACCGCCCGAATCCCGTTCGAAGGGTAGAGATACCCAAAGAGAACGGAAAGAAGAGAAACCTGGGAATTCCAACGGTGGTGGATCGAGTCATCCAGCAAGCCATATCCCAAGTCCTGACACCGATCTATGAGAAGTAATTTTCGGAGAACAGTTTCCGGCCGAAGAGAAGTACACACGACGCCATTCGGAAAAGCCAGATAAACATTGAAGAAGGGTATAAATATGTGGTCGACATGGACCTGGAGAAATACTTCGACACCGTGAATCAAAGCAAACTGGTAGAAGTACTATCCCGAACCATAAAAGACGGACGGGTCATCTCGCTCATCCATAAGTACCTGAAGGCTGGAGTAGTCGTGAAGCACCGCTTTGAGGAAACGGAAATCGGCGTGCCGCAGGGTGGGAACTTAAGTCCAATTCTCAGCAACATCATGTTGAACGAATTGGACAAGGAACTGGAGAGCCGCGGGCACCGATTCGTCCGATATGCGGACGATCTGCTGATCTTCTGCAAAAGCAAACGGAGCGCCGAGCGGACGCTGGAGAACATACTTCCCTTTATTGAGAAGAAACTGTTTCTCAAAGTGAACCGGGAAAAGACGGTGGTGGACAAAGCGACGAGAGTGAAGTTTCTTGGGTTCTCATTCTACAGAAGCAAAGGAGAAGCACGGGTCAGAATTCACCCGAAGTCCATCGCGAAGATGAAAGCCAAAATAAAAGAACTTACATCGAGAAGCAATGGAATGGGAAATGCTGAGCGAGCAGAGAAGCTTAGACGCTATATCATGGGATGGATTAACTACTTCAAGATAGCGGATATGAAGAGTCTGCTTCAATCTACGGATGAATGGATGAGAAGGCGGATTCGCATGGTCTTCTGGAAACAATGGAAACGAGTGAGGACGAAATTCGAGAAACTGCAATCGCTCGGAATCCAAAAGCAGAAGGCATGGGAGTACGCAAACACAAGAAAGAGCTACTGGAGAATCTCCAATTGCCCTGTTCTCTCCAAATCCCTCGGTAACAACACCCTCAAAGGACTAGGATTTCTCTTCTTTTCAGATTACTATCGACAAGTCACTGCGTGAACTAAGGAACCGCCGTATACCGAACGGTACGTACGGTGGTGTGGGAGATCGGCTACTCAATTAATGGGTAGCCTCCTACCCGATTCTGTGTCAATCTGGTTTATACTGGTTTTTAACCTACAATAAACAAAAAAAGAGTAGGAATCGTTCTTATGAAGAAAAAAATTAAAATCATCTCAGTTGTCTATTTTTACAAAATCGGACTTTTCTGTTACCGGTCAAAACATGAAAAGGATACAATGTAGACACGTGAACTTTCATGATCAGGCCTATTTTCACTTTTAGATCATGCAATGATGTCGTGTAAGAACCGATACTGACTAAAATTGATGACGACGGTATTCATTTTCGTGAACCTCAACTTGGATCAGTTACGTTTCTTAAGTCACTTTTAACTAACCCAAATATTAAAACATCCTTAAATTAGGAATCCAAAGGCGTATTGTGTTGGCGATTTGTCATCCAATAGGCCATCAGGTTTTACGCAGACAAATTGGACCAGGTCTGGGAGTGAGTATGTGAAATTAGAATACTTTCGCACGATATCGGTACATCGCATGATGTATCAATATTTGCCTAAATTGTTGACCTGCACATCCTTGAGCAGATCAAAAGGAACGTCATCAAGCTGTCCGATCCGGATGCCGTGTTTGAAATACGGCTGAGCGATTATTTTACTGTTATGGACATGAGCAAGGACCAGCTGTCGCAGCAAGTAAAAGAAACCTTTTCGGAGCTGCAGAAGGCTCCGGGATTAACCAAGCAAGCCTGAGAAAAATGGTTGAAGCCAAAATGGACGAAAGAGGATCACATGATGCACAGACTCACTAGTTTGTTGCGGAAAAGAAAACGGCTCTTTTCGCCCGCGGCAGCCGCCGGACGGAAAAAAGCTAAAGAGGAAGCCCGCGCGGGCTTCCTAGTGCTGCTGTGTTCGTCCTCGTATAGCTTATTCTCCGGTCAATTTCCGTATTTCTATTTCCAATCCTCGGACCATTCTTTATAAGTATTTCCTTTTACTTCCTCTGGAATGGTTGCACTAAGCCCAAGATTGGGAACATGATCAGAAAGGATGCTAATGGCTTCCTGGATGGTCAGCACTAATTCTGTCTTCTGAATCATATCTTTCAAACGTATTTTTCCGATCCTTTCCTCATTTTCACCGATCAGAATCACATATCGAATTCCTTTAGATGAAGCTGCTGCCAGCGATTTTTTTAATTTCCTTCTACTTGTGTCTATGCTTGTACGAATACCGCTAGCTCTTAGCATTGCTGCAGTTCTAAGTACTTCTGAAACCGATTCCCCAATCGGGATAACAACAACGGAAGCGCCAGGTATTTGAACCGGGCGATTCTTAAGCATTTCCATGATGGGTTCCATTCCAAAAGAAATTCCTACGGTGGGATATTGAATATCATCTCTGCCGACTAGTCGTCCAATTATGGAATCATACCGGCCTCCGCCGCCCAAGCTTGAAGTGAACGAGTTAGAAGCATCCAAGATCTCATAAACCGTTCCTGTGTAAAACGATAATCCTCGTGAAAGAAAGGGGTCTAAGGCCGTAATGGAAATCAACATCGGACAACTTGATATTGATAAGCTCGCTTACCCGAACACCGATATATAGCAGCGTCTTGACGATCATCATGTCTTGAAAGTTCTTCGTTTGCCAAACCGCATCGTAGTAGCGTTTAAGAAGTCTATTTCTCATTGTATTAATATAAAAGCAAGAGAAAAATCAAGTATCTGGGCAGCAGCAAAATATAAATGCAGCAAACAGATTCTATCACCCAGCTTGGCGTTAACAAAAGTACGAACAACCCCGATCTTAACGGAGCCCCTGGTAACAATATCGATATCCTAATTTAAGCGTTCAAACAAAAATCTCCCGGACTTGTTGTGTCTAGGGATTTGTTTTTTACCAGGTGACCAATCAAATTTCTGAAACTTTAGATATGAAAGATGAGCAAAACTTCTTTGTTTGAGTGTAAATCTCGTCAATGCCGCTATCATTGGCTCGAGTACGAATGATATTCTAAAGTCGAACTATTTTACCTGCTTTGACTACCCATCAATCTACATATGCTTTAGCATAAAATCTAACCGCGACCTTGATACGAAATACAAATAAGATGAATCGGTTGTTTGTATATAAGCCGCTCCATTCCATTTTTCATCTATAGGAAAAAGGATAGATGTGAATTTTATTTTGTCGATTTTACCATCACCGTTATTAATCTGTATGGAAATTGGTTTATTATAGATATACTCAACTGCAGATTTTTTCATCTCATTGACTTCTTCTTCTGATAATGGAGGATTTCCTCCTGACATCATACCTCCTTTTTCAAACACAATTAAACGGAGGATCTGATCGAAAGATTGCGGCTGCTCTACTTTTGTAACCTGACTTTGTTCTTCGTTATAGTAAAGATTAATCTTATCCGGAGTCCACTTCTCATGTTCACCAATTGGTTTCATGTACCATCCAAATACAAATCCTAAAGTAACTGCGATGAGCAACATAATGGGGATTGATTTATTGATTTTCATATCGTTAATTCACCTCTCTCCCACTTTGTTTAACGAACCGGTCACGATAAATGTTTCAAGGCTAAAGCCGGGGAAAACTTCCCCGGCCCCTTTTTAGTATATTCGACTATTAGATCAAAAGCACAAATTATTATTCGGATGCTGTATAAGAAAGAGTGAAATCCTTGGAAATTGGAGTGGTTGAGTAATCCTCATAGTTGAAAACATCAAATTTCAATTGTAGATTGCCGGTTGTGCTTTTTGAAGATCCATTCCCCTCATAATTAAGTACGACATGATAAGTAAAGTAATGGCCGTTTTCTGTTTGCCCGCCATGATCGGTACATTCCTCTAACTTGTATTTACTAGCGAGCTTTTCACCTGCAGCGGAGACAGGGGAACCTGATAAGTCCACACCTTGACTGCCAAGTGTTACTTCTCCTCCTCCAGAAACTGCGGTGTTAATATACCCCAACACATCATTAATAGTGCTTCCATACGGAACGGCGCTTAAAGTTTTCTTTATAAGGTCAGCAGCTATCTTATCGCCGGTTTTTTTCAAGCCACCAAATGTTGAAGTATCGTAAACTCTTCCTTGTTGAAAAGTCCGAATCATCGTTGAATAATCGCCCGAACCAAAAGCAATTTTTAGGTTTTTATATTCAAAAACATTGTTGCCGTAATAGGTGTAGTTGCCGACTTGCGTATGCTCTGCGACCTTAAATTGAGCAATCCAAGTCGAGTCTTGTGATGTTACATTTACGTGTTTGTAGCTAAGATATGGCAACGACCAACATTGTGTATAATCGGATCCCACGTAAAACGATGTGTAATAGGTTGTGGGGTTAGTCCATGTAGAAAAGCTACCTAATGCCATCGGTGTTGCCGGAAACCTCAGCAATCGACGTTTCACTTGTAGGAATCTCCGTAACTGATTCAGGCTTTGCTAATCCTTTAAACCAGAACATTTCCTTTTTGTTATCTTCAACTTGAGCAAAAGAACTCGCATCCAGTTTGCTCAATGCTTCAGGTACATCCGTTTCGAAAATAAGGATATTACTATCGCTGTCGAGCAAATACAGCTTTAAATGCGGCTTTGCATTCAGGTTGTGATTAACCAAAAGGTTATCATCTTTGGTATCGTTGAAGATTTCGAACAGCAATACTTTAAAATTGCCGGTTTGATCCGCTAAATCTCCTACGATACTGTTCATATCATTTTGAACTTTATAACTCGCATGCAGGGGGCCGGACAATGAAATGGCTGTTTCACCAACATTTGCATCAAACGAAACATTTCCATCCGTTAACGTTAAATCTCCGATCTGCAAATCAGTATTTTGTAAAGACTTTTGGCTTCTAAGCGATTTTCTTTTCTCTTTTTTACCGACTAACGTTTGATTAAAACCATCAACGGTCAGTGAAACCCCCTTGTCCTCAATAATCGTGTTTGTAATTTCCGGTGTGCTTTCAGCTGCAAAAACGCTTGTTTGAAACAGTGATCCAGCAAGAGCGACGACAGCTAGTACGGATAGATTCAGTTTTTTCAAAGTTAGCCCCTTCACCTTTCTCAAGTTTTTTGGATAACACTTTGTCAACTATGTTCTACCTGTGTTTACTAAAATTTACCAATCATCTTAATGCTGGTTTCATTTTTTCCTCATTATCCCTCATCAATTACCCACCTTTAAATTCCCATATTTATATAAGATATGGTAGTTCAGTTACAATGTATCATGGCTTTATTGAATTACTCAATCCAACTTTATTACCAAATAAATCCCAACAAAATATTTATTTTTTGAATTTTGTGCAAAATAAATGACGATAAGTGTCGGAAATTGCCGTAGCACACTAATTTCAGAAAGAACGTTGTTCTGTATCTTTGCCAAGCACATCATGAAGCTCTCCATGAGGGGGGCTAATAGGCTAAGCAGAATTTGATTATCATTTATCCGTCCTTGATACCCGATCCCTTTTGACTTGTTCTTTGGCCTCAAAAGGGGACATTGCCGAAACAGAAGCAATCTTGAAACGATTTACCCGTAATAGTTTAAAACATCCGACCTATCAAGCTTTGGGGGAACTCGGCAAAGCAGTCAAAACGATATTCCTGTGCGTTACCTGCACTCGGAGGAGCTACGTCGCGTGATCAATGAAGGCTTGAATGTCGCGGAAAATTGGAATTCGACCAATAGTTTTATTTTTTACGGCAAAGGTGGAGAAATCGCAACCAACCGGCTAGAGGATCAAGAGTTGGCCGTATTGTCTCTTCACCTTCTGCAAAACTGCCTGGCGTACATCAATACCATTATGCTTCAAAGCATCCTATCCGACCGTAAATAGGGTCGATATGATGACTCCAGAAGATTTGCGGGCGCTTACCCCGCTGATTTACACACACATAAATCCTTACGGCACATTTAGGCTGAACATGAGTGAACGCCTTCCGTTGGAAGAAGGTGTTATCGCGTGAGTGAAAGGCGCATATCCCCTAAACGCAAAGCGAAAGAGTTGGCCAAGTATCTCCGGGGGGAACGGCCAGATTATGCCTATCTCAAAAGCTTGTTTCAGCATCTTCGAGCAGAGTTGGAGGTAGAGGTGCCCAAAACAGCGAAGAAGCTCCCCTATGTACCTACAGAAGAGGAGCTTAAGCGCTATTACGATGTGGTTTGGCAAGCGAAGAACTTTCAAGACATGATGATCGTCAAGACGCTGCTATAGACCGGCGTTCGGGTAAGCGAGCTTATCAATATCAAGCTGTCCGATGTTGATTTCCATTAATGTCAAATCAGGATTAATAAGGGAAAAAGGGAATAAGGATCGCATTGTCCCTTACCCTCAATCGTTCAAGGAAATGCTGGCCATGCACGCCGATTCAATGAAAAAGAAGCAGGAAGTTTACCTGTTCGAATCATCGTGGAAGAAAAAATATACGGATCGGGGAATACGAAAAATTCTGGCCAAATATTCGGAGGAAGCCGGTCTTGTACAAAACTTGTCGCCTCAAAAGCTACGACATTTCCTGTTGACATGGCTTAAAAAGCAGGGCACCGATGACGCACTCATACAGCCTTATTCGAGACACGAAAGTCGTTGGGAGACTATTCAAAACTGGCAATCACTGATTCCCAGCAAGAGTACAACGACGTCATTAATAAATTCCCCATTTAATTACATCTACTTTGCGGGTGGTGTCAGCTTCGCTGGTACTACCCCGACAGAAAGCTTTTCATCGGACGGTACCCCAATGGATTCAAGAATTTCCCCCAAAAAACGTCGATTATTCCAACTAAGAATTATGGGAATATCGAGCTTCTTGAAGACTTCAACAGCTAGTTGCATTAGCTCGGCTTCAGCCTCCGGGCCCTCTATTCCAACAATATCAACATCACACTGTAGAAATTCACGCAGACGTCCTCGTTTAACGGGACCATCCCGAAAAACTTTCCCTATTTCATATCTCTTGAAAGGAAATTCAATGCCGGGATTTAACGCGATCACCTTAGCAAAAGGAATTGTGAGGTCGTATCGAAGTCCAAGGTTTCGCTTACCTTGATCGGTTAACTGATACATTTCTTTCAATATTTCATCTCCGCCCGCATACTTCGATGTCAAAAGATCGAGTTCGTTCAATATGGTGGAATCCATTCCATCAAAATCATACAACTCAAATACTTCTTGAAGCGTAGATTGAACTTTCTTTCTAAGCGACTGCTCCTTTCCAAAGAAATCGTAGGTACCTTTTACATTTTGCACATGAATCATTCCTTTCTTTTTGGTAAAACAAAAAAACGCGCCGGACCTCTTGGTCCTGCGCGTTCAGGTATGCCGCAGGGAGGCCAACGCGAGAAGCGTTAGCCCACCCTGAATATTAACAGGTGTGCTAACGCTGTTTGTGATGATGAAGTTGACTCAGCATGATTCTCTTCATGGGTATCAATTCCTCTTCAACACTGGGTTACAACGATTATAACG
Organism: Paenibacillus caui; assembly: GCF_019904135.1. Taxonomy (GTDB): domain Bacteria; phylum Bacillota; class Bacilli; order Paenibacillales; family Paenibacillaceae; genus Fontibacillus; species Fontibacillus caui. The sequence continues at coordinate 26,709 of NZ_JAIOGQ010000019.1, read as the reverse complement.
GGTCGCTTCAGGTTACACAAGACTTATTCCAGGCAATGCGAATTAACATAGCATTTGAAAAAAGGAAACCGGCTATTTCCTAGCAATCAAGTTGTGAGATAATAAAATTATAGAGATTAGAAATACTAGACTCGCACTGGATGGAGGGAATAAAGAGATGAATGAAATGGACAAACTCGAATCCATTCTGCCCGAATGGTTGGAAACAAGCAGGCTTCAAAGCGCCGATGGAACGGTAGCCACCTATATTCCCGAGTTATCCAAAGCGCCGCAGGATTTGCTGGGGATTCAAATCATGGACAAAAGCGGGAGGGCCGTTTCGGCGGGCGATACGGATTTTTCTTTTACATTGCAGAGCATTTCCAAGGTGTTCACCTTAATTCTGGCCTTAATGGATCACGGCGAAGATGCAGTGTTCTCCAAAGTCGGAAAAGAGCCGACGGGCGACAATTTTAACTCCATGATGAAGCTGGAGCTCATTCAGCCGGCCATTCCGTTTAATCCGCTGATTAACGCAGGGGCTATCGTCGTTTCTTCCCTGATCAAAGGGGACACAGCCGAGCATAAATCGGCTCGTATTTTGGAATTTTTCCGCGAGCTGGCTGCAAATCCTGAACTTGATTACGATCTGGGCGTTTATCATTCGGAGAGCGAAACGGGACATCTGAACCGCTCAATGGCCTATTTCTTGTTGGATAAAGGGATTCTGCAGGGGAAGGTGGAAGAGGTGCTGGACGTTTATTTCCGCCACTGTTCCGTAAAGGTGAACTGCGCCGATCTCGCCCGGATGGCTCTGGTCATGGCTAACAATGGTACAGATCCGCTGACGGGCAAGTCGCTGATTCCAAAGCGCTATGTGCAAATTGCCAAATCCTTTATGATTACGTGCGGCATGTACAACGGTTCGGGAGAGTTCGCCATCGGTGCGGGCATGCCGGCGAAGAGCGGCGTCTCGGGCGGGATTTTGACCTTTGTACCCGGGCGGTTTGGCATCGGCGTGGTGGGCCCGGCCCTGAATCCGAAAGGAAACAGTATTGCGGGCGTTGATCTGATCGAGCGGCTTTCGCGTGAATTCGAATGGAGCCTGTTTTGATCGTGAAATCCCTATTTTTCATATTTCGTTTAGGATTATTTCATAACCGTGTGGTAATCTGATGTCATCAGATTCCAGGCAGGTGAGGAGATAATGACGAGAACCATATTGGTGGTCGATGATGACCGGGATATCGTGAGACTGATCTCGGACAGTCTGCAATACGAGCAATTTTCCGTTATTCCGGCATACTCGGGACAAGACGCGCTTAACACGGTGGAACGCGAGGACATTGACTTTATGATCCTGGACATTATGATGCCCGGACTAGACGGGCTTGAGGTGTGCCGGAAAGTTCGGCGGAAATTCAATGTGCCGATCCTGATTCTGAGCGCAAGGGACCGGGATATCGATAAAGTGATCGGGCTTGAAATCGGGGCGGACGATTATATGACCAAGCCGTTCAGTCTGGAGGAGCTGACTTCAAGAGTCAAAGCCCACTTTCGCAAGCTGGAGCGAATGCACAGCGAATGGAGAAGCAAGGAAGCGGAGGCTTTATCAAGCCTGCCAGGCCGTTTTTCAGTTGGTCTTTTGCAGCTTCAGGAGACGACCTATGAAGCTTTTCTCGAAGGCAGCAACCTGGATTTGTCGGTAAAAGAATTTCAAATTCTATCCTATTTGGTCAGGCATCCCAACCAGGTATTAAGCCGTGAGCAGATTTACGAAAGCGTTTGGGGCGACGAGTTCGGGGATATCAACACCGTAACGGTTCATATCAAAAATATTCGCAAAAAAATGGGCAAAACATATGATTTTATCCGAACCGTATGGGGGATCGGCTACAAATTTTCTCCAGAGGGCTGCGAGAATGAAGCTTAGAGTAAAGCTGCCCCTCCTCTTTTCCTTTATCGTGCTCGGGCTTGCGCTCATTATCGCCCTGTATGTCAGGGCGTCAGTCATTGAAAGCATTACAAGCCATATTCGTCAGGACTTTGCGAATAAGAATGCGGAAATAGCCAGGCGTGCAGGAGAACTATATCCGGATATGGACGCTGTATCCCGTTATTTGGAGAAAATATCGGAAGAAGAGAACATCACGGTTACGCTCTACCGCAAGGATTTTACGCCTGCGGGCAGCTTCAATGCTGCTGCAAATGATAAAAGCGCCGTGGAGGCCTGGGATGAGGTCAAGGACGGTCAGGGGAATACGGTGCTGCTGCTCAAATTTAACCGGTCGATGAATAACAGAAACGTTGTGCTCCGAATGGCGCTTACGAGAACCTTCACTTTGCTGTTCGTCGCGCTGGCCTTGATTTTTGTTGTGTTAACCTTATATTTCAACCATTTCATTACCAAACCGATACAGCGGTTGAACCGCAGGCTAGGCAAAATAAAAGGGACTCCCCTTCCCAGCAAGCTGACCGTTTCGCGCAGAGACGAGATCGGCGAGCTCTACCGGCATGTGAACCGGATGGAAGAGCGGCTTATACAGGCCAACAAGGAACAAATCGACATGGTTGCCGCCATCGCCCATGACATCAAAACGCCGCTGACCTCGATCAACGGTTTTCTGGAATTGCTGCTGACGAAGGACTCTGTGACCGAACAAGACAAGAAGGATTATTTGCAGCTCATTTCAAGGAAGGCCAAGCATCTGTCGGAGCTGATGGCGGAGTTTTCGAGATATACGAAAGACGAGGTGCTGCTGCCGTCGCTCGACTTTGGGACCGTACATGTCAGGGAGCTGTTTGAGAGTGTGGCTGTGGAATATGAGGCGGAGCTCGCCGGGTTTGATTTCACTTTGATCCGGCACAACGGCTTCAAGGCGGACGACCATATTCTTGCGAACGAGCCGATGCTGCGCCGGGTGTTTGCCAACCTGATCAGCAATGCCGTCAGGTATGCTTCGGCACCTGATCTGGTCGTTGAAATGAGGGGGATTTCCAAGGAGGGCCAGGCTATTTTTACAATTGAAGATAACGGGGTTGGGGTTCCGGAAGAGGCCATTCCGAGGCTGTTTCAAAGATTTTTTACGGTGGATCAGTCCAGACAGAGCCGGGAAGGCGGAACCGGACTGGGACTTTCCAGCTGTCAGTCTATAGTAAACCGGCACGGCGGCGAAATTTATGCTTCCAGGTCACCGCTTGGCGGACTAAAGATAACGTTTACCATTCCGCTGGCATGAAGGGGAAACTGCATAGGTTTGTTAAGAGCTCGTTCTTAGGGACGGGCTTTTGTCTTGCAGAAGTTCTTTTGTTTGAGACCAAGAGACAGAAAATAAATTCGAAGGAGAAAAGGCGTACTTTCCTGACGTCAAGCGCATCTACGACTATGAAAATAAGAACAATAAAATGGATTGTTATGATTAATAATTCAAAGCGTCAATGCTCGATTGAGTCTTATGCGAAACTTTCCCGTCACTGTAATTTTTGCAGATGAATCCCATGTGAAGTACGTTTAAGTACGTACTGGAGATGGAGAGTGGGGTCAGCTTGATCCCTCCGAACCTGTATCAAAAGAAGGTTACTCCTATAAACATTATGAATACGGAACTCTAACATCTTTATCATGTTTTATTTTTGATTCATTATTATTTTATTTCTTCCTGCTAGGATGGGAGCAACAAGAAGCAGGAGGAGAAGCATGAAACACATCTTAAAAAACAAATGGTTCAACATGGCACTTTGGATCGTGCTGGCAGGCTGTTCCATCATCTCTATGCCGAATATGGACAATCTGCTCAGGGAGAAGGGCCAGGTTTCCATTCCCGAACAGTTCCCATCCTATCGGGCGGATGAACTGCTAAAGGAGTTTAATCACTCCAAGGAAGAAAAAGATATGGCGGTTCTCATCGTTTTCCATGAGGATACCGCGCTTGGCAGCCAGCAAATGAAAGAAATCGAGCGGGGAATTCAGAAGCTGGAAGCCGGGAAAGACAAGCTCGGAATCACCAATATTCTGGCCCATACCAAGAGTGAGGAGGTCAGAAAGCAGCTGGTTTCCAAGGACGGGACGACCGTGCTGACTTCCGTATCCGTCCACCGGGGAGACCGCACCCGGCAGCAGGTCAGCGATGAATTGTCGACCGTACTGAAAGATATTCCGGTTGCCCACTCGCTTACAGGCCCTGAGCTCATTACCGAAGACTTTATCAAAACGACGCAATCCGGCGTGAAAAAGACCGAGGGAGTAGCGGTCGTCTTCATCATCATCGTCCTGGTCGCGATTTTTCGTTCGGCTGTTGCGCCTGTCGCCTCCCTATTGACCGTTGGGCTGACCTACATCGTTTCACTCGGCGTGGTCACGCAGTTGGTCGACAAACTTGATTTTCCATTCTCGAATTTTACGCAGATCTTTCTTGTGCTGATCTTGTTCGGCATTGGCACGGATTATATTATTTTGCTGTTTACCAGGTTCAAGGAAGAGCTGGGCAAACAGGAGACGAAGCGGGATGCGATTCTTCACACCTACAAGACAGCGGGAAAAACGGTGCTGTACAGCGGTATCGCCGTCTTTATCGGTTTCAGCGCATTGGGGCTGGCCCAGTTCAAGCTGTTTAAATCCGCTTCCGCTGTCGGCATTGGCGTCGCCGTGCTGATGCTTGCCTTGTTCACTGTCATTCCGGCATTAATGATGCTGCTGGGAGGAAAACTGTTCTGGCCATCTAAGAAAATAGCCGGCCATGGCGAGAATAAACTGACTTCTTCCATCACACGTTTTGCCGTCCGCCGGCCGATCATAGGCCTGATTATAGCGCTGTTGCTGACGATACCGGCTCTCGTTCTCTACAAAGAGCAGTTAACCTATAATTCCGTGAAGGAAATCAGCGATTCCTACTCTACCGTAAAAGGGATCAATCTGGTGTATGAGCACTTTCCTCCAGGTCAGGCTTTGCCGGCAGCGTTGGTACTGAAGGATGATCAATCCCTGGACTCCCAGAATGCCCTGAAGTTTATAGATCAGGTAACCGAGATGATCGGCAAAACGAGTGGCGTAGAGAAGGTGTACAGCGCTACCCGCCCAAACGGAGAGAAAATTCCCGAGCTGTATACGGATGACCAGAATGCAAGCCTGAAAGAGGGGATCGGGAAAGCGAACGACGGGATCCAAACGATTCAGAATGGACTCAGCGAAGCAGAGGATAAACTGGGCGAGGTCCCGGAAAAGTCATTTTCGGAAGTGGATAGGCTCATTACGGCAACAATGGATATTCAGGGAGGACTTGATCAGGCGGTTCAAGCCTTAAATCAAATCGACAAAGGCATGCAGCAGGGCGTACAGGGAGCGGAGGATTTGCATAGCGGTCTGGTCAGCCTGAATCAGAACCTTTCCAAGCTGACGTCGGCAACGGATAATCTTTCTGAAGGGTTGTCCGGTATTCACGCCGGCTATGATCAAATCGCGGAGCAGTATCAAACGATCGAAACCTCCTTGCAAGGGTTGGTCCAGGTTTCGAACAAGATGAACGGATACATTTCGGCCTTGGAACAATCTATTTCCGGAATCGGGCAAAATTCTGATTTTGCCGCCTTGAAGCAGTCAAGTCTTGCTCTCTCTGAGCAACTGAACAAACTGTCAGCCGGAATGAGCCAGCTGAACGGAACATTTGAGGGGGCAAATCAGAAGCTTGCCGAGCTTGATCAAGGGATGAAGCAGATTCAGGCAGGCCAGCAGCAATTAATCGCGGGAGCAGGACAGCTGGAGTCAGGCGCCCTGAAGCTGGAGGACGGAATCAGCCGGGCCAGCAGCGGCCAGCAGCAGACGATCGCTCGTCTGCCTGAGATGTCGAACGGTCTGGAGCAGATCAATCAGGGTCAGCAGCAGCTTGATCAAGGGCTTAGCAAGCTTGGTGGGCAAATGACCGAGCTGGAAAAAGGACTGGGCGAAAGCGCAGATGGACTTGAGGAAATATCAGGCGGCCTGGCAAGCGCGCAAAGCTATTTGAACGAGGTAACCGGTACAGGCTCAGCGGACTCCTTCTTCATTCCCGAAGAAGTTCGTACCGGGGAAGAATTCTCCGCAGCGCTGGATCAATATTTGTCGGCGAATCGTCATCTGGCGAAATGGACCATCGTCTTGTCGGTGGATCCATACTCGAACGAGGCAATGGAGATTATAGATTCCATTCATGATCAGTACAAGGAAATGGTGAAGGGCGGCAGTTTTGCCGATTCGCCATACGGCATAACGGGAACTTCCGCACAGAACAACGACCTGAACGAGATGAGTACCGGTGATTTTACGAAGACAGCCGTTATCATGCTTACAGGCATCCTGATTGTCCTGATGGTGATTACCCGCTCCTTCAGGCTTCCAGTTGTCATCATTGCTTCGCTTGTGCTTGCATATTATACGGCGCTGGCCGCCACAAGACTCATATTCGCGACCTTTACCAGTAATCAGGAGCTGACCTGGACCACGCCGTTCTTCTCCTTTATTATGATCGTGGCCTTAGGGGTGGATTACAGTATCTTTCTGATGATGAGATACCGCGAATACGACCATCTAAGACCGGGTCAGGCGATCACCGAAGCTATGAAGCATACCGGCAGCATAATCGTTTCGGCAGTCATCATTCTGTGCGGGACCTTTGCGGCTATGTATCCATCCGGCTTGCTGACGTTGACCCAACTGTCTACAGCGGTAATTACGGCGCTCGTTCTGCTGGTGCTCGTGATGCTGCCCCTGTTTCTACCGGCACTCATTGCGCTGGGCGACAGGAGCAAGCCAGAAGCAGCAGCCGAGCAGGACTTTGACCAATAGCGATTGGGGAGAATCTTTTGCGGAAGTTGGGAGCTCTTTGACGTCTATAGAGGAGCGCGGCATCTGAATCTTTAGGAGCTTTGATTTGGAAACAACGAGCCGACAATCAAAGTTAGCGTGTGCCTGTATACGGCATGGGCGGATTGGACGTCTCCCAAGTGTCCGCCCATGTAAAGATGAATAACGCCATGGAGTGACGCCCAGAATATACGTATTACGGTTTCCGTGTCATACGGGCCGGGAATCAGTCCTTGCTCTTGCGCATGGCTGATCACAGTCATTAGTTGCCGCATGGCTGTTACGGTGCCGTCCATGCTTTCCTCGTCCGGTTTGAAATCCGCGAAGGCTCCTCCGAACATCAGCTTATAATAACTGGAGTAACGCTGCCCGAATTCCCAGAAGGTTTCGCCCAGATTCAGCAAATGCTGTGCCGGATCGTCAGCGTGCGGCGTTCCCTCGAATTCGTTAGCGAGAAGCTTGCAACCATCGAGATACAACTGCTGAGCCAAGCCTTCTTTATTGACAAACAAGCTGTATATGACCTTTGTCGAGCAATCCATTTTCTGAGCAACTTTACGTACCGTAACGTTTTCCGGTCCTTCTTCTTGAAGGAGTGTTGCAGCAGCATCCACAACGAGCTTGCGCAAATTTTCTATATTTTGCAAGCGTGCTTCTTGGTAAGTCTTCAACTTTCGTGTGTTCTTATTTGAGGAACTATCTTTGTTGTCCATATTCATCACCTTCGGTTAATGCGTTATCGTTAGGAAACAAAGTTTCCGAACATCATAACAAAAATTTTATACAGTTGTTGGACAGTTGTCAATGTGACGATGGCTGTCTCAAATCATGTTCAAATAACGATATTGACTTTCTGAAAAAGCGGGGTTACAATGGGTTTCATCGGAAACAGTGTTACCAAAAAGCGCGAGATTCTTAACTCATGCGGGAGTTGGGAATTATTTTTGAGAATTTGGTAACAACGTTTCTTAAATAAAACATGGAATCCAAAAAGGAGAGTTGCACGATGAACATTCAAGGGAAATGGGCACTCGTCACGGGAGCTTCTTCCGGAATTGGGGAGCAATTCGCAAGACAATTGGCCAAGCAAGGCGGCAACTTGATACTCGTAGCCCGATCCAAGAACAAGATGGAGAGCCTGGCGTCAGAACTCAAAAAGAAGCATGGCGTCAAAGTGGAGATTATCGCTATCGATCTTGGGAAGGAGGGCGCGTCCAGCGAGGTGTATCAGCAATGTCAACTTCTGAAATTGGATGTCGAAGTGCTGGTCAACAATGCAGGCTTTGCTACGCACGGGTTGTTTGAACAAGTATCGGGAGTACGTCAGCATGATGAGGTCATGCTCAATGTGACCGCTGTTGTCGATATGACCCACTTATTCCTGCCGGATATGCTGCGCAGAAGCTCGGGTACCATTATCAATGTGGCTTCGACCGCCGGATTCCAGCCCCTTCCCTATATGGCCGTTTATGGGGCGACGAAAGCTTTCATCCTCTCGTTTACCCAAGCGTTATGGTGGGAAAACCGCAAACGCGGCGTTCAATTCTTCACGTTGTGCCCCGGTGCGACGGACACCAGCTTCTTTAATGTCGTAGGCGCGGAAGAAGCCGCCGTCGGCAAGAAAGACACTCCCGAGAGAGTCGTGCAAGCTGCGCTTCGCGCGTTGAATGATGGGAAGCTGTACGTCGTTCCGGGTACACAGAATTATTTGGGGACTCAATTAGGACGATTCATCACCAAAAAACGCGGACTTCGGTTTGTTGGCGGCATGCTTCGTCCGCGCGACGGATCCGCTCACAATAAGAAGACGGTCAATTCATCCGATCTTGCAGGGAGGACATTTTAATGAAAGCTATACGCTCGGTTATCAACCCCGGCGTAAAGATAGGCAATAATGTGGTTATTGCTTTTGGAGCAGTTGTTACAAAGAATGTCCCTGATAACGTGGTTGTAGGTGGTAATCCAGCTAAGGTCATCAAGCAAATTGACAATGGTTAGGCAAAAAGGGGTTGAGTCAATATGACAGCTTGTAAAGCAAACGGGAAACGATAGCTCAATCAAGCAGCGGCAGTCAAGGGCTTTATTTTTCAAGTCCTAGTTCGCCGCTGTTTTATTTTTAGGGCAAGTCTTTCCGGGAGACATTAGGAAAAAGTCTGCTTGGCATCTACCTACATCTCATAATGTTAAATTTTCTTGTATAGAAAAATTGAGGCGAGCTCCGTGGTCACTCAGGCGTTTTGCCCAGCTTTTTTCAGCGCCTTATCCGATGGGGGTACAGCCGACATACGCTCCAAAATAGGAATTAGGCTGGATGAAGATACCATAATTACACGATAGGTACCGAAAGCTCGCTTTCCAGAGGTTGAGGAACGTTCCCAAGGTCGAAGTAGTAGTCCCCAAACCGTTTGATGTGACGGGTTAGATAAGGACTCAGGGCAGCCAAGTCATCTCGGCTGATCTCGTACCCTTCACACTGTAGTTCCCGTATGATATGAGTCATATCCACGACGTTCTGAAAAATAATTATGTTAGCCACCAGATCCTTGTACTTGATACGCTTCTCTTGCTCTTCAGGATCGTTCTCTGCAATTACACCTTCACCGCCGAAAAACGACCACTTCGAAAAACCGTTATATGCCTCCACTTTGTTGGTAGTGGCGCCAATCTGCTCCCTGAGCTCTATATCGGAAATGTACTTCAATAGAAACACCGTGCGAACTACACGGCCAAGTTCACGGAAGGCCCGGTAGAGCCGATTTTTACGGCTGTTGTTGCCAAGCTTCCGGAGTAGTGTTGAGGGTAGTACCTCGCCTGCCTTTATGGAGAGAACTACCTGGATTAGGTCTTGCCAATGGTTTTCGAGCAACTCCCAGTTCACCGGTTCATCGAAAAGTGGGTCAATATATTTATAGACGGTATCCTTGCTGGGGCGGAAAAAATTAAGGTCTTTCCAATTGCGAATGCGCGGCATCAGATTGATACCCAGTAAATGAGACAGCGCAAACACCGGCAATGACTGACCTTGAGTATCTGCGTGAACAGTATCTGGCTCGATCTCCGATTTGTTCTTGAGCAGGCCGTCTATGATATAGACAGCTTCCCATACACCACAAGGGATGAAGTGGCTGAATAACGCGATATAAGTGTCAGAGACGTGATGGTAAGCGATTCCGCCGTATCCGCCATAGCGAATATGATACTCAGAAATCAAATTCTCTTCGTACAGGTCGAACTTAGTGCCATCAGCTGCTGCAGATGACCCGTCACCCCATATTTTGGGTAAGCCAAATCGATTATATTGATTTACTACGTCTAGAATCGCCTGGTTTAGGTTCTCAGCTGTAACGTGGCGACGGTTGGCGAACGAAATCTGGTGCGGAGTCACCTTACTCCTCATATGTCGGGCAGTTTGAGCAGGTCCGACATTACATCCATAGGCAAAAGTAGTAATAATGTAACGCTCCAAGGCGTTTTCCAGCTTCGGGTCTGATCCAGATAACGGCCCAAAGTGACGGGACCAGTTCGTATAGTGTTGAACATTGCACAGAATATCGATGATATTCCTCTCGGGCATGCGTTCCAGAATTGCGTTCTCCAGAACCTTAGCGTTCTGCGACAGGTCTTTGCGTGTGATACGCTTCAGAACCGGTTCTCCACTTTCACTGATGACGACCTGACCATTCTCTGGATAGTTGCGATCAACTTCCTCGGCCGTTTGTGTCAACCAGTCCCGCAACTGCTGTACAAAACCGGCAGCGGTCGGTTCAAAACCTAGTTCTCGACAGTAATCGGCTACCATAGGCTCACATTCGCTCCAATTAAGTAACTGATCCCGATAGTCAGCGAAGCTTTCAGATCCCTTCACGCTGAGATCCCCACTTTTGAGTTCGGATGCCACACAGCTGAACACGCAAACTTCCAAGTGACGGCGATTATAGACGATATCCCCGTTTTGCCTTACCAAGATGGTCCGAATCCATTGCTCGCTTGCGAAGGAAAGGTCCAAATCACCACTGATGAACTCACTACGTCGGTTCTCGTTCTGCAGTAGAAAATCCAGAGCATCTGTAAGGGAGTGGTCCTGCGAAGTGGAATCGATGTCCAATAGGCGGACCATACGGAAGAGTTCAGACCGATGGCTCTTGTAGAATTTCCAAAGCAAGGGCAGGTAGTTATTTCCGCTGTAAGCTGAGATCGACTCACACTCATCGAGCAAGACGTTGGCACCTCCCTGGGCAGTCAGGAGAGCTTTCAAGCTACGCCCAAGGGTCTCATCGTCATCCTGGTGACCATCCGCGGTTTGCAAAACTTCGGTGAAAATAGAAATAAGGCGTTCAGTTTTCGCTCGGTGTTTCTCCTGCAACTCAGCCAGAGCCTGCTTACCTTTGTTATGAATAACTCCGATTCGCTTAAGGAAAGTCTCCACCAGATTATCACGAGCCGTAACCCGCGCCTGATGTACCATGGCCAGCAGGAGCGTATAACGTTTCGATTGGGTAAACTTCCGCATTTCCGTCGCGTCTAAAGCTCCAGCCTCAGCGGCAAAGTGCTTAATCTTTGCGTTCGGGATTCCTTCTATCAGCCTCTCAACATCTCCCATGGTCAACAACCAGGAGAACCGAGCCTGTAAATCGCGCATGTGACTTAAAGTAGCGCTTTTCGGTGTCTCCTTCAGATAGTTGAAGTCGCTTTTATGACGAGGTTTTTCTACGTTGAGCAATTGGTCCAGGCGGTGCTGTTCCATCTCGCTCAGTTGGCTGAATACGTAGTTGAAGAACTGACGATTCACCAGAATTCGAATGCGTCGAGCCAGACGATCAAGGGTACTGTACCCAGGTAGCTCACAGCGCTCTTTAACGAGTTCCTCGATGGCTACGTTGATCAGGTCAGCAGGGTTGTCCATAACTTGAGCTGATTGGTACAACGCCTGCATACAGATACGTTTAGCGTGTTTCCCAAAGGGGATGATCTCCAGGTATCCCCGAACGGCCTCGTGGTGTTTATAACGTGGTTCTTGGAGTGACATCAGGTTGGAGCTCTGGCGGGAGGGACAATTGTTGCCGGATATGGTTGACGATTGATACCGGTACATCACTTATAGACGGAAAGTACCCCAACCGCTGGAATGCCTTCAGCATGACCAACAGATGAAGCAAAGGTTCAGCCCCGCGTGCAGCACTGTAGGCAAACTGGATCTCCTGTGGTGTCGGTGAATAAACATCTTGAAGTTCCTTTTGTGTCAGGTTGCGTTTGAATCGTGGGTAAGCAGTACGTTCAATAGATGCCATGTTACGAACTTGCCTCCTCTCGCAAAGGTGGCAGCACAGTTTCCATTATAGAAGTTCCATTTTGTGCTTCAGCTTGGCCTTATCGGGATTCGTATAGAGTAGGGTCGTATTGATGTTAGAATGTCCTGCCTGATTGGCAACTTCATGGATGCTCAGCCCTTTTTCAATGGCGTTTGTGCAGAAAAAGTGCCGCAGTTGATGAGGTGTTATTTTCGGACTGAACTTTTGAAAAATGCGGTTAACTACCGTTCTATCCAAGCTGCCTTTCTTTTTGCTGACAAACAGATAACTCGATTCCTCCGCCGCGGTGTATTTTATACGTTCTTTGAGATAATCCCGGAGTGCGTGAATGATTTTTGAGTTCAGGAGCACCGTCCGCTGCTTTTCCCCTTTACCGTTGCGAATGATGCATTCACCGGTTTGGAGGTTGAAGTCACTCAGACGAATTGAAAGAGCTTCAGAAATCCGCATACCCGTGTAAGCCATCAGCGTAACGATGGCATAATTTCGTTTGTCTTTGCTTTCCAGTACCCGTTGTAAAAATTGTTTGACTTCCAGTTCCGTCACTTGAGTTGGAGAAGCGTACTCGGTCTGTATCTTGAGCATGTCGGATTTATCAATGACCATATCGTTCTGAACTTTTTCTTTAATTAAAAATTCGTTATAGCTACGCAGGCTGCTCAGTTTATGATTAATCGTTTTGGCGTTATTCATTTTGATGATTTTAAGGTAGACGATGTAGTCAAGAACATTTTGTCGGTAGAGTTCGGTACATGGTTGTCCAAAAGATTCTTCAAACCATTTTAAGTACTGACTCAGATCAAAAATATATCCCTTGATGGTGTTTCGGCTTTTACTGCGTTCTTGCAAATAAGTAGCGAATTCATTGAGTCGATTCATGCATACCACCTACCGCGGAGATTAGACCAATAAATTGTGTTGCATTAAAAAGTGAACGAAACTTTGTAAATTGTGTTGCATATGTGGTCAGATTATACCATTTACTAGAGTCTAGTACAACACAATTTATATTGTGCTGCATTTTAGTATTATGAAGCGCGTGATATTCGATTGAAGAGATTCCCATTCAGTTGATGGTTCAAATTACCAGTATAATTCAACTGTATTCGACATTTTTCCTGATAGACGGACGTTACAATATTTTCTATAATGAGAATATGTTTCAAATTAATTGTTTGTAATAAAAATGTAAGAAGAACGGTAGGAAGGGGGATTCATTTAACTCAGCTGCATTTTCCGACAAAGCACTGTCCAAGTCTATGACGGGCGGGGTGAACCAAGCATAGACAGATGTTGTGAATGATCTTTTGTCCCATGTAGTGATAAGGCACGCATTAGTTAATCTCCACAGTTAAAAGTAATCTTGGAGGGATTTTAAATGTCATTGTTAAGAAAATATAAAACTATAGCATTAGTATCCACGATAATGTTATTTAGTTTTGTTTTTGGCGTATACTCGGCTTTTGCATACAATATAGGACATGATGGTGGATTTAGTCCAACACCTACTGTTGTTCGTCCATTAAGTACGTTTGCCGCGGAAACAAAAACAGCTTTGAGTAATGCAGCATCTGCGTGGAACGGTGTTGGTTTAGGGACCCTAGTTACGAGGGGGACTGACACGAGTAATACGACTTACCCAAATGATAATGATATAAATGAAGTGACTAAAGGGTATAGAGGAACAAATACTTATTTAATGCAGGCTACCTACGTTACCCAGGAGTATGTATGGAAGGATAATAATCTTTATTGGTGCAACACAGAAGTGGATATTGATGTTAATATAAGTTATCCTTGGTCAACCACTGGTACATCAACCGCTTATGATTTACAAAGTGTTTTTACTCATGAACTAGGTCATTTACTTGGATTAAGCCATTCAAATGTTTCGGATGCAACAATGTGGCCAACGATTTCTAAAGGTGATACTTCCTGGAGGACGCTTGCAACAGATGACATTAATGGTATCACCGCCATACATTGGTGAGATAAGGGGACGATAAGTGATGATAAAGAAGAATAAGACAATCTTGTGGGTAATTTTATCAGGGACTATTTTTTCCTTTATCTTAGGCGTTGTTGTATTTAACTTTATCACTAAACAAGAAACTGCCTATACTGAAGGTGCAATTGCAGAAAAGAATCAAAGAACCTTAATTAATGATTCTTCAGTAATTGTTAAAGGAACTGTGAGGGAAATCTTGCCGAGTAAATGGAGTAATCCAAATTTTGAAAAGGGCAAAGATGTCCGAAATATTATTCAAACAGATATACTAGTTAATGTCGAAAATGTTTATAAAAACAAACCTTATGACGATAAGGTTATAACTGTAAGAATAGATGGAGGAACTATAGGTAACAAAACATTGGTTTCTGAAGGATTTCCCGATTTTGTTGAGGGAGAAGAAGTAGTCCTATTTTTATCAGAAGATGACGGAGATTTAGCAAATCCTAATGAAAACTATTATGTGTTAACCGGAATGTATCAAGGGAAGTTTTCATTAAAAGAATCAAAGAGCACCGACAAAATTTTCTCGAATACAAAGGATAGTTACAAACTCTCAACCATACATCAAGAGATTAATAGTGTACTTGAAGATCTCAAAAAGAATCCCATTCCAAAAATGACAAAAGAGGAAATAGCTACACAAAATGAGAAGTTGTTTGGAAAATAAACGTTGTCTACTATACTAGAGTTTTAAGTATAACAGATCAAATCTATCATAAGAATACCACTTAATATGATAGTGATGAACATAAGGGCCGTCCAGCAGGGTGGCCCTTTCATTTGAGTCAATATTCATAGGCGACGCTAGGATGGGCAGCGAAACGTTCTTCAAAAAGACAGTGCGGAGTAACTAACAAAGCAACTATTTTCAATTTTTCTCGTCTGATATTTAGGAGGTGTACAGAAATGAGATTACTGCTTATCATGTTGCTTACAATTTTTGTATTAGCGGGATGCTCTGCACAAAGACCCGAAGGAGGTTCATATCCGAGTACCGTTGTTTTGAATAACATCCAATATGGCTTGTCGGTGGAGAAGGTCACACAAGATAAAATCGGGAATCAGCTCGGTGTAGTGAAACGTATAGTTCAGCCAATGCCTAAAGAAAATGAAGAATCTAATGAAGCACCAGTTGGAAGCAAATTATACGAAATCAAAGGAATAGAACCAAACGAAGCAATCGCAGTTGAAATAAACGGAGAATACCGAAAAGCATATAAAAACGGACCTTCAAAATAAAGTCAAAAGCTTGGCAAATTGCTAAGCTTTTTTGTTCAACTTTGCTCTCATTCAATATCCCAATTTTGTTGTCATTTGGACACTTTGCACCTGCAATTTCTCGATACTTGATCATTCCATGACCTCCCATTGGTATTTGTGCCCTGATGTTCAGAGGCACATTTCTCAAAGTGAGCTTTCGGTACCTATCGTGTAATTATAGGTATCTTCATCCAGCCTAATTCCTATTTTGGAGCGTATGTCGGCTGTACCCCGATGCTATAATAATGGAACAGGAAGGAGAGCTCGGCGCAAAGGCCATTGTTCAGGGACATGGCGGCTCCATTGAGGCCTATAACGCTCCTTCGGGCGGGGCTGTCTTTTCCATCGGCTTGAACATGGACGACCAAGGTTATCCGTGATAAGACAAAACGGACTCCGACATTCACGAACCATAAGGAGGAAGGTATGCAAATCATAGCGATGTTGACGATGCTCGTCGATCACATTGGCGCCGTTTTTTATCCGGACATGCTTCCATGGCGAATCATCGGCAGGATCGCATTCCCTATCTACGCTTATTTGATCGTCGTGGGGTACAGGCGGACAAGCGATTTAAAGCGTTATACGCTCAGGCTGCTGGCGCTTGCAGCTGTTTCACAAATTCCGTTTATGCTTGCTTTCCAAACAACGGGAATCAACGTGATCGGTACGCTTTTTGTGTGCATCCTCGTATTGTATGGACTTGACCACTGGAGCAAGACTTTGTCGATCCCCGCGACTATTGTTTTATCCGCCTTTATGGAGCTGCTGGATTTCGATTACGGTATTTACGGCCTTTTGTTGGTCCTGATTTACAGGTATATGAGCGGCCATGCGATGATCGGAAGCCACTTGGCTTTAAATCTTCTATTTGTAGTGATCAAACGATGGGACGTCCAGATCTTCAGCCTTCTTACGACGATGGGAATCGTCTATTTTCCGCAAGTATATCGTTATCTGGAACGCAGAATGGTTCCGAACTAGATATGGAGAAGCTTTTATCCGGTCCATTTGTCGGTGATTGCATTAATCAATCTGACCAAATAAAGGCCCAGCGGATGATGAAAATTCAAATAAGGTCCCGAACTGGTGGAAGAAAGCACATCAGCAGGGACCTTATTTATTGATATCTCAGGCGAATGGGTTTAGAAGCCTTTATATTGAGGCTCTTCGTTCTCCAGCTGTTGAACGCGAGTTTGAACCTGATCGATAATCGCTTGCGTTTGTTGAGCTGCAGTTGTGAAAAGGTTTTTCGCTTCTTGATTTTGAGTGCTGAGAGCAAAAGTTTCCAGGTTTGCTTGGGCGCTTTTCAGCGAAGCCATGCAAGTTTTGACATCAGAAGCAACGGTCATGGATTTTTTCACCTCCTTAGAGTAACAACGTTTAATAATTTGATTCTTCATACCGCAAAATATACATACCGAATCATAAAAAATTCGCTTCCCCTGCCCAAAGGCTGTTGGCATTTTGTGGCTGTATAAAAAAATAGATACAGGCAATAATTCCAATGATCTTTGTTCATTGCATTTAAAGGAGGCTGACCCATGCCGCATTGGCTTGAGATCATCATAAGGACTTTAGCTGCTGTTGCCTTTCTGTTCCTGCTCACAAGACTGCTTGGGAAAAGGCAAATTTCCCAACTGTCTTTCTTTGAATACATTACAGGAATTACGATTGGCGATTTGGCGGCCAGTATATCGCTTGACTTGTACAGAAGCTGGTACCTTCCTGCAATCTCTCTAGCCGTTTGGGCGCTCGTCTCCCTCGGGATTGAATTTGTCCAGATGAAAAGCAAACGGCTGCGCGGCTGGATCGACAGTAACGGAACCGTGCTGATCAAGGATGGCAAAGTGATGGATGACAATATGAAGAAAGAGCGCCTTACCAACGAAGAACTGCTTGAACAGCTCCGGAAAAAGGGTATTTTTCGTGTATCCGAGGTCCAATTTGCTGTTATAGAGCCGAGCGGTGAAATCAATGCTTTGCTGAAAAAAGAACATCAGCCGCTTACGCCTTCCGCTTTGGGAATCAAGGTAGCGCCCGAAAGTGAACCCCAGGCCGTCATTCTGGACGGCAAAATTCTTGACGAGCCGCTAGCGACAAACGGCTTAAACCGCAAATGGCTCAACACAGAACTTGAAAAGCTCGGCGTATCGGTGGATAACGTCTATATTGGTCAGGTTGACAGTTACGGACAGCTTTACGTCGATCTGTTCGATGACAATCTCAAGGTTCCTGATCCCATGGAAAAGCCTGCTCTCCTTGCTCAGCTTAAGAAATGCGAAGCCGATCTGGAAATGTTCGCCCTTTCCACCGACGATCAGGAAGGGAAGACGCTGTACGAGCAAAGCTCCAAACAACTGCTTAAAGTGATCGAGGGCATCAAGCCTTTACTGATCAGGTAGGAGGGTAGAAATGGCGGATCAGAAGAAGAAAAAATTGACTCCTGTCCAGCAGGAGTACCAGGTACTTGCCAATAAGATCGAGCCTAAACGCACGATTGGCGTCAACTGCCTGCGCGCCTTCATCTCCGGAGGACTAATCTGTGTCCTGGGTCAAGCGATTGAGGAAATGTTCGTCAGATGGGGCGGATTCACCCATAAAACGGCTGCGAGCCCTACGGTGGCGGTTCTGATTATCCTTTCCGTCATCCTTACCTGTTTCGGGGTATACGACAAGATTGCCCAGTGGGCCGGAGCCGGCAGCGCAGTCCCGGTTACCGGGTTCGCCAATTCCATGGCGTCAAGCGCCATTGAGCACCGCAGCGAAGGTTTGGTTCTCGGCGTAGGGGCAAGCATGTTTCAGCTCGCCGGCTCGGTCATCGTTTACGGAGTTGTGACGGCTTTCATCGTGGGTGTTGTGCATATCATTCTGGATACCATTTCATGATAGGAGGGACTTATCGATGCTAAAAGGACATCAAAGCTGGGTATTTGAGAACAAGCCCTCTATTCTGTCTACGGCAACTATCGTTGGACCCTTTGAGGGCCAGGGACCGCTTGTCGAAGATTTTGATATCATTCACGGCGATCTTACCCTGGGTCAGGAAAGCTGGGAGAAGGCAGAGAAAACGTTGATCGAAGAGGCGGCGAATCTCGCCGTGGAGCATGCGGGGCTCACAAAAGAAGAAATTCATTTCTTCTTCGGCGGCGATTTGATGAACCAGATCATCAGCAGCAGCTTTGCGGCGCGTACGCTCTCCATTCCGTATTTTGGTCTGTTCGGGGCTTGTTCGACTTCCATGGAAAGTCTGGCCCTTAGCGCATATGTCGTCAATTCCGGAGGAGCGGAGTATGTGTTGGCAGCTACCGGGAGCCATAATGCGAGTGCGGAGAAGCAGTTCCGATACCCGACGGAATACGGATCGCAAAAGCCGCCGACGGCCCAGTTTACGGTTACGGGGGCTGGAGCGGCGGTCATTTCCCGCCAAGGCGCCGGCCCCGTCGTGACCTCCGCAACGATCGGCCGGGTTATGGATATGGGGATCACTGATCCGTTCAATATGGGTGCGGCCATGGCGCCGGCTGCTGTTGACACCATTCAGGCGCATTTTCGCGACATGCAGATTGAACCGGGCTATTATGACCTGATTGTAACGGGTGACTTATCCAAAGTTGGCTATGAAATCGCCAATGCGTTGTTTAAAAAGCATAATTTCCCGATTGAACAGACCGTGTACAAGGACTGCGGAATGATGATCTACAACTATGAGAAGCAATCGGTTCAGGCCGGGGCAAGCGGCTGCGGTTGTTCCGCGGTTGTCACTTACGGCCATCTCTTGAACCGCATTCGCAGAGGAGAGCTAAAGCGGATATTGGTCGTAGCGACAGGAGCCCTTCTGTCGCCGCTGTCTTACCAGCAGGGAGAAACGATTCCAAGCATTGCGCATGCAGTATCTATTGAGGCTGGGGGATAACGAGGGTTTAACGATCGAAGCCGGAACCGCCGGGTATTAGGAGCGGGTTCCGGCTTCATCATTTTTACGCTGCAAACAGAATGGCGCCTATAAACACAAGCTGCAAAACCGTTCGCAGAAGTAGATTAGGTACGGGTTTACCGTTGATGGTCAAGCGTTCACGGGCAGCTTTTACATTGGCCGGAAACATTGCAACGAGCAGGACGATCAGGCCAATCGATGCGACGCGGGAAGTAGCGGGAAACAAAATGCCGATTGCCCCGGCAATCTCAAGCCACCCGGTAACCGTTACGATCCAGTCGGGTTTAGGGAATACTGCCGGAACCATTCGGATTAAATCGGGCCGTCTTTTTCCCCAGTGGGCGGATGCAGTCAGAAGGAACATGGCGCAAACCGCAGCCTCTAGGGAAGGGTGCCAATGATCGAAATAGCTTAAGCCCAGCCAGCCCACGAGCCGAAATAACAAAAAAGAACCGAGCAGCGCAATGAATGGTGCCATCTTCAGACCCTCCGTATCATTTGGATTTCAAAACACCGGCAATAAATTCGGAAAAGCTCTGAGCCGAAAAAGAAACTTTTTGAAGCGGAAAGGAGGAACGGACCCGCATTCCCAGCCCCAGCAATACAAACATCTCCGCCGTGGCAGCCGTGTCCACGGATGCCGGAATGACTCCATGCTGCTGCCCCATTCGAATCCACTGCGAGGAAAAATGAACGGAATTTTCATAGAATTGTTTAAGCGCCGCCGCGACCGGAGGCTGATCCTCCCTGCCCAGCAAATAAGCCAGCACTTTATTCGTTACATCGCGGGGATCGTCAAGCAGCGCAAGGCTTTCAGCAATTTTCTGCATTGGCGAGTCAAATGAACGGTTTCCCTGCTCAATCTCGGCGTTAAACCGGGCATTCGTCTTTTCAAGCTGCTCCTGCAGAATCCAGGCAAAAATTTCGTCCTTGCTCTGGACATAGTGGAAAATCGCTCCTTTGGACAAGCCGGTTCTTTCCATAATGTCCTTCATGGTGATGGACTGGCAGCCTTTCTCCATAATCAGCTCTTTGGTTGCATCAAGAAGAAGCTGAAGGGTATGCTGTCTTCTTTCTTCCTGCTTCACGGGGGACGACTCCTTCATCCGAAAATTTAATATCCTCAATTTAAAGCTTATGAGATCATTATATAAACCGACCATCGGTTTGTAAATATAAAATAACTATTTTTCTCGGCATGTTGACATTGACGTTACGTTAAGGTGTACATTCATATTGTCAGGAGGTGAGCATATGGAATACACGGTGCAGAAGCTGGGCAGGCTGGCCGGAATCAGTACCAGAACGCTTCGGTACTACGATGAGATAGGCATTCTTAAGCCGGCAAGAATGAGCTCGTCGGGATATCGAATCTATGGTGAGGCGGAGGTGAACCGGCTGCAGCAGATTTTATTTTACAGGGAACTCGGGCTTAAGCTGGACAGAATCAAGGAAATCGTCACCTCGCCTTCTTTTGACGCGGCCAAGGCTTTGAAAGAGCATCGTGAACAGCTCCTGAACAGAAGAAAGCAGCTCGATCAGCTGATCGCCAATGTGGAGAGAACGATTGCCTCAAACGAAGGGAGAACGAAGATGACCGACCGGGAAAAATTCGAAGGCTTCAAGCAGCAATTCATAGACGATAACGAGAAAAAATATGGCAAGGAAATTCGCGAGAAGTACGATGCAGATACCGTAAACAAGTCGAACGAAAAGCTGAAAAACATGACACAGGAACAATATGAAGAAGTAACGCGCTTGGCTGAACAAGTCAATTCCACGTTGGGTGAGGCGTTTAAGACGGGCGATCCGGGGAGCGAACTCGCACAAAAAGCGGCAGACCTGCATAAACAGTGGCTTTCTTATTACTGGCACGAGTACAGCAAAGAAGCCCATGCCGGGCTTGCCCAAATATATGTGGACGATGAACGGTTCAAGGCTCATTATGATGCCATTCAGCCCGGCACAGCCGAGTTTCTGAGAGACGCCATTTACATTTATACGGGAATGAAGTAATAGAGAAAGCATCCTTTTGTCCTCATACTGGGAAAATATTAAAAAGGCGGCCGTTTTTCGGACTTTACCGGAAAGCAGTCGCCTGATTTTTTGGGGATTTACTCCGATTTGCAATGAATTTTCTTACCGGTCCGCTGATTCCCATAGTATTCTTATTTAAATACATTTTCAAGGGAGTCCGGGCTGAATTCATTGGTTATTTTATATGAATTATACTTATTTTTTCTATTATCATAATCAAATATGGATATATTCTTTTTGTCGTAAACAGTCATTCCGAATCTTAAACTACTGACTCTTGGTCTGTCTACTTCTATGTGCATAATATAATGATATGATTCATTAGGATTAAAATCGTGATTACGTGATTTTCTTAGCTTAATTTCAGAAAAATCATTTATTATATTATTTATTACGTGCTTATCTGTCACAACGATTTCTTTTTCTTCATAGGGGTCTACTGATACTGATGTTCTTGTAATATGAATTGATGTAATCTCTGTTCCATTCAACCGATCTAAGACAACTTTTTTGAATGAAGTATTCATTTGAGATCTATGAACAATTTCAAAGACAGCAATGATACATACGATTATAATGACAACTATATATTTTTTATTTATTTTCAATAATCTTCACCTCACATTTCACGATGAAATGGATCTTGAACCGATCAGAACAGGGAATAGAATATGCTCCTTCCTAAGTGTATACCCATATTTTTACACCTGTCAATTTTATGCGATCATTGATAATTGATAAAAGAAGAGAGGAACCTAAATGAGCACCTATTGGGATCAAAGGTTTATCCAGCAAGGAATGGTCTGGGGCAAGGAAGCAAGCGAAACCGCTTGCCATGCCAGGACGATATTTACGAACAACAAGGTCAAAACATTGCTTATTCCAGGCGCGGGGTATGGGAGAAACAGCAAGGCGTTTTCCTCCACGTTTGAAGTGACAGGGATCGAATTATCCGGCGAAGCCATCAGGTTGGCGGCAAAGTGGGACCCGGGTACCGCATTTATTCATGGATCGGTTCTGGATACTGTTACGGAAAAGAAATTTGATGCTGTTTACTGTTACGATGTATTGCATTTGTTTTTATTGGCGGAACGGAAGAAACTCATTCAGAATTGTGTTGACAGGCTGAACGAAAAGGGAATGATGTATTTTACTTGTTTTTCCGATCAGGATCCTCATAAAGGACAAGGAAAAAAGCTGGAAGAAGGCACATACGAGTATATGGAGGGCAAGCATGCCCACTTTTTCACGGAAGAAGATTTAAGATTGCATTTTAATGGGCTGGAAATCATCGAGACAGGGACGGTCGCCGAAGTGTTGAAATACGAGAAGGATCAAAAGAAAGAGTATATGCTAAGATACATAATAGTAAAAATATAAGCGCAAGAAGCTTGAAAGGATGAGTTAACTGGGGAACCAAATGATGATTTCAGAAGTGAAATTCATGGAGCAGAGATTGCTGAATGGATTGTCCAAGTTATTGATTCGGGTTGTTGAGGACGGGGCATCCATCGGTTTCCTCCCGCCGCTAAGCGATGAGGAAGCAGCCGGTTACTGGAAGCAAGTGCTTGAGCCGGGCGTTCATCTTTGGATTGCCGTTCAGGATGGTACAATTGTCGGAAGCGTGCAGTTGCAGTTGGCCCTGAAGGCCAACGGTTCTCACCGGGCAGAAGTGGCCAAGCTGATGGTCGACCCGGACAGCAGAAGAAAAGGCATTGCAAGACTGCTGATGCAAACGATGGAAGCGAAGGCGAAGGAGGAGGGCAGATCGCTGCTTGTATTGGATACAAGATCGGGCGATCCGTCAAACAACCTGTACCGTTCCCTGAATTATTCGGAAGCAGGACGGATTCCGCGGTATGCCCGTTCAGCGAACGGGGATCTGGACGAAACGGTTTTTTATTACAAAGAATTTTGACCTGCGGACTTCTCTGCAGGTTTTTCTTATTATTAGACAATAGTAAAGATATAAAACGAAATGGTATAATCAGGAATAAGCGTTTTAAGGATGCAAAATGAAGGTTAAATCTTGGGAGGCGGCATTCGTGAAGAAAAGCTTGATTTCATTGCCCTCTGCATGGGGCAGGAACGTGGAGCATAAATATTTTTCAGGAAGCGAAAAATCGCTGGCCGTATTTTTTCCAGGCAGCCATTATTCCTGTGACCGTCCGCTCTTGAATTATGCCAGTCAGAGCGCAATTGAACATGGCTATGATCTGCTTCAGCTTGAATATGGATATCAAAGTGCAAGAATACCGTTTGATTGGAAAGATCTCAGTATATTGGTCTTTGAATGCAAGCATGCGATTGACCAAATCAGGGACAAATACGAAACCATCTCATTCGTCAGTAAAAGCCTGGGTACGCTGGCCGCCGGACAGGTTGGTGAAATTATCGGGAGGGATAAGGTTCGCCAGCTCTTTCTCACTCCGATTAATAATACGGTTCCTTATATTCGCGAATCCGATTGTACCGTTATCTATGGTACTGCTGACCCGCTTTTCAGTTCGGAGAACGTAGATTACATTCACAATCTGGAGCACGTAAAGGTCCGGCCGATTGAGCATGCCGATCACAGCCTTGAGCTTGAAACGCTGGAGAAGTCCATCGTTCTGCTTCGGCAGATTACAGAGATGTTTGCCGATTTCTTTAGCGATGTGCCGCCGAATAGACGAAGGGACTGATGTAATTTGCTGACCCGACTGGTTCGCTTGATTCCTAATCGCTGGCTGGTCTTTATGTATTAGCATTTTCCAAGAAAGTTATTGGCGGATATTTTGCAGAATTCTTAATGGGGGTCTTGTCAAGAGCAAGAATATTTCTATAAACCATTCGTACGATACAGCGTGGCAAGAAAAGGGGAGGCTGCATGATGAACTACAAGACGATATTATTCGATGCCGATGATACATTGTTCGATTATGGGAAGTCGGAATTTTCCCGATGATAAACCGAAAATCCGTAAAAAATCTATTGATCAAATTGACTATATTCCTGACTATGTATTGGAGCAATTATTCACTCATATCAATGACTTGCATAAAGATTGTCAACCTGTTGTTTGGATAGCGTTTAAAACAGGACTTAGAATATCTGATGTACTTGGGTTAACTTCTGATTGTTTAGTCAAACTCAATGGTCATTATTACATTGAAACTGATATTGAAAAAACATACGTAAAAGGGCATCGGATTCCGATTGATGATGAGTTAGCAGATATATTTGCCGTTTTGATTAATATATCCAAAGAATTGAGCAACCAAGACAACAACCCTAAAGGGTATATTTTCGTTCGATATCGTGGTCAACGCAAAGGAAAACCATTTAGTCAAGGTTTTTTTCAAGGTCAACTAAATATATTAGCAAAGCAAAAGAACATTACCGATGAAAGTGGAAACTTATTTCATTTCAAAACTCACCAATTCCGACACACCTACGGTGTAAAAATGTTAAATGGTGGTGCGGATATTCTTACGGTACAAGAGTTATTGGCTCACGCATCCCCCGAAATGACATTAAGATATGCCAAACTATTAGATGATACGAAAAGAAAAGCGTTTGAATCAGTGGTACAGCAAGGAGTTTTTAGTTTCAACTTAAACGGTGAGGTACAACAAATTAAAGCAGGAGAAGATATACCAACAGACATATTAGATGCCTTATGGCAAGATCATAAGCTGAATGCGATGGACAACCCTTATGGAACGTGTCACGCTCGTTTGAATGGAAATTGTCCTCATATGGAAGCACCACCTTGTCTAACTTGTGGTGACAATCAAACACCATGTAAAGACTTAGCAGTGGGATTCTCCGAATTAGACAAGCAAAAATATGAACTTCACATTAAAACCACTACGAAAGCAATTGAAATAGCAAAACAAAGAGGTCGAGAAGATATTGCGGAGAAAAATGAAAAGAATGTACAACGCTACCAAAACATCTTAAATACCCTCCAAGAAGGAAATGTTATCTTTGGTAGACAAGATCGGATGAAAAGAAAGTTAGGTGTTAAAAATGGATGAATATGACCGTTCTGCCCATTTGAAAGCGATTCATGCCAAACGAAAAGTAAATACCTATCAGAAAGTAGATGAAGCCATTAAAAGGCTCATAAAGGCTAATGAAAAAATAAACTTTAACAGTGTAGCCAGTGAAGCTGCCGTTTCAAAAGCAACGCTCTATAACAACAAGGACTTTCGTTCGAGAATTGAAACATTACGAAATCAGCAGTCACAAGTGCCTACACCGAAACAAGTAAAACGAAAAATGAATGAAAGCAACAAGGATGCTCTTATCGCCTCTCTAAAAAGGAAGAACAAAAAATTGGAGGAAGAAAACAAGCAACTCAAAGAGCAACTGAAAGTAGCCTATGCAGATGTTTACAAAAAGTTATGAAGGAGAACAACGTTCTCCCTTTCATCTTCAACTAAACGTGGCAGTTTACTTAAAGATTAGCTCTATTTTAAATGCAATATATATATTGAATAATGCAATATATATGTTACAATAAATTCGAGGAGGGATACAACATTTGGAGAATAAAGTTAAGATTGCTCGTACTCAAGTAAGTTTGACACAACAACAACTGGCAGAAAAGATAGGCGTCACTCGCCAAACTATTAGTTTGATTGAGAAGGGAAAATATAATCCAACCCTCAAGTTGTGTCTGGATATTTGTTATGCAGTTAATAAAACATTAGATGAAGTATTTTGGGTAGATAAAGGAGAATGATTACAAATGAAAAAAATTACAGATGAACGTTTAGTATTACAGAATTTAAAAAACATCGGCATTGCATATATCATTCAAACTGTTGGTATTCTTGGAATTTTAGGAAATGACTTAGTTACAAAAGGGTTAGACGGTATGCGAGAAAATCCCTTATGGCTTGTTTTTATGATTACCACAATTATTTCCGCATATTTATCAATGAGTATTAGTGCAGACCACGAAAGTAATAAAGTTAACCCACAAAAGAGTCTAAGTATTTCACTGGTTGTGCTTATTTTAATTTCAACAGTTGTTGGATTTTTTGTATCTCTCACTGATGGCTTTACTATAATCAATGGGGTAATTATGGGTGGAATATTATTTATTTGCGGTCTTATTCCAATAGTCTATATCTATAATCTACGAACAAAGCGACAAGATGAAAATATTGAAGAATAAAGGGGAAATCTTGTTCACGAATAATAAAGTCGTTTAAAAAATAAGGCTCTACACAAAACGTAGTGCTTGAACCCCATAGAACGTTATGCTAGGGAACATATAGAAAAAACATCTGCATATCCCGTAAGATGGTTGTGCGACCAATCCATCGAAGAAGGAATAAACAGATGC
>NZ_JAIOGQ010000018.1 GCF_019904135.1 Paenibacillus caui | reverse complement strand
TCTGGGCCGTGTCTCAGTCCCAGTGTGGCCGTTCACCCTCTCAGGTCGGCTACGCATCGTCGCCTAGGTAGGCCGTTACCCTACCTACTAGCTAATGCGCCGCAGGCCCATCCGTAAGTGACAGATTGCTCCGCCTTTCCCAAGTCCCCCATGCGAGGAACTTGCGTATCCGGTATTAGCTACCGTTTCCGGTAGTTATCCCAGTCTTACGGGCAGGTTGCCTACGTGTTACTCACCCGTCCGCCGCTAACTCTCAAGAGAGCAAGCTCTCCATCAAGTCCGCTCGACTTGCATGTATTAGGCACGCCGCCAGCGTTCGTCCTGAGCCAGGATCAAACTCTCCAATAAGGATGAATAAATCATTCGTGAATATAGCGAAGGATTTTTCATCCAAAGACGGAAGGATCCGCTCACCCAAGGGGAGTGGTATTCCATCTAATGAAAGAGCGATTAGCTCATTTTGAATCTGACGAGATTAGATGAAACTTGAACGAACATTCAAGCCATCCTAAATTCTCTTAAATCCGGATTTTACATCCGTAAAATCCTCTCACTCGTTGTTCAGTTTTCAAAGATCAAACTGTCTTTCGTGCATCACCGCATCTCAGCGGCGACTTAAATAATATATCATATACCAGACTGAGATGCAAGCTTTTTTTATCAGTTTTTTTTCTACCTTCTGATTCGGAATGATAGTATCGCAAATCAGACAGGAATTAGAATATAACACATCACAAGATATAATACAAGCTTTTTTTAATAGCTTGTTGTTCTATGATAATGTCACTATGGGACAGGAGACATTGTTATTGACTAGAACAGAATTGAAGAAGGAAGGAGCATCATCACTCGGTCTTTCAGAAAGGCAAATCATTCGACTTAAGAAAAGGCATCAATCCGGGGAAGGAGTGAAGGGAACTTATCGGAAGAGGCTAATGCAGCGCTGCCCTGCCTGCTACAGAAGCACAATCGCAAGTTTGCGGTCAAACCCAAAAAGACGGAATCGGCCTACATACCGGCAGCTTGGACCCACAAACACGCTCTCGTACAACGGTAACCTCCTACACACTCGCAAGCCTACTCTTTTCGGTTTGATGCGAAAACGACGGTTTCAGATCCGGCAGACATTTGCCGCGAGGTATTGCTATGGCACCAAGGACAAGTACTAGCGTTGACGGTGACGGAGAAGCCCAAACGAAAAAAAGAAGCAATAAAAAAGGCGGACATGCATAGTGACATTTTCTCAGACGATTGACAGCTTTTTTTGAAAAGCGAAACAGGCGAAGCACATGCTCCGCCTGCAGGCTATTGCTATTCCCTCTTCCATCATTGACTGATCCAAGGATTGCGGCGTGATGACTTAGTCTTGCCGGAAGAACTGCGGGATTTGACACCCTTCTGGCCTAACCGATTTTGTCTTTTTCCGCTTCTTTTTTCAGCAGGCGCTGTCGATACTTTAGCTTTTGCCTCTTCGGATTTTGTGCCGATCTCTGCTTGACTATCAGCCTGATGCGTTTCTGACGCCTTTTCGGCACCGGGTTCCGCAAATTTTCTGAAGTAATCATCGGTGCCCGTACCGCCGATAGGGGAAGCAGGAACCACTGTACTCATGGGATTCATTACATTCATCGGCATCCCGTACGGCGAATACGCGGCGTTTGGATACATCATATTAGAGCCATAAGGGGACGCCGGAGCAAACTGCGGAACGTTCGACATAGGCAGCGAGAACGGAGCGTTCTCCTCATAGGCCGGGTAACTGGGAGCTTGAGGAATCCACGTGTTTGGATGGACGTTTACCGGTTCGGCATAGCTGTATGGCATCGAAGCAGGGAACGGAAAAGGCTGATTATTCACAGCCGGCTCTGCATATCCCCCGCAACCGCAGGGCGGCTCATAGTACGGAGCCGGAGCTAAAGCTCCATACGGCGCGGAAACGTTAGGGTCCGGAGCGAACCCTCCAAACGGAGACACGTTAGGTCCCGCAGCAAACGCTCCAAGCGGTGCAGAGACGTTAGGGTCCGGAGTAAACCCTCCAAATGGAGACACGTTAGGTCCCCCAGTAAATGCTCCAAGCGGTGCAGAGACGTTAGGGTCCGGAGCGAACCCTCCAAACGGAGACACGTTAGGTCCCCCAGTAAATGCTCCAAGCGGTGCAGAGACGTTAGGGTCCGGAGCGAACCCTCCAAACGGAGACACGTTAGGTCCCCCAGTAAATGCTCCAAGCGGTGGGGAAACGTTAAGGTCCGATGCAACCGCACCTGGCTGCCAAGAAGGATAAGGGTTGTTCGTAATGCCGGGGTAATTGCCGCTTAAGGATTCGACAGCCGGCATAGTGTTGGTTACGGGTATTTGCGGAAAATCGTAAAAAGATGATACGTTTTCGGACTGCTTTGTGATAGACAAATTTTCAATTGGTTTGATTTCTGGATAGCTGTACGGAGTTTCAGCTGCTATCGGCATTGGAGGATAATCCGTATTATAGACCGGAGGTTTCTCGATGTTGATCTCCGAGTATTGAACTTCATAGTGATAGTCCGGCTTTTTCGCTTCCGGCATAACAGGCATTACAGGAATAGGGATTGCAGGCTGCTCAGGAGCAGGGACTTCGGCTTTTGGCGCAAGCGGAGCAGGAACGGGGACTTCCACGTTTGGCGCAACAGGAGCAGGGGCCTCCTCTTCAGCTTTTGGCGGTGCAGGAGCTTCTGCTTCAGCTTTTGGCGGAACAGGTGCAGGCTTGGGAGCCGTATTTTTTTTCCCGATAGGTGCGACGTTACCTTCCGATTCAGCCCCTATCTGCGGCGCTTGATGCGTGCCCGATGGAATATTTACAACTTCCCCTACCAAAAGAGCATTCGGATTTTTTAACTGCGGATTGGCATCGATCATCGATTTGAGTGAAACTCCCCAGGCTTTGGACAATTTCCAAAGCGAATCGCCCTGCTTAACAACATGTTTATAAACAATGTTGTCATCTCCGGCAACGGGGACAGCCGCCGAAGGGATTTTCACTTTTTCCCCGATCGTCAGAACATCCGGATTGGCAATTTGCGGATTGGCCTCTATCAATGTTTGCAGAGGAACATCATACTTTTTGGACAGTTCATATAAAGTATCTCCCTCTTTTACCATGTGTATCTTCACGCGGCAAAAACCTCCTAATTTCTTCTTAGGGCCGTGATGTTAGCCCGTTTCCCATTGATACATCCTATGCACCTGCCCTGAAATTGTTATCCCTACAGCAAAAAAAATCCTTTCAGGCTCCCGGGACCGGGATTCTGAAAGGATCGCGTGTAAAAGATCTATTCCCAAACTTTTACTCCGTCCTTGTCTACAATGGAGCGGAATTCTTCAAGCAGCTGCAGCGTAATCGGGCCGGCATAGCCTTTGCCGATCGTGCGCCCATCGACTTCTCTTACGGCAATAACCTCGGCCGCAGTTCCTGTCAGGAACACTTCATCCGCAACGTAGACGTCATGCAAGGTGAAAGGCTCTTCCTTCAGCTTGTAGCCTTTTTGCTCGCAGATCTCTATGATTGCCTGACGAGTGATACCCTCAAGCGCACCCAGATAGCAAGGAGGGGTAATAAGCGTTCCATTTTTAACGATAAAAATATTGTCGCCAGACCCTTCCGTCACATAACCCTGGGCGTTCAACATGATCGCTTCGCCTGCGCCGGCCAGATTGGACTGGATTTTGACCAGAATGTTATTCAAATAGTTAAGAGACTTGATCTTCGGATTGAGCGCATCCGGAATGTTTCGGCGTGTAGAGACCGATACGGTTTTAAGGCCTGTCTTGTATGCTTCTTCGGAAAAGATGGCCAGCTGTTCCGCGATAATGATAACGGACGCCTTCTCGCAGCGGTTAGGATCGAGTCCAAGGTTGCCGGGACCGCGGGAAACAATAAGGCGGATATAACCGTTTCTGAGATTATTGCGGCGCAGTGTTTCTACAAGCGCGTCCTGCATTTCCTCGTAGCTCAAAGGGATGTCCAGCATAATGGACTTGGCGGAATCGTACAACCGGTCCAGATGCTCTTTACATTTAAAAATGTTTCCGTTATAAATGCGGATTCCCTCAAAAATACCGTCGCCATACAAAAAACCGTGATCAAAAACGGATACAACCGCTTTATCCTTCGTTACAAATTCACCATCCAAATAGATCGACTGCTCGAACTGCTCTGCCATCTTTTACTGCACCTCCGTTTGTAGTTCCCCATAAGTATAGCTGGGGTAAGAACCCAGTATCCGTACTTGACAGCCCAATGCTTCAATTTCCCCGATCGCCGCATTTAGAAGTATGGAATCTATCTGTTCAAGCACATCCATATAAAAATAATAATTGCCAAGCATCTTCTTGGTCGGCCTGGATTCGATCCGCGACAAGTTCAGCTTGCGCCAGGCAAATGCGGACAGCACCTGGTGAAGGGCTCCCGGAAAGTCCGAAGGCAAAGTAACCAAAATACTCGTCTTTTGTGAAGCTTGCCTGTTCGAGAGCTGGATTGATTCCCTGCCGATCAGCACGAACCGGGTAAAATTGTTGTTGTGGTCTGTTACCTTTTTGGCCAAAATGTCGAGCCCGAAGCGTGCAGCACCAAGCGATGTGCCGATAGCCGTCCAGCCTTCGCCTTCGTGCTTGGCCACACTTTCAATCGCTTCGGCAGTGCTTCCCACATTCTCCAATTCGGCCTGCGGCATGTGCGAACGGATAAACTGCTGACACTGCGCCATGGCTACAGGATGGGAGAGGACACGCTTTATTTTGCTAAAATCAACGTTTCCCTCTGTACCAACCTCCGACTTTCGCCCAATCAAATTCTGGATAGAAGGATACACCCACTCCAGCTGCATCGGAATGTCAACCTCATGCACCAGCCAATCCATGTGCAGACTTACCGAACCTTCAATCGTATTCTCAACCGGAATTACGCTAAAGTCGACATCCCCGTTCACCGCAGACAAAAACACATCGGATATTTGCTTGTGGTGCACAAGTTCCACCGGCTCTTCTCCGAACAGATACAAGACTGCTTCGTGGGAGACCGTCCCCTCCGGCAGCAGTGCAATTCTTTTCATCTGACTTCCCCTTTACTGTGATCCAAGTAGAAACGGCTTCCGACACCGACCCGAATCGCCCGTTTCCATAAAAAGATTAATGCTTTACACAAGGCTCTCCGCTGCAAAAGGAATCTTCTCTTCAGGCAGCAGCTTCCGTACCCCTTCGGTACTCGGCGAAAGCCAGAGCATTTTGGCGCTGATGCCGTGATCCGCAAGCACATTCTGCAAAAAGGCCGCAAGCTCGTCGCGACGCCCGGCACCGCGTTCTGTGAGTGCAAGCAGCGTCGGTCCCGCCCCGCTGAGCGCGGCGCCCAGCGCCCCGTGATCGGTCGCTTCCTCCAGAATCCGCTCCATTCCCGGAATGAGCGGAGCCCGATACGGCTGGTGCATTCTGTCACGCATCGCAGCAGCAATGAGATCAAGTCTGCCCGCAGCAAGAGCCCCGGTAAGCAGCGAAGCTCTGCTCACATTGAATACGGCGTCTTCCATGGTGATCCGGTCCGGCAGCACCTGCCGCGCTTTTGCCGTTGACAGCTGAAATGACGGAATGGCAACCAGCACCTCAAGATCGGCCGGAGGTTCTATCCGTACATGATTGGCGGAGCTCCCGTCCCATACCGCGGAAATAATGCCGCCAAACAGGGAAGCTCCTACATTGTCCGGATGCTTCTCCAGCGCAGTAGCCATTTCAAACAGCTTTTCTGCGGACAAGGGGGCGCCGATCAGTTCATTGGCCGCATACAGAGCGCCGACAATCGCCGAAGCGCTGCTGCCCAGCCCCCGAGCAAGCGGAATTTCCGAAGCCATCGAAATCTCCAGCTCCGGAACGGAAACGCCCGCTTCATCGAATACCTTCTGGGCTACTTCATAAATCAAATTGCTCTTGTCTTTGGCCACTCCTTTCATCTCTTCACCATACAGGCGGAAGACGGTCTTTGGAGCAGGCTTCAACTCGAGCCAGGCAAACAATGAAAGAGCCATGCCAAGCGTATCAAAACCGGGTCCCAGATTTGCCGTACTGGCCGGCACCTTAACGCGGACCCCTTCTAAATTGATCATACGCCTTTACCTTCCAGTTTGGCAATGGCAGCCATTACCGCTTCTTCAGAATCCTTCACGACGAGCGGTTCGCCTCCGATGCTCTTGATGGCAATGTTCGGATCCTTGAGTCCATGTCCGGTAAGAACGCAAACAACGGTCTCGCCGCCTTTGAAATAGCCTTCCCGCTTCAGTTTGTAAACGCCGGCTACCGAAGCCGCGGAAGCAGGCTCTGCAAAAATACCCTCGCGCGAAGCGATAGTACGGTAAGCGCTCAAAATCTCTTCGTCGGTCACGTAATTGATTTGACCGCCGGATTCATCGGCAGCCGCCACGGCCGTCTTCCAACTGGCCGGGTTGCCGATCCGGATCGCCGTAGCGACCGTTTCCGGCTCCAGAATCGGTTCGCCCTTCACAATGGCCATGGCGCCCTCCGCTTCAAATCCAGCCATGCGGGGAAGAGAAGCGACTTTCCCTTTGGCATGATACTCTTTAAAGCCTTTCCAGTAGGCGGAAATGTTGCCGGCGTTTCCGACCGGAATCGCCAGCACGTCCGGCGCCTTGCCAAGCTGGTCGCACACTTCGAATGCAGCCGTCTTCTGTCCTTCGATCCGGTACGGATTGACGGAATTGACGAGCGTAATCGGATGCTTGGCGGTAATTTCCCTTACAATTTCAAGCGCCCGGTCGAAATTGCCTTCAATCGCGATGACTTTGGCTCCATAGATCATCGCCTGAGCGAGCTTTCCAAGCGCAATGTTGTTGTTCGGAATCAGAACAATACAGTTCAGCCCCGATCTTGCGGCATATGCCGCGGCAGCGGCAGACGTGTTGCCCGTAGAAGCGCACATAATCGTCCGGCTGCCTTCTTCGATCGCTTTGGCTACCGCCATCACCATGCCGCGGTCCTTGAAGCTTCCGGTTGGATTCAGCCCTTCGTATTTGAAATACAAATCCAGACCGAGCTCTTCCGAAAGGTTCTCCGCGCGGACAAGAGGAGTATTCCCTTCCTGCAGCGTCAACATCGGTGTGTGCTCCGTAACAGGCAAATATTCTTTATAAGTTTGCAGCAACCCTTGATACCTCATCTTTTTCTCCAGCTCCTCTATATATATTGCGATAGTTCCCCTGTCAAGACCCTTCTTCTTTAGCCTTCCACACGGTATATGCTCTTGATGCGTCTGATGACATCCAACGATTCGAAATAATTGATCACCTTGTTTAAGCTCGCCTTGCTCGCGCTATGCGTAACAATCATAATTTCCGCGCCCGGCTGCTGTTCATTCGGCGTTTGGATCACGGAATCCAGACTGACGTCATATTCGGCAAAAATCTGGGTAATCCGGGCAAGCACTCCCGCCTTATCGTCCACTTGGAGCAGCAGGAAGTTTTTATAGAAAATTTGCTCGTCGCTCTTCAGCTTTTTGGGCTTATAAGGCGCAATCGCTTTAACACCGTTAACCCCCAGCTTCATGTTCTTGATCACGGCTACAAGGTCGGCCACAACCGAGGTTGCCGTCGGCAATTCGCCTGCGCCCGCTCCATAGAACATGGTCTCTCCGACAGCCTCTCCATATACATACACGGCGTTATATACGCCGTTCACCGACGCTATCGGGTGGGAAGATTTCACCATGGTTGGCTGAACGCTGATTGAAAACTCTTCGCCATCCCGCTCGGCGATGCCAAGAAGCTTCATTTCATACCCAAGCTGCTTCGCATAAGCGATATCTTCCTTCGAAACGCTGGAGATGCCGCGTACGCTGACATCACGAAGCTCTACATTGGAGCGGAAGCCCAATGTTCCCAGTATGGCCATTTTTCTCGCCGCATCCAGACCTTCAACGTCGGAAGTAGGGTCAGCTTCGGCATAGCCAAGCTGCTGCGCTTCCGCCAGCACGTCTTCATAAGAAGCTCCTTCCTGGCTCATTTTGGTCAGTATGTAGTTCGTCGTTCCGTTGACGATGCCTACAATTTTCATAATGCGGTCCGAAGAGAAGCCTTCAATCAGCGTACGGATAATCGGAATCCCGCCCGCCACGCTCGCTTCATAAAATACGTCGCACTGGTGCTCAAGCGCCTTGGCCAATATTTCGCTGCCGTAAAGCGCCATGAGATCTTTATTGGCCGTAATAATATGTTTTCCTCGTTCCAAAGCTTCGAGCAGATACGGCTTTGTTTCTTCGACTCCGCCCATCACTTCGACGATGACATCGATATCGGGATGACGTATAACCTCCCAAGGGTCCTGGGTCAGTTTGTCTTTGTCCACGTTAATGCTACGGGACTTGCTTATATTCTTTACTGCAATTTTCTCAATTACGATCGGTGAACCTACCTGGCTGCTCAAATCTTCCTGATGCCCTTCCACAATGCGTACAACGCCAGTACCAACGGTACCGAGGCCAAGCAGACCCACTTTAATTGCTTTCAAAAAGATCCCCTCCCAATCATCCTATCTTCTCTCATTATGAATAGAAAATTTCGTTGCTTAAAGATCAGCGAACAGCCTAAAGCCGGCCCGGCTAACCCTGCCCGACGATTTGAACTTTCTTCACCCCGGGAACTCCGCGAAGCTTTCCGAGCAGATCGTCCAATTCTTCCGTAAGCCTCGAAGTCTCGACAGAGATTACCACATTGGCTACTCCCTGCAGCGGGATACTCTGATTGATGGTCAGCACATTCCCGCCAAAGCTGGCCACAAGCGCCAGCATTTGGGAGAGAATTCCCGATCTGTGCTCCAGGTCAAGCGATACCGTCACGATTTGGTCACGTTCAAGCTGGTTCAGAAGATGGATTCCGTCTTTATATTTATAAAATGCGCTGCGGCTTAATCCTATCTGCTCTACAGCCTCGTGAACAGTCTTTACATTGCCGCTCGCCAGCAGCTGCTTCACCTGGAGTGTCTTGAGTACCGCTTCCGGCAAAATATCTTCCCGGATCAGATAATAACGTTCCCGCAAGGGCGTCCTCTCCTTAAAGACTATTGTATTCATATTGTGGACATTATAACTTATACATCCCATGTAAGCAATAGAAATCGGCCTAAATTCATTTCCGCATAAAAAAAAGGATGTCCGCAGTCCCCGAACCTCGAACTGCAGACATCCCCGTCTTAATAATAGTAACTGCTGCCTTCCACAAATTCGAACTCAAAATCCCCGATCCGGACGATGGTTCCGTCCGTAGCCCCGCGTTTTCTGAGCTCGTCGTCGATCCCCATATGGCGCATCGTCCGGGCGAGCTTCAGAATCGCGTCATGCGAATTGAGCTGCATCCGCTTCATCATCCGCTCGATTCGCGGACTTTGAACGACGAACGCTTCATTATCCCGGGTAATGGTGAAGCTGTTGTCAACCTGTTTATCCAGCTTGTATATTTTCCGCTCGTTAAGCGTTTCGACTTCTTCAATCGCCGGCGCTTCCGGTATTTCGTCCAGCAAATCGGCCGTTTTATAAAGCAGCTCCTGCACGCCGTCACGGGTAAGCGATGAGATCGGCATGATCATAAGTTCCGGGCGCACTGCTGCGATTTTCTCGCGGAAAGCTTCCAAATGTTCCGCCGCTTCCGGCATATCCATCTTGTTGGCCGCTACAATCTGCGGGCGTTTCTCCAGATCCGCGTTATACAGCTTCAGTTCCTCGTTAATCTTAACCCAATCCTCAAACGGATCGCGGCCTTCGGAACCGGCCATATCCACGACATGAACAATAACTCTCGTCCGCTCGACATGTCGCAAAAATTCATGTCCAAGCCCAACGCCTTCATGAGCGCCTTCGATCAATCCGGGGAGATCGGCCATGACAAAGCTCCGTCCCTCTCCAACTTCAACCACGCCAAGATTTGGCGTAATCGTTGTAAAATGATACGCGCCGATTTTTGGCCTTGCAGCCGAAACGACCGAGAGCAGCGTCGATTTGCCTACGCTGGGGAAGCCGACCAGGCCGACATCGGCCATAACCTTCAGCTCGAGAATAATCCAGCGTTCTTCGCCTTCTTCTCCATTCTCGGCCAGTTCCGGAGCCGGATTGTTCGGCGTCGCAAAACGGATATTCCCCCGTCCGCCCCGTCCGCCGCGGGCCACAACGACCTGCTGGCCGTGCCGGGTCATATCCGCCAGAACTTCCCCGCTCTCTTCATCGATAATAACCGTACCCGGAGGAATCCGCACGATCATATCTTCGGCCCCTGCTCCATGCTGGCTCTTGTTGCGGCCTTTTTCCCCGCGCTGCGCCTTGAAATGGCGCTGGTACCGAAAATCCATTAGCGTGCGCAGGCCCTCGTCTACGCGAAAAATAACGTCGCCGCCCCGTCCGCCGTCGCCGCCGGCCGGCCCGCCTTCAGGCACGTATTTCTCCCGCCTGAACGCAACGATGCCGTCGCCGCCGTCGCCGCCTTTTACATAAATTTTGGCTTTATCTACAAACATGCTTTCACCTCGTTTAAATTTCCGCACGGCATGCGGAGTTCATATGCCTTGGGCAGGGCTGCATCCTTCGCATAAATTCGTTTGCCGCGAGTAGCCTTCTCCACATTTCGTCTGAGCGTATCCTGATTTCCGGAATTGCCATCCTGTTCAAAGCGGACAACAACTTCGCCGCCTTCCCGGTAAATGGACATCGTAAGCCCAATGATCTCGCCCCACGACGAGCGTCCTCCAAACTGGAAGGCACGTATAGTCTCCATAATCGTTTCGGCGAGCTCTTCAGCCGCCTGACGATCCATCAATTTTCCCAGCTCCAGCTCTTCTTCGATCCTGATTTCAAGCTGCACCGATTTGTTCATTTCCCGGAAAGACTGCAAATAAAAGACGAGCGAGGGAATACCCAGCTTCGAAATTTTGCTCTCCGCAGCCATCCGTTCCCTTATTCTATCCAAACAGCTGAGCAGTTTATCATGCTTGCCAAGCTGAACATATCCGTAAAGAATTTGCAGATCATTCATCCAGTCGTGCCGATGATGTCCGAGTGTCGCAGAGGCTGCACGTTGGAAAGATTCCAGCAAACGGAGCTTCTCCTGCTCCTGCTGTTTGCGGGAATAGGCAACATATCCAACTACAACAGCAAGCACCCATACGCACAGCAGCAAGTATACACCCACTGATTTGTTGAAATAAAACAATACCAGGGGAACGAGCAGCAGGACTCCGGCTGCGATCGTCACTGATTTACGATCTTTCATGAGTTATCTCAATCCTCTACGTATTTTTACATTCCTGTCCAACTTACAACAGTATAACATAAAGTAACATTTTCCATGAGGCATGAGCTCTATACTTCAAAAAAAATCCCCGGCATACTGCCGGGGATTTCCGATCCGTTAAGGCTTCTTAAGCTTCCACTGCAGCCGCTACAGGAGCGACTTCAACAGGGTACACGCTCACTTTCTTGCGATCGCGGCCCCAACGTTCAAATTTCACTACACCGTCCACTTTCGCGAACAATGTATCGTCCTTGCCGATGCCAACGTTGGTTCCTGGGTGAATTTTCGTACCGCGTTGACGCACGAGAATGCTTCCGCCAGTAACCAGCTGTCCGTCAGCACGTTTCACGCCAAGGCGTTTCGCGATGCTGTCACGGCCGTTCTTTGTGGAACCTACACCTTTTTTGGACGCGAACAACTGAAGATCCAATTTCAACATGTTTGGTCAACCTCCTTCTTTAATTAGTCTTGGTCGAATCTTCTATCTTAATATACTTTCCGTATGACTTCTCAATAGTCCGAAGCATGACGACCAGCGAAGACAGAAGCAGCTCCGCCTTTTCCTTTGCCTCCACAGGGAATGAAAGCGGAAGATCGGCGCTTAAAAAGCCGTTCTTCATACGTGCATTCATCGCAATACCGGTCAACTCTTCCACTGCATTCACCGTTCCAACGGTAACGGCCGATACACCAGCGCAAACAATATCCCGTCCTGCCTTGGCGAAATTGGCATGGCCTTCAATCTTAAATCCGGTTACGGACCTTTGCTCGTCGCGTTTGATGGTCACGATAATCAATTACCGCACCTTCTTACGCCTGGATTTTCTCGATAGTCACCTTCGTGTACGGTTGACGATGACCTTGCTTTTTATGGTAGTTCTTCTTAGGTTTGTATTTAAATACAACCACCTTTTGGCCTTTGCCGTGACGATCGACTTTCGCCGTTACACTTGCGCCGGATACCAAAGGGGATCCTGCTACCAAACCGTTATCTTTGGAAACAGCCAATACACGGTCGAAAGTTACAGTTTCTCCATCAGCTGCGTTCAGCTTCTCGATGTAGAGAACGTCTCCTTCTTGAACACGGTATTGTTTGCCACCAGTTTCGATAATTGCGTACATTGCTTGCACCTCCTCATGTCTCAGACTCGCCTAATCCAGGTGACGCCAACTTGCAGACGCTCTTGTGACCCGACCGGAGCGGTTACAGCATGTGTACAAGCATTACTTGACACACATACTTTTGTATTCTAACACGGCTTTTCAAATAAATCAACTATGGTTTTAGAATTTTGTCGCTGTCTGAAACCTTTGATCCACGCTTTCCCGCATTTTTTTGCGGGTCATTTCGAGCAGTCCGAGCTTGGTCCATCCCATGATATGATGCTGCGTCCGGTCGCTTCGCATGCAGATCTGCAGCCGGTTCAGCACTTCGGTCCGGTGCTCCTCAAGCTCCATATCGATAAAATCAATAATAATAATGCCGCCGACATCGCGAACCCGAAGCAATCGGGCAATTTCTTCGGCTGCCTGAAGATTGGTACTGAATACCGTATTCTCCAGAGAATCTGTGCCGATATATTTCCCGGTATTAACGTCCACTACGTTCAGCGCTTCGGTCTGGTCCCATACCAGATATCCGCCGCCAGGCAGCCACACTTTTCTCTGAAAATCCTTATCCAGCTGCTGCTTCACACCATATGCTTCAAACAGCGGGGTTTGCGACCTGTGAATCCGGATCTGCGGTTTTCTCCCCGCCGCTATATGGTCCAGAAAGAGGCCGGCTTCCTCAGCCTGATCCGGGCAGTCCATCAGCAGTTCGTCCGACAGCGGGCTGAATACATCCCTCATCAGGCGTTGTACCATGCTCAGATCGCTATGTAGCAATGCGGGGGCAGGAAGAGTTTGCGCTTTAAGTTCAATGGCCGCCCATTGCCTGCGCAGCATATTCAGATCCTCTTCGATCACCCTTTGTTCCTGATCCTCTACGATAGTTCGAAAAATCAACCCCTCTTCTTCGGTACGCAGCTCTTCTCCTATATACTTCAACCGATTTCGTTCAGATTCGCGTTCGATCTTCTTGGAAACCGCAACATAACCGGCTGTAGGCATATATACAAGAAGCCGACCCGGGAGGGAATAATGCGTTGTAACCCGCGCCCCCTTCGTCCCCATCGCGTCCTTCGTCACCTGTACGACTACTTCCTGTCCAGGCACCAGCAATTCCGTAATAGAAGGTTTGATCTTCGGTTGTTTCTCCAAATGAGGGGGGAGGACGTCATCGATGTACAGAAAAGCATTTCTCTTTTGCCCAATATCGACAAAAGCAGCCTGCATTCCGGGAATTACATTGGCTACACGTCCTTTAAAAATACTGCCCACAATTTCTCTCTCATCCGATCGTTCAACGGCGTATTCCACCAGCCGACCGTCTTCCAGCAGCGCCATCTCGGCAGAACCGGGTTCGTAATGCACCATCATTTGTTTCATGCTTTCACCTCTGCTTCCGCTCTGGCAAGGAACGATGACCAGAGCCGCCCCCTGGAAATGATGGCAGTTGCCCGATCATCCATCCTTGCAGGAACCCATGCCGCTTCTTCATTTCAATTAATTTCCAAAAAACACACTCGTTCATTATATCATGAGGGCGGCCTCTTCAGAGCTCCGGATGTCCGGAAAGATAAGAGGCGATGATTCTTTGTTCGGGAACAATTCCCATCAATTCTCCCTTGACATTCATAACATAGACGAAATGATATTTTTCTCTCTTAAGTAGACGCAAGATTGCGTCCAAAGGTTTCGCTTCATCGGCAACAATCGGCTGGGCTTTTTTTGCCGCTTGCAGTTGTTTGGAAAAAGTACGTTGTCTGCCAATCAGAAACCGGATAAACCGGAACGGAATATGGCCGTGGTCCACCAGATTGGAATACAGCAAGAAGATGCCGACCATCAGCAAATTAAGCTGAATTCCCTGCCCTAGGACGAGCGGGTGAAGGGAATATACAGTGAGAAGCCCGCTGAAAAACACGCTGATCCGCGAGGACCACAGCAGCGTGGAATGATAAGGAATGAAGAGGCTGCATAGGGACTGACAGATTCTGCCCCCGTCAAGCGGAAGAATGGGAAGCAGATTGAACAATACGATCAGCAGATTCGATTCTATAAAATAGGTCAGAGACGGCCCGTCCCACCATTCGAACAGATGCAGCAGCAGGGCCATTCCCGCAAGAATGATGTTTTGCAGGGGTCCGGCCAGGGCAATCGCTATTTCTTTCTTCGCAGTCAGATATCCATTCTCTTCCATTACCGCGACACCCCCAAAGGGCAGCAGCTCTATGGACAGAACGGTTACCCCAAGCATTCTGGCGGCGGCCGCATGACCTAGCTCATGAACAAATACGATTCCGAACAGCACAATCAGTTCTGCAAAATGGCCGGTAAAGACGGAGGTAAGCATGACAATAACAAACAAGGGGTGAAAAGAAACCGGTATGCCGGCAAGCTTAATCAAGCGGCACCACTTCTGACGGATCGAGATAAAGGCCATCTTTTTTCATTGCAAAATAAAGCGTATCCGAACCGCTTGACTTCCCCGTGTAAATGCTGCCAACCGTTTCTCCGCCTTCAAGCCAGTCGCCTTTGGTCACGGAAACTTCCGACAGACGCCCGTAAACGGAGACATAGCCTCCGCTGTGCTGGACAACTACGGTTCTCCCTGTTAAGGCATCATTGCTGACATCGGTAACCCGCCCCGTCTCCACGCATTTGATTTCCTGGCTTCCGCTTGAATCCTGATCGGGCATAATCTCAACCCCTTTCAGGCTTACGGCAAATCCTTCCGCAAGCGTTCCCTGAACGGGAGCGGTAAACCCGCGGGAGCTTTGGACAAGCTGCTGCGGCTCATCCTTTCTGCCGAAGATGGGAATAAAGCTTGGAGCGCCTCCGAAATTGCGCTCATACCACGCTTCCACCGCCTGAAAGTCCATTTCCTTGTTCAGGGAGTCGGCAACAAAGCTGCGGATGGGCGAAGACCAGGGAGGCTGATAGCGGTGAATGCCCCATAAAATCCCGAAGACAACAGCGCTTGCTAACGTTCTTACCAGCAATGTCCGAAAAAAGGATCCGCCGGAAACCGGTTCGGATGGAAACGGCGGTTTTCCCGGCGAAAGCACGCCCTCTTCACGCCATAAACCGCGGCCTTGTTTCCATAAGAGCTCGGGATCCCTCTCCTCTGTCTGCCAAGGCGAAGGCGGCAGGGTCTTGTCGTGCATCTTTCTCTCGTGCTCATGATGAGGCGCTTCAGACGGCGCCGGGCGCTCCGGCGAAGACTCGCTCCCGAGGAGCTCCCTAATCCGCTCTACGCGGCGTTTTTTCGCATTGGATTCAACATTCATAATGTACCTTCCCCTCTTCCCGCGCGAAGAAACCGGCAGCAGGAGATGAACCGGCTGTCCCATATCTCCCGGGGCTTGTTCGCTACATTTTATGAGCTTGCCGAAGGGAATATGAACAAGCTCCCAGGAATAAAGGCAACAGAAAAAGGGCGCCCTCCAAAGCCGCTGCTGCGGCCCTCAGGCACCCTCGATACCGTTATTATTCAGATTTGCATTATGGCGGAGAATGGAATTAACCGCCTATTCCTAAAAACTTCTTGAACCGCGTAAAAGCGCCCTTCTTCTGATTAAGCGGCATAAGCGGAACCGTATCGCCAAGAATCCGGCGAGCGATGTTCCGATAGGCGATAGCGGCCCCCGAATCCGGATTCATTACGGTCGGTTCACCGTTGTTCGCCGCCTTGATGACATGTTCGTCATCCGGCACAATGCCGATCAGATCGATGTTAAGCACCTGGATCACATCTTCGATGTCCAGCATATCCCCGGACTTGACCATGTTCGGGCGAATCCGGTTCACGACCAGCTTGGGCGACTCGACATGAGATCCTTCCAGCAGGCCGATAATGCGGTCCGCGTCACGGACAGACGCATGTTCAGGCGTCGTAACGACAATGGCCCGGTCGGCTCCGGCGATGGCATTTTTGAAGCCCTGCTCAATTCCGGCAGGACAATCGATAATGACATATTCATACTCTTTCTTCAGCTCCAGAACGATATCGCGGACCTGCTCCGGGGAAATCGCATTTTTGTCCTTGGTCTGGGCTGCGGGAAGCATATACAGCTCATCGAACCGCTTG
The DNA here is from genome assembly GCF_019904135.1 of Paenibacillus caui. Classification (GTDB taxonomy): domain Bacteria; phylum Bacillota; class Bacilli; order Paenibacillales; family Paenibacillaceae; genus Fontibacillus; species Fontibacillus caui. The sequence goes on along the minus strand of NZ_JAIOGQ010000018.1, from coordinate 80,030 downwards.
TCCTTCACAAGGGCCTGGTTCAAACGGCAGCGGCCTTCGGCTACGTCGCAAATATCGTAAATAATCCGGTTCTCCAGTCCCATCACCACATCCAGGTTCCGCAGACCGATATCCGTATCCACAAGACACACCTTTTTCCCCAAAAGCGCAAGCGCCGTACCTATATTAGCCGATGTAGTTGTCTTGCCTACTCCGCCTTTGCCTGAAGTGACGACAATTGCCTCTCCCATATCTACACCCCTTTAAACACATTGAAGTCCGGACGAACTTTTCCCACGTTGTTTATTTTATCAATCTGCATGGTTCCTCCCCGCAGAAAAGCAAACTCCATGCTGGACTCCCGGTTCTCCCATTCGTCGGGAGGCCTGCTGATAATCTCGGCAATCCGAAGCTGCGTCGGCGCCATGTAAGAAGCAGCGATGATGGCGAATTCGTTGCCATCCGCTCCCGCATGGGCCATGCCCCGGAGAGCTCCGACCACAATGACGTCTCCGCTGCATATGATCTGGCCGCCCGGATTCACATCGCCCAAAAACAACAGATTGCCCTCATGCCGCAAAACTTGTCCGGACCGAACCAAACCGCATAGCGTATGCAGGGAAGATCCGGCCTCGTCTTCCGGAACGCAGCCCTGCGTCTCGACCGAACGGATCAGCAGGTTCCCCTTTTGCTTCAATGTATCGAGAATTAGCGTTTTCTGTTCCTCGGAAATATTACGCATGCCCAGCTTCACATCGACATGCATAATCGGACCTGTCAATATATTCTGGTGGCTATGCTCCAATTTATAGCGCAATTCATTCAGCAATTCTGAAAATTCGCATTGATCATCAAGCAGGAAAACCAGGCCATCTTTGATGCCCTTGATTGTCACATGGTTGGATTTTACCGTCATCGCCTGTCCCTCCCCTTATGTTAATTCGCGCAAGGGTTGCTTTTTTCCTGCTTTCTACGCAAATTGACAGCCGGCGGCTTAAGCCTTTTCCTCCTGGGAACGGCGACTCGTCCTGTTTTCCAGATAGCGCCTAAGCGGAACATAGACGGCAAGCGCAAAAATAAAATGAAAAATCATATTCGGAACCATATGGTTCATGAGTGCCCAGCTATATGCGTGATGATCCAATTCAAACAGCTTGTAGATGCCGAATAAAATGGAATCAAGCATCAGGCTGCCCGTCAGTATGGCAAACAGCATCAAAGGAAGCGGCGTCCGTCCAAATTTGAAGATCAGGCCGATCAGATAGGCGGTAAATCCCATGCCAAACGAGTAGGGTCCAATCATTGCCCCATAGTAGACTACATCCTGGAGAAGGCCGAACAGGAGGCCGAGCAGCAAAGCTTTATGCCTGTTTTCATAAACGGCAACAAACAGGATGACGATAAAGACCAAGTGTGGAATAAGACGTGTCTGCCATAACGGAGGAATAAACCATGGCAGGACGGATCCTTCCGCTATGAACAATCCGAACAAAAGGAGAACAAGAAGATACCGGCGTTTTCCCATTATTGCGGAACCTCGGGCGTAATGACGACAAAAAGCTCGTTCCAATCGGAAAACTCGGTAGCAGGCTCAATATATGCCGTATCCGTCAATCCGTATGAACCTTTCTGCCGGCTGACTACCTTGCCGATGACCATAAATCGCGGAAATTCTCCTCCAAGTCCCGATGATATAATGGTATCCCCTTCTTTCAGCGGGTCGTCGCTCTTGATTTTGGTCATGAGGAACATGCCTTTATCCGAATCAAAGCTTTCGATCATGCCGAACGATTTGTTTTCATTCCCCTGAACGGTAGCCGCGATCGCGTTCGAATTGGGGTCTTTGGGGTCAAGCGTAGTGAGCAGCTTTACCGTCGAGGTAAAGTTGCTCACATGGCTGACCGTGCCTACGAGGCCCTTGTCGGAAGTGACCGCCATGCCATTTTTGATCCCGTTTTGGCTACCCAGATTAATGACCAGCGAACGGTTATCCGGATCATTGCTCACACTGATTACTTGCGCAATCCGATATTCATAGTCTTTGTTTCGCGCTTTCTGTTCATCCGTAAACTTCAGCAAATTAGAGTAGCGTTCATTATCCTGCTCGATTGAGTTGTATCTGGCTTTATCGCGCGTATAATGCGCCAGCGCAATCTTGAGCTCTTCGTTCTCCTTCTGGAGGGATCTCAGATTAGCTATATCTTCAAAGAAGCCCGTTATGTAGGAGACGGGCTTGTAGACAATATACTGTACAAATCCGACGGTGTCTTTCGTAAACTTCTCCGGCCAGGATAACCCCGCTCGCGGGCCGAGTGTAAATCCCATCACCGCAATGAACAGGATGAGTCCCATCAGCAGGAAAAAAAGCCGTTTATTTCCCAGCAATTTGAACAGTGTAAGCACCCTCTAACCATACATTTTCTCTCCCACTTCAAGGGTGGTTTATCTATTTTAACGTTTCGAACGGGCGGACTGGCTTCTGGTTTTAAACATATGGATGTTGTCAAGCGCACGGCCTGTCCCGATCGCTACACAATCAAGGGGATTTTCGGCAACAATGACCGGCATTCCCGTCTCTTCCGCCAGCAGCTTGTCAAGATTCCGCAGCAGCGCTCCCCCGCCTGTAAGCACGATACCCCGGTCCATAATGTCGGCGGCAAGTTCCGGCGGACACTTCTCAAGGGTCACTTTCACGGCCTCGACAATCGCGCCCACCGTATCGTTTAAAGCCTCGGAAATTTCATCGGATGTGATCGAAATCGTCTTTGGCAAGCCTGTGACGAGATCGCGCCCGCGAATTTCCATTGTCTCAACGGTTTCAAGCGGCATGGCCGATCCGATGTCCATCTTGAGCTGCTCCGCCGTTCTTTCCCCAATCATCAGGTTATACTGGCGTTTGATATATTGAATGATGGACTCATCCATTTCATCGCCCGCCACACGTACGGATTTGCTGGTCACAATGCCTCCGAGCGAAATAACGGCTACCTCCGTAGTGCCTCCGCCGATATCGACGACCATGCTGCCTGTCGGTTCCCATACCGGCAAATCCGCTCCAATAGCTGCCGCAAACGGCTCCTCAATCGTATAAGCTTCCCGTGCTCCCGCCTGCTTTGTCGCATCCTCGACGGCACGCTGTTCAACAGCCGTAATGCCGGAAGGCACGCATACCATAACATTCGGATGGCGCTGAAACATGGAGCGCTGCTTTTGAGCCTGGCTGATAAAATATTTGATCATGGTAGCCGTCGTATCAAAGTCGGCTATGACGCCATCTTTCATCGGACGAATGGCACGGATGTTTCCAGGAGTTCGGCCAATCATCTTCTTCGCCGATTCCCCAACCGCCACAATGCTCTTGGTGTCCGTATGAATGGCTACCACGGAAGGTTCTCTTACAACAATTCCTTTGCCGCGAACATAAACGAGCGTATTCGCTGTTCCCAAATCAATCCCCAAGTCTTTCGTAAAGCCACCAAACATGCTGTATTCTCCTTTTCTTATATCGCCCTGTTTCGGCATGATATCTGGACTATTATATTACATCAAACCTTGTTCCTTCAAACTGACAAATTCCCCGTCCCCGACAATGATATGATCCAAAACGTCAATGCCGACAATTTCTCCTGCTTCGCAAAGCCGTTTGGTGATATGAATATCCTCCGGACTTGGCGCGGGGTCTCCGCTTGGATGATTATGAGCGCAAACGATGGATGCGCTGCTGCATTTGATGGCCGCCCTGAACACTTCCCGAGGATGAACGATCGAAGCGTTCAGGCTTCCTATGGAAAGCGTCTCCTGGCCGATGAGGTGATTTTTGGTGTTCAGAAACAAACATACAAAATGTTCCTTCTGGAGATACCTGAGCTGATCCATGACCACTTCCGCAGCGTCTCTTGGACTGCGGATTACCGGGGACTCTCCCAGGCTCGAGCGCGCCAGCCTTCTGCCGATTTCAACCCCGGCAAGAAGCTGGATAGCCTTGGCCTCTCCGATTCCTTTAATCTGCATCAATTCATCAATGCTAAGATCAACGAGATTCCGGATGCCTCCCGCCCTGGAAAGAATTCTCTGGGCAACATGTATGGCAGACTCCTGATGTGTTCCTGTCCGAAGCAGTATTGCAAGCAGTTCAGCATGGCTCAGCGCACCCGCTCCATATCGCATCATGCGTTCTCTCGGTCGTTCTTCATGGGGGATGTCGCGCAGCATATATTGCGGCGACTCCATCGTGTTATCCTCTTTTCATCTAAAAATAACTGCAGGCTGCGGACAATCTCTAAGGCTGCCCGTAAATACGTGCATTCAAGTAACGTTTAATGAAGGTTAAAAGTTTCAATCCAGCACTTGAAGTCCGAGTTCGCCCAGCATATCGGCAAGAAGCGATAGAGGCAAACCCACCACGTTGAAATAGTCGCCTTCAATTCGGGTAACCAGGGAAGCGCCCAAGCCTTGAATCCCGTATGCTCCGGCCTTGTCGAGCCCTTCTCCGCTCCGGACGTAGGCCATCACTTCGTTCCGGGATAAAGGCTTCATGGTAACCTTTGTAGCCCTCGAGCGGACAATGGTTCGTCCGGTTTCAGCGTCGATACAGGCCACCCCCGTATAAACCTCATGATCCCTTCCTTGCAGGGAGGAAATCATGGAAGCGGCTTCTTCTTCATCCCTGGGCTTGCCCAAAATCTGTTCATCCTTGACGACTACCGTATCGCTTCCTACGATAATCGCCTCGGGCTTTGTCCCTAGTGAATCATAAACCTGCTGCGCTTTGCGCAGAGCAAGCTCGGTCACCATTTTCTCCGGATTCCAGTCCTGTGGAACAGTCTCATCTGCATGGCTTGGCATTACGGTGAACGGAATGCCGAGGACAGCCACAAGCTCTTGTCTGCGAGGGGAAGAAGAGGCTAGAATGATGGATTTGGAAGACTTCGTATTCAAACGCAGGAGCTCCTTCATGCCGGTCATATCTCAGCGGCAAACAGGCAGCAAACATTCAGTGTAATTGCCGCAGCCGGCTTAATCGTTAGTAGTTGTAGATTTGTAAAGATTACTGAAACGCAAAGCTTATTATAAGCTTGGAAAAAACAAAATGGCCCCAGTGTGACAAGAGTAGTAATCCCTGTCAAGCCTCGCCATTTTTTGACACTACATTATTATAAGGTTATTTGTGCCGCAATACAAACAGAAATCCGGCAGGGGAAAGTATTTCCTTCTCCTGCCGTAACCGGTCAGCCAGCCCCGCTTCAATTTTCCCGAAACAGCTGCTGTTCATCCAGTATGTAGCGCATGATTGAATTCTGCACTTCCCATAAATGCGACTTTGCTTTTGTTTTGCCAAACTGCTGAAGCGCTTCGACGGCGCTGTTCATCTCCGTTTCCATGCTCTGTACAAGCTGGCTGTCGCTGACGGTAAATCCGCTGCGTATAGCGGCCGCGCTTTGCGTAAAACTCACATGCTTCTCCTTCAGGCTGGCAAGAAGATCGGGATCCGCCGCCGGTGACTCTTCCAGCAGCAGCGAAGCCGACGTTTCGCTTAACAGCTTGACGAGCTCGGCGCTCAGCTCGGCATACGCCTCCAGCGAATCGCTCGCATTGCTGTAGCGGACAACCGCGGTAGTCGGAATAACCGCTTCATGCAGGATCAGATTGACGCCTTCAGCCTTCAGCTGTCCGCTTAGCAGCTTGGCCTGCTCCCGGTCCGGAGAGATGCCCGCGTAAACCCGATTATCGTTCAGGGTGTCCTTGGCTGCCGCTAGTCCGGAATCCTGAAGCTCCTGCTGGGCTTGTTCCACTCTTTCCGGCGTGCTGAAAACGCCGTATTGCAGAAAATAGTAGCTCTGCTCCGGAAGCGACAGCTGTACGGCCGGCGCATCGGATGCATCTTCGCTGGCTTCGCCCGTTACAGGCAGCGCGTCCACCGCCCTTTCCGCAGATTGACGAATTTCCGAGAGACCCGGAATCGGGAACTCCACTTCCTTATTAAATAAAGACAATACGACCAGACCGAACAAGGCTCCGGTGACAACCGCCCCGGTGACCGACCCGAATACTTTCCAGCCCGACGAACGGGAAGGCGGCCGGTAGTTTATCGGCTCATCCGTCCACAGCGGTTCCGCGCGGTTGAATCGCTCCTCCACGTCAAGGCGAAAATCGCGGCCTGCCGTATCTGTTTCGTATACAGGTCCATTTTCGTACATCGGGCCTTTTTCGTACATCGGATCTTTTTCGTATACCGGGCCATATTCCAAATCCTCTTCGCGGCCATAAGCTCTGTCATGCCCTCCGTCACGAGCCCGGTCATGAACCGGTTCAGGCTTCCTCTCATCTGTTTCGATCACACCCTGCAGCCCAATCGACGAGTGGTTTTGAAACGGATTGCCCCAGTCCTCCTGTATGTCAGTCCAGTTCCCGCGAAGCACCCCCGTCTCAGCAGAGGGCTCGTACTTCCGGACGGCTCGCCCGGTTTCATTGTCATCAGGCGTCGTCTGATGGCTGACAGCTGTATCCAATAACGATTCACTTTCCGGAGAACGGGCTGTTCCCGGTTCGTTAAACCGGAATGTCATTCTGGCTTTATTCACCGTCACACTCTCCTTGTCCATCTTCTATACTTAAAACGTATGATAGAGTTCAAAGAGATATGCTTGCATCAGCCTACATACTTTTCGGGATCATCAGCAGTTCCCGGATATCCTGTTCCGACCAGATCGATTTATCGGCCTCCGCGGCACCTAAGACATCCCGGATCAAATCCTTCTTTCGTTGCTGCAGCTCCAGCATTTTGTCTTCAATGGTTCCTTTTGCCGTAAGGCGTATGACCTGAACCGACTTTTTCTGGCCCAGCCGATGGGCCCGTCCCGCCGCCTGGTCTTCCACCGCCGGATTCCACCACAGATCATACAGCACCACCGTATCCGCGCCTGTCAGGTTCAGTCCCGTTCCGCCCGCCTTCAGGGAAATGAGGAAAATATCCTTTTCGCCCTGATTAAAACGGGCACACATGTCCACGCGCTCTCTGGCAGCGGTTTGGCCATCGAGATAAAAGGAGGACAGACCGTGACCGGTCAGTTCTCTCCTGATGAGTTCAAGCATACCGGTAAATTGGGAGAAGATCAGCATCCTTTTTCCGCCGGACATGCATTCGTTTACAATTTCCATAAGCTGCTCAAGCTTCCCGGATGACCCTTGATAGTTATCGATAAATAAACCGGGATGGCAGCATAGCTGCCGAAGCCGGGTAATACCGGCCAATATCTTTAACCGGCTTTTTTGGAAGCCCGCGGTCTCCAAATCCTCTTCCGTCTTTTTCTGCAGTTTGCTCAGGTAGACGGCATACAGCTTCTTCTGTTCCAACGTCAGCTCCGAGCGGGTCACCGTTTCAATTTTTTCCGGCAGCTCACGAAGCACTTCCGATTTCATCCTGCGCAAAATAAAGGGGCTCACCGCACGGGAAAGCTTGTCCCGGGACATCTCTTTAAATGCCTTTCTGCCGGTAAACAATTCGGGAAACACCGCATCCATAATCGACCACAGCTCGTCCAGCGAATTCTCAATCGGCGTCCCGGTAAGAGCGAAGCGCCGTCCGGCGACAATTTCCTTAACCGCTTGAGCCGTTTGTGTGGCATGATTCTTAAATGCCTGGGCTTCATCGAGAATCATGCTTCCGAATCTGAGGGACGCGTATATGTCCGTATCCCTGCGCAGCAAAGGGTAAGAGGTGATGATCACATCCGTATCCGAAAGATCCGCCGTCAGCTCATTCATTCGCTCGTCCTTGCTCCCCGCTACGACCTTTACCTTCAATTCGGGCGCAAATTTGGCAAACTCGTTCTCCCAATTATAGATCAGGGAAGCAGGGGTTACGATCAGCCCGGGAAGGCGCTCTACTTCAGGGAGGCGCTCTTCGTCAAGCCGCTCGGACAGAAGAAACGCGATGGTCTGCAGCGTTTTGCCGAGCCCCATATCGTCGGCGAGGATGCCTCCAAAGCGGTATTTGGCAAGCATTTTGAGCCAGCGGTAGCCCCGTTTCTGGTAATCGCGCATTACGTCTGCCAGGCTGGGCGGGACGTCCAGCTCAAGGCGCTCGGGATCGCGGATCTGCTCGAGAAAGCGGGACAGCGCTTTTCCTTGCCTGACTCCGTCACGGTATGTGCCGTCCAAATAAAGCGCGCGAACCAAGGGAACCCGGGCCGAGCCGGCCAAATCGCTTTTCCTCAGCCCCAGATCGTGATAAAGGCCGGCAAATCCGGCGAAACCGTCCTCTTCCAGGGACAGAAACGCGCCGTCCGGCAGGCGGTAGTAATTTTTCCGTTCTATAACCGCCAGAAGGATGCGCCGGATTTCCTTTTCGTCCACTCCATCCATGGAGAAAGAAATCTCGAGCCAGTTCATGGAAGCGTCTGCATCAATCAAAGTCTGGAACGTATCTTTGCCGGTGTGCACCCAATCCCGGACCGCCTGCGTAGCATAAACTTCCGCCTCGTTCTCGAGTGACGGAAGCAGCCGGAACAGCACTTCATAAATGGCCTCTTCCTCAGCCGTTATCCATTCATCGCCTTGCTCGGCAAGCCCCAGGCGGGCAACCGCGGACAATACCCGGGCTTCCTGCTCCGTATCTCTTAGGAGAATGGAATCCTCATGGATGGTCTGCCGCTGCTCTCTTCTAAGCGGAAAAATAACGATTCCGTCGTAATGAAATTCAAGCCGGATATAGAGCGTATCGTCCAGGCGATCCAGAAACAGCTTGGCCGCCAGCTTCGGCTGGATGATGCGGGACTCAATCGACCGGTCAATCGAAACAGTCCCCAGCGTTCTTAATTTCGGAACTACTTTTTCGATAAAAGCGTCGATTTGGCGGTCCGGAATTTCAAGCCCTTCCTCTTCCTCGAGGCCGGCCCGGTCCATCGCATTTTTGAATTCCTTAAGCATGCCCAGCCTGGCTGCGGACATCCGGTATACGTTCCCCCGGAAAACGGCGCAGTCGTAAGCCGGCATCAGCACCGTCTCCCCCAGGCCGCTTGCCACAAGAAGACAGCGCTGCGTCCCCTGCTTCTTCAGTTGAAAATCGATAGGGGGTCTCTTGTCGGTCAGCTGCATTTCGGCGGTAAAGCCTCCCGGCAGTTCCATAACCGCCCCGGCGGCAGCCAGCGAGTCCGCAAGCCGGTCCCAGGCAAGAGGCGGAATCAAAAGCTGCTTTTGAAGCGCGGACGATCTGCTTTTTCCGGTAAAACTGCTTTTTCCGGATGGCCTGCTAAACATGTGCCCGGACGCTTCATAAACGCGTTCACTGGCATAAATGGATACGAGCTGCTTCAGCACATCGTTGTCCTGTTCCTTGAATCTATGTAGAGGGTCATACGTAAACCCTTTGCTGAAAGGCAGCGGTTTGTTCTGATCCACATGCTCGAGAAACTGCCGGATATCCCGGACCGTGTAGAGCCGCCCCGGGCCTATCTTCACGCTGACGGCAAACCTGGAATTGCCGCTCGAATACAGCCCTTCCTCCAGGTGGCAGGTGAACTCCGCACCCAGCATCTCCTTCCTTTCGTCGGTCGTGTATATCGGAGGGGCGGCCAGACCGGCAGCACGGGTCTTCCCGCCAGACGCTGCCGATTGCCCGCCGCCGAACAAATCGATAAGCTGCGTGGCAACCCGTTCATGGCGGCGGCTTTCGGCAGGATCCATCGTTGGGGAGGCGGATCCCATAGCCATGTCCTCTTCCCCGTGTTTCGGACGTTGACCGTCTTCCGCAATCAGCTGGATCAGCACAGCGGCAATATGACTGCAGTAGCGAAAATGAGTATGAAAAGCAGGGCATTCGCACCGGGCCTCCGGCATGTCTTCCTCCCGCAAATCCACCGATACACTGTACCGTTCCCGTCCATCCACAGCCGCGCTGTAGCGGTTGACATCTGTCTTCTCAAGCTCGGTTATAAGACCTAATCTATAGTATTCCTTGCCTATTTTATAGGCATCGGGACCGCACAAGGTTCGGACCGTCCATGAATTCAGCATACGTTTACGGTATCCTTTCAAGTGTTTATTCAACTATAGCATATTTGCACTTTCCTTATTCAATTCCAAGGGTTGCCCGAAAGAAAGGCCATTAAGCCTGTAAAGGGCTGGCCGCCTGGCCCGCGTACCTCATCAGACATAAAAAAAATGGCCCGGGCAGAAAGTTCTTTCGCCCAGCCATTTTAAAAGTTCTGCAGTGCTTTCTATTTAAAAATCGACTTCATAGCCCATATCTCCAATGACTTCACCTGCAGCGTGCCATCTGCCCAGACCTGAAGGCCAAGGGCGTCCGGGCGGCTTGGATAAGCACGGGTAGTCAGGCTTTTAAGACCGTTTGCGTACATTTCAATCATCGAATGATCCACATAAATGTGAAGGTCCGGATCCTCTCCCTTAAGCTCCAGATGCCCTCCCTGGATACCGCCGCAGCGTTCTTCCGGACTTCGTGACGTTTTGCTTCGATCCGCTTTCAGCATTTGCTCGCCGGCATCATAATACAGCAGCGTCTCTTCTTCTCCGCCCGGGGAGCGCCGGACTTTAATCCCCATCTGTGTTGCCGTTCCGGCCTTCAGGCGGATGCGGATCTCCAGCATGTCGCCTTGAATGCCGCTGATTAGCCGATTGATCTGCTCCACAGGCACATCATGGATGTCGGCCAGTTTCTCGCCGCGAAGCGACTGCAGCTCTTCAATCGGTTCAACCCCGATACGTCCGTCCTGCCTTAGGAAAAGATGAACAGGCAACCCGGCGTTATGCGCCCATCCGGCTTCATATTCGGCTTTGGAGGTGCGTTCCCCCTGGGCAATCGTGAATACGATGTTTCTACCCGTCCGCGGATCGACCATACCGCTGGGACCGGTAAAATGAAAATCCCCGACATCCACCAGCTGCGGCTCCTCCTGGTCGGGATGGAATTTCACGTTTTCTTTGTCCAGCTCGCCGATCCAGTAAAAGACCTCGACATCGGCACCCGAGCCAACCGGACTGATCAGAAAGAGATGCTTGGTTCTTCCCTCCGCGTCCTCTCCCAGCGGCAGCAGAACGGGAAGCTCCCAAACCGGGCCCAAATAAGGGTATTTCTCATCATTGCCGATGTAAAAAGGGCCCTTGTACGTCCAGTCCAGCATATTGTCCGATACGAAAGCGAGCGCAGTTCCGCCTTGGCCATCCGTGCCGGAGCAGACGAGCATATACCACTTCGTCCCGTCCCGCCAGACAAAAGGATCGCGAAAATCGCCGAACAGCCCCATCCCTTGCTTCTGAATGATCAGCGGGTCCGGATGCTTGATCCAGCGAACAAGATCGTTATCCCCGTCCTCTTCAAAAGTGCTGCGCGCCAGCGCTATCCGCTGATTCGGCGATGCGCCGTCATGCCCGGCGGTGAAGAACAGCACCGGCAGGCCGGATTCATCGTAGGAAGCGCTTCCAGACCAAATGCCGTCAGGCGCAAGCTCATCTCTCTCCGGTGCAAGGGCTACCGGCAGATCCCGCCAGTGGACGAGATCATCGCTGACCCAATGCCCCCAGTGGATGCCGTGGAAATAAGGACCTTGCGGATTATGCTGGTAAAACAAATGATATTGTCCGTTGAAATAAACCGGCGCGTGAGGCTCGTTCATCCAGTGTGCAGGCGGACTGATATGGAACTTTGGACGGTGTTTGTCTTGGAGCAGGGGGCTTCGGTCGAGCGCAATATCTTCCTTGCGGATGGGCGGAAGATCGCCGCCGTGAACGGACAACGTTTGGGCAAACGAGGCTGCGATCTCCTCAGCCGAAAGGGCATCCCCATAGAGTTTAACCTCATCGATCAGACCGCTGAACATGCTCAGCGTAAATATCTCCGCGAGCTTCGCCGGGCAGTTGTTTCTCCCGATCAGCAGATCCCCCGGCCCTGCTTCGAGCCGGCTTCCGGGGCTGATATCCTTTGATCCGGCTTCGCGTCCGTTTAGATAAAGCTTGACGGTTCCTTCGCTTCCGTTAAAAACCGCCGCGATATGGGACCACTGATTTTTGCGAAGCGGATAGGCGTCATCAGCCCATACCTCCGTCCACCCGCCGTCCAGTCCGAACTGGAATGACCAGGAACCGTGCCGGAACATGCCTAAAATATAGCCGTGGCAAAGCTCACGGTCATGCTGGTTCACAATGGCCGACAATTTGCCTTCATCCCCCCACTCATAAGAGCGGGGGGCAACCCAGGCTTCAATGCTAAAGGAGGCACAGGAAAGTCTCTTCCCGTTTTCGTGGCGCACGTACGTGGAATATCCGTCAAAGGACAAGCTGCCGCCATGAACGCCCGGCCTCCACTGCGGATCGCGGGACACGGTATAGCTGGCCTCATTGAACACATAATGAACGGCGTCCTCCTGTCCGGTTACGGCTTCCCTGACTGTCCTCCCTTTTCCTTCATCCATAGGCCAATAAGCGATTAATTCCTTTCGCCCAGCTCCATTCATCATCGGTTCCCCTTATCTATAGATGGATTCCAGCTCATGAACATGCAGATCAAGCACTGCTGCGCTCCCGCCCAGCGCGTAAAACTCCATGTCTCCGCCAGGCTGCCCGGGAAAAATCTGATCCGTCATGACGGTCTTTCCGCCATCTCCAAACACCTCGACCGAGCTGCGGTCCACCCAGATCTGAAGCTGTACCGTTCCATCCGCTGGATTCATTCGGGCGCTGTGTCTGCATGCAAAATCGGGATGAAACTTGGTCTCGCCGGAGACGGTTCGGTCGATAAACAGCTCCTGACTCCTTGCGTCATAACCTACTTTCGTCTCCTGTCCCTGTATCCCGGTGCTTAGCTTCAGACCTACTTCAGCCGCCTGCCCCAGCTCAAACAGCACCTCGATCTCCAACAGCTGCCGGTTATGGCTCAAGCGGAAATCAGCCCCGGGCTTAAGGTCAAAGCGGTCCCGGCTTTCTGTTGATAGACGGAGCTTCCGCAGTTCTCTGACCGGGGTTTGAACGAGACGAAGGCCATCCTTCTCCTGCTTCAGATACAGCTCACGCGGGAGGGTCATGGCTCCGCGCCACGACTCGGCCGGGATGATCTTCGCATATTTCCAGTTGTTCATCCAGCCGATATAAATTCTCCGGCCGTCGCTGTCCGGAATATCGCTCCACGATACACCGGCATAGTTGTCGCGGCCGTCATCAAGCCACAGGACTTCGTCAGCCGGACGGTCGTTCCTGAATTCCCGCCCGTCGAACTCGCCAATAAAATACTGCGTCTTTGATCCGGCCTCAGGACTGTCGCCAATGCTCACGATCATGATCCATTTGCTTCTGCCGCCCCCGGCTGAAAGCCGAAACAAATCCGGGCATTCCCAGACTCCGTCGTGCGAGCCCTCGCCTATGCCAAAGTGGCTGGCGAACGACCATTCCCGCAAATTTGGCGAGGTATAGAAGGCGATCCGGTCCCCGGCCGCCAGCAGCATGACCCAAAGGCCGCTGTCTTCATGCCAGAACACTTTCGGGTCCCGGAAATCCTGATAGTTCTCATCCGAAAGAACCGGATTTCCAGCGTATTTGGTCCAGGTCCTGCCGCGGTCCTTGCTGAAAGCTATGCCTTGACACTGAAACGGGGTCCCAGATTCAGATCCGTCATCCGCCAATGTGAACAGGGCAACCAAACCCGACCCTCCGTTAAAAAGGCCGCTGCTGTCATCCTGGTCAACCACGCAGCATCCCGAGAAGATCATCCCTGCCTCATCGGGAAATAGAGCGATCGGCAAATGCTCCCAGTGCACCAGATCCCTGCTTACGGCGTGTCCCCAATGCATCGGTCCCCAGACACAGCTGTCTGGATGATGCTGATAAAATAAATGGTATTCCCCTTCATAATAAACAAGCCCATTCGGATCATTCATCCAATTTGCAGCCGGAGTAAAATGAAACTGCGGCCGAAGCGTCTCGTTAAACTGCTCTGTCATATGAACCCGTCACCTCTCTGATTCCGGGCAGGTATGATTTCCTGCACGATTCTCCCACCCATCTTTATATAATGTTTTTTGATCTATATAAGTTGAATAAATGATTGAATCATATGTCACTACGAAGATGGATAGTTCTTTAAGGTCGCTGTTCCCCCCGGATTTCTTTGAATAGGCCTTAACTAAGGAGAAATCCGGGGACAAAGGCGAACGCTTCGCTTCTTCAGAATCTATCCATCTATGATTATTTGATGTTTTGGTTGTAGCGGTCAAGACCTTTCTGATAAACCTCCATCAATTCTTTAAGGCCCATCTTGTCGAGCGTTTTCACATAATTGTCCCACTCCGCATCGATATTGCCGTCAACGATGAATTTCCCTCTCTGCGTATTCACGAATTTAATCAGCTCCGGCTCGATCCGGTTAATCGTATCCAGCTCTTCCGGCAGGAAAAAGATGCCCGGATAATTCTCCTTCTCCATATAGGGCTCATAGAATTTCTCCAGATCCACCTTGCGCTGCTTGGCGCGCGGCTCCATATCCACAATCTTTCCGAAATCGTCTTTGGTGATCACACCCGGCGCCCCGGCTCCGGGGGCAACCTTTTGGCGGAATTCGCCCGCTGAAACGCCTTCCGGAAGCGGCAAATTCACCAATTTTCCGCTAGCGTCCTTCTTATACACAACATCGATCGGACCCCAGTGAATTTGCGCCGCCATGTAAGGTTCGTACTGCTGATCAATCCACCGCATCGTAATTTCAGGATACTTATCCGCCTTCGTAATCACAAATGATCCGCGTGCAGGCCCGCCGCCATTGGCACGGCCGATGCCCTGCTTCCCGCCGGGTCCTTTCAGCGGAGGCACCAGCGCATAATCCTTACCCCGGTCAGCGCCTACAACCTCTTCGATCTCCCACCAAACGAAGGATCCCAGCGTTTCATCGGAAGTTTTGCCTTTAGCCAAATATTGGGGCGCATCCTGGGTGAACGATTCGGGATCAATCAGTCCTTGCTTATACCACTTCTCATTAAAATATTTCAGGGCTTCCTTGTACTCCGGCTGAACTGCGGTAAAGATAACCTTCCCGTCCCGAACGATCCGGTGTTCCAAATTGTCCGGCAGTCCAAACGCGCCGAACAATCCGCCGATATCCATACACCACTGCATGTGCATAAAGCTTAAAGGAATTTCGTCCGGTTTGCCGTTTTCATTTGGATCCTGGTTTTTAAAGGCTACCAGAGCATCGGTATACTCATCAAGCGTTTCCGGGAATTTGAGTCCAAGCTTATCCAGCCACTTTGTATTGATCGCATGGAAGAACGGATTCGTTCCGATTTCATTTTCTTCAAAGGTCGGCAGTCCGTAGATATGCCCATCTGGTGCAGTGATGGCTGCCTTGATATCCGGCCTCTTCTCCAGCAGCTTCTTCAAATTGGGGGCATACTTGTCGATCAAATCCTCCAGCGGCAGGATCGTGCCGTCCTTACCATAGGTCACGAGATCGTAGTCCGTAAACCCGGCGGCATAAAACGCGTCCGGAAGCGTGTCGCTCGCGACCAGCAGATTCTTTTTCTCGACATAGTCGGTATCCGGGATGTTCTCCCAGTCGATTTTCACATTGGTTTCCTTCTCCAGCTTTTTGAAGATTTCCATCTCACTGAAATTCGGGGCCAGAGCGGCTTTAGGAGCAACTACTTTCAATGTCACCGGTTCTTTGACGATCGGCAATCCTTCTTTGTTGAAATTGGTATCCTGTTCAGCCTTGCCCACATACCCGTTCCCATTGCCCGAACTCCCGCCGGAACAGCCCGCCAGAACCAAAGCTCCGGCAAGCATTACAGCTGAGGCGGATCTTACAATCTTTTTCATTTGTTCATAACCTCCCTTATTGATCACCATGACTTCTGGCACTGCTGCTAATAGCCCCTACAAAAACCGAGAGGCTGCTCCGTCCCGGGTGGACCACCCCCCTTCAGTGTTCAGACGTCTATCCCTTGATAGAGCCGATCATGACACCTTTGACAAAATATTTTTGCAGGAAGGGATACAAAATCAGTAAAGGCAAGCTGGACACGATGATCACGCCGTATTTGATCAGCTCGGTGACCCGCATCTTCGCGGCATAGGATTCCACATCGACCATCATGTTTGCGTTCACCTGGTTTTGAACGAGAATATTCCGCAGAACCAGCTGGAGCGGGTACTTCTTCTCGTCATTGAGATAAATCAGGGCGTCGAAGAATCCGTTCCAGAAGCCGACGATATGATAAAGCACCATTACCGCGATAATCGCCTTCGATAAAGGAAGCACGATGCTCAGAAAATATCTCCAGTTGGAACAGCCGTCGATGGAAGCCGCCTCCCACATTTCATCCGGCAGCGAGGACTGGAAGAAGGTACGTACGATAATGATATTGAACACGCCTCCGGCACCGGGCAGGGCCAAAGCCCAAATGGTATTCAGCATATTCAGATCCTTGATGAGCAAATAGGTTGGAATGAGTCCTCCGCTAAAAAACATCGTAGCGAGCAGAAACCACATGATGGTCCCTCTTCCCACCAAATCTTTTCTGGATAGCGGATAGGCCGCAAGCACCGTCAGCGATACTCCGATCAGCGTCCCCACCACTGCGTACAGAATGGAGTTCGCATACCCGCGCCAGATGGAAGAGTCGTTAAATATCCGGTCATAGCCGTCCCAGGTGAACCCCCGGGGAAACAGCCACACTTCTCCGGAATAAACCAAATTGGGGTCGCTTATGGAAGCAATCAGGATAAAATACAGCGGATAAAGCACCGTCAGCATGATGAGGGTCAACAGAATATAGTTGGCAGCGTCAAACAACATATCGCCTTTTGTTTTTCTGCTTAGTAGAGTGTTCACGGCGGGTCCCTCCTACCACAGGCTGGTTTCTGTCAGTTTTTTGGCAATTCGGTTGACTGCAACGATCAAAATGATATTGATCACGGAGTTAAACAGGCCGATGGCTGTCGAGAAGCTGTACTGCGATTTTTGAATCCCCAATTCGTACACATAAGTAGGAATGATGTTCGAGGTGGCGTAGTTCAGGTCACTTTGCATCAAGAAAGCCTTTTCAAAACCAATGCTCATAATATTGCCCAAGGCAAGGATCAGCAGGATCACGATCGTCGGCAAAATCGCCGGAATATCCACGTGCCAAACCCGCTTCCATTTGTTTGCGCCATCCATGACAGCGGCTTCATGAAGCTCCGGATTGACTCCCGCTAGGGCGGCTAAATAAATAATGGTTGAGAAGCCCGTCTCCTGCCAAATGCCGGACAAAATATACAGGGGGCGAAACCAGTTCTCGTCAGCCATAAACAGTACCGGTTTTCCGCCAAAAAACGAAATGATATGATTTACAATGCCGCTGTTGGGCGACAGGAACACGTTCAGCATACCGACTAGGACGACAGTGGAAATAAAATGCGGTGCGTAGATGACAGACTGGACAAATTTCTTGTATCGTTTGGCGAGCATTTGATTCAGCATGATGGCCACGATAATCGGCACCGGAAAACTGAAGACAAGCGACAGAAAGCTTAACGTGATCGTGTTCTCGATAAGGTTCCAGAAATTATAGGAGTCAAAGAACTGCTGAAAGTATTTGAAGCCGACCCATTCGCTGCCCCATATGCCCCGGCTTGGCGAAAAGTCTTTGAAGGCAATCTGAACCCCATACATCGGATAATACCTGAATACCAAATAAAGGATAATAATCGGCAGCAGGAACAAATAAAGCTCGTAATTGCGTTTTATTTTGCGCCAGGTATGTTTTTCGGGCTTGATTGTCTGAGCGTACTCATGTGGAGTGCTGATCTCCCTGTTCGTCAACATCATGCTTCCCCCTTTAAAATAAAGCGCTATCATTTTATTAAAACGATTACGTAATCGTTTTAATAAAATGTCCGGCTAATCTTTCGCAAAAGAATTAGCTCGAATTTCGGATAACCAGCTCTGTCGCCAGTTTGACCTCCCGATAAGGATTCTCCGGTTGTTCGATTCGCTCAAGCAGCATTCTTGCCGCTGTCTCCCCCAGTTCAATGGAAGGCTGCCTGACCATGGATAGAGCCGGCTGCGTGACCTGGGCCCATTCGTAGTCGTCAAAGCCGATAATGGCGATCTCATCAGGAATTTTGATCTTGTGTTCCTGTAAATAGGATAACGCTCCCATCGTCATCACGTTGTTGGCCACCAAAATAGCCGTAACTTCCGTTTCCTGCACCAGCTTTTTCGCCAGAACATAACCGCTCTTGAAGCTGGAGTGGGCGGAATCCGCGACCTGGATCAGCTTGTCGTCAACCGCTATTCCCTTCTCCGTCAGCGCCCTTTTGTAGCCATCCAATCTTTCGTCGCTGCTGGTGATTCCGAGTGACCCGGTAATAAACCCAATACGGCGATGTCCCTTCTTAAGGAAGTGGGTGACCGCCTGGTACGCTCCTTCTCCCCCGTCCGACAGAACACAGTCGCCTTGCATTCGCGTGGGTTTGCGGTCAATAAAGACCAGCGGATAATCTTCAAGCGTCATATCGCTTAAGTAAGAATGATCGTCAAAAGTCGGCGCCATAATTAAACCGTCAATCAGGTGGGAATTGAATGCTTTGATTTGTTCCCGCTCAACGTCGATATCCTCTTTGGAATTGCTCAATATGAGGTTGTATCCGCTTTCTTTTAAAACGTTTTCTATCCCTTGTGCTACAGACATGAAAAAGAAGTTCGAGGTATCCTGCGGCATAATCGGAACCAGCAGGCCGATAATTTTCGACTTCTTGCTGCGCAGGCTTCTGGCAACCGAATTCGGCCTGTAATTGAGCTCCCGCATAGCGTCGTAGACTTTCTTGCGCGTCTCCTTCATGACAAACCGTGTACCGTTAATGACATGGGATACGGTCGCCGTTGAAACATTGGCCCGTTTCGCTACATCTTTGATTCTTACCATGGGTTTTCTCTCCATTTAATCGTTTACGTAATCGATTAACTCTACACCTCACATGATAAATTTCGGAATAATTGTTGTCAATAATTAATTTGTATTTCTCCCACCCAATTTTTGATCTCCCTAAAAGTATTTAAAAATACGACAAAAAGCGTCCCCCTTGGAGGGGACGCGGTATTTATCGAAATTCGCGCAGTGCCTCAGTCGCTTAGGTTTAGTTCTCCCGTATCTGCTTGGCCAGCGCGTAGCCGACCTTCCAGATATCGCCGGCTCCCATGGTGAGAACCAAATCTCCCGACTGCAGCCGTCCCGTCAAATCCTGAATAACTTCTTCCTTAGTCGGGATGTATCTTGCTCCGGCATTGCTGTTCTGCTTGATCAGCTCAACCAGCTTGGACGAGCTTACGCCTTCAATCTGCTTCTCGCCCGCAGGTGAGTAAATGTCGGTGATAATCACCTCATTCGCATCCCCAAATGCTTTGCTGAACGCATCAAGCAGGAAAAAGGTGCGCGTATAGCGCTGCGGCTGAAAGACGGCGATAATCCGTTTGCCTGTCGCTTTGGCCGCACTGATTGTCGCCTGAATTTCCGTCGGGTGATGGGCGTAATCGTCGATTACCAGGATGCCGTCCGCTTCACCCAGCACCTGAAACCGGCGCTTGGCTCCGTGAAAATGAGACAGAGCCTCGGCAATCCCTTCGAAAGGAATGCCCGCTTCCAAACAAACGATAACTGTTGCGAGCGCATTGTATACATTGTGCTGACCAGGAATCGGCAGTTCAATGCTGCCCAGCTTTTGCTTGTTATGGTTCACCGTAAACGTGATTTTGCGGTCGCCGAGCACGATATCGCTGGCCGTATAATCACAGGCCTGTTTGATGCCGTAAGTAATAACTGAAGCTTTCACCTGCGGCAGCAGCTCGTGTATCGTTTCATCATCGCCGCAGACAACGGCCTTGCCTTCCGCTTTGGTCTGATTCAGAAACTGAACATAAGCTTCCTTCAGATGCCCGAAATCGCCGCCATAATTTTCAAGATGGTCGGCTTCGATATTGGTCACGACAGAGAGGGCCGGAAAATAGTGCAGAAAGGAGCCGTCGCTTTCATCCGCTTCCGCGACAACATACTTTCCCTTCCCGGCTTTCGCATTCGTCCCGATATTCATAATTTCTCCGCCTATGATATAGGTCGGGTCGGTCCCGCATTCCTCCATCACAAGCGCGATCATGGAGGAGGTTGTCGTCTTGCCGTGAGCTCCGGCAACGGCCACCCCGCTGCGTTCATTCAGCAGCCGGGCCAGCATCTGCGAACGGTGAAAAACCGGAATGCCCTGTTCCTGGGCCTCCACCCGTTCTACATTGTCCTTCGGGAGCGCCGTGGAGTAAACAACCATATCGGCGCCATGCACCTGCTCGGCCGTGTGCCCGATATAAATTTTGGCTCCTTTAGCCGCGAGTTTCTCTGTAAGTTCCTGGGAAGCGACGTCGGATCCTGTGACGGTATACCCCATCTCCAGCATGACACGGGCAATCGCACTCATACCATAGCCGCCGATCCCGATAAAATGAACGTGTTCTGTAACCGTATTTGACATTGTTTTCACCAGCCTTTTTCAGAATCGGTTTGATGCAGAAGAGCTGCCCGAACATCGGAAATTAAATAGAGCGTACCGGATACGACCCCGAGATCCTCCGCTTCCGTCTGCGATTTAAGGATTTCGAGAGCCGTTTTCCAATCAGGTTCCACGATGACTTTAAGCTCCGGCTTCGCTATACTTTCCTTCAGTTCCTGTACAAGGCTTAACAATGCCCCGGCATCCATTTTCCTGCGAAAATCCGGCTCCGTAAGGATGAGTGTATCCACTATTGGTAATATATGCTTGAAGTAACCGTGATGATGCTTGTTAGCCAGCATGCCCATCATCAAATTGAGCTTGCGGTAACGGTACACTTCCGGAATCGATTTGGAAAGCGTCTCCGCCCCTTCCGGATTATGGGCACCGTCAAGAACGATGCGCGGATCTTTGCTGACCAGTTCCATACGGCCAGCCCATGCCGTATTTCGAAACCCGCGTTTTACATCCTCATCGTCCAGGACAAATGCCATATATTGTCTCAGCACTTCCAGAACCATGATCGCTCCGGAAGCGTTTTTGCATTGATGTTCGCCCTGCAGCCCGATATCCAGGCCGATTTCCCGAAACGGTCCCTTGAAGAGCAGACTCTGTTCGTTCTCATGAATTCCGCCTCTCTCATAGGTGAACTGCTCTCCGAGCAGATAGAGGGCGGACTTGTTCTCGGCAGCCGTATTCTTCATGATACGGATCACTTCAGGCTGCTCTACGCAGCTAATAACAGGAACTCCGGGCTTGATGATGCCGGCCTTCTCCGCTGCAATCTTCTCCAGCGTGTCTCCCAAAATATCGGTATGGTCATACCCGACATTGGTGATTAGGGAAACGACCGGCGTTACGATGTTTGTTACATCCATCCTTCCCCCCAGGCCGGTCTCCCAAACAACGACATCCGGATAGCAAACTTCGGCATAATAGAGAATGGCCAAAGCCGTCGATACCTCGAACATCGTAGGCGAACCCAGTTCGGTCGCCGCTATTTCCTGTACAAGCGGGTAAAGGCGGTTCGACAGCTCCAGCAGGACGCTCTCGGGTATATCTTCACCGTTATACTGAAAACGATTCGTAAATTTTGTAATATATGGGGACGTATAAGTTCCCACAGCATAACCGCTTTCCCGCAGCGCGCCGGTCAAAAAAGCGCAGGACGAACCTTTGCCGTTCGTACCGGCGACGTGAATAAATTTCAGCCGCCGGTGCGGGTTGCCCAGCCGGTCCATCATAGCGTGAATCCGGTCCAGTCCCGGACGGATGCCGAACGGGATAAGAGCGTTGATCCATTCGACCGCTTCGTCGTAGGAACGAAGCGGGGCCCGGGTTTCTCCTTCAAGTACGTTCATGTTAGTTCACCTTAACCCTTCAGCTCTTCGATCCGGGCAAGCACTTTGGCGCGTTTGTCCGCATAATCCTTCTGCTTCGCTCGCTCCTCTTCAATGACATGCGCAGGAGCCTTCGAGACAAAGCCCTGATTGCTCAGCTTCTTGTCAACCCGCTCGACTTCCTTGTTTAGGTGGTCCAGCTCCTTCTCCAGGCGAGCGATTTCCTGGTTGATATCCAGCAGTCCGGCCAGCGGCAAATACAGCTCCGCTCCCGTAACAACAGCCGTCATTGCTTTCTCCGGAGTCGCGGTTTCCAAGGAAGAGGCAAAATCGGAAGTGTTGCAGAAACGCTGGATGTAATGCTCGTTGCGCTTGATGATATTTTGCAGATCGGCAGATGCCGGCTTCAGCAAAAGCTCAACCTTCTTGCTCATCGGCACGTTCACTTCCGCCCGGATATTGCGGACCGCGCGAATGATATCGATCAGCAGGCTCATCTCTGCAACAGCATCAGGAGCCGCAAGAGCTTCATCATAGGCAGGCCACTCCGCAAGTGAAATCGTCTCGCCCCGGTGCGGCAGATGCTGCCAGATTTCCTCTGTGATGAACGGCATAAACGGATGCATCAGGCGAAGCGTGCGGTCCAGCACATAGGCAAGCACCGATTGCGTCTTCGATTTGGCGGCCGCGTCGTCGCCATAGAGCGAGAGCTTCGAGAACTCGATATACCAGTCGCACAGGTCATCCCAGATGAAGTTGTACAGCAGCCGTCCGGTTTCCCCAAATTCATAGGAGTCGATCAAGCGTGTAATGTCGCGGGCCGTTTCATTGAAACGGTGCAGGATCCAGCGGTCGGCTGTGCCAAGGTTCCCGCTGATGTCGATTTGATCTGCCGTCACGCCTTCCAGATTCATCAAAGCGAAGCGGGAAGCGTTCCAGATCTTGTTCGCAAAATTGCGCGCCTGCTCGACACGCTCCCAGCGGAAACGCAAATCCTGTCCCGGCGTGCTGCTTGTCGAAATCATGTAGCGCATGGCGTCCGTGCCGTATTTCTCGATGACCTCAAGCGGATCGACGCCATTGCCAAGCGATTTGGACATTTTGCGGCCTTCGCTGTCTCTGACCAAACCATGCATAAGCACGTCTTTAAACGGCATTTCGCCTGTAAATTCAAGCCCTTGGAAAATCATCCGCGCCACCCAGAAATAAATGATGTCGTAGCCGGTTACCAGCACGTTTGTCGGATAATAGCGTTTAAAATCCTCGCTGTTTAAGTCCGGCCAGCCGAGCGTTGAGAACGGCCACAGGGCGGAGCTGAACCAAGTATCCAGCACATCCTCGTCCTGTCTAAGATCGTCCTTGCCCAGCTTCGCGCGCGCTTCCTCTTCATTCTTCGCTACAACAAACTCGCCGGTCGACTCCGAATACCAGGCGGGAATCCGGTGTCCCCACCAGAGCTGGCGGGAAATGCACCAATCCCGGACATTTTCGATCCAGTTCAGATAGGTTTTCTCAAACCGTTCGGGTACAAAATTGACGCCCTTGCCTGATTTTTGCGCCTCAATCGCCGCTTCCGCAAGCGGCCCCATCTTCACAAACCACTGTGTGGACAGGTACGGCTCTACAACGGCGCCGGATCTTTCGCTGTGCCCGACTTGGTGGACGTGATCTTCAATCCGGATCAGCACGCCAAGCTCTTTGAGATCGCTGACAATTTGCTTGCGCGCATCCGCACGGTCAAGCCCCTGGTACTTGCCCGCATCCGCGTTCATCGTACCGGTCTCATCCATAACCGTAATTTGCGGGAGATTATGGCGAAGCCCCACTTCAAAGTCGTTCGGGTCATGCGCCGGCGTAATTTTGACGGCCCCGCTGCCAAACTCCTTCTCGACATAATCGTCGGCGATAATCGGGATTTCCCGGCCGATAATCGGCAGAATCAGCGTTTTGCCAATCAAATCCTTATAACGCTCGTCCTTTGGATGTACGGCAACAGCCGTATCGCCGAGCATCGTTTCCGGACGGGTCGTAGCCACCGTAATATGGCCGCTGCCGTCTTTAAGCGGATACTGCAGATGGTACAGATGCCCATTAACCTCTTTGTACTCCACCTCGATGTCGGAGAGCGCCGTGCGTGCGGCAGGGTCCCAGTTGATAATTCTTTTTCCGCGATAAATCAGGCCTTTCTCGTAAAGCTTCACAAACACTTCCCGTACGGCCTCGGACAACCCTTCATCCAGCGTAAAACGCTCCCGGGAATAGTCGAGCGAAAAGCCCATTTTGGCCCACTGCTCATGAATGGTGTTCGCGTACTTGTCTTTCCATTCCCAAACCTTCTCCAAAAACTTCTCGCGCCCCAGATCGTAGCGGCTTACCCCTTCCTCGCGGAGCTTCTGCTCCACCTTGGCCTGGGTAGCAATGCCGGCGTGGTCCGAGCCCGGAATCCATAAAGCGTCATAGCCCTGCATCCGCTTGGTGCGGATCAGAATATCCTGCAGGGTACAATCATTCGCATGGCCGATGTGCAGCATGCCTGTTACGTTCGGCGGGGGAATGACGATCGTATAGGGCTCGGCATCCTTTCTCTGGCCTGCTTTAAAAAATTCATTATCCATCCAGTAGCGGTACCATTTCTGTTCCGCCGCTTTCGGATCATACGTGGTCGGCATTTCTGCCGATGCTGCTAGTTTTTGCTCCTGTGTCATTTTCTTCGATTACCTCCTGCTCTTTGGCCAAAAAAATACAAAAAGCCCTTCGTCTCAAAGGACGAAAGGGCTTTATCTCTCGCGGTACCACCTTTGTTTCGCCTAAAACCGCCAGCGCTCTTGTTCAAATGTTCAAAAAAAGAGGGGTTCAAGCGACACTTGATTAGCAGGGTAACGGCTGCGAGCCGGCCTGCTCTAACCCGGGTAAGGGGCTCAAACAGGCGACTTCCGGGCGACTTCGATCAGCTGTATCCTGCGGAATCTCACAGCTTAAGCAATTCCACTCTCTGAAGGGCATACTGTCTACTCTTCCCGATCATCGTCTTTGACTATAGTTCATAATAACTTTCTTGAAGCCTATAGTCAATGGCCGGAAGCGGATAGCTGACACAAATATACCCTGTTACGGCAAATAGAGAACCTGGCCTTCTGCAATATTTTGCTCGGACAGGCGGTTATGCAGCAAAAGTTCACGGGCGCTGACGCTGTAGCGGTCCGCGATTTCGTCAATCGTTTCTTCGCGCTGCACGATGACCATGCGTACCTTGCGGAACGGACTTGCTTCGTTCAGCTTGGAAATAAAGGACTCCTTCCACTGCCGGTCTTCCGGCTCGGCCTGAAGGGGTTCAGCGGCGGGCCGCTCTTCTTTCGTTTTGGCTTCTTCAGACGCAGGCAGCTGTCTGGGAGTCTGCAGCAGCTGGCTAAAACCAAAATGTTCGCCCCCTGATGCTTCGCTCTTTTTCTGGCTGTTCAGAGCGATCTTCGGCTCCTGGGGCTTCTCCCCTTCCGCAGGCAGTATTTCTGCCTCCGCCACGGGCGGTTCAGCGAAAGCAGCCTCCAGGACAGCGGGCTGCTCTTCTTCTGCAGATCCGGAAATCTCCGCAGCCTCAGCCGCCGCAGCCACCGGTTCGGCTGCCTCGGGTCTCGCAGCCTCGGGTTCCACTGCTTCGGGTTCGGCAGCCTCAGGTCTCGCAGCTACCGGTTCCGCAGCCTCCGATTCCGCAACTACTGCTTCCGCAGCCGAATCGGCACTGCCGGTTTCCGCTTCCGGAGGGTCTAGTTTCCATACCGGAAGCGCTGCAGGCTCGGCTGAGGATACAAATGCAGAAACCGTCTCATACCCAAACCGGCCGTCATCTTCTTCCGGCACCGCCGGCAGCGGCTCTCCGGACTCGCCTGCCAAGGCCGAAAAACCGGCTGCCGAAAAGGACTCATCGGCTTCCTGCGGGAATTCGCTCTCTTCCTGGTAACCAATATCTTGTCCCAAACGTTCTTTAACGTAAGCAGCGTCAGTGACTTCATCGAACCATTCGCCAGTCAAATCGGCCTGTTCCCGATTTTCGCTTGCGGATTCAAAGCCGGCTTCATCCTTCGATTCCTCCGCCTGTTCAAATAAAACGGCCTCGTCCCGATCATCTGGAGCCGATTTCTCCGTATCGAAGGCTGCCTCGGATGTAATCCATGGCGCCGATTCCTCTTCCCCTTCTCCCTGAACGTACGATGCCGTGTACTCCCGGCTGGTCCAGTCCTGCGGGGCAGGCGCAAAGGCAGTTGTTTCGATGCCCTGAAGGGACAAAACGCCGGTTACATTGAGACTTCGTTCATTCAAAAGATCGACGTCGAAATTTTCAATTTCCACGGAGATGTCCTCCAGCCGGTTGACCCTGCTGAGCGGAATGGTAATTTCAACCGGGATCAGGTGGGACAGTTCCCGTCTTTCGCCTTCCCCGCGGTATAAACCTGTCAGCAGCAAATGTCCCCGGAGCGTCGCATAATCATCCCCGGGCATAACCTGTATTCTTGGAAAAAGCTCAATCTCTTCCAGTTCCTCGATGCCGGTCTCTTCGTCCGATAAATGAACACGCTCGTAAATATCGAATCTTAAACCATAGGACTGATCAGACAAGGGCACATACCTCCTTTTTACACTTGCAAAAACGGGATTCTTCGCTCACAAAATGTGACCATAGCTACATCATCGCTCGTTTTTATCTATATGCCGTAAAAAGAAGCACATGCCAATCTTTTCGTCTGCTTAGCGGAAAGTTGCTTTTTGCAGCCTGCTGTGAAGCAGCGCAAGCTCCGTTGGCCAAGGGTCCAGTACCTCGATCTTCTCGCCTGTAAAAGGATGGACAAACTCCAATCGTTCCCCGTGCAGCGCCTGATGATTCAGCAGATTGTCCTTGGCTTTGGCTCCGTAAAGTTTGTCTCCGATCAGAGGATGGCCGGAAAAACTCATATGAACGCGAATCTGATGCGTTCTTCCTGTCTCCAGCGTCAGCCTGACCAGCGTGGCATCAGCAAAGGTCTGGACCACCTCAACGCGGGTAACCGCAGGCTTTCCTCCGGGTGACACGCGCCGGCGCCGGCTGTTGTGGCGGTCCCTTCCAATCGGGGCATCGATCACTGTAAGGGACGGGGCCACGACGCCCTCGACCCAGGCGATGTAGGTCCGCCCTATCTCCTTGCGCGACATGGCTTCGTCCAGCTTCAGCTGGGCGAGTTCATTTTTGGCATACAGGACGGGGCCGGATGTGTATTCATCGAGCCTATGAATATGCCTGACCGCGACTTTCTGGCCGCCCTCCGCGTAGTGGGCGGCGACAGCATTGGACAGCGTCGGCTCCTCCTCCCCGCCGTCAGGATGAACCTTTAATCCGGCGGGCTTGTGGACCACAAGGCAATGGTCGTCTTCATAGAGAACGACCGGGGGCGTGCCCCCTGGTTCAAACCCATATTCGCGCGGCGGGAACAGGCGCACGCGCAAGCGGTCCCCGGCAAGCCGAATATCCCCGCCGCCGGCAAGTCGCTTGAGCAGCTTGTCAGGCATGCCGATCACGCTGCCGAGCCATCCTGCCGCTGCCTCCGCCGGGTCAGCGGCTCCTCTGACCGCCTTGCCGGGCATCAGCTCCAGCCATTCTCCCCGCCGTCTTCCCGGACCCGTCATAGTCACAGCTTCTGCAGGGCGCGGCGGTTGGCTTCGATCGTATCGTCGATATCGGCTTCCGTATGAACGCCGGAGACGAACATGCCCTCGAACTGGGAAGGAGCCACGCTGACGCCTTCATCCACCATCGCCGCAAAATAACGGCGGAACAAGTCAAGATCGCTCGTTCTTGCCGTATCAAAGTTGATGACCTTTTGGGCCGTAAAGAACGGGCATACCATCGAACCGACGCGGTTCACGGTGAAAGGAATACCGCACTCTGCGGCATTTTGCTCAAACCCGGCCGCAAGGCGAGCCGACAGCGTCTCAAGCCGGTCATACACCTCGGGGGTAAGCAGGGACAGCGTCGTGAACCCGGCGGTCATGGCCAGCGGATTGCCGCTCAGCGTGCCGGCCTGGTAGATCGGTCCGGTCGGGGCGATTCGCTCCATGATTTCGCGTTTGCCGCCGTACGCGCCGACCGGCAGTCCGCCGCCGATCACCTTGCCGAGGCAAGTCAAATCCGGCGTTACGCCGAACCGGCCCTGCGCGCAGTTCAAATGCACGCGGAACCCCGTCATGACCTCGTCAAAAATAAGCACGCTGCCGTATTGCTCGGTAAGACTTCGAAGGCCTTCCAAGAAGCCCGGCAGCGGAGGCACGACGCCCATGTTCCCTGCCACGGGCTCCACAATGACGCCTGCGATCTCCTCGCCAAACCGGTCAAAAGCCAGCCGGACCGTCTCGAGATCGTTATAAGGCACTGCGATCGTATTGGCGGCCACGCCTTCGGGGACGCCCGGACTGTCCGGCAGGCCCAAGGTGGCTACGCCGGAGCCCGCTTTGATGAGCAGGCTGTCCGCATGGCCGTGGTACGAGCCTTCGAATTTCAGAATTTTGCTTCGTCCCGTATAGCCCCGCGCAAGGCGGATCGCGCTCATCGTCGCTTCGGTTCCGGAGTTGACCATCCGAACGATATCGATCGACGGCACACGGTCAGCGACCAGCTTCGCCATGGCTGTCTCCAGCAGCGTAGGCAGGCCGAAGCTGGTCCCTTTGGCAGCCGCTTCCTGCAGCGCCTTCACAACCTCCGGATGCGCGTGCCCCATGATCAGCGGTCCCCATGAGCCTATATAATCGATATAGGAATTGCCGTCGATATCATAAATATGGGAGCCTTTCCCATGATCCGCATAAACGGGCGTTAGTCCAACGGACTTGAAAGCCCGAACCGGACTGTTGACACCCCCGGGTATATATTGCTTGGCTTCGTCAAACGCTTGCCGCGATTTTTCCTCGATCCGTCCCTTGCTCTCCAAACTCATGAAATGTTCACTCCCCAGCTATGTAATGTATAGGCAAAAGACCGCCCTCTTCCGAAAGCGGCTTCTGCCGAATGTACTTACGTATAATATACCCTGAACGCAAGGCAAGCAGCATGGCTTGTGCCTTTATTTGGACTCCCGCAGCCAGCGGGCCATATCCTTGGAATAATAGGTGATGATCATATCTGCCCCGGCCCGCTTCATCCCCAGCAGCATTTCCGTTACAATGGCCTGTTCATTGATCCAGCCCTGCAGGGCGGCCGCCTTCACCATCGAATACTCGCCGCTGACATTATAAGCCACGATCGGCAGATCGAACTCTTCCCGAAGCAGCCTAATGACATCCATGAACGCCAGCGACGGCTTGACCATCAGCATATCGGCCCCTTCCAGCACATCCGATTCAGCTTCGCGCAGCGCCTCGCGAACATTAGCCGGATCCATTTGGTACGTTTTCCGGTCGCCGAACTGCGGCGCGGAATCGGCGGCCTCCCGGAAAGGCCCGTAGAAAGCCGAAGCGTATTTAACGGAATAAGACATGATCGGGATATGCGGGAAGCCGGCTTCATCCAGTCCATGGCGGATCGCCTGCACGAAGCCGTCCATCATGTTGGACGGAGCGATAATATCCGCGCCGGCCTGAGCCTGGGATACCGCCGTGCGCGTCAGCAGCTCCAGCGACTCATCGTTGAGCACATCGCCGTATACATGGCCGCCCTGCTCAAACGTATGGACCATGCCGCAGTGTCCGTGATCCGTAAACTCGCACAAGCACGTGTCGGCCACGACGAGCAGATCGGGGTAGAGCGACTTGATCTTCCGGGTCGCCTGCTGGACAATGCCGTCTTGAACGAACGCGGAAGTGCCGATCGCGTCTTTGGTTTCCGGAATCCCGAACAGCAGAACCGCCTTGATGCCAAGGTCAACGATTTCTTTAAGCTCCTCTTCAAGCGTATCCAGCGAAAATTGATAAACGCCCGGCATGGAAGCAATTTCCGACTTCACGCCGCTGCCATAAGTAATGAAAATCGGTTGAATCAAATCATCCACCGTCAATACCGTTTCACGGACGAGGCTGCGAATGGCTGCGGATTGGCGCAGACGGCGGTGGCGTACAATTGGAAAAGACATCATGCAACAGCTCCTTATTTCGATTTGCGGTTCAAGCCGCTTAACGATTCTATTAAACTGTCTATCGTAGCCTCTTCGGCGGTGACGGACACGCGCAGGCCGGCTTCCTCAGCCGTTCTGGCCGTGATCGGCCCGATGCAGGCAATGTTCGCCTTGTTCAAGGCTTCAGCCGGTTCGGCAAGCCCCATGCGCTTCAGTATGGCAATCAGATTCGTGACCGTCGAGGAACTGGTAAAGGTCACGATATGGATGCCGCCTTCTTCAAGCAGCTTCAGCAGCTCTTCGTCATCCTCCCCGGGCAGCACGGTTTCATAGGCGATGATTTCCGTTACGTCCAGCTTCCGCTGCCGGAGCACTTCAGGCAGCCATGAACGCGCCAGATTCCCCCGTGGAAGCAGCGCTTTCTGGCCGGGTTTCCACATTTCGCCCAGCTGTTCCACCAGTCCTTCGGCCTGGTATCGTTCCGGCAGGCTTTCCGCCACAATGCCTCTGGCAGCCAGCGCCGCTTTTGTGGCCGGTCCGACGGCTGCAATTCTCGCCTTGTGCAAGGATCTGATGTCAGTGCCCGCGCTCTCCAAATGACGGAAGAAGAACTCTACCCCATTGACGCTGGTGAAGAACACCCAATCGAACTGCTCAAGCGAGGAGAGCGCCTGTTCCGTATGCTTCAGCACCTCGGGATCTGTCGGCAAAACCGTTTCAATAACCGGCAGTTCATACGCTTCCCCGCCCAGTTCCTCAATCCGGCGGACCAATACGCTTGCCTGGGATCTCGAGCGGGTCACGAGGACCCGCCTTCCAAACAGCGGCAAATCTTCCACCCATTTCAGCTCTTCCCGCTGCAGTACCGCTTCTCCGACTACAATAACAGCCGGAGGCTGAAATTTTGCTGCGGCCACCTTGGCTTCAATATCCGCCAGCGTGCCGGTCAGCGTTTCCTGCTCGGCTCTCGTTCCCCATCTGATCAGCGCTACCGGCGTATCGGGCGAACGTCCGTGCTCAATGAGCTGCTGGCTGATATAACCGATTTTCGCAACACCCATCATAAACACAAGCGTGCCGGTTGAATTCGTTACTTTGTCCCATTTGATCGAATGATCCAGCTTCTCCGGGCTTTCGTGGCCGGTGATGATGGACAGGGAAGAAGCCAACTCCCGATGCGTCACGGGAATCCCTGCATAAGCGGGAACGGAGATGGCCGCCGTAACTCCCGGCACGATTTCAAACGGAACGCCACTACGGCGAAGCAGCCCCGCCTCCTCGGAGACCCGGCCGAAAATGGTCGGATCTCCGCCCTTCAGCCGAACGACCGTTTTTCCCTGAAGCGCCAAATCCACGAGCAGTTGATTGATTTCTTCCTGCTTCATCGTATGGCGGTCGGGCTTTTTGCCGACGTATATTTTTTCTGCTCCTTTTTTCATAGATTTCAGCAGACTGGGATTGGCCAGACGATCATATACGACAACATCCGCTATTTCTATGCATTGCAATCCCTTAACGGTAATCAAACGCGCATCGCCGGGGCCCGCCCCTACCAAATACACTTTTCCCGCCATACGTTCTCATCTCCTTACTTCAGCCAGAATGTCTCCCGCTCCCCGGGCGATCAGCTTATTCGCAACCTCGGTGCCAAGGCGCTCCGGATCGGTTCCTCTCAATTCCTCCTTCAAAATCGTCCGTCCATCCGGCGAACCGACCATACCGGTCAAATGCAGCTGAAGAGGAGCCGCGTGATCACTTGCCATGCTGTCACTCGCTTTATTTTCGCTGTTCGCTGCGGCATCGGTGTTGTCCTCAATGACGGCATAGGCCCCGATCGGAATCTGGCAGCCCCCGTTCAGTTCAGCGAGGAAACGCCGCTCGGCCTGCACGGTCAAGGAAGTAGCCGTGTCGTTGTACAGCGACAGCAAATGTCTGAGCTCTTCATCGTCTTCCCGGCATTCGATGCCAAGGGCCCCCTGTCCGACAGCAGGAAGGCAAAGCTCCACAGGCAGATAAGACGTAATCCGGTCCTTCCAGCCCATTCGCTCAAGTCCCGCTGCCGCCAAAATGATCGCATCAAAACCTTCGCTCACAAGCTTGCGCAGCCTGGAATCAATATTTCCTCTCAAGGTTTCGAGCCTTAAATCCGGTCTGCGCGCCTTGAGCTGGCTGGCCCGGCGAAGGCTGCTTGTTCCCACTTTCGCATTTGGCGGCAACTCATCCAGCGTCATGGACCCTCCTCCCTTTGCGATGAGCGCATCGCGCGGATCGGCCCGGCGGGGAACGGCTCCATTGATCAGGCCTTCAGGCAGCCATGCAGGCATATCCTTCATACTGTGTACTGCCATATCTATTTCCTTCTCCAGCATGGCCTGTTCGATTTCCTTGACAAACAAGCCTTTGCCCCCGACTTTGGACAAGGTTACATCCAGAATCCGGTCGCCTTTGGTTACGATTTTGCGTACTTCAAATTGAAAAGGGAGGCCCTGCTCCTTGCATATCGCTTTGAGGTCCTCGATAACTTGACCTGTCTGGGTAAGCGCAAGCTGACTTTGCCTTGTCCCTACTACAATCGTGCGCATGCTGTTCATCCTTTCACAATCCATTCATCGATTTGCTCTTCCGTCCACGGGCTAAAACGTCCCGCCCTGATCTGTTCCAATATATCCAGCTCCGCCAGTTTGCCAAGCAGAAGTCTTCGCTTGTCCGCATCCTCCACGGCGGCTTTCACCCGCTCTCTGACCGTTCTGAGAAAAGATACATAACGTTCATATTCCGGACCAAAAACCGATTCCAGATCTTCGGCGATCCGGCGCGATGCAGCCGGTCCTGCTCCGGAGGCGGACACCGAAATAACGAGATCTCCGCGCCGGATCACATTCGGACTAATAAAGCTGCCCTGCTCCGCAGATGTCGCTACATTGACAGGGATATTTAAACTTTTCGCCTCGGCTGCCGCCTCCAAATTTGCGGTTTTCTCGTTCGTGCAGGCATAGACCAGTCCGGCGCCTGCTTCCGCAATATCGCCAATCCTGTACGGTCTCTTCACCCAGCGAAAAGCGCCGGAGGCGTGACGCTGCTCAAGCTCCTCGCATAGCTTCGGGCTGATAATCGTAAGCACTGCGCCAGCCTCAATAAGAGGTTTGGACTTGCGGGCCGCGATCCGCCCCCCACCGATAACAACGATGGGCAAGCCTTCACAATCCACCATGATCGGGACATAACGGGGCATAGCATTACCTCCAGTTCCAGCTGTGAAAAGCCGACAAGGAATTGCTCAGAAAATTCACAATAACAATAGCATACCCCAGCAGCACCCATTTTGCCATGGAGACCCCGGATATACGCTTGTAGCTCCTGATTATAAAATAAAGCAAATACACCAGGAGAGAAACAAAAGTGGAAATCACCTTCAGGTCGAGGAAGGATTGCAAGCTTCCTTCTTTGGCCATGACCACCCCCGCGATTAACAAGGAAACTGACAGCAGTGAAACTCCCCACATGACCGCACCAGGCATGGAGCTGTCCAAATCCTCAAGGCTGGGCAGCCGGCGGATGGTGTCGCTCCACTTCTTCGTCTTCAGGCGGTGATGCAGAAAAAGATACATCGATGCGAATACGGCAGCCAACGTTAATGCGGCAAAGCTCACCCCTGCCAGAACAATGTGCAGAGTCAGCATACTGTGAAGCGTATAGCCATGAACCAGAGGATACTGGTCATCCGAAAAGCTGAGCCGGTTGGCCACCAGCATGACAAAGCCGGCCAAACTGACGAGAAGCACGGCCAGTTCTGTTCTCGGGAGGAAGGTTATGAACACCGACGACAGCATCAGACAAAAGGAGACCCACTGCAGATAATCGTAGGCAGACAACAGGGCGGCCACTCCTTCGGTTTGAAGGCGGCTTCCGAAAGCGAATAACATCAGAACCATCGAACAAGCAAGAAGCCCTGCGCCCATCCGCTTCGCTCCCGGATTGCGGCGAAAGCAATTCGAGAAATAAAACAGAAGGCTCAGGGCATAAATATAAATAGCAGCATCATCAATAATTACAAGTTGCGCCAAGGCTGTTCACCGCCTCATACGGACATCTGCGCCACAGAAAATGGTACGCTCTCAGATCGTGGAGATTTTTGGCTTTGAGAAGCGCGGTTGTCCGCGGCATTCTCCTTTACCGCCTGCGCCTCCTCGTTCCCAGCCGCCAACTGCTCCTCAAGCGCAAAAATGTAGCTGAACATGTCAAGGGCCTCAGCACCATTCTTCTCGGCAGCCATCTCCTTGATCCGGTTGATCGGATCATGCATCATCTGGTTCACGATGCTTCGCGTCAGTCGGCGAATGACCGTCCGCTGGCGCTCGTCCAGCTCGGGAAGCTTGTTGAATAAGCTCTGCAGCGTATCCTCATGAATGTCCGTAGCTTTTTCCTGGAGTGCCCGGATCACCGGCTTGACGCCAAGCGTCTGCAGCCAGTATGCAAAAGCATCCATTTCCTGCTTAATCATCAATTCGATCTTGGCAGCCTCATTCCGCCGCATCTCCAGATTACTCTCCACAATCCCCTCCAGATCATCTATATCATATAGAAAAACATTCGACAATTCTGAGATGGAAGGATCAAGATCGCGCGGCACAGCGATATCAATCATAAAAAGAGGATGCGAAGGCCGCTTCTTCATGCAGGCCGCGACATCAGCGGCTTTCAGGACATAGCCTTCGGCTCCCGTAGAACTGATCACGATGTCCACGTCCGCAAGTCTTTCGCCAGCCTGTTCAATTGTGCAGGGAGTTCCACTGAATCTGGACGCCAATTCCTGGGCACGAGAAAGCGTGCGATTGGCCACAATTACTTCGGCGGCGCCATTTGCAAACAGATGTTTTACGGTAAGCTCGCTCATTTTGCCGGCCCCGACAATAAGCACCCTTTTACCTGCAAAACTTCCAAAAATCCGCTTTCCCAGTTCAACCGCCGCATAGCTTACGGAAACCGCGCTTTCGCCGATGGATGTTTCGGAATGAGCCCGTTTGCTGAGCGTAATCGCTTGTTTAAACAGCATATTAAACAGCGTGCCTGTTGCTTTATTCTCTTGGGCAAGCAGAAAAGCAGCTTTAACCTGGCCTAAAATTTGCGTTTCGCCGAGCACCATCGAATCCAGTCCGCAGGCCACCCGGAACAGATGCTGAATCGCCTGCTCTTCCTCATAGGTATATAAATGCTGCATGAATTCGGTACGCGGAACATCAAACCATTGTTCCATGAAGCTGTGTATGAAATGGCTGCACATCGGCAGCCGATCTATGGCTACATAAAATTCGGTACGATTGCAGGTTGCTAGAACGACAACTTCCAATACACCTTTCATCTGTTTCAACTCCGCAAGCGCTCCCGGCAAATCTTGCTCTGCAAAAGTAAACTTCTCTCTTACCTCTACCGGCGCCGTGCGGTAGTTCAAGCCAACTGCAATAATGTGCATTGTAAGTTTCACCTGCCTTGTTAGGAATACTAAAAAACCAAGAAATCATTTTTTTCACTCTCAAACAATGTTAATTATATCACACTGCCAGCCCATCTTTCGGCCATTAATATGAAATGTTTATGAAGAATAAAACGCCCCTGCGAGAG
This sequence comes from Paenibacillus caui, assembly GCF_019904135.1. Taxonomy (GTDB): domain Bacteria; phylum Bacillota; class Bacilli; order Paenibacillales; family Paenibacillaceae; genus Fontibacillus; species Fontibacillus caui. Next base: position 44,503 of record NZ_JAIOGQ010000018.1, on the reverse strand, counting down.
GGACATTACCTATCGTTACCCATGAATGAAAAAAAATAACCGTGGAGACTAACTTCCACAGTTATTTGCGCCGCATTCCGAATCGTCTTAGGCGAGCTAGACTTCAGGAAATGCACAGTTTATTTTTTTCGGGAAAATTGAATTTATTACCTATGATTGGCTTTACACAAGTTCAACTTGCACGCCGGATGGTGTTTCCACCTTCATTTCACCCAAACCGCGAATCAGTTTCTTTGCATAGGTTTTCTCCGGTTTCAATATGGATACCAGGTAATCAATAGCCAACTGCGGGTCAACCGTTTCTCCGCAAGTGTAGCAATCAATTGCCGCAAATCCTCTCTCAGGATACGTATGAATCGAGAGATGACTCTCTGACAGCATTACAAGGACCGTAGCCCCTTGTGGCTCGAATTGCTTGGATTGTACGGACAATACAGTTGCCCCGCATGCTTCAGCAGCTTCTACAAGATGGTTTTGCAGGAGCTCCGCATTGTTCAATACATCAAAGTCGACTCCCCAAGTATCAACAGCAACGTGTCTTCCGAAAGTTGAATATTCCATCTTCCGGTTCCCCCTTCCTAGGAATAAAATGTTTGAAAAATTTCATCCGCTAGGACCTACGTCATTCACTTCCCGAGGGAATAATCTCTCGCAACATCTACATGTCCTGAGTGAATCCTGGTTCCTATATTCTTTTCAACGAGATTAAAAATAACATCTATTAATGACAAATGCAATACTTTTTTTGAAATCCCGATCTTTATCCGAGCCCAAGTTTAGTACGGCCTGTCTGCCCTTTTTTCGTGCCTTATTCCCTTGCCCCGAACAATTGGAAAAACCTCTGAAGGAAGCTTCTGTTTCAATAATAAACCGCCTCCGGCAGGAGGCGGTTTATTATGCTTATTCGCTTTCGCTTAGTTAGCGTAGGGCAATCCAGAATCAAGCTTCCAAAGCGAATAGCCTCTGCGAATTGCGCCGCAGCTCCTTATCTACCCAATCTACGGTATCCCCGCTAACGTTAGCCATTCGCAGTTCCAGCAGCGCATTGATTTCCTTGCGGATCTGGTCGATCTCGGCCTCAATGAGCTTAAGCTCAAAGAGGCTTCGCAGTTCACCAAGCGTATTCTTGTATTGATATACCAGCTTGCAGGCATCCGCCTTTTGCTCAGCAATTTTGATCACACGACCCTCTTCATAGCTGTACTCCATCACAAAACCTTCGTAAATACGGTATACCAATCCGCAGCCTTTGAATTCGGCAAACATTCGCCGCATCACATTCGTCAGTCTCGGATTCTTCAGGCGGAAAGAACATTCACAAACATAAAATCCGTCTTTGCAGTCAAAAGCCACATGGAGTTCCTCACCGTCACGGTCCAGCAATACAACCTCCTGGCCGCCGCCCTCAAGCACTTTGACCTGCTGACAGACGTGGGGATCATAAACTTTACGAACAAACTCGCTCATTTGGGCTTCCGACATACGCATCGTGGCTTTTACATATTCTGTGGCTATCCGCTTAGCCATACAAATCTCCTCAATTCCTTTAACAATCCTTTAGCATAATTATACACTACTTTTTTAAGGAATTGCTTGGTGTGAAAATCATGAATTTCATCCGAATTTCAGAAAAAAACGGATTGAGGCTGATTGTGCGCCAAAGATTCGTAAGCTTGCTCGGTTTCCTGTTCCAACTTCTCTTGTTCCCATGCCGCTTTGACGGATTTTTCAAATCTGCATAAACGATGAATCAAATCCCGTTATCTGCTTCTAACGCGCCAATGCTCCGGCTGATGACTTCCCACAGCTCATCCTTGCCGATGCCTTCCTCGGCCGAGAACATCACAAACTCATCTCCGGCCCGCAGCATCAAGTCTTCCTTAATGACCTTGATGTGCTTCTGCCAGCGGCTCTTCGGAATTTTGTCCGCTTTGGTAGCCACGATGCAAACCGGAAGCTCGTTAGCCTTCAGCCAGTCGTACATCAGAATGTCGTCCTTGCTCGGCGGATGCCTAAGGTCAATCACCTGAAGCACCAGCCTAAGCGTTTCTCTCTCGGTCAAATAGCTTTCAATCATTTTGCCCCAAACGGCGCGCAGGCTTTTGGACACCTTGGCATAACCGTATCCCGGAACGTCGACGAAATACAGATCATCGTTAATCCGGTAATAGTTCAAATGCTGCGTCTTGCCGGGCGTGGAGCTCGTCCTTGCGAGGTTCTTCCGCGAAATCATCCGGTTGATCAGTGAGGACTTGCCTACATTAGAACGCCCTGCCAGAGCAATTTCCGGCAAGGCGTCTTCAGGATACTGATCAGGCCGGACCGCACTAATGATAAATTCGGCCTTTGTAACTTTCATATTCAATCCCCTTCTAATGCACTTCGCTATGCTGCACAAGCGCGTGCTCGAGTACCTGGTCCATGTGGGAAACCGGTACAAAGACAACATCGTTTTTGACACTCTCCGGGATATCCTTCAAATCCCGTTCATTGTCCTTGGGCAGCAGAATTTTCTTATATCCGGCACGGTGGGCGGCCAGCGACTTTTCTTTCAATCCGCCGATCGGGAGCACCCGGCCGCGCAGCGTGATCTCGCCCGTCATGGCGATATCTTTGGAGACATAGCGGTTTGTCAGCGCGGAAATAAGAGCTGTCGCGATCGTAATACCCGCCGATGGCCCGTCTTTCGGAATGGCGCCCTCCGGAATGTGAATATGGATATCGTTCTTCTCATGAAAATCTTCCGGGATGCCAAGCTCCTTCACCTTCGAACGGGTATAGCTGAACGCCGCCTGCGCCGACTCTTTCATGACGTCTCCCAGTTTCCCGGTCAGCGTCAGCTTGCCGGAGCCCGGTACGACGGTCACTTCGATGACAAGCGTCTCGCCGCCGACCTCCGTCCAGGCCAGACCCGTTACCGTACCGATCTGATCTTCAAGCTCCGCAACACCGTAGCGGAATCTCGGAATGCCGAGATATTCCTTAATATCTGCGGGCTCTATGCTGATCGTCCGTTCGGGATCCGCTACGATGGATTTGGCCGCTTTGCGGCACAGCGCCGCAATTTGCTGCTCCAGGTTCCGGACGCCGGATTCGCGGGTATATTCACGGATCGTCGTCATCAGTGCATCTTTGCCAATCTGCAGCTGCTCGGGGCTAAGTCCGTGTTCCTTCTGCTGCTTCGGCAGCAGATACCGCTCGGCAATCTCAAGCTTTTCAAGTTCCGTGTAACCCGGGATGTTCAGAAGCTCCATCCGGTCAAGCAGCGGTCTCGGAATATTGTGAACCGCGTTGGCCGTCGTAACAAACATGACGTTCGACAAGTCGAACGGAAGCTCGATGAAATGATCGCTGAACGTATTGTTCTGTTCCGGATCGAGCACTTCCAAAAGCGCTGCGGACGGATCCCCCCGGAAATCGGAAGCCATCTTGTCGATCTCATCGAGCAAAAATACAGGATTCATCGTTCCCGCTGTCTTCATCCCTTGAATGATCCGGCCCGGCATTGCGCCGACGTATGTGCGGCGATGCCCGCGGATTTCCGCTTCATCACGCACGCCGCCCAGCGAAATCCGGACAAACTGCCGGCCAAGGGAACGTGCGATGGAACGGGCAAGCGATGTCTTGCCTACTCCGGGCGGGCCTACTAGACAGAGGATGGGCCCTTTCAGCTTCTTGACCAGCTTCTGGACGGCCAAATATTCGAGCACACGTTCTTTCGGCTTGTCGAGACCGTAATGATCCTTGTCAAGCACGGCCTCCGCTTTGTCCAGGTCGAGATCATCCTCCGTCTTCTCGCTCCACGGCAAACTGAGCAGCCAGTCTACATAGTTGCGGATGATGCCTCCCTCCGCGGAGCTGGCCGGCATTTTCTCAAGACGGTCAATCTCCTTGGCAACCTTCTCACGGACTTTCCCCGGCAGGTTTTTGTCCTCCATTTGCGTGCGCAGCTCTTCGGCTTCGCCCGCCCGGCCCTCTTTGTCGCCGAGTTCCTTCTGGATTGCCTTCATCTGTTCGCGCAAATAGTATTCCTTTTGCGTCTTTTCCATCTGCTTCTTGACCCGCTGGTTGATTTTGCGTTCGAGCTCCAGCACCTCGCGCTCGTTATTTAAAATGTCCAGCAGCTTCTCGAGCCGCGCCCGGACATCTATCGTTTCGAGAATTTCCTGCTTCTCCTTGATCTTTAGAGACAAATGGCTTGTGATGACGTCGGCGAGCCGCCCCGGCTCTTCGATATCCGAAACGGCGGCAAGCGTCTCGGGGGTCACCTTCTTGGATAAATTAATATAATGTTCGAACTGGGCGAGCAAAGTACGCATCAAAGCATCGACCTCCGGATCGGAGGTATCCTCTTCGGGACGTTCTTTGGCAATGACCTCATAAAAATCCTCATTATCAAGGTATTCCATGATTTCAGCCCGTTCCATTCCTTCTACCAGAACACGGATTGTACCGTTCGGAAGTTTGAGCATCTGTCTTACTTTCGCTACTGTTCCAATCCGGAAAATATCTTCTTGCGTGGGCTCTTCAATGTTCACTTCAGCTTGAGAACACAGGAGAATCAGGTTGTCTTCAACCATCGCTTTATCCAGTGCCTTCACTGACTTCTCACGGCCTACATCCAGATGCAATACCATGCTCGGGTAGACAAGAATGCCACGCAAAGGCAGCAGCGGAAACCGGCGGCCCTTGGATTTATGATGTCCCATCGCTTCGCACCTCCATTGGCTCTCGGGTACAATTGCCTGCCTGCCATTCATATGACCTGCATGGCAATATCATTCCTATTTTAGCAAATGTTTATTTAAAACACCAACTAAGCAAACTGACCAGCTTATTACGAAACGCTTGCTTACAGGCACAACAAAAAGCAGCCTAAGGACAGTGTGTCCATTTCGGCTGCTTTGTCATTCTACATTTTGCCTGATTGCGGGGATTTCGCATGCAGGTAAGGAGCCGGCGGGGAAGGAGGCGGCATAAAAAGATCAGCCACTCCTTTGGAAGCTGTACCCTCCGTCTGGTCTTCATATCCCGGACCAAAGATGAGCCCAAACGCTTCATTAATTGACTCAAGCGGAATTACCCGCACACCTTCCAGCCCTTCAAACAGCGTTTGCCAATTCTCCTTCGGAATCAGGACTGTGGTGGCTCCGCTTTGGAAGGCGGCTTCCACTTTCGCCACGACGCCGCCTATCGGCTTAACCTTCCCGTAAATGCCGAGCTCGCCGGTCATCGCGATGCGGGGATCGACAGGCACCTTGCGGATGGCCGATACAACAGCCGCGGCAATCGCAAGGCCCGCTGAAGGTCCGTCAATCGGGGTGCCGCCCGGAAAATTGATATGCAAATCGTATTTCTCCGGCTCGATCCCGATATTTTTGAGCACGGTCAGCACATTTTCAACCGATCCCTTAGCCATGCTTTTACGGCGCAACGTGCGGCTGCCGCCTCCGCCGATCTCTTCTTCATCGACAACGCCTGTGATGTTGCAGATGCCCTGACGGCCGTTCGGTGCCGGAACGGCCGTCGCTTCGATTTCAAGAAGGGTGCCCATGTTGGGACCGTATACGGCCAGGCCATTGACTACACCGATTTGCGGATAATCGGCAACCTTTTTGTCCGGACGGGGAACGAGCTGACTGCTCGTGGCTACCCACTCCAAATCCGAGGCAAGCAGCGTATTGCGTTTCTCCGTCAAAGCAAGCCCGGCGGAAAGCTGAATCATGTTGACGGCTTCCCGTCCGTTGGTCGCGTATTTCTTGACGACTTCGACCGCTTCCGGACAAGGCTGGAATCCGAGCCTTTTCACGGCGTCTTCCGCAATTTGCGCAATTTCCTCCGGCAGAAGCGGCCGGAAGAAAATTTCCATGCATCTCGAACGGAGGGCCGGCGGGATCTCTTGCGGCGAGCGGGTAGTCGCCCCTACAAGGCGGAAATCCGCCGGAAATCCATTTTGAAAAATATCATGAATATAAGCAGGCGTGCCTGTATCTTCCGAGTTATAGTACGCGCTGTCAAGGAACACCTTGCGGTCCTCAAGCACCTTGAGCAGCTTGTTCATCTGCACGGGATGCAGCTCGCCGATTTCGTCAATAAACAGGATTCCCCCGTGCGCTTTAGTGACAGCGCCTGCCTTCGGCTGGGGAATTCCCGCCACTCCCATGGCGCCTGCCCCTTGATAAATCGGATCATGCACGGACCCGATCAGCGGATCCGCAATTCCCCGTTCATCAAATCTGGCGGTCGTGGCATCGATCTCCGTAAACTTGGCATCGGCCCGGAAAGGGGATGCGGGATTCTTTTTGGCTTCTTCCATGACGACCCGCGCCGCCGCCGTTTTGCCGACCCCCGGAGGCCCGTAAATAATAACGTGCTGGGGGTTCGCGCTGCAAAGCGCTGCTTTTAACGCGCGCAGCCCATCCTTCTGACCCACGATATCTTTCATGGATGCGGGACGAGTGCGCTCTGCGAGCGGCTGGGTCAGCGATATGGAGCGAAGTTTCCGCAGCTTCTCCATTTCCTTCCGGGATTCACGGTCCACTGCGGATCGGCTTCCTTTCTGGCTCCGGAGCAGATTCCAGAAATACATGCCGATAATAACCCCGAAAAACAGGTTTACAACCATGACAATGACGCTTAGACTCATGCTAGATCAACCTCCCGTTTTCTCCTGCTGTACTGCTATGTCATCATGGGAAGATCAAGTTGCCCTGACTCTTCACTTCATAATGAGCTCATACTTGGTAGTATAGCCTTTTCGAAAACGGCTAAACGCGGGTTGCCTTAATTTTTCTAAAGCGCTCATAAGAAAACCGTCCGGAAAATTCGCCGGACGGTCCTTTGTCGTGCTATGAGATACGTTTGTACGTGCCCTATATTGCATTGCGGGCAGGCTGGAAAAACCGAGTTGAGTTATGAGGAATGGGTTAGCCCGTGCTTCCGGCCGGGAATTTCCCCCGTCTCCTCATACACTTTGACAATGTTGTCGATTTCTTTCTTGAGCTCAGTCAGCAGTTCGGCTTCCGGCACTTTGCGGATCATCTCGCCGTAACGGAACAACAAGCCTTCTCCCCGGGCGCCTGCGATGCCAATGTCTGCTTCGCGCGCTTCACCCGGGCCGTTAACGGCGCAGCCTAGCACGGATACTTTAATCGGCACCTTGATTTTCGAAATGTATTCCTCCACTTCATTGGCGATGGAGAACAGATCGATATCAAGCCGGCCGCAGGTCGGGCAGGAAACCAGTGTAGCGGCGTTGGTGATCAGCCCGAAGGTTTTGAGCAGCTCGCGCGCCACCTTTACTTCTTCTACCGGGTCCGCGCTGAGTGATATCCGGACGGTCGAACCGATGCCCATGGAGAGCAGCGCGCCGATGCCGGCCGAGCTTTTTACCGTCCCCGCGAACAGGGTTCCCGATTCCGTAATTCCCAAATGCAGCGGATAAGGAATCACTTCAGCCGCTTTGCTGTACGCCGCAATGGCCATCGGCACGTCGGAAGCTTTGAGGGACACGATAATATCGTGGAAATCCAGTTCTTCCAGAATACCTATATGGAACAAGGCGCTCTCCACCATAGCCTCAGGCGTCGGATACCCGTATTTTTCAAGCAGATGGCTCTCCAAGGAACCGGCGTTTACCCCGATCCGGATCGGAATGCCGCGTTCCTTGCAGGCATTGACAACCGCTTCTACCTTCTCACGGCGTCCGATATTGCCCGGATTGATCCGCACTTTATCGATGCCGTTCTCGATGGCGAGCAGTGCAAGCTTGTAATTGAAATGAATGTCCGCCACCAGCGGAATGTGAATCTGCTTTTTAATTTCTTTAATGGCCGCCGCAGCCTCTTCATTGTTGACGGTTACCCGGACAAGCTGGCAGCCCGCTTCCTCAAGACGTAAAATTTCGGCAACCGTAGCCTTCACATCTGCGGTTTTTGTTGTACACATGCTCTGAATAATCACTTCATTGCTGCCGCCAATCGTTAGATTGCCAACTTTGACCGGCCGCGTATCTTGTCTGAGATATGTCATCAGTCTCTCTCCCATAATGCCAAAGCTCCACCCCTTGCCGGGGCTGTGTTCCTCATTAAACGCAGGTTCCGGTAGAGGTGGAGATTCGGCATTTATAATTGACCGCATTCTGCAGGCTGCACCATTGCAGCTTTATGCGCTCTCTTCTTGTTTCTTGCTGCTGTCCGTTTTCAGTTCCGGAATCATCTTCTCTTCCACAACTTTTTCGGTGATGACGCAGCTGGTTATGTCGTCACGGGAAGGCACTTCGTACATTACGTCGAGCATGATGTCCTCAATAATGGCACGAAGACCGCGCGCGCCTGTATTGCGTTTGATCGCTTCGCGCGCAATCGCTTCAAGGGCCTTCGGTTCAAACTCGAGCTTGACGTTATCCAGCTCAAGGAGTTTCTGATACTGCTTCACGAGCGCATTCTTCGGTTCGGACAGAATACGGACAAGCGTCTTCTCATCAAGCGGCTCCAGAGCGGAAATGACCGGGAGACGTCCTACAAACTCCGGAATAAGGCCGAATTTAAGCAGATCCTCAGGCAGAACGAGCTGCAGGTATTCACCCGGCTTCAGTTCTTTTTGACCATCGGAAGCGGCATTAAAACCGATTACTTTTTTGCCGACCCGGCGTTTGATCATCTGTTCGATTCCGTCAAAGGCGCCGCCGCAAATAAACAGAATATTGGTGGTATCGATCTGGATGAACTCCTGATGCGGATGCTTGCGCCCGCCCTGCGGCGGAACAGAGGCAACCGTGCCTTCCAGAATTTTGAGCAGAGCCTGTTGCACACCTTCGCCCGACACGTCGCGGGTGATGGAAGGGTTCTCCGATTTGCGGGCCACTTTATCGATTTCATCGATGTAGATGATGCCGCGTTCGGCCTTCTCTACGTCATAATCGGCTGCCTGAATCAGCTTCAGCAAAATATTTTCGACGTCTTCGCCAACATAGCCGGCTTCCGTCAAGGATGTCGCATCGGCAATGGCAAATGGAACGTTCAGAATTTTGGCCATCGTTTGCGCCAAAAGGGTTTTACCCGAACCGGTAGGTCCGAGCAGCAAAATATTACTCTTCTGCAGCTCCACTTCTTCAATCTTGCTGCCTGAATTTACGCGTTTGTAATGGTTATATACCGCAACGGAAAGAGACTTTTTCGCAGCATCCTGTCCGATTACGTATTGATCCAAAATTTCGCGGATTTCGCGCGGCTTTGGAATCTCCTTCAGATCAAGCTCTTCGTCATGCCCCAGTTCTTCTTCAACAATTTCGGTGCAAAGCTCGATGCACTCGTCACATATATAAACGCCTGGTCCTGCAACCAGCTTGCGAACCTGATCCTGCGATTTACCGCAAAAGGAACATTTCAGTTGGCCTTTTTCTTCGTTGAATTTAAACATTACGACACCCCTTTATGAAATATTAGGCTTATCGATGACTTTGTCAATGATCCCATAAGCCTTGGCCTCATCAGCACTCAGGAAATAGTCGCGGTCTGTATCGCGCTGTATCTTCTCAAGGGGCTGCCCTGTCCGCTCTACATAGATCTGATTAACCTTTTCCTTCGTCTTCAGAATCCAATCGGCATGGATTTTAATATCCGCCGCCTGACCTTGAACACCGCCCAAAGGCTGGTGAATCATCACTTCACTGTGCGGAAGACCGAAACGCTTTCCCGGAGCGCCTGCCGTAAGGAGCAGTGACCCCATGCTTGCAGCCATGCCGACGCAAATTGTAGAAACATCAGATTTGATGTACTGCATTGTATCATAAATACCCATCCCCGCCGTTATAGAACCACCGGGAGAGTTGATGTAAAGGTGAATGTCTTTCCCCGGTTCTTCAGCATCCAGAAACAGCAGTTGCGCTATTACAAGGTTAGCCACTTCATCATCGATTGCGCCACTGAGAAAGATGATTCGGTCCTTAAGCAGTCTCGAGTATATATCGTATGACCGCTCTCCGCGACTCGTCTGTTCCACAACCATTGGTACTAAGCTCATGACACCGACCCCTTCTTCAAATCATCTCATCAGCGCTTACACCTGTATTCTAACACGTTCAAACCCCTATGTCATTTTTCCAAAAGCGATGCTTTTTTCGGGGGAAGTTGAAACGGCAAAGCCGTGCTGTGAAAGACGGCATCCGTTTCTGCGGGAATGATTAAGAAAGAATAGGTGTTCCGCTATTTTTTCCGATCGTTTAAAATAACCCCACTTTGTGGGGGGTTCGCTTCGAGGAGGGTTCAGGCAATTTACCGAGGACCCCGGAAGTCTTATTGCTTGAAAAATGAAGGCACGCAAAAAATCACGTGCCTTCCTGCATTCATTATATGAAACTCATTTCGGAAAGAGACAATTACTCGGCAGCTTCTTCTTTTTCCGCAGCCGCTTCTTTGACAGCTTCTACTTCCTTGCTGTTTGCAACAAGAAATTCGATGGTTTTGCGGAGCTGAACTTCTTCGCGCAGGCTTCCCAAAGATCCGTTAGCCGCAAGAATGTTGCGGATTTCGTCATTGGAACGCTTGTACATTTCAGCCATATTCGAAAGTTCCTGCTCGATGTCTTCTTCGGAAACGGCAATGTTCTCCTCTTTCGCAATTTGCTCAAGAACAAGGTTGTTGCGGACGCGCTTCTCGGCGTCGCCTTCCATTTGCTCTTGCAACTCGGTCAGAGTTTGTCCGGAGAAGCTCAGGAACATATCCAGGTTCATGCCTTGCGTGCGAAGACGATTGTCAAAATCGCGAACCATGTTTTGAACTTCGCCAAGCACCATCGGTCTTGGAATGTCCACTTCGGCATTTTCAGCCACTTTTTCAACAACCGCAGATTCGCGAGCCGACTCATTTTCTTTCTGTTTGCGGGATTCGAGTTCTTTCTTCAAATCCTCTTTATATTCTTCAAGCGTGTCGAATTCGCTGACATCTTTCGCAAATTCGTCATCCAGCTCAGGAAGCTGTTTGCGTTTGATCTCATGCACTTTCACTTTGAAAACCGCTTCTTTTCCGGCAAGCTCTTTGGCATGGTAGGCTTCCGGGAAAGTAACGACAACGTCTTTGAAGTCGCCGGTTGCCAATCCAACCACCTGTTCTTCGAAACCAGGGATGAAAGAACCGCTGCCGAGTTCAAGCGAATAACGTTCGGCTTTGCCGCCTTCGAAAGGCACGCCGTCTACGGATCCGTCGAAATCGATAACGACCGTATCACCGTTTTGGGCTGCTTCTTCGTCAATCACGCTCAGTTCGGCATGACGCTGTTGCAAGCGTTCAAGCTCTTCGTTCAGTTCCGCCTCCGTAACTTCGGAGCTGGCCGCAGGCACTTCCACGCCTTTGTATTCTCCGAGCTTTACTTCAGGCTTAACCGTTACTTTAGCTTTAAATTTGAAAGGTTGTCCTTTCGCAAACTGCTCCACATCCACTTCAGGACGGTCTACCGGAAAAATATCGGTTTGTTCGACAGCTTCGGTGTACACTTCAGGGAGCAAAATGTCGATGGCGTCTTGGTAGAGGCTCTCCACACCGTAGCGTGCTTCGAAAATCGGCCGAGGCACTTTACCCTTGCGGAAACCAGGCACATTCGCTTTCTTGACCACTTTGTTAAAAGCTTTATCCAGCGCCGCCGCTACGCGTTCCGCTTCGACTTCAACCTCGAGAACGCCGAGGTTCTTCTCTATTTTTTCCCAAGTTGCTTTCATTATATGCTTTCCCCTCCAAAATAGTTCACATTACTGAAATGAAAAACGAAGCGAGTTATCCGTTTTCAGTATGTCTGATCGATTTTCACGTTCAGAATAACCATTATATTATATACAAGAATAGTTGATTTTACAAGTATGCAGAGCCGTGCAGGCAAATGTCAACCTTTTCTTCAAAACATTGCTCCGCGAGCCGCAAATTGTTTCATTGAACGATAAGCTTGTTCAAAACGCAAACGCAGCGAATCCGTAATGCCGTATGCCGTACGGATCTCCTCATCCGCTCTGTTTCCTTGCAGGCTTTCTGTAACGGTTTTGTGAAGGGCTGCCGCCCATACGTCCAGCGACGCATCCACTTCGCTCAAGATCGAGCGGTAATCCGAGGTTCCGTACACTCCCATTATAAACTGATACCAGAACTCCTGGGCAAAATAAAACAGAGCCGGATTATGAACCTGAGCCTCCTGCGCAACCCGGTCCAGGACATTTTGTACGGCGGCCGGAAAATCTTCCTGCCCCAGCGGAACCGACTCGATGTCGATCCCGATATGCTCCTCGGCCCTTGGCAGTTCAACGCTGCCGCTGCCTCCCCGCTTTCGCAAGGTTTGCAGAACCCGGAACTCCAGAACCGGATGATGCGAGCCGCTCTCCAGCCACTTACGCAGGGTTTCGTCAATCTCGGGCGCTTGTATAAATGAAAGCTGTTCAAGAGCAAGAAATGTATGCTCGGACAGCGGTTTTTCGGTGACCGTTTGGAGAAGCCTTTCGGCATACCCTTTATCTTCCGCGAATTTCATTTCCGCACGCCTGCGGGCAAAGCCTTCTTCCTCTTCGGCCTGAACTTCCCGCGGTTTCTCCGGAGGCTGTGAGGATGCCGGGAACGCCTCATTAAGCCAGTTCAGCAGCGCCCCCCATTCATCATAATGGCGGGGATCCTGAACTTCGCATTTCAGCAGAAAGCGCAGCAGCTCGGCTGCGTCAGCATAGCGCTCCGTTTCGAGCATCCGGGTAAGTTCCACCTGGTAATAATCCAGCGTCTTGGGAAACAAAACAAGATTGTCTTTGCTTGGCTGCTTATTCCCGTTAATAAATTTCTCCCACCTTTCTTCCGAAATCCTCAATGATTTGTAGATTATAACATAGAGATTCCAAAAGTGAAAAAATTCGGACTGTTTAAAATTAGCTTGCTAATTCTCTTATTATGTGATATATTATTTTTTGCTCGCATTTTATTATTTTTTGTCCCAGTAGCTCAGCTGGATAGAGCAACGGCCTTCTAAGCCGTCGGTCGGGGGTTCGAATCCCTCCTGGGACGTAATACCAAAAAGCTCTCCTTTACGGAGAGCTTTTTTTACGTCCAGGGGATGAGAACCCCATCAGGGGTTCGTCGGAGCGATGCCGACTGTTCGTGGCGGCAGAGCGGAGTCTCGAGCGTTAGCGAGAGTACCCTGACTGGGACGGGGCCTAAAGCTCTCCTTTGCGGAGAGCTTTTTTACGTCCAGGGGATGAGAACCCCACCAGGGGTTCGTCGGAGCGATGCCGACTGTTCGTGGCGGCAGAGCGGAGTCTCGAGCGAAAAGCGAGAGTACCCCGACTGGGACGGGGCCTAAAGCTCTCCTTTACGGAGAGCTTTTTTTACGTCCAGGGGATGAGAACCCCATCAGGGGTTCGTCGGAGCGAGCCATCCCAAAACTTTTGCTCGCGCTCCCGTTGGAGTTGCTTTGTCACAGGGGCTTCAGCCTTAGGTTCTCCACCAACTGCCCGTCAGCTACAAGTCGACTTGGTTCTTACCTCTGCCGGACTTGCATCGGCTTGTTGTGCCTAGCTTGACTAGGCGCGCGGTTTAAAAAAGCTCCCGGGAGGGGAGCCTTATTAAGCTGGTATATCCTTAATTTTCTTTTTACTTAAAATCCCCATAAATCCAGCCACTACGAACAATACGCCTGAGAGTATGTAGAAGAACGAAATACTGATAAACCCTGCAACTCCACTAACCAACATAAACCATCCCGCAAGTTTTGGTTTAGCCTTTGAGAAGGCCGCACCTACTATTCCTAAGATGCTAAATATCAGGGCTGAGATTGCCAATCCTGTAATACTGGACGTTCCAGTTTCTGAAAATGCAGCATCAATACTCCCAACAAACATCGCAATTATTGCTGCGATAATGCCAAAAATCCCTGCAACTAATCCCATTGCAAACAACTTACTTCCTCCCTTCATTTTATAGTTCTAATATACCACTTATTTCTATGCATTGCACCAATTTTTCCTCGAAACTAGAAATATATTCCTAGTTCTTATAGACTATTCGTGTAATGATTATGCATATTAAGGGGATAAAATGAATGAAAATCAAGCTAGGAGCGACTGCAATTCCAGAAATATTCAAGATTGTGATGAAACCGTTGAAAACAAAGGTATTGAAGAAGCTGCTGTTTCCTGAGTCATGAATACTGGCTTGTCTGATGCCGAAGATCCGGAGCACAATTTGCGGATTTTATATTCGTTTTATTCGAAATGAATAACCGGATCGTAAAAAAAGGGGCGTCCCCAGCAGTTAAAAACTGCTTTCAGGGACTGCCCCTTAACTTCTATAGGAACCGCTGCGCCGTGATCACACCAGCGCCCGAAGGCTGAGTGTCACTTCTTTGCCTTTTGCCGTATCTTGTTCCTGGGCGACGACCCAATTGACAGCCAGAGTTTCTTTTAACCGCGCAAGCTGTTCATCTGTCAAATGAAGTCCCTCGATCCGTCCTTCTCCTACCAGGAAGTCCGACTCCGAGCTTAAATGAAAGGCTTCTTCCAGCCATATTTTCAGCCCGTTCCGGGTGTTGAACGTGATCCGGTATCCGGCAAGAAGCGCTTGCTCCAGCTGCTCCCCATGCTCCTCCGCGTAAGTAAAGAAGTCGTCGTAACGGTAATGCTCTTCCTCCGCGGCCCGAAAGACATTGACGTCTCGGGAAGAAAGGGCATCAAGAAGCTGGGTCTGATCCAGGCCGGCTTTTTTGGCGTGCTCTAGCAGGATGGCCGTATGCTGGGATAGTTTAACTTGTTCCATACAAATGATCTCCTTCAATTTTTTTCGTCATGGAGGTGGCAGGCGACAAAATGTCCCGGGCCTATTTCGGTCCACTCCGGTTCTTCCTGTCTGCAGCGTTCAGTGGCAAACGGACACCGGGAAGCAAATTTGCAGCCGCTGAGGTTGCTTAATGGGCTGGGCAAATCGGCTTGCAAAGCCGGGACAGAGACGTTCCGGACTTTTGGATTGGGCACCGGAATAGCGGCGAGCAGCGCCTGCGTATAAGGGTGAGCGGGATGCTCGTAGAGCTCATCGCTCGGAGCCATTTCCACCAGCTTTCCGAGATACATCACGCCGATGCGGTCAGAGATATGCCGAACCATGGAAAGGTCATGGGCAATGAACAAATAGGTTAGTCCGTATTCCGCCTGTAAATCTTCCAGCATATTCACAACCTGCGCCTGGACGGAGACATCCAGCGCAGATATCGGTTCGTCGCATAGAATAAATTCCGGCTTGACCGACAGCGCTCTAGCAATGCTGATCCGCTGACGCTGGCCGCCGCTGAATTCATGCGGATAACGGTCCGCATGCTCCGCCTTAAGGCCTACCTTGTTCAGCAGCTCCAGCACCGTTTCACGGTTCTCCTTCTTATTCTTGAACCCGTGAATGCCCAGCGGCTCGCTGATCAGCTGGGTTACGTTCATGCCTGGGTTAAGCGAAGAGTAAGGATCCTGAAAGATCGTTTGCATTCTTTTCCGGTAAGGCTTAAGCTCGCGTTCGTTCATTTTCGCCAAATCCTGGCCGTCAAATCGAATAGAGCCCTCCGTAACGTCATATAACCTTACGATACTGCGTCCTGTCGTCGATTTTCCGCAGCCCGATTCGCCGACAAGTCCAAAGGTTTCGCCTTTAAAGATGTGAAAGCTTACACCGTCCACCGCTTTGAGCAGACCCTTTTTACCATGGGCTCCCGTTCCTCCGCCGGATGCGGAAAAATATTTCTTAAGCCCTTGTACCTTGAGCAGAGGCTGTGCGTCCATAGGATTCCTCCTTCCGAGGTTTTGTGTCATTGCCTTCCACGTCCTGGCCTATCCAGCAAAGAGAGCGATGTCCCGTATTTGTCCGCCGATAAGCCGGCATTCTGGAACAGATGCTACCGGCATACGGGCAGCGCTCCATGAACGGGCATCCGGGAGGAGGCGCCAGCATATCAGGCGGAGACCCTTCGATAGCTTCAAGACGTTCTTTGGTACCCGCCACAGATTTCGGTATCGATTTCAGCAGCCCTTGTGTATAGGGATGAAGCGGGTTCTCAAAAATCTCTTCAACGGTTCCTTCCTCCATAATGAGCCCGCCGTACATCACAATAACCTTCGTGCACACTTGGGCAACCACGCCCAGATCATGGGTAATGAGCATGATTGCCGTATTCGTACGCTCTTTGAGCTGCTGCATCAGTCTCAGAATTTGCGCCTGGATCGTAACGTCCAACGCAGTGGTCGGCTCGTCGGCGATGAGAAGCTCCGGATTGCAGGAGAGCGCCATGGCGATCATCACCCGCTGACGCATCCCGCCGCTGAACTCGTGCGGATACTGATCGATCCGCTGTTCGGGAGAAGGAATGCCCACACTCCGCAGCAGCTCGATCGCCTGCTTGCGGGCGGCTCTTTTACTAACCTTTTGGTGACGTAAAATCACTTCGGTAAGTTGCTTGCCGACACGGATGACCGGATTAAGCGAGGTCATGGGATCCTGAAAGATCATGGATATCCGGTTGCCTCGTATTTGTCGAAGATCCCGCTCGGGAAGGTCCAGAAGATCGGTATCATGGAACAGCACTTTACCATCCATAATGCGTCCGGGCGGCTGGATGAGACCCATAACAGATTTGGCGGTCACGCTCTTGCCGCTGCCGGATTCGCCAACGATCCCGAGCACCTCGCCCTGATTTATAGTAAAGTCCACCCCCCGGACAGATTGGACTTCGCCCTGCTGTGTCATAAAGGAAGTTTTCAGGTTTTGCACGGATAATAAATTTGTCACGGTTTCACCCCGGTAAATGGTTGAATTACTGTACGGCTTCGTCGGCTTCAGCAATGGCTAGCGTTTGCTCGCTTTCGGTTCGAAGGCCACCCGGAAAATATCGCCGAGAAAATTAAAGGACAAAACCGTCAGCAGGATAAATAAACCTGGAAAAATAGCCATGTAAGGAGCGTCGCTGATAAAGCCCTGCGCATCATTCAGCATACTGCCCCACGAAGAATTCGGCTGTTTGATCCCTAGCCCCAGAAAGCTGAGGGAAGATTCCATCAAGATCGAAGAAGCGATATTCATCGATGCCGAAACAATAATAGTAGGCATTATACTAGGTATAATGTGCTTCATGATAATACCGAAGGTGCTTTGCCCCGAGACCTTGGCATAAAGCACGTATTCGCGCTGCTTGACGGATAGAGTCTCCGCCCGGACGATTCTGGAGATGCTCATCCAGCTCAAAATGCCGATAATGAATACAATAGTTCCAATCCCCGGTCTTAAGTAAGCGTTCAGGATCAGCATCAGAAAGAACGAAGGAATGGACATCAGAACGTCTACGAGACGCATGAGGATATTGTCTATTTTTCCGCCAAAGTACCCGCTGACCGTGCCCACAGCCGTGCCAAGCGCTACCGAGATCATCATGGAAAGGAAGCCGACGCTCAAGGACACCCTCCCTCCGTATAAAGCTCTTGCAAAATAGTCACGCCCATAGTCGTCTGTACCGAACCAATGGGCGCTGCTTGGGCCCTGGAGTCTGTCCATAACGACGATCCGGTTAGGATCATAAGGAGCCAGAAAGGCAAAAATCGCTGCTAGAATAAAGACCGCCAGCACAATCAGGGCGGCTACCCCGGTTTTCTGGTGTTTAAACTGGCCGACCATGGCGCGCCATCGCAATGAATTCATAGCTTGTTCACCCCGCCGTTTTAATGCGCGGATCCACCACGCCGTATAATATATCAGCCGTCAAGTTGCCGATGACCAGCATGACAGATGTTAGCATTGTAATGCCCATGATGACCGGATAGTCCAGCCCGGACACGGATGTGATGCCTAGCGACCCCATTCCCGGCCAGGAAAAAACCGATTCGGTAATAAAGGCTCCGGCAATGAGCTCCGGAAGAGACATGCCCAATATGGTAACGACCGGAAGCAATACATTGCGAAAAACGTGGCGCCACAGGATCGTATTGCGCGTCGATCCGTAAGCATACTGGATTTGCACATAATCCTCTTCCATTTCGCTAATGGTGCTGGACCGGATGTAACGCATATACATAGAGATATTTATAAAGCTAAGAACCATGACTGGAAGAATCCCGTGCTTCATGATGTCCCATGCGGAGTTTGAGCCGACTGTGCGCATGCCCATGCTGGGCAGCCAGTGCAATTTAAAGGAGAACCAGAAAATCAGCAAGATGCCGAACCAGAAGCTTGGAATGGAAATGCCGATATATGAGAATAAACTAAGAAGCCGGTCAACAGGGCGATTTTTGCGGGAGCCCGCATACATACTTAAAGGCACTGTAATGATTAATGACAGCACAAGCGCAGTTCCCATCAATCCGATCGTGGCCGGGATTCTTTCGGCAATCATGGTCAGCACTGGTCTATGGTTAATCAGCGAGTAACCAAAATCACCCGTCAGAACATTTTTCAGCCAGAGAAAATATTGAATATAAACCGGCTTGTCAAGCCCCAGGCTTTGCCGAATTCGCTCTACATCCTCTGCGCCCATATTAGGGGTGACAAAAGAAAGCACCGGATCCCCGGGAGCCAGCTTGATCAGAGCAAATGAAACTAACGATATGAAAAATAGCAGGGGAACGGCTTGCAGAACCCGCCGCAGAATAAAGCTTTTCAAGAAGTTTCCCTCCCAAACGGGGCGCCGGCCCAGGCAGGCCGGCGTCATTAGTAGCTTGCTGATTATTTTTTGTAAAGCTTGGACAAGTCCTCAAGCATAACTACCGGTTTAGGACGGGCTTCTTCAATACCGCCATAGCTGTTGTCAACCGCTACGACCGCTTTCGTGTAGGCTATCGGATAAACCGTCATTTCGTTTGCCACCGTTTGCTGGATTTGCTTGTACAATTCCGCCCTCTTGGCTTCATCCGTCTCGACCGCACCCTTGTCCCAGAGAGCGTCGAATTCAGGATTTTTGTAATGGGAATAGTTGTACGCTTCATTACTCATATAAAGAGATTTATAGGCATCAGGTTCATATCCCATAATATAGCCGCCGAAGTTAAGCTCGAAATCCTTGTTGTTCATATCGAGTGTTTTGTTGCCGTAAGCCGTGACATCCATGGGAACGAGTTCAACCTCGATGCCCGCATCCTTAAGCTTCTGCTGAACATACAGGGCTTGGCTTTCCTGCGGCTTGTTCGTATTGGAATAGGCCAGACGAAGCTTCAGGTTGCTTACGCCAGCTTCGCTGAGCAATTGCTTGGCTTTGTCCAGATTATAGTCATACTTCTCTAGATCCGAAGTTTGATACAGCGTATCCGGAGTCAGGATCGATGGGGCCGGTTCCGCAAATTCCGAAGAAGAGTAGGAAGCCGCAATCATTTCATTCTTGTCCAGCGCATAGGCGATAGCCTGACGGACTTTAACATTTTGCATGGATGGAATATTCAGATTGAACACCATGTATTGGAGGCGTCCTTCCGGATAGACCAGCAGGTTGAATTTTCCGGTATCCTTCAGCTTCTTGTAATCCTGCGTATCTACCATGCGCATCTGGATTTCGCCGTTCTGCAGGGCGAGATTGGCAGCATTCGGATCTTTGGCGATCCGGTAAGTCACCGAATCCAGATGAGGCTTGGCCGCAAAATAATCATCAAAGCGCTCCAAAGTCACATATTCGCCAGGACGGTATTCTTTGAATTTGAAGGGGCCGGAACCAACGGGATTGCTATTTTTCCTACTTTTCTCAATATCCGCTTCACCTTTAAAAATATGTTCCGGAATCGGGTAAAGCTGAACGAGCGCGCCGTCAAATGCAGCAGACACTTCAGGCAAAACAATGTTAACCGTCAAATCGTCCACCTTGCTCACTTTCACCGGCTTGCCGTTAAAAACATACATGCTGCGGAACGGATTGTTCTGCTTTTCATCCAAAATGCTGTTGATCGAAAATACAAGATCGTCCGCTGTGATCGGCTGGCCGTCATGCCATTTCAGGCCGCTGCGCAGTTTGATCGTATACGTCAAATGGTCGTCCGACACCTTCTCGCTTTCGGCGAGCACAAACGTCTTCTTCCCATCGTTGATATTAAATAAAGGAGAATAAAGTGCCTGGTTAATCGTCAATGTCACCCGATCCCCTGCGTAAAGCGGGTTGAGTGCTTTGGGATCATCGGACACGGCAATAATGATGGAGCCGCCATCTTTCGGCTGGCCGTTATCGGCAGGTGCAGAGCTGGCAGAACTGTTCTGGCCGGACGAAGCCGTCGAACTGTTTCCGCCTTCGCCTCCGCATGCGCTGAGTACCGTCATCACGGAAATGAGCAGCGCGGTTAGCCATAAATACTTGCGATTCATGTTTATGTACCCCCAATAGATTAAGTTTATAATCAAGTATAATCAGAGGTATAAGAAAATTCAATATAATTATTCACACTTTTTTGATCGGATTTTAAAACTTTCAAGGTGATGGACGAAGTCGATTTCGGGGGCGTAGAAAACCTCTGGGTCAATGCCGAGGTAGGCGATGGCGGAGCCGTGTTTGTGCGCTGACGACTTCCTACTACAATTAATAGCTTGAATAATCCGGAAGGCAGCCTACGGAGGCATATAGCATTTTGTTGACTTTGTCATACACTGTCTTACAATTTGTCTTACAACTCTAAATCATCCTCTTCATCCTCGGCCCGACCACTTTACATTTTTAATTGGACGCTGTACAATAATCACATTGCAAGACACTTGGGTTAGTCATTAAGTTGTTAGTGTCAAAGACGTGATCATATTAAGCAATAACTTCCTGCGGGTGTAGTTCAATGGTAGAATGCCAGCTTCCCAAGCTTGAGGCGAGGGTTCGATTCCCTTCACCCGCTCCAACGACTCCCTAGCAATAGCCGCTTTTAAGGGCGGATGGCTTTTAATGAGGAATTATCCATAAAAAATAGTGCATATATATTTTGTAGATGAGCAGCGCTTATTGCTGCTCTTTTTTGCGTTGTAGATAAATTGATGAACTCGTTTGAAGTTAGGTAGGTCATTTTTTCATTTTACATAAATCCCCAACTAATAACGCATAATACGCGCATCATTTCCAAATTATGAAAGACGGAAAGACTGCCTTTCTTTCGCTTATGGTCAAATGCAGCATACTCGGGGCGCTGCCGGCATATATATGGGATGATACGTTTCATCCTGTTATGAATCTATCTATTATGCATTTTATTCTGAGGGGGAGTTTTACTTTGAAAACAACCGGCGATCGTATTTCAAAGCTCGTTCTGCTCACGGCTGCCTCCATGGTGTTCATAGGAGGATGCGGAAGCAAAGACTCCGCTGTCCAAACGGCAGCGACGAATGTTAAATCCCAGGCCTCTTACTCCATTTCAAAAGCCTCATACGCTGCTAAAACCTCAAAGCGTCATGCCATCGAAGCTACGGACGGCAGCCTCAGACTGACCGTGCCGGATGGCTGGGAGAAGGACGATACGCTTAACAGGGCGGCAGCGCTGGCCGTCTCCGACCGTTCCAGGGAAAAATACGCGCTCATCATCCCTGTATCGCGGAATGCTTTGAGTAAGGGCGCGGCGCTGGAAAGCTTTAAAAAAAGGTTCATAGCCGATACAAAAGTAGCGCTGCACAACTTCCGGATCGTCGAAAGCAAAGACATCTCCATCGGGGGATTTCCTGCCCAAACGGTTGAGTTTTACGGAACGGCCAGAAATGTAAATCTCCACTATTTGGCCGCCATTATGGAGAAGGACCGGCATTTCTATCAAATTATCACCTGGTCTACCGAGAGCCGTTTCAGTGATTATAAAGACGAATTCTTGAATGTCGTTCAATCTTTCAAAATATTAAAAGAGAACACCGCCGCCTCCGTTCCGGTCCTCGGTTCTGCAGCAGCCGAAGCTTCGCTTTTGATCAGCAGCGACCAAGAGACGGGAATTACCGTACCCGAAGGCTGGACCGCTGATAGCGATTTGACCGCCGGAGCCGACCTTCAGGCCTCTCACCCGGCAACAGAAGATTACCTTGTCGTATTAAGAGAGAGAAGATCCGAATTCTCGCAGAATACAACGATCACGGACTATTACAGGCTGGTAAGCGACAATATGAAGCACTCCATTCAAAACGCCAGGCAGGACAAGCCCCGTCAAACCAGCGTCGGCGGTCTGACGGCAGTTCAGTTTATGCTTAGCGGCGAGGTGGACAAAGTCAAAGTCAGCTACCTGGTCACCCTGGTGGCCTCCGGGGATCATTTTACCCAGGTGCTGCTGTGGACAAGATCCGATCAAATGGAAGAGAAGCTGAAAACCTATAAGTACATCGTAAATTCGTTTAGAGAGCTATAGCGTTCAACCGGAAAACTCAGATTGGAAATCGCTGTAACCGCCATGCTAAAATATAAATAACATCTAAAAATTTATATAACCGCCAAACGCGATACGCGGGCGGCAGCCGTTCCTTGAGGAGGGATCGTCAGATATGAGCTTTACATTGCAAATTGGGGATAAAGCGCCGGATTTTTACCTGAAAGGAACCGACGGGAATCACTATTCTCCGGAAAGCTTTGCAGCTTCCAAATATCTCGTCATTTTTTTCACTTGCAACCATTGCCCGTTTGTGCTGGGCTCGGATGAAATCACACGCCATACAGCGGACAAGTTCAGCAAGGATAGCGTAACCTTTGTAGGCATCAATGCCAACAGTGAACATACACACCGGGAAGACTCCTTTGAGTATATGATTGCACGCATGGAAGAAAACCGTTTCCCATGGATTTATCTCCGGGACGAGCACCAAAAGACTGCCAGATCCTACGGCGCTCTTCGCACTCCGCACTTCTATGTTTTCGACGAGGAACGCAAGCTGGTTTACACCGGCCGAGGCGTAGACAATCCGCGGCAAACGGACAAAATGACCGTGAATGACCTGGATCGCGTCCTCACGGAGCTTGTTTCAGGCAAGCCAATCAGTGTAAGTGTAACGAACCCGATCGGCTGCAACGTGAAATGGGACGGCCAGGACGCGCATTGGATGCCGGCGGAAGCCTGTGACTTAATATAAGGAGGAACTTAAGGATGTCCGAGATTTACGATTTCAAGGTCAAAACGATCGATGGCGAAGATACTACCCTTCGTCCCTATGCGGGTAAAGTGATGTTGATCGTCAATACGGCCAGCGCCTACGGCTTAACCCCGCATTACAAAGGACTGCAGCAGCTGTATGATACATACAAGGATCAAGGCCTTGTAGTGCTCGGCTTTCCGTGCAATCAATTTGCCGGGCAGGAGCCGGGCACGGAACAGGAGATCAAGCAGTTCTGCGAGCTGAACTACAAGGTCAGCTTCCCTATGTTTTCCAAAATCGACGTAAAGGGCGAACACGCGCATCCGCTCTATCAATATCTCGCCAGCAGCACCCCTGCCCCATATAAGACGGGCGATATCGAATGGAACTTCGTTAAATTTCTTGTCGACCGAAACGGAACGATTGTTAAACAGTACAGCGCGCGGACCGAACCTTCCGCGATCGAAGAGGACGTCCAAGAGTTGCTGGGATAGTCCTGTTTGACCGGCTCGAACCCGCAGTACAAAAAGCCGACCCTCTGCAAGAATGCTGCCAGGGCCGGCCCTTTTATTTTCGGTAAACCGCTCCCGGGACTTGCCCTGGCCGGTTCTACCATGTCCTCTAATTCTTCATCTTCGGGTCAAGCGCGTCGCGCAAACCGTCACCCATCAAATTAAACCCGAGCACGGTCAGCATGATCGATGCCCCCGGGAAAATAACGGTCCAGGGCGCCGTCTGAATGAACTGCCTGGAATCGGACAGCATTTTGCCCCATTCCGGCTGCGGCGGCTGGGCGCCGAGTCCGAGAAAACCCAGAGCGGCCGCTTCAATGATCGCCGTAGCTATCCCTAGCGTCCCCTGAACAATAACAGGAGTCAGACTATTCGGCAAAATGTGGTGCAGCAGAATTCCGCTGTTCTTCATCCCGATCGACCTTGCGGCGGTTATAAACTCCTCTGTTTTCAAACTGAGCACCTTCGCCCGGACAAGCCGGCCGTATGCCGGGATATTAACGATGGCTATCGCAACCAGCGCGTTTTGCAGGGATGGCCCCAGAACAGCGACGATCGCAATGGCGAGCAGCATGCCGGGAAATGCCAGCAGAATATCAAACAGGCGGGATATCGCCATGTCAAGCCATTTCCCGTAATAACCAGCCAGAATACCGAGAAGAGTGCCGAAGATCACCGAGCCGATGACCGAAAAGAACCCGACCCACAGGGAGATCCGCGCTCCGTAAATGACTCTCGTGAATATGTCCCTGCCGACATCATCCGTTCCAAACCAATGGTCGCCGGAGGGCGGTTTCAGCCGGTCCAGCAATTGAGGCTCCTTATAGCTGTATGGAGCAATCAAGGGAGCCAAAGCACCCAGCAAAATAAAAATGACAATAATGAAAAGCCCAATCATCGCCAGCTTGTTGCGGCGAAAGGAATGCCAGGTTTCCCGAAGAGGACCTTCCGTCTTGCTTGATACAGCCGGCGGCGTGCCGGCAGTCTTCATCGCAGCCTCTGCCATTCGATTCCCCTCCTTTAACGATATTTAATGCGACGATCGATCACTGAATACAATAAGTCGACGATGAGGTTGACCATCACAAAAATAAACGCGATAACCAGAATGCCCGACTGGATGACCGGATAGTCCCGGTAGCTGATCGCATCATACAGATAGCGGCCGACACCGGGCCAGGCGAAAATCGTTTCCGTCAGCACCGCCCCTCCAAGGTGGGAACCGGTCTGCAGTCCGACAACGGTCAAAATGGGAATGAAGGCATTTTTCAGGGCATGCTTGTATACGACAAAAAACTGCGGGAGCCCCTTGGATCTGGCTGTACGGATATAATCCGACTTCATGACCTCAAGCATGCTGGAACGGGTCATACGGGCAATAACCGCCATCGGTATCGTTCCTAAAGCAATGCTTGGCAGAATCAGATGCTTGATTACAATCCACAGCTGATCCCAGCGCCCTGCAATCAGGGCGTCAAGGATATACAATCCGGTTACGGATTCCAGCGGGTTGCGCTGATCTATGCGTCCGATGGACGGCAGCCAGTGCAGCTTGATCGAGAATATCCACTGCTCCATCAGCCCCAGCCAGAAAATCGGCATGGAAATGCCGATCAGGGCCAGCAGCATGGCGACATAATCAAACCAGGAATTCTGCTTCCAGGCGCTGATGATCCCGGCATTGATCCCGACTACGATCGCAAACAGCATCGACGTAAACGTTAATTCCAGAGTAGCCATCAGGTACGGCCCCATTTCCTTGGCAATGGGCATTTTGGTGCGAATGGATTGCCCCAAATCCCCTTTAAGCAAATCCCCCAAATAGGTGAAATATTGCTGAAGCCAAGGTTTATTAAGGCCAAGCTGCTCTCTGAGCGCCTGCTTGGACTGCTCTGTCGCCTTCTGTCCCAGTATCGTTTCCGCCGGATCGCCGGGAATCGCATGAATAATGGAGAATACAATAATCGTCATCCCCAGAAGCACCGGTATGAGCACCAGGAGCCGCTTTACCACATAAGAGTTCATCTTGCTTCACCTGCCGAGAAAAGAGTAGGAACGGCCCGAAACCGGGCCGTATTACGATTAGGCTTATTCAAAATAAACACTGCTGTAGTATTCGGTCCCCGTTGGATCCGGTACAAAACCTTTCAGGCTAGCTTTGCCAGCCAGGATCGGAGTGGTATGAACGAGCGGAATCCACGGAGCATCCGCCTTGATGATGACCTGCGCCTGTTTGTACAAGTCGGAACGTTTGTTTTGATCCGTTTCCTTCTGTGCTCCAGTGAGCAGCTTGTGGAGGTCCTCATTCACGTAAAAGCTGTAGTTGTTCGATCCAATGGCATCCTTGTCAAGCAGCGTGTAAATAAAGTTGTCAGGATCTCCGTTATCGCCGGTCCAGCCGAGCATGTACAGATCGTCTTTTTCGCCCGCCTTGGCATCATCCAGATAGGTAGCCCACTCCGGAGACTCGATATTCACTTTGACTCCGATTTTGGCAAAATCAGCCTGAATGACCTCGGCCACTTTTTTGCCGTCCGGCATATAAGGTCTTGAAACCGGCATTGCGTAGAACGTGTATTCACCAGGGAGACCGTCCGGGTATCCGGCTTCTGCAAGCAGCTGCTTGGCTTTATCCAGATCATAGGTATAATCCTGCACGGCATCGTTGTATCCCCAAAGGGTAGGCGGCATCGGGTTTACCGCAGGGGTGGCCTGGCCGGCGAAGAACGCATCAATGATTCCCTGTTTGTTAACGGCATAATTCAAAGCCACGCGAACCTTCGGATTGTCGAAAGGCTTTTTCTTCGTGTTAAATCCGATGTAGGCAACGTTAAACGGCGGACGTTCAATCTTTTGCAAAGACGAATTGGATTCGAGCTGCGATAAATTATCGGGACTCACGTCCTCCATCAGGTCGATTTCACCGTTTTGCAGGGCGTTAAATCTTGCGGAGTTGTCCGGAATCGAGCGGACGATCACTTTATTCAGCTTCGGAAGACCTTCCTTCCAGTAGTCCGGGTTCTTCTCCAGGGTGATGGAGTCGTTGCGTTTCCATTCCTTGAAGACAAAAGGACCTGTGCCGACCGGCTCATTCTTGAAGTTTTCTTTCTTCTCCTTGATGGCCGTCGGACTCGCGATGCCAAAGCAGGTCATCGCCAGGTTCTGCAGGAACGGAGCCTGGGGCTGGTTCAGAACAAATTTAACCGTATGGTCATCGGCTGCCACCACATCCTTAATAACACGGGCACCATCTGGACCAAACATGGAATCATAATAGTCGAACGAATCGCCTTCAAATTTGAATTCGCTTTTCGGATCGCTCCACCGCTTGAAGTTGAACACCACCGCATCCGCGTTGAAATCGGTGCCGTCATGGAATTTGACGCCCTGCCGCAGGGTGAACGTATACGTCAGGCCATCCGGTGAGATGTCCCATTTTTCAGCAAGGGCCGGTTCGACTTCTGTCGTGCCTTCCTTGTACTCAAGAAGCGAATCATAAACCTGGTGGACGATTTTCAGGGATTCACCGTCGGTCACGATAGAGCCGTCAAGGGAGACGGAGTCTCCGCCGCGTCCGATAATCAGCGTATCCTGAGTCTGTCCCGAAGCGGGCGCCGAGGCCGAGGCTGAAGCAGGCCCATTGCTGGCAGAGGCGTTGCTGCTCTCTGAAGCGTTATTCGCGCCGCCACCGCACGCACTCAAAAACATGGTCATTCCCAGAACCACAGCAAGCAATCTGCTCGTTCCTTTGTTCATTTAAGACCCTTCCTCTCTCATGATTAATATGTATTTAAAACCGGCGGAGTGCCAGTTCTAAACAGATGCCCTGCTTTGTTCTCTGCTTTGTTCGGCCTGCCCTTGCTGCGCCGGATCCGGGTCCTGCAGGCGGCCGCTTTCGTTATGCAAGAAACAGGCTGTAAAGTGCCCTTCCCCCGTTTCCTGCAGCGATGGCCTTTGCTGGCGGCATATCTCCATGGCATGGGGGCAGCGGGTGTGAAACGCGCATCCTTCCGGAGCCTTGGATGGGCTCGGCACATCGCCCTGAAGAATAATGCGCTGGCGTTTAGCCTTCGGATTCGGGATGGGGACGGATGACAGAAGAGCCTGCGTATAAGGATGCTGCGGATTGTCGTAAAGCTCCTTTTTCCCCGCAATTTCAACAATCCGTCCCAGATACATCACAGCTACCCTGTCGCAAATATGCTTCACCACGCTTAAATCGTGGGCGATAAACAAATACGTCAGTCCGAATTCCTCCTGCAGGTCCTGCATCAAATTGATGACCTGCGACTGGATTGAGACATCGAGGGCTGACACCGGCTCGTCGGCGACAATCAGCTTCGGCTGAACCGCCAGCGCCCGGGCAATCCCGATCCGCTGCCGCTGTCCCCCGGAGAATTGGTGGGGATAACGCTGCAAATGGGCGGCGGGAAGACCGACAATTTCCATCAGGCGTTCGATCCGCTCGCGCCGTTCTTTGCCGCTCCCTATACCGTGAACCTTTAGCGGCTCTTCGAGTATGCGCTTGACGTTTTGTCTGGGATCGAGCGATGAGAACGGATCCTGAAATACGATTTGCATTTCCTTTCTTCGCTTCCGCATCTCTTCCGCCGAAAGCCTTGTGATCTCCTCCCCGTCAAAAAAGATTTGTCCGTCCGAAGGCTCGATCAACCGCAGCAGGCTGCGGCCGGTTGTTGATTTGCCGCACCCGCTCTCGCCAACAAGGCCAAAGGTTTCACCGCGGCGGATAGCGAAAGAGACATCGTCCACCGCCTTGACATAAGATACTGATTTCCGGAACATTCCGTTATTTACGGGATAATACTTCTTCAAGTGCTTCACCTGCAGCAGCTCGTCACTCGGGTTCGCTGAATTCATATCGCGCCCTCCTTTGCCGAGGAATAGAGCCAGCAGCGGCAGCGATGTCCGGAATCCTCGCCCTCAAGCTCCGGCAAATGCCCCCTGCAGACCTCCATCGCATGCTCGCACCGGTCGGCGAAACGGCAGCCCTGCATATCCATGCTCATCGCCGGGACCTGTCCGGGTATCGAATACAACCTGTCAACCGACTCATTCATCAGCGGGATCGAACGGAGCAAGCCTTGCGTATAAGGATGCATAGGGTTATCAAAAATTTGTTCTGTTTCGCCTTCCTCGACGATTTTCCCCGCATACATCACGACGACCCTGTTGCACATTTCGGCAACCACACCCAGATCGTGGGTAATCATCATCATGGCCGTGCCGTTTTCTTCATTCAACTGCCGCAGCAGGTCCAGAATCTGGGCCTGGATCGTGACATCAAGCGCAGTCGTGGGCTCGTCCGCAATCAGCAGCTCCGGGCTGCAGGAGATCGCCATGGCGATCATGACCCGCTGCCGCATGCCCCCGGATAGTTGATGCGGATATTCGTCTATGACGGATTCCGGCCGCGGGATGCCCACCTTGGCGAGCATCTCTACGGAATGCTTCCGGGCTTCCTTGCGGCTCGCTCCCTTGTGAATCCGCACGGTTTCCCCAAGCTGCTGACCAATGGTCAACAACGGGTTTAGCGAAGACATCGGTTCCTGAAATATCATCGAGATCCGGTCCCCGCGGATTTTTCTCATTTCCCTTTCAGGCAGCGGAACCAAATCGCGTCCTTTAAAGCGGATAGAACCGTTCACGATCCGTCCCGGCGGCTTAGGAATGAGGCCTAGAACGGATAAGGAAGTCACGCTTTTGCCGCAGCCGGACTCGCCGACAACGCCGAGCACTTCCCCGCTCCGAACCGTAAGGCTTACTCCGTCCACTGCCGGAATCTCCCCGCGCGATGTTATAAAATGAGTATGCAAATCCTGAATCTCCAGCACAGATTCGTGCATAACACCCCTCTTTTCCCGAAAATTTGTTCAATCCATCCAGAAAAAAGGAAAATACCCATTTCTATTATCGGGTAATGAGAATATTACAATAACTTTACTATTTTCACAATATAAATGTAAGTTTAGTTCCCGTTATTTGTTACATATTTTTGAATATCATTTTAAATTGTATGTTTTTATGTAATATATAATGACATTTAAATTTGAGATGCACCTAATGATAACGGCTGACGCCATAAATAGACGGCAGCCGTTCCTGTAGAAATCTTTTAAAAATCATTGCACGGCGCTGCACTCGCCTTGCAGTTCAGAACCCTGTCCATACGTCCTTGGCGTACAGCCCTTCCTGGAGCAGTCGGTCCAGCCAGTCAGCAGCCTCATCTTCGCCGGTCTGGTGAACTTCGGCGTAGGCCTCCTTCAATGCCGCCTCCACATCAGGAGCCATGCGTGCCCCGTCTCCGCAAATATACAGACGTCCCCCGACATCCAACATGCCGATTAGGGCTCCTGCCTCCTCCCGCATCAGATGCTGCACATAGCATTTTTCTCGTCCTTCCACCCTGGAGAAGGCGGTATACAGGGTAACAAGCCCATCCCGCTGCGCCGCCTCCAGCTCTTCGCGGTATAAGAAGTCCTGCTGCGGATGCCTGCAGCCAAAGAACAACCGGGCCTCCCCAAGCTTCCGTCCTTCGTCCCGGAGGGCGCGCCGCGCCTGAAGGAAACCCCGGAACGGCGCTATGCCGGTCCCTGGTCCGACCATAATGACAGGCGTTTCCGGATCTTCAGGAAGCTCGAAGATAGGTCCGGGAGTCCGTATGAACATGAGCACCTGGTCCCCGGGCTTCAAGTTCGCCAAATAACCTGAGGCGATCCCCTTGTATTCGCCGTGGCCGCTCCAGGCAGGCCCCCTGACGACGCTGACGGTGATGCTGGCCTGATCCGCCCGGATCCTCGGCGAGCTTGAGATGGAGTAGTAACGCGCCTTCAGGGGCGGAAGCAGCTCCAGAAAGCGTTCGAACGGCAGCTCGCAGGCCTCGTATTTTTCCAGAAGAACGAGCATTGAAAGCCGTTTTTGGCGAACCTGTTCCATATAGACCTGTTCGTCCATTAAAGCCTCGAGCTCTCTCTTGTGAGGGGGACAGACGGTGCAGGCGGCCAGCTCCCGCAGTTGGGCCCGGGTGGCCGCATCCTGCAGCTCCACACTGTGGCTTAGCAAATCGAACAGATTGACCGGCTTGCCAAGCGGCAAATGGGCTGCGCTCCGGCCGGCGCCGTCCAGAACCAGATGCTCGGCTCCGCTAAGCCCGAACCGCTTCAGCACCCGTTCAACCAGCTCCGGCGGATTTAGAGGTATAATCCCCATGTGGTCGCCTTCACGGTAGCTGACTCCCTCCGGCAGCGCTATTTCCAAATGCCGTGTGCTCCGGCCGCTGCCCTCCAGCTGCAGCTCGCGATTCTCCACTACCTCAGCCAATTTGGCCGCATATGTTTCCGCCAGCGGGATTCCCGCCAGACCGTTTACAAATCGGACGGACAGCGAACTTTGGTCGCTTCCCTTGCCCTCGCTCAGCTTCAAGCCAAACGACCTTGCCAAATCAGGCCACAGCTGCCCGGTCCATTCATCTACCTGCTTCTCAAAGTCTCCGCTTGCGTCGGCTTCTCCAAGCCGGGACAGCCGCTCGGCGCCCCCTGCCGCCAGCAGCCGATCAATCAGATGCGGTATCCGCTGGTACGTACCTGCCCAGTTATGGTCGCCGCAGCCCATAACGGCATATTTCACGCCCTTGAACTCGCCTGCTTCCGCATGCTGCAGCCATTCGACAAAGGCTGACGCATTGCTAGGCGGCTGCCCGTTATACGAGGCAGTTACGATCAGAATGGCGCCTTCCTTCGGGAGCTTCCCGACCTTCTCATCCAATGCCGCCGCCTCGCTGCGAAAGCCTTGGTATCTAGCCTTCTCCGCCAGTTCACGCGCAATGCCCTCCGCCGTACCCAGATTGGAGCCGTACAGGACCAGCAGCGGCGTCTGATGCGCGTTTGCTTCATCCGGCAGCACTCGTTTGACAGCAGGTTCCGCTTCTTCCGGCACGAAGCCGGGAACAGCCACAGCCGGCTGTCCGCCGCGCGGACGGACCCGGATCGTGAAGTTTTCCGGCTTGAGCGTGAGCGTCTCCTTCACTTTAAGCCTGTAATCCGCATAGTCGATCAGGTCAAAATGTTTCAGTACCATTCCCAGCACCAAAGTCGCCTCCTGCAAGGCGAACTGCTGCCCGATGCACGCCCTTTGCCCGTTGCCGAAGGGCTTGTAGGCATGGTGCGGTATTCGGCTTAGGTCTTCGAACCTTTCCGGCCGGAAGCTTTCCGCATCGTCCCCCCAAGCTTCCTTGTCCCGGTGCAGCTTCGGGATCAGCACATTGACGCTGTCCCCTTTCTTTAGCGGATACTCGCCGCCAAGAATCGTATCTTCCTTCGCATAGAGGGAGAAAGCCGGCGCTGTCGGCCAAAGCCGCAGCGATTCATTTAAAACCATCCGAATATACTTCAGATTTCGAACTTGCCCGTAGGTCGGCACCATATCCTTCAGCACGCGGTCCGCTTCTTCTTGCGCCTTGCGCAGCGTATCCGGATTTTTCAGTAAAAAATAGATAGCGAACGACAAAAGCCCGCTCGTCGTCTCATGTCCGGCAATCAGGAACGTGATGATCTGGTACCGGATATTCTCATCATCCAGCCCCTCTCCCGTTTCCGGATCCTTGCCGCTGAGCATGTGGGACAGCAAATCGTCCTCCCCCCCATGCCCTCGCTTCTTCCGCTCCGCGATCAAATGATCCACCAGGGAGAACATCATCCGGATGTCCTGCTCAAACTGCTTCTTCTTGGAGATCATCAGCGTGTTCTGCAGCCGCAGCCGCTGCAGCTGGCCCATCGCTTCATCCAGCGCCCGCACCATGCTTGCAATAAAAGGATGCGGCTCTTCCCGGTAAAAACTGTTGAAGCGGTAGTTGAAGCCGCACAAACCGATCGTATCCAGCGTAAGGCGCGTCATATCCTCGGGAACATTCACATTCTCGTCCGGATTGAGACGCGACCATTTCTGAACAAGCTGCAGCGCCAGATCAAGCATTTTGGCATGATAGCCCTGCATGGCCCGCTGGCTGAAGCTTGGCAGCAGAATATGATGCGCTTTTTGCCAATTGGGCTCTTCTGTCCAGCTTGTAAACAGTCCGTCACCCGTAAAAGACCTCACCTTCTGCAGCGGGGCCCATACCCGCTTGTCGAATCTGGACTCATCCGACGCGTCTGCCACCAGCTTAGGGCTCGAAATATACAGCTCCGTACGCCCCGGCAGCTCCAAACGGAAAATGGGGCCGTATTCTTCGGCCAGCTTAACCATTGATTGCACAGGCTCTTCCAGATTCAGCTGCGGCAAATTGCCTAGCGGACCAAATGTTTTCGGCTGCGGAATGGAAATGGATCGAGACATGCTACTCACTCCTCACTTATGATTTCGGCAATGACTGCGGCCTTCAACAACACGAAATGACTAAAATGGTATTACGGTCAATTTTAAGCAAAACAGGCTTCCCATAGGAAGAGGAAAAATTGTAAGCCTCTTACAGTAACCTATCACTTCTAAAATAGATGTTCAACAGGCTCAAGGTCTAAGATTCCCTGCGAACAAAGGCCTAAAAACAGAAATCGCCAGGTACGCTCACAGATAGATCCGAATCCAGAAACACGGAATTTTTTAAATATGTTATATTTTATATAGTGGCTTTAGAAAAAAACGTGCATCACCGTGAACAAGCAAGAAGGAGGACCGGCAATCTTGAAGAGTTTTGAACTGCTCACTGCTTATTTGAAGAAAAATTGGCCCCTCTATTTGACCGCTGTAATCCTGATCATCGCCTCTAACGGTGTTCAGGCCCTGCTTCCGCAGGTTCTGGGAAAAGTGACGGACGGCCTTAAGGAAGGCTCGCTCGGGCAACAGGGTATCATCCGTTACAGCCTTATGCTGCTGACCATTGCAGTCTCCTACGGCGTGCTGTTCGGGCTCGGGCAATTCACGATTATGCGTCTGGGCCGAAGATTTGAATTTCTGACGCGGGGCAAAATTTTCGCCCAATTCTCCCGCCTCAGCGAGGACTATTTCTCCAAGCAGGGCACAGGCAAGCTGCTCAGCTATGTTATGAACGATGTTACGTCCGTTCGGGAAGCTATTTCTTTCGGGATGACCCAAACAACTAACGCCGTCTTTATGGTTATCTCCTGCATCGTCATGATGCTGATTACCGGCATTCCCGCATCCCTGATGCTGGTCAGCATCTGTCCGCTTGCCTTGATCCCGTTCCTCGTCACGTATTTTGGTCCCCGCATTCGCGCGAGATCCATGGCCGTGCAGGAAAACCTCGCCTCGATGACGGAATCCGCCGACGAACAAATCGGCGGCATCCGGGTCACCAAGACGTTCGCCATTGAGGAAACAGCCCGGCAGCGGTTCGGCAGTACGGTAGAGAACGTACGAGGCGCCCAGCTGCATCTGGTGCGGCTCTCTTCCCTGTTTCAAGCGCTGCTTCCCTTTCTGGGCGCTCTGTCGCTGGCAGTGTCCCTGATCGTGGGCGGCTATATGACCCTTCAGCATCGAATGACCCTCGGCAGCTTCGTCGCCCTTACCTTCTATCTCCGCATGCTGACGGGACCGCTGCAGCAAATCGGAAATGTCATCAACATGATGCAACGGTCAGGCGCTTCGCTGGATCGCGTCAACCGGCTCCTCGCGGAGGTTCCCAGCGTGCGGGACCGCAAATCCGCCGTTCCGCTGCGTTCCGCCGGCAGCATTGTTTTCGATCACCTCTCCTTTTCCTATCCCGGATCAACCGACAAAGCGCTCGACGATATCAGCTTCAGCATCCCCGAAGGCCATACGGTCGGACTGATCGGCCGGACCGGAAGCGGCAAAACCACTCTCGCCAAGCTGCTGCTGCGTATTTACGAACCGCCTGAAGGCACGATTACGATAGGCGGCCAGGACATCACCAAGCTTACGCTGGAAACGCTCCGGAGAAAGATCGGTTACGTGCCGCAGGACGGCTTCCTGTTCAGCACCGATATCGCCGACAACATTTCGTTCAGCGACCGCTCGGCGGACATGGGGCAAATTCGCTTTGCGGCGGAGCAAGCTTTGCTGCTCGAAAGCGTCAATTCATTTCCGGAAGGGTTTGAAACCAAGCTGGGCGAACGGGGCGTAACCTTGTCCGGCGGGCAAAGACAGCGGGCCAGTTTGGCAAGAGGGCTGATGAAGAAGCCGGAATTTCTCATTCTTGACGACAGCATGAGCGCGGTGGACGCCTTAACGGAATCAGGCATACTAGGAAATCTGGTCAAAGACCGCAGGGGAAAAACAACGCTGATCATTGCCCACCGAATCAGCAGCGTCCAGCATGCGAATGAGATTATCGTTCTGGATGAAGGGCGTATTGTGCAGCGCGGCACCCATGAACAATTGATGCAGCATCCGGAAGGCATGTACGCTTCGCTATATCGGATTCAACAGGAGGGATTACAGCATGCCTAATTCCGCATCCTCCGCCATGCAGGCAGAGCAAGCAGCGAAGGCGCAGACACAGGAAAAAAACAGGTCCTACGAGGCGTTCAAGGCCGTGTTTGCTTATGCCAAACCGCACCGTCTCACATTTATCGGCATCTTTTTCTGCGCGCTTCTGGGCATCTCGGCCGATTTGCTTCAGCCCTATCTGGTTAAGATCGCTATTGACGATCACCTGGCAGGAGGAAAGACCGACTTTGGGTTTATCGCCATCATTGCCGGCGTTTATCTCGGCATATCCATCGTCAGCTTTATTTTCACTTATCTGCAAAACAATTTGCTGCAATATGCAGGACAAAGCATTGTGGCGCGTATCCGGAACGATTTGTTCGAGCACATTTCAAAGCTCTCGATGTCGTATTTCGACAAGGTTCATCGCGGCAGCCTCGTGACGAATGTTTCCAGTGATACGGAGACTATCAGCCAATTTTTCACGCAGGTGCTGCTGAGCCTGATTCGCGACGGAATGACGCTCATTCTGATTATCGTATTCATGTTCCGGCTTGACCCTGCCCTCGCTTGGTACTGCCTGATCGCGCTGCCCGTCATCGGACTTGTCGCGTTTCTGTTCCGACGCTATTTGCGCGAGGCTTATCAGGTAACACGGAGCCGTCTGTCGCGGCTCATCGGCTTTGTCGCCGAAAATCTGTCCGGAATGGGACTGATTCAGGCGTTCCGGCAGGAGGAAGAGCAAACCCGCCGCTTTAACGAGAATAACCAAAGCTATTGGCAGGGCATGATGCGGGAAGTTCGCGCCAACGTTCTCTTCAACCGGACTTTCGATATACTTGGCAACGTCGCGCTGGTGCTTGTCGTCTGGCTTGGCGGGATGGCCGTGTTTCACAATCAGATTGAAGTGGGCGTGCTTTACGCCTTCACAAGCTATATCCGACAGTTCTTTCAACCGATCAACCAGATTACAATGCAGTGGAATACTTTTCAGTCAACCATCGTGTCGATGGACCGGATCTGGAAAATATTCAGCACCAAGCCGGCTGTCAAAGAACCTGAACAGGCCAGCAGAAGGAACCTTCAACTGGACACGGTTCAGGGGAAAGTCGACTTTAATGACATCTCCTTTGGCTATTCGTTAAGCAAGCCAGTTATTCCGCATCTTGATCTGCATCTGGCTTCAGGCGAAATGGTCGGGATCGTCGGAACAACCGGAGCCGGAAAAAGTACGCTCATCAGCCTGCTTAACCGGTTTTACGATGTGAACAATGGCAGTATAGAAATTGACGGGACCGATATCCGTGACATTCCGCAGCATCAGCTGCATCGTCTCGTCGGTCTGATCCAGCAGGAGCCGTATCTGTTCTCCGGCAGTGTTTTGGACAATGTACGCCTGTTCCAAAGCGATATTTCCCGGGAAAAAGTGGTCGATGCCTGCCGCTTCGTCGGCGCCCATGACATGATCATGCGAATGCCTAAAGGCTACGATACGCCATTGTACGAAAGAGGGAGCGGCCTTTCCGCCGGTGAACGCCAGCTGATTTCTTTTGCAAGAATCATGGTGTTCAAGCCTAAAATTTTGATCCTGGATGAAGCCACCGCGAATCTGGACTCACAGACGGAACAGCTTGTCCAGAACGCGCTGCAGACTGTCTCGAGGGGACGAACAACGCTTGTCATTGCTCACCGTTTATCGACCGTTATGCACGCCGACCGCATCCTGGTCATGAAGAACGGCCGGGCTGTCGAGGAAGGAACGCACCAAGAGCTGCTAAAGATGCACGGATATTACGAGCAACTGTACAATCACGCCAGGGCAGAATGCTGAACAAACCTGTTTAATCCCCGAAATTTGCTAGATCATGTTCCCTCTCCAGGGCTGAATGGTTATAATTGGATCAAATGACCTTTGTCGGAGGATTGCTTGATGGTTACACGCAGAAAAGAACCGTTTCGTTACTCGATGGAAGCGCCGCTTGATTGCCGGATCGAAATTACTGCCATCGACCGGATGCCGGTAACAGGCAGGCTGGCCCAGGTGGAACTGCTTGACATCAGTAAGAATGGCTGTAAAATCCGTAGTCAGCTAGATTTGCATGCTGCCGACCATTCCATAGAATGTTTGGTGCATATGCAGTTGAATGACGAGCCGTTTGTATTTCCCGGCCGAATCCGGTGGCAGCGGGAACTGGAAAGCCCGTACCAGTATTATGGAGTTCAATTGCAGATGAGTGCTGAGGAGAAAGAGAAAGTCAATGTGGAGCTGCGTACCCTCGCAGCCGAGCGAAAAATAAAAGTGATGTAATAGACTTTTTAGACATGATGGAGACTGGATTTTGACCGGCGTATTTACGCCGGTTTTTTTCGTCTTGTTGTTAGAAGAAAATTCGGCTATTTACTTTTCCCGCCCCAGGGCTTACAATGAACTCATAATTGAAGTGAGTAATCACTCATTTTCTAAAAATAAGGATGTGATTTTTGTGCAAACCTCCGCTTCCCCCGTTCTATCGGCCAGCCAGGTCAGCCGGTCGTTCGCGGGCAAAACTATTCTCAGCGATATCAATCTGGAGATTATGCCGGCTGAAACCTTCGGGCTGCTTGGACCGTCCGGCTCCGGAAAAACGACTCTGGTGAAGATGCTCGCCGGGATCGACGCCCCTTCCTCCGGGGAGGTGAAGCTCCTCGGCACACGGCTGCCCAAACTGTCCATGCTTAAGGAAATTGGCTATATGGCTCAGGCCGACGCCTTGTACAATGAGCTGACCGCCCGGGAAAACATGGAGTTCTTCGCCGCCCTGTACGGCTTGAGCGGCAAACGAAGAACGCAGCGGATTCTGGAAACGGCGCAGCTTGTGAATCTGGAAGAGCACCTGGGCAAAAGAGTTCAGCAGTACTCGGGCGGAATGAAGCGGCGCCTGTCGCTGGCGATCGCCCTGCTGCATGAACCGCCGATTCTGCTGCTTGATGAGCCTACCGTCGGGATTGACCCGCTGCTGCGCCAGTCGATCTGGGCAGAGCTTAAGGCGCTGAATGAACGGGGTACCACCGTTGTGCTGACGACCCATGTCATGGATGAAGTGGAGAAATGCGACCGCCTGGCCATGATTCGCAGCGGACATATCATTGCTGAGGGTACTCCGGCCGGGCTTCTGCGGACGACCGGCGCTGCCACGATCGAAGAAGCCTTTATTCAATTTGGAGGTGAAGCCAAATGAGAACCTGGGCCATTATGCTCCGCATTTTGCGGCAGTTCCGGCGGGACAAACGGACGGTTGCGCTTATGTTCATTGCTCCGCTTCTGGTGCTGACCCTCATGAATCTGGTCTTTAACGGCAAAGATTACGTTCCCCGGATCGGGATCACCGGCAATTCTACAGCTCTAGCCGCCATGCTGGAGAAGCAAGACGCCAAGGTCATCGTTTACGACAGCTCGGATCAGGCTGAAAAAGCGCTGCAAGGACAGGAAATCGATGCGGTTGTCTCCGCCGGGAATCATAAGGCGCCTGCCATAAGGCTTGAAGGAAGCGACCCCACCGCCAATCGTTCGGTCATGGAGCTGATGCAGAGCGCCCTTTCCGGTCAAAATCCGGGAGCCGATGCGGCGAAGCCCGAAATCACCTATTTGCATGGCTCCGGAGACATGAGCACCATTGATCATCTCGGACCCGTTTTAATCGGATTTTTTATTTTCTTCTTCGTATTCCTGATCGCAGGCGTCGCTTTCCTGAGGGAACGGACGACCGGAACGCTGGAGCGGCTGCTCGCCTCCCCCGTCAGACGTTCGGAAATTGTGCTCGGCTACGTAGGCGGGTTCGGGCTGTTCACCATCGCCCAAGCCCTGCTCATTACCTGGTACAGCATCAAAGTGCTTGGGATCGTGATGGCAGGTTCCTTCGGCTATGTGCTGCTGCTTACGCTGCTGCTGTCATTAACCGCCCTCACGCTGGGGACGCTGCTTTCCGCTTACGCCAACAATGAATTGCAAATGATTCAGTTTATACCGCTCATTATCGTCCCGCAGCTGTTTCTCTCCGGATTGTTCAATCTGGATACGCTGCCTGACTGGCTGGCCGCCTGCCGGGTAGTTATGCCTATGTACTACGGTGCGCAGGGACTTAGCGACGTAATGATCAGGGGACAAGGCTGGAGCGCCATAGCGCAGAGCGTATATGTTCTGCTTGGATTCTGTCTGCTGTTTACGGTGCTGAACATCCTCGCGCTTCGGAAACACCGCAAAATCTAGGCGGGTATGTTAAAATGATTGAAAGGGTGATGAATACCAGAAAGGGGAAAGGCCATGACTCGTCAGCAGGATCAGGAGATTGAACAATGGCTGCAGGAGCTGTCCCTGTTGGATGAGGATCGCAAAATGACGGCCAAGCAGCTGAAAATTATCCAATCCGCCGTTGAAATTTTTGCCGAAAAAGGCTATGCGTCCGCATCGACAAGCGAGATTGCCCAGCGTGCGGGCGTAGCGGAAGGAACCATTTTCCGGCATTACAAGACAAAAAAGGACCTGCTTCTTTCGATTGTATCGCCGCTTATGGGCAGACTGGTAGCTCCGTTTATCATCAATAATCTCAAAGAAGTGCTTGATCCGGTTTACGATACATTCGAGGATTTTCTGAGGGCCGTTATTGCCAACCGTATCGCCTTTGCGCGCAAACATATGAAAGTCATCAAGATTCTCATCCAGGAAATTCCGTTTCAGCCCGAACTGAAGAAAGCCTTCATTCAGCGGGTCGGAGCTCCAATTGCCGCCCGAATCCGCAAGGTTATCGTTTATTATCAACAGCAGGGACAGCTTAAAGATATTTCGCCTGAAATGGCCGTGCGTTTCATGGCATCTACCATTATAGGTTTATTTGCCGAAAAGTTTCTTCTGTTCCCGGACGATCCCTGGGATGAGGAAGCCGAAACGGAGCAAGCGATTAAGCTCATTTTGCATGGCCTTGGGAAAGGCAATGACTGAACAATAGTTGAAGAATGATTGGGAATAATTGTAAACCATGATCCTCTGCATCGCAGTATTCCAGAAGGAGGCGAGGTTATTGAATCTGTATTTTCGGGATAATTTTTTTAGTACCGGTGTTACGGAGATTCTGAATGAACAGGGAGAAAATGTCGGCCATCTAGATTTGAAGAGCGCTTTTAGCTCGGCGATCGATGTGTATGGGCAGAATGGCCAGCTGCTGTGCAAAGGGCATTTTCCGTTCTTCTCAGGCAAATGGGAGGTTACCGGTGGCGATGGAAGACCGCTCGGCGTACTCCGAAGCAGAGTTGCATTTTTCACCAAGAAATTCACATATGAAACCCAAGGACGAGGGAGTTACGAAATAACATCCCCGGCGTTTTCAAGGGAATATGAGATATCCGATGAATCCGGTATTGTGGCCAGTTTCAAACAAGTAAATGGTTGGTTTTCTTCAGGTGCTTTTCTTCTGAACAATCAATGTGCTGATTTGAATACTTACGAGCTTGTGACGGTGATCATGGGAATGCACCAAATTCAGAAAAGGCACCAAGCAGCGGCAAACAGCGCAACCTGATCGATGTTCAACGAACGGGAAACGAAAACGATAAAAAATCAAGAATCCGCGCGGAGCGGATTTTTTGATTTGTGACGAAATCCGCCAAGGGGGTTCCATTATATGCGGGAAGTCATGAAAAAGCACAGGGCACTGCCTGCGCTTCAAGGAGATTTTCGGGTTTGAGCGCCCTTTGGTGTCACGCACTTTCTTGCTGTGCGATCAGCTCCGCCGAGCGGTTAACGGTACGGACAGGAGACAGCATCAATAGGGCAACGGAACAAAGAGACAGACAGCCTGCCAAGAAGATCGTCCAGCGAAGCCCGAGCCACGATCCCGCGATCCCCCCCAGCAATGCTCCCAGCGGAATTGCGCCGCGGCTGATAAAAAGCTGCGTGGCATTCACCCGCCCCATAATCTCATTGGGCGTCACGGCCTGTCTTATACTGACCTGGGTGATAAAATAAACGGAATTGCCCAAGGAAGAACACATTTGAGCCAAAAACAGCAAAGGCAGAATCAAATAGAAATTACCCGCCGCAAAAGAAACCATCATCAGACCTGCTCCAATCATGACGGCAGCACCGATAATCGCAGAGCCTATGCCTATTTTTTGGGCCAGCCGATTTGAAAGCAAGGCTCCCGCAATGGAGCCGACACTCCCGACACCATAGATCAAACCGATCTGGGCCGGATTTACGGAAAGATTTTGCACCAGAAAAAGCATATAGACCGCATCGAATGCACAGCGGGAAAAATTGAGGATGGCGGTAGTGAGCGAAATGGTCCGCAGAAAAGGGCTGGTAAAAATATGCGCAAAACCGCCTGTAATTTGTTTCAGCATGCCTTTTCTGGGCAATGACGGTTTGACTTCGTTAGCCTTGATTCTCCTAAAGAAAAAGATGGATACAATGTATGTAAGGACATCTACTAAAATGGCTACCGGAGCGCTTAAAACCTGAATCAGCGATCCGGCTGCGCTGGGCCCGACAAATTGAGTCGTAGCACGGGTAGCCTCCAGCTTGCTGTTTCCTTCCGTCAATGCTTCTTTGCTCACGATAGTCGGCAGGAAAGACTGGTAAGCAAACTGAAAAATCATCGAGCATGAGGCCGTCAAAAAAGCGATCAGACAAAGCAGCCACATATTCAGCAGCTGAAGCCCGTTCAAAACAGGGATGAGCGCTAAAATTAGCGCAGCGATCAGATTGGAGTAAATGAGGATAGGAAGACGATTTACCCGGTCAACCCAGACTCCGGCAAATAAACCGATAATAAAAAAAGGAGCCGTGGAGGCTGCTGTCAGCAGACCCATTTGCGCGGCATCCGCCTGAAGCATAACGACCGCGATAAGCGGGATGGCCATGAACGTAATTTGCGACCCCATTACAGAAACTGTTTGACCGATCCATAACTGTCTGAAATTCAGGTTGTTCCATAGGCTTGATGAGGCAAGCCTGATTCTTTTGATCAATATAAAAATCCCCCTTCTCGTTTAAACCCGCCACTAGCATTCACACCCTAATGGCTGTCCTTTCAGGGATATTATACCAGTTTATGTTCCATTTTTAACCAACTTATTTATTCTGAATTCTCAATATACTTATCATTGTTAGAAAACAGATTCAATTGGACTCGAGGTGAATGAACATGTACCGGGCTCCATTATTTGAGAACGATGCACCCGTAGCACTTTTCCACCCTTAGTGGAGTGATACTTAAATGAAAAACACTTGGTTAGGACTTTTGGTTTGTTTAGCGACAATCGGC
The DNA here is from genome assembly GCF_019904135.1 of Paenibacillus caui. GTDB lineage: Bacteria > Bacillota > Bacilli > Paenibacillales > Paenibacillaceae > Fontibacillus > Fontibacillus caui. The sequence goes on along the minus strand of NZ_JAIOGQ010000018.1, from coordinate 2,242 downwards.
GTTTTCAGCTTTGGAATCGCGGATTGCAGCTGCTTAACGCCTCAAGCGGAGGGCTATTGTTCTTCTTTCAGCCCGTGGTTGGGACATTACTCGGATGGCTTGTTTTAGGAGAGGACATAGGTGTAACGTTCTGGATCGGCTCCATCCTGATTCTTAGTGGTGTTTTATTTGTTATCAACGAGAGCAAATAGTATTTAATGCCCGGTTGAGTTCTGTCTTCAGCTTGCAGCCTCGCTTTTTCAATATCCGCTAAATCAGGCCTTGACCATTATTCCTCGAAGGCCATTTAATTAGGCACGATCACTAAATTGCACTATTACTGCTGAGTTTGATTTTAAAAAGTGTACAAGTCATAGCTTGTATATCTTTTATCCTCTACTCTAAAAACACCTACAGATTCAAAATACAGAAATTTCAGTTCATCTTCTTGTAGATCAAGCGGGAGCTCTTTGAACCAATCCTTATGAATATCCTCTTCGATTGTTCTACTGGATCTCCAAAGGGAAAGTCCAATTTCAGGGAAAACATACGTAGAGCCTAATGCTGGATGTTTCTTATCATACGGTGAAATACTATCCAACTGGGAAACTAACTCTCTTACTTTTGTTCGGAATAGATCAATTTCATGAAAAAAGAACCCCTCTGTATCATCGGGCGGAACCTCGATAAAGCTTGCCAAACCATCAGTATACTCTACTCTATACCAAATACCACTGTCTCTTATGAGTTGATTGATCTCATTTTCGTTCATCCCAAGTTTTGCTAGGCCTATTGATTTCCCTGGAACAACGGGTATTTTTCTCAAAATTTGATCCCTCCTGAAGAGTTATTACTGACTTATAAATCCGAAGAATCCTTCAGCTACATTGTCCTTGGCGCGCTCGAACAAGGCTGCAGGAAAGTGTCGGCTTTCAGCAGCGACGGTGGCAAACTGACGGTAGGCGAATGGGAAAGCATGTCTGATCGGGACGGCTCGATGCAACGGCAAGGAAGTTGGCATTTCGGAGCGACGGTTCATTATGCGGACGGAACCGGTTTTGCCGATGTGAGCGGGTATGCGAAACCTTTCTACGACCAGCTAAGCGGACTTCCCGTAGAACTATGATGATGACCCTTCCGGGGTCATTTTCTTTTGTGTGCAACCTTTTATCGTTACCAGGCGTAGCCGCTAAGAATCGGTGAACACGTTTCGCAAAGAGGACCAATCGGTTATTTTGGGTTCCAGCCGTTGCTCGATTTTGAGGACATAGATGTCATGGCGAATATAATCCTCCGTTACCGTAACGAAAGCTTTATTTCGAGTCCAGCCGCCCTCGACTTGCCCATTCGTCCAGAACGTCGCCGTCAAGGATTGTTCCCGATCCGCTACAATGTTCAGGATCCGTCCGCCTTTCTCCTCGTAAATCGTGTTCTCGATCGGATGTCGGTAGACAGGTCCGATATCTTCGATCTGATGCTCTCCGTAATGAATGACAGCGATGCGGACTCCTCTTGCGGAAGCTTGTCTAATGTGCGGAAGAAGGGAAATGGATTCCTCCCGCCACATGGCGATTAATAGTTCCCGTTCGGCAGTTTCGATCATTTGTCCGGCCTTCGCCAGCGCTTCTTCGCTCGTCGCCAGAGGCCAAATGTAATGCTCATTGCTTTTCGCTTTTTCATCCGCAATCGTTTTGGACACCGTCTCTAAACTTTGGACGATCTTTTGCGTTTCTTTGGATGCGAGCTCATCCGTCTCCATCGCGGCATACAGCCGCCCGTCCTCGTTGTCGGTAACGGGGAGAATATACCCTTTTTCCGCCAATTTCCGGACGACTTCGTATATTTTGGAGGTGGGTATTCCGGATTTTTTGGCCATTTCGTATGGCGTTTCAGGCTGATGCATTAATAGAGCCAAGTAGGCCTTCGCTTCGTATTCGGAAAAGCCGATATTCGTCAGCGCTTCAATGGCAGTCGGGCGTATTTTCATGGATGGATCACTCCTGAATCGTATTGAGACTCCCACGACTAAAGTCGCAAGCCCTACACCTTACGGTGTGACGGGTGGGATTCTTGAATGACTAAACGTTCGCAGTCCATTTCTGTTTTGAACAGCCTTCAAGATGAGGGCATCTCATCGCCCCTCCTAAGACAGTGCATATAGCATCTTAGGCTGATTGACTGTTACCATCAATCATAGGTGCATATCGAATATTCATAGCACCGACTAAATCTCTATGTTTTTCGAATCCGCATTTACACTTAT